>DATBLR010000020.1:0-7820 GCA_036555275.1 Gemmatimonadales bacterium | reverse complement strand
GGCATAGGCCGCGAGCGTCATGTGAATGGTCTGCGGCAGGGCAGCCGGATTCGCCATTGCCGCCAGCGGGTCGATGGCCGTGACCTGGCCGTTCACCAGGTCAAAGCCCGTTGGCGTGTTCATCCACGCGTTGGCGATGACGACGAAGATCCCCGAGATCATTCCCGACAGCGCCACCAGTCCGCCAGCGGCGAGGTGCGCCCTGGGAGGAATCCGGTCCCATCCGTACAGATAGATTCCCAGAAATATCGCCTCGGTGAAGAAGGCGAATCCTTCCAGCGAGAACGGCATCCCGATGATGGGGCCTGCCAGCCGCATGAACTCCGGCCACAACAATCCCAGCTCGAAGCTCAGCACCGTACCCGACACGGCGCCGACCGCGAACAGGATCGCGGTGCCCCGAGACCAGCGCCGAGCCAGTTCGCGGTCGATGGGATCGCCGGTCGAGAGCCAGCGGCGCTCTGCGACCAGCATCAGCAGCGGCATTCCGATACCCACCACCGCGAAAATGATGTGGAAGCCAAGAGACATCGCCATCTGGGAGCGCGCGGCGAAGAGATCGGACATGCCGGGAATGTAGCGATGGCCTTGACCGCGGTTGAGAGGCCCAGGCGTGGCGGATAGCCCTGCAAGGGAAGTCAGCCGAGACCAAGCCGAAATAGCCGCCACGGTGCAGCCCGCAAGGGTGGCAGTATGGATCGTTGCGGAGCAGCTGATGGACGGGGTATTGAGTCCCGGCTGGACGAAG
The DNA here is from genome assembly GCA_036555275.1 of Gemmatimonadales bacterium. Classification (GTDB taxonomy): domain Bacteria; phylum Gemmatimonadota; class Gemmatimonadetes; order Gemmatimonadales; family GWC2-71-9; genus JADJOM01. The sequence goes on along the minus strand of DATBLR010000020.1, from coordinate 7,072 downwards.
CGGCATAAGGTGCTGTGGCAATTGAGGATGGCAGCTGGTGACGGAGGGCACAAACCGGCGGACCCGGGAATCTTCACCCGGCACCCGACTTGCTAGCCCAACCAGCGAACCAATGCGTCAGCGGAGGCGAATCGTGAAGTTCCTGCTAATAGTCGGCATCATCGCCGGCGCGGCCTGGTACCACTTCAAGCCGCTTCCACCCGGCAAGGGACCGGCCGCGGACGGCGGCAAGCGCGCCGCAACCGTGATCCTGCGAACCATCGAGAATTACCGTGGGGCTCGAGGCTATTATCCGGGAAGCCTGGAGGATCTGGTCCCGGAGTTCCTGGCCGGAATCCCCACGTTGTCCAATGGGAGTCGCTTCGAGTATCTCCGCCTGGGCATGAACTACAAGCTCACCTTCAATTATGCGAGCCCGCTTCCGGTCCATTGCAGCTACATGCCGACCACTCAATGGTCGTGCGAGTGGTTCTGAGCCGAACCTGGAATTACCGGGTGAGGTGACGGCGCCGATCCGCTGAGGACGGCGCCGCTTGTCCTTCTACGGGGAATGGCGCGACCGGTCATCGGTGCGCGCCGCGGGCGCTGTCCGCTTCTGGGACGGGGAATCCCACCTCCGCGCACCGAGTATGTTTCCCGCCTGAAACGGTTCTCTCCAAGTGCTTGGCGCGCCCGCGTTTGACCATTGAACTCCGAGGTCCGCGGTGGGCACGGTTCTTACTTTGTCTGAGCCGGGCCGTCGTGCCGCAATTCCTGACTGATCAAGGAATCATCCAACGCGGGCGGGAGGGGTCTCGGTGGACATTCCCCGGGAGAAGACGCCGGACCGGCGCCGATTCTTCTATATAGGCGGTGGCCTCGGGCTCGTCGTCCTGCTCACGCTGGGGCTATCGAGGCTCAAACCGGCCGCGCCGACCGTCGAGCAGGGCACCCTCTGGACCGATACCGTCCGCCTGGGTCCGATGGTTCGCGAGGTCCGGGGGCCGGGGAACCTGGTGCCGGAGCAGATCCGCTGGGTGTCGGCTGTCGCTCCGGGCCGGGTTGAACGGAAGCTGGTCCAGCCGGGGGAGCGGGTCTCGGCGGCAACGGTCCTGCTGGAGCTGAGCAACCCGGACGTTCAGATCCAGCTGCTGCAGGCGGAGCGGCAACTCACCGACGCCCAGGCGCAACTGGTTTCGCTCAAGACTCAACTCGAGACTCAGCGACTCAACCAGGCCGGGGTTGTGGCTTCAGTCCGTTCGGAGTATCGCGAGGCGATCCGCAAGGCGGTGGCCGATTCCGCGCTGGCGGGGCAGGACCTGATCTCCAGTGCCGACTATGCCCGTTCCCAGGACCGTGCCGAGGAGCTGACCGAGCGCCTGCAGGTGGAGCAACAGCGGCTGCAGATCTACACCGAGAACATCTCCTCCCAACTCGCGGTCCAGGAAGCTCAGGTGGGCCGGCTCAAGGCCGTGGCGGACTTCCAGCGGGGACTGGTGAACGCCATGGTGGTTCGCGCCGGCGCCGACGGAGTGCTGCAAGAGCTGCCGCTCGAAGTCGGACAATGGGCCATCTCAGGCGCCACGCTGGCGAAGGTCGTGCAGCCCGAGCGGCTCAAGGCGGTGCTCAGGATTCCTGAAACCCAGGCCAAGGACGTAGCCGTCGGGCAGACGGCCGCCATTGATACCCGCAACGGGATCATCCCGGGACGGGTAGTGCGGATCGATCCCGCTTCCTCCAACGGGACAGTGGCGGTCGACGTGACGTTGACCGCTGCCCTCCCCAAGGGGGCGCGGCCGGACCTCAGCGTGGACGGCACCATCGAGATCGAGCGCCTCGGGCGAGTCCTCCACGTCGGACGGCCGGCGTACGGTCAGGCCAATGCCACGGTGGGGCTCTTCCGTCTCGTGAAAGGCAGCAACGAGGCCGAGCGGGTGCGGGTGGAGCTGGGTCGGAGTTCGGTGAATGCCATCGAAGTAGTGCGTGGCCTCTCCCCCGGGGATGTGGTGATTCTGTCGGACATGTCCCGATGGGATGCCGTCGATCGGGTGCGCTTGAAGTAGCGGTCGGCCATCAGCCGCCCGTATCCGCCGTCGGCCGTGAGCCGTTGACGATTAGCCCTTAGCGCTGCTGGAGCCCACATGACCACGAATGGCGAGTCCCTGATTCGGCTGGAAGGCATCAAGAAGGTCTTCTATACCGACGAGGTGGAGACCCACGCCCTTTCCGAGATTCACCTCGAGATCCGCCGCGGCGAGTACGTCGCGATCGCGGGACCTTCCGGCTGCGGCAAGACTACCCTGCTCTCCCTGCTGGGGCTGCTGGACACGCCCACCGAGGGTCAGTACCTGCTCGACGGCAAGCCGGTAGCCCGGCTCTCGCCGTCGGATCGTGCCCGGATTCGCAATCGCGAGATCGGCTTCATCTTCCAGGCCTTTAATCTCATCGGCGACCTGACGGTCTACGAAAATGTGGAATTGCCGCTCACGTACCGCGGCATGGGGCCGACTGACCGGAAGCAACGGGTGCTGGCCGCACTGGAGAAGGTCGGCATGGCGCACCGGGTGAAGCACTTCCCGTCGCAGCTTTCCGGAGGCCAGCAGCAGCGGGTTGCCGTCGCGCGTGCGGTGGCGGGAGAGCCCCTCATCCTGCTCGCGGACGAGCCCACCGGTAACCTCGACTCGACCAACGGGGAGGCCGTCATGGAGTTGCTGCGGGAGCTGCATCGGGCCGGGGCCACCATCTGCATGGTGACTCACGACCCGCGCTACGCCGCGCACGCCGACCGCGCGATCCACCTGTTTGACGGCCGGGTCGTCGAGGACAAGGTCGCGGAGCTGGCGAACGCGTGAACCTCGGCGATGCCCGGCGGGACTGCAGGTTCGAGATCCGGGTCGGCGGAAGCAGCCCGGTCCCGCCGTGACCCCGGTGCTGCCGCTCGCCGTGCCCGGCGTGCGACGCTGGTGGGCCTGATGCTGAGCATCAGCGCGGAATGATACAGGAACAGGGGGCAGTCATGTCCGGCCTGACAAGCGATCTGCGATACGCGGTGCGCTCGCTCCGCAAGAACCCCGGGTTTCTCGCCGTCGCCGTGCTCATTCTCGGGCTCGGGATCGGGGCCAACACCGCCATCTTCTCCGTCATCAACGGCGTGCTGCTCCGGCCGCTTCCCTACCACCGCCCGGACCGCCTGGCCACCGTCTGGCACCACTATCCCTCCCTCAATGATCTGAAGGCGCCGGTGTCGGTGGCCGGTTTCTACGCCTACCGGGAGCAGCGGGACGTCTTCCAGCAGGCGGCGGTAGAGGACGGCTGGGTGCCCACCCTTACCGGGCGGGGCGAGCCGGCGCGCATCAATGCGGCGCAGGTGACCGGTGACTACTTCCCGATGCTGGGTGTCGCGGCCGCCATCGGCCGCGGGCTCCGGCCCGATGAGGCCGAGGCCGGACACGACAAAGTGGTCGTGGTGGGTCATGGCTTCTGGCAGCGGGTGCTTGGTGGCGAGCCGACCGTTATCGGTCAGCGGCTCCAGCTCGACGGCGAATCCTACGAGATCGTGGGAGTCATGCCCCCGACCTTCCGAGACTTCTGGAATCGCTCGACCGAGCTGTGGGTGCCGCTGGTGTTCCAACCGGGGCAGAACGACCCCAGCCAGTGGACCAACGAGTGGCTCGCGTTCATCGGCCGCCTCACGGATGGGGTCACCGTGGAGGATGCGACGGCGCGGTTGGCAGCCTACGGACAGCGTCTCGTGGCGGACAACCCGTCCGAGTTTGGAGCCGGCTGGGGACTGGTTCTCCAGACGCTCGACGATCAGGCCACCGCCCGCATCCGGCCAGCCCTCCTGGTGCTGCTCGGAGCCGTAGTCTGCGTGCTGCTGATCGCCTGCGGCAACGTGGCCAACCTGCAACTCGCCAGGGCGGTGGGGCGAGCCCGGGAGGTGGCGGTCCGGGTCGCTCTCGGGGCGTCTCCCGCGGCCCTGGTGCGCCAGCTCCTCGCGGAGAGCATGCTGTTGGCGCTGGCAGGTGGCGCGCTGGGTCTCGCCATCGCCGGGTGGGGCGTTCCTGTGCTGCTGGCGCTTAACGAAAACAACCTGCCGCCGGCGTCAGACCTGCGGCTCGACAGCCGGGTGTTGGGATTCACCCTTCTCCTGGCCCTGGTGACGGGCCTCATCTTCGGCCTCGTCCCGGCGATCCGGGTGGCCAGGACCAGCGTTCACGACACGCTGAAGGAGGGCGGTCGCGGTGCAGCTGGAGATCGCGGCGGCCTGGCCCTGAGACGAGGTCTGGTCGTGGCGACGGTTTCCCTGGCTCTGATGCTGCTGGTTGGCGCGGGCCTCCTGCTTCGCAGCTTTGGCCGGCTCATCGGTGTGGATCCGGGCTTTCAGCCGGAGCGAGTGCTGACCTTCAACGTGACGCTGCCCAGGACCACCTACCCGTCGGATACCACACGGATTGCGCTGTGGGAGCGGCTGGCGCCGGAGCTCGCCGCTGTTCCGGGGGTCCGGGCAGCCGGTGGCACCTCGGTGCTGCCGTTCTCCAACAACTGGTCCACGAGCAGCTTCAACGTGGAAGGCTACCAGCCACCTGCGAACGCGCCCGGGCCCTGGGGCGATATCCGGATCGTGACCCCGGGCTTTCTGCCGGCTCTCGCGGTCCCGCTTCTCAAGGGCCGCCAGTTCGGCGACGGCGACGGTCCCAACGCTCCCCAGGTTGTGATCGTGGATGAGGAAATGATGCAGCGCTACTGGCCGAGGGAGGACCCCATCGGCAAGCGAATCACCTTCAACAATCCGACGGACTCCGCCGTGCAGTGGATCCAGGTAGTGGGGGTGGTCGGCCACACGATGCACGAAGGACTCGACGGGCAACGGCGGGTGCAGCTGTACTTTCCCTTTCGCCAGGTCGGAGTCCGCTCGATGTCCTTCGCGCTCCGGACCGCAGGACCCCCGGAAGCGGTGCTGGGCCCGGTGCGAGCGGCGGTTCATCGGGTTGACGCCGACCTGGCCATCGCCCGGGTGAGCAGCATGCAGGCGCTCATCAGCGAAACCACGGGGCCGCGCCGGTTCTCCATGATCCTGCTGGGGCTGTTCGCAGGGCTTGCGGCCCTGCTCGCTGCACTCGGGCTGTACGGCGTGATGGCCTACACGGTCACGCAACGCTCGAAGGAGTTGGGGGTGCGGCTGGCGCTTGGCGCTGGCGCCTCGAGCGTGCTCCGACTGGTGGTAGGTCAGGGCATGCGGCTGGCGCTGCTCGGTGTCGGAATCGGGCTGGTCGCGGCAATTGCCGCCAGCCGGGTGCTGCAGAGCATGCTGTTCAACGTGAGTGCCATCGATCCGATCACCTACCTGTTGATCCCGCTCCTGCTCCTGCTGGTGACGCTCGCGGCCACCTGGCTGCCGGCGCAGCGCGCGGCCCGTGTTGATCCAGCAGTGGTCCTCAGGGAGGAATAGGCTGCAGGACGATCCGGTCCTGACGGGAGCAATCATGACAGTCATGCAGGACTTCCGATACGCTCTCCGCTCACTCCGCCACGCGCCGGGATTCGCGGTGACGGTGGTGCTGACCCTGGGACGATCGCGTTGCGGGCGGAATAGCTTCGCGCCGGCATTCGGTTTTCCGCGTATGGTGGGCGGGAGACTGCCGCGTCACTCACGTTGATCCGGTTATCGGGCTCCTTACCGAGTGGCCTCGTGCCTCCGGCGCTGCCTCTGCAGCCTGCAGGAACGTCAAAGGGAATGATTTCGTGATCCGCCTGATCGACCTCGAGAAGTCGTTTGATACCAAGCCTGCGCCGACCTTCGTGCTTCGGCGCATCACCCTAAGCGTCGAGCCCGGTGAGTTCGTCACCATCATGGGTCCGTCTGGGGCTGGCAAGTCGACCCTGCTCGCGATTCTCGGTATGCTCGACGCGGAGTTTCGGGGCGAGTACTGGCTTACCGAGCAGGCGGTACACCGACTCAAGCCAAAGGAGCGGAACGCGCTCGCCCGCCAGAGTGTGGGGTTCGTGTTTCAGCAGTACCACCTGCTGGACGACCTCACCGTCGCCGAAAACCTCGACGTACCGCTGAGCTATCGCAACACGAAGGCCGGGGAACGGGCCGCCCTGGTGGCCGACAGTCTGGACCGGTTTCGAATCGTGGGAAAGAGGGATCTGTATCCGTCCCAGCTGTCCGGTGGCCAGCAGCAGCTGGTGGCGGTGGCGCGAGCGGTCATCGCCCGGCCGCCGCTGCTCCTGGCCGATGAGCCCACGGGGAACCTGCATTCCACCCAGGGGCGGGAGATCATGGAGCTGTTCCGGCAGCTGAACCGCGAGGGGACCACCATTATTCAGGTGACCCATTCGGAAGAGAACGCGCGATATGGCGGACGGATCGTCCAGCTCAGGGATGGTTGGCAGGTATGAGGCCGGCCGGTTATTCCGGCACCCCCCTTCCCATCAAGCTCGGGCTCGCACCCGGCACACGTGCAGTCGTGCTCGGAGCGCCATGGCCCTACCGGCAGGTCGTGACGCCGCTCCCGGAAGGCGTGGCCATCGTTGCCCGCCTTTTCCGGTCGGCTCGCTTCGTCCACTGCTTCGTCACCCGGCGATCCGACCTGGTTCGCCGGCTTCCCGCCATTGCCGCGTCGCTCGACGACGCCGGCATGGCGTGGATTTCGTGGCCTAAGCAGTCGTCGGGAGTGGAAACCGACGTTTCGGAGAAGGTGGTGCGGGAACTGGCGTTGGCGAACCGGCTGGTGGATGTGAAGGTGTGCGCGGTCGACCAGGTTTGGTCAGGGTTGAAGCTGGTTCGGAGGGTGAGGGACAGAGCCCTTAGCCGCTAGCTATCGGCGTAGCCATCCGCCGTTGGTCGGTGCCGTATCCGACGTCTCCAAGGAGGATCACGAGGCATTGGAACTCGCTCGTAGAGGCGTGTGCAATCTCCCGAAAGTGGCTCATGGCGGGATCGCGGTAACAACCAGATCCCTCAGCGAGGTTCGCCGACCTCGAGACGGCCGCCCTTGAAGCTGCGACGTCACGCCGTAGCTCTCCGTTCGAGGAAAGAGCTGGGTTACCTTGTAGACGTCGGAGGTGAGATGACGAGCCACTTGCC
>DATBLR010000012.1:0-5732 GCA_036555275.1 Gemmatimonadales bacterium | reverse complement strand
TTCTTGATCGGTCGGCTCCAGTAGGCCGGGTGAAACGCCATCCCGTTGTCCGGTTCGATGTCGTAAATGGGCAGCCACCAGTTGATCTGACACATCGGTGCCGAGTACCAGGTGTCACGGTGGGGATGGAACGCGTAGGCGATCCCGGTCGTCAGGTATCCGTCACTGGTCGAGGTGCGCATGCGGGGCACGTCGAAGTAGGTCTTGTCAGGGTCGCACCCCAGCTCGGTCAGCATTGCCCGGAGCAGTTCCTTGGACTGCGGATGGTGAATGAATCTGGGCTTGAGATCGGCCAGCAGGCTGGCGTAGCGCTCTACGGGCATGTGGTACTGGGCGGTCCTGGGGTCGAGATCGCCAAAGCATTCCACCACCAGACTGTTTGCGAACTCCACCAGCGCCCGGGCGCTCGGCACCGGCGAGTAGGCAAACAATTGACCGGCATACAATGCGGTCCGGCGCTCGTCATCGGTGCATGGTGCGTCGAAGAACACGGAGTTCATTGGCTCGCTCCCTGGCGGTGGAAGTGGCGTCCACGGCGAACGTGTTGTGTGGATGCAACGGGCGTTGCTGGAGGCAGGCATAGGAAGCCCCCAGAACGTGCTCGGCTTGCCCCTCCTGTGGCCTAAAAGGCGATCACAGGCTCAGGAAGCCGTCCGGAGCAGCCGAGTTGCGATTTCCTTGCCAATCGCCAGCGAGGCAGTGGCGGCGGGGGAGGGAGCATTCAGGACGTGAACCTGTCCCGGGAGGCATTCCAGGGCGAAATCATCCACCAAGCGTCCCTTCAGGTCCACCGCCTGGGCCCGGACGCCACTGCCACCCGGAGCAATGTCCCCTGCGGTCAATTCGGGAAGGAGGGCCTGCAGGGAGCGAAGAAACCGGGCCTGACTCAGCGAGCGGCGCATCTCATCCAGCCCGTTCCGCCACTGGGCCCGGGCCATCCGCCAGAATCCGGGAAACGCCGCCAAGTCCAATACGTCCCTTATTGAAACGTCACGCCAGTGGTAGCCTTCGCGGCGGAAGGCGAGTACGGCATTCGGCCCGGCCTCCACGACACCATCGATACCGCGGGTGAAGTGAACGCCGAGGAAGGGCAGGGCGGGGTCCGGGACCGGATAGATCAGGCCCCGGACTAGGTGAGCTTGCTCTGGGCGGAGGGTGAAATACTCGCCGCGGAACGGTACAATGCGAACGGTGGGTTCCACCCCCGCCATCCGCGCCACCCGGTCACATTGCAGGCCGGCGCAGTTGACCAGGAGGGCGCCATGAACTTCTCCTCGGGTGGTTTCCACGACCGTGCCGCATCCGTTGCGCTTGATCCCGACTACCCGCCGCCCAGTCCGGACCTCCCCGCCCAGCCGGATCAGGCGCCGAGCCATGGCCTCGGTAACGGCGCTGTAGTTGACGATCCCGGTGTCTTCCACCCACAGTCCCGCGAGACCGGCCACCTTCGGCTCGTGCTCCTTGAGCTGGGCAATGCTCAGGCGTCTGAGGGTCACACCGTTGGCCCGGCCGCGCTCCTCGAGCAGCCCCAGGCGGGGCAGTTCCTCCTCCCTGGTGGCCACAACCAGCTTCCCACAACGGCGGTGCCGGATTCCCTCCTCCTGGCAGAAACGGTAGATGGCCTCGAGCCCTTCTCGGCAGGTCCGCGCCTTGAGTGACCCGGGCTTGTAGTAGAGTCCGGAGTGGATGACGCCGCTGTTGTGGCCGGACTGGTGGGCGGCCAGGCGATCCTCGGCCTCCAGCACCACCGTCTGGCGGCCCCGCTCGGCCAGAGCCAGCGCGGTCGCCAGCCCCACGATTCCACCGCCTACTACTACCGCCTGATCGCGGTTACCAGTCATTTCCGTTTACTCTTTCCGGGTCAGCGTCGCGCTCGCAGAATTGATGCCAGCCGCGCCCGATCCCTCAATCCCTCACTGGCGTGTAACTTGCGCATCCAGGGGCGCAACGCTTTCGCTAGTGCGGGCCCGCGTCCCGGGCCTCGATTTTCCAGGTTCCACCGCCGCAGGTGCATCACTCCTGGTGGCGTGCCCAATTCGGAGGTTCTCGTGCCCGCTCCCACCGCCCCTCTCACTGGTCTGGGGTTCCCGCAGATCTCGGATCGAACCCGCAGTCTGCAGGAACGGGCGCACAGCGTCATTCCCGGGGGTGCCCACACCTACGCCAAGGGTGACGACCAGTATCCCATCGTGGCGCCGCCGTTCATCGCGCGCGGCCATGGGTGTCACGTGTGGGATGTCGACGGCAACCAGTTCATCGAGTACGGCATGGGGCTTCGCGCGGTCGCGCTGGGCCACGCCTTCCCGGCGGTGGTCGAGGCAGCGGAACGGGAGCTGGCCAACGGCACCAACTTCGTGCGTCCAAGCCCGCTCGAGTTGTCGTGCGCCGAGGAGTTTCTCCGGTGCGTCCCGACGATGGACATGGTCAAGTTCGCCAAGAACGGCTCCGACGCCACCACGGCGGGGGTCAAGCTGGCCCGGGCCCACACCGGGCGCGACCTGGTCGCTATCTGCGGCGACCACCCGTTTTTCTCGACCGATGACTGGTTCATCGGCACGACCGCGATGGCAGCAGGGATCCCCCAGGCCATTCGGGACCTGACGGTCAAGTTCCACTTCAACGATCCAGCCAGTCTGGAACGGCTCTTCCAGGCTCATCCTGGTCAGATTGCCTGTGTAGTGCTGGAAGCCGAGACCAGCATGGCGCCGGCCGCGGGCTACCTGCAGGCGGTGCGCCGGCTGTGCACGGAGCACGGGGCAGTCCTGATGTTCGACGAGATGATCACCGGCTTCCGCTGGGACGTCGGCGGAGCGCAGCAGGTTCACGGCGTCGTGCCGGACCTGGCGACTTTCGGTAAGGCGATTGCCAACGGCTTCTCGATGGGGGCGCTGGCCGGGCGCCGTGACATCATGGATCGCGGCGGCATTCGCCACCCGCACGACCGGGTGTTCCTCCTGTCCACGACCCACGGGGCGGAGACGCACACCCTGGCGGCGGCGATCGCGACCATGCGAGTCTATCGCTCGGAGCCGGTGATCGAGACGTTGTACCGCCAAGGGGATCGGCTCCGCTCCGGGGTCAATGCGGCAATTCACAGGCATCAGGTCGACGGCTTCGTGGAGCTGATGGGTCGCTCCTGCAATCTGGTTTTCGCGACCCGTGGCCCCGACCGGCAACCCTCCCAGCCGTTCCGAGCCCTGTTCATGCAGGAGCTGATACGTCGCGGAGTGCTCGCTCCGTCGTTCGTAGTGAGCTATTCCCACAGCGACGACGACATCGATCGTACCATCGAGGCCGCGGACGGGGCACTGGAGATCTACGCCCGCGCGCTGGCCGACGGGGTGGACCCGCTCCTGGTGGGCCGGCCGGTGAAGCCGGTCTTCCGGACCCGCAACTGATCAGGGAGAGGGGCGGGGGGACGAGGGGCTGCTCAGCCGGGTTCTCCGAGGCCCTCGTATAGCCGCTCATACTGCCTGACCATCTGGGCAACATCAAAGCGCTCCCGTGCCCGTTTCTGGGCTGCTCGCGCGGCCTCGCCTCGCCGCGCAGGATCGGTGAGCAATCGGTGCCAGGCGGCTGCCAGGGCAGCCGGATCCTCGGATGGCACCAGCAGCTCGCGCAGTTCGGGGCCGAGTACCTCGGCATTCCCGCCGACATTGGTGACCAGGGGACACAGACCGGCCGCCATGGCCTCCAGCAGGGAAATGGACATCCCTTCGCTCCGCGAAGCGATGGTGAAGAGATCGAATCCCGCGTGAAGGTCATGGACGTCATCTCGCCAGCCAAGCAGCCTGACCGAGGCGCTGATGTCCAACCGGGCCGCGCGGGCCTGGAGCGCCGCCCGCTCGGATCCGTCGCCGGCCAGCACCAGCAGGACGTCATTTCCGCCCGGCCACCGGCGCCGCAGGGCCGCGAACGCGTCCAGCATGACATCGTACCCCTTCACCGGTTCAAGGCGGCCGATGCTGCCGATCACCAGGCAGCGCTCGTCAACCCCGAGTTCACGTCGCAGGCGGTGTCGATCCCCGGCCTGAGCGAACTGCGCGGTCGCGATCCCGTTCGGAATGACAACGACCCGCCGGGAGTCCGCAACCACCCGGGAGCGGAGCTGGGCGGCCACCGCCTCGCTTACCGCGACGACCCAATCGGTCCGCCTGGACGCTCGTCGGTCCATCAGACGGGCGGACCACGGATCGGGGACATGGCGGCCATGCTCGGTGTGGATCACCCGGGGGACGCCGGCCCCGCGGGCTGCCAGGCTCGCCTTGTACCAGACCCCGCTGTGGGTGTGGACGATGTGCGGGGCAAGGGTCCGCAGCCAGCGGATCAGGGCCGCGGGATGGAGCATGGACCACCGGGTCATGGATGGGGCCACATGCAGGCCCGCAACCCGCTCCAGTCCCTCGGCGAAACGGCCCAGGTACTGGAGTACTAGGACGTGGGGCTCGAATCGCGCCTGGTCGAGGCCGCTGACGATGTCAGCCAGAACCCGTTCCATCCCCCCGTAGTTCAGATTCTGAACCACCTGCACGATCTTGAGCCGCCGCTGGTCGGCGGCCGGTTGCGGGCGGCTTCCGGCCGGAGTGTCAGAGGGCACGGAACCACTCCACCGTTTCCCGGAGAAAGGGTCGCGGATCGCTGAGGCGCAGGATCTCGTTCCGATCGCCGGGTCGCCATGTCAGAAATGCTCCCAGGGCGCCCAGGCGAGACGGGGCGGAGGGCGGAAGCGCCAAGCCCCGGGCCGGGCGCCTGAGCCGGATAAGGAGATGATCGACCTCTCCCCACCACCAGCGGCTTCGGACGCCAGCCCTGTACTGACAGGCCTCGGGCTCGCACTCGCCCAGGGCGCACGCGAGCAGCAACCGGGGAAAATCGACCCCGGCGTCGATCGCCAGCTGAAGCGATCCCCAGAATCGCCCGTTGATCTCCATCAGGAAGGGTCGGCCCGAGTGCTGGTCGACCTTGTATTCGACCATCGCGACTCCCTCCCAATCGAACCCGGCCAGCAGTCGCTCCGATTGCTGGAGCAGGTCGGCGGGGAGCGGAATGCTCTCCCGGTAGACGCTCACCCCGCCTGAGGGTGGCTTTTCCCGAAGCCGCCGGTGGGCGAACGCGGCCCGGGTCTTTCCGCCCCACCGGAGCAGAAAGATCCCGATGCCGGGGCCCTCGATCCGCTCCTGGAGCATCAGCGGGAACGACTCGGGGCCCAGACCGCCCACGGCGTCGTTCAGCTCGCTCGGCGTCAGGGCGTAGGTCACCGTCGACCGCTTCGCCGTTTCCCCGTTGTCATTGATGGAGCGGGCCGGCTTGAGCACCACCGGGAAGCGGACGCGGTCCAGGACCTCAGCCAGTTCCTTTGGATCGCTTACGGTTCGGCGGGTCGGTGCCGAGATGCCGATGGCCTCGGCGGCGCGGAGCACTTCGACCTTGTCGCAGATGCGTCGGAAGGTCGCAAGCCCGGGGAGCGGTATGACGGTCGTGCCGAATCGGTCCCGCTGCTCCAGTACTCTCAGCGCGGAGGCTTCGGTGACGGGGAGCAGGACGGTAGCCCGGGTACCTGCCACGAGTCCGGCCACCGCGGCAACGAACTGGGCTCCGCCGTGAAGCGGATCGGGGATCCGGGTCTCGCTCCGGCTGAAGCGGGACCCCCCCGCGAGCGATCGCACCGAAGCGGCCCCCACATGCACCGGGTACCCCGCCCGTCCCAGGGAGCGAACGACGGCGAGTGCGGC
>DATBLR010000056.1:0-32461 GCA_036555275.1 Gemmatimonadales bacterium | reverse complement strand
TACAGCCCGCCGCGCATGGACTCGGTTTCATCATCGGGCAGGATTACCACCCGGTCCTCAAGGGGCTGGATCTTGAGCTTCGGCTTGGCCTTCGTGGTCGACATGCGCCCTTCCTCCACGTCGGTTGGAGTAAAGAAAGTTATTGGCTGACAGACAATTAGCAGTCATTGCCCGAGACTGCTGATGAACGGAGCCAAAAATAAGCCGGGATTAGCACTTGTCAAGCGCGAGTGCCAGGCTCGGGGCTGCCGCATAACGCGTTGCTAATGATATGCTTAGGATTGACAGCCGGGTGACCCGGGACGAGCTTCCGGCGCTCGATCGTGTTACCCCTCCAACCTTCAACTTCGACTCCAATGCCTTGCTTCCTGCTCACCGCCTTTGCCCTGGCCGCCCAGCCCGCGGACTCCATTGAGAATCTCGAGGTCCAGGTGGATTCGGCCCGCCATGAGGTGATGATCACCACGCGGCCCTTCGATCTGCCCGACATGAGTGGCATGGAGGATCATTCGAAGAGTCACGATACCCCGGTATACCGCTTCACCTGGCCGGTGAACGGGTGGTTCCGCGGCTTTCGGGTGCGGGTCCTCGACCAGAACGGCGCCGACCTGCCCCGGCGGCTGATGCACCACCTCATCATGATCAACTACGACCGCCGCCAGCTGGCCTACTCGGCCGCGGAGCGCCTGTGGGGGGCCGGGATCGAGACCGGCAACTTCTCGCTCCCCAGGACAATCGGCGTACCGCTGACACCGGGAACGCCCCTCGGGATGTACATCGCCTGGCACAACAGCACCGGACGGGATCTGCCTGGGGTCCGGCTACAGATCGTGATGCAGTGGGTGCCCCGCAACCAGGTGCCGCAGCCGGTGGATGTGCTGCCGCTGTACCTGGACGTGAACCTCAAGGTCGGCGGAGGTAACGAGTTCGACGTGCCGCCCGGGCGTTCGGAGAAAGCCTGGGAGTTCACCATCCCGATAGAAGGCAGGATCCTCGGAGTGGGAGGTCACCTGCACGACTACGGCCGGGAAGTACGGCTGGAAGATGCAGAAAGCGGAAAGGTCCTCACCCGGGTGTCCGCCCGGAGCCGTGCCGACGGTACCCTGCAGCGCATGGAGCGGCATCTCTTCGGCGTGAGCGGTGCAGGACTCAAGCTTCGAGCCTCACATCGCTACCGCGTCGTGGCGGTGTACGACAATCCTACCGGCGAGACCATCGTGAAGGGTGCCATGGGAAGCCTGGTCGGGATCTTCGCACCAAAGGACCTGCGGAACTGGCCACCGCTCGAACCGGCGGACAGCCAGTTCCAGCGGGACCTCAGGTTTCTGGCCCGGCGTGGCGCTACCTCGATGGGCGTTCATCAACACCAGGCGGCGCCGGACACGGCCGCCTCGATGCACGAGCACCACCATGACTAGCCCGGTGCTGGCGGGATGCCACCCCTGACAGGAGGCCCACCCCACCCTACATTTCGCCGCCCTCGGAGGCGCAAACACTACGGTGCAGACCCGATAAGGAGCATGTTCGCATGACCCGGTTGCTGATTGTGCCCGCCTTGCTCACCCTGTTGCCCGCCACGGCCCGTGCGCAGGACGACGTCACCGTAACGGTGACGGTCGATTCCGCGCGCCACGAGGTGCAAGTCAGGGCCGGCCCGTTCAGGCTGCCGAACATGCCGATCATGGAGGACCACGGCATGATGGACATGGGGATGGGTGCCATGACCCCCGTCTATCACTTCACCTGGCCGATCGAGGGGTGGATGCGCGGATTCGGGTCCCACGTCGAGGACGCCCACGGAAGGCTGCTGCCCAAGCACCTGATGCACCACATGATCGGCGTCAACTACAGCCGGCGGCAGGCCATCTACCCGGCGGCCGAGCGGCTGTTCGGCTCCGGAGCGGAGACCGCTGACGCGACGATCCCAGCCACGATCGGGGTGCCCATGCGCCCGGGCATGGATCTGGGATTCTACATCATGTGGCACAACGACACCGGCACCGACCTCGACAGCGTCTACATGTCACTGACGCTGAAGTATTCGCCGAGGAACCAGAATCCGCGACCGGTCGAGGTGCTCCCGCTGTACATGGACGTGAACCTCACGGTCGGCGGCACCAACACCTTCGACGTGCCGCCGGGGCGCTCGGAGAAGGCCTGGGAATTCACCTTCCCGCTGGATGGCCGGCTGCTCGGCTATGGCGGCCACCTGCACGATTACGGGGAGTCGGTTCGTCTCGAAGACGTGACCACCGGCAAGGTCGTGGCGCAGGTCCGGGCAATCAAAGACAAGGACGGCAAGACCACCGGCGTCACCCGGAGCCTCCCCGGCGTGCGGGGTGAAGGGATTCGGCTACGGGGCGGCCGCACTTATCGGGTGGTGGGCGTCTATGACAACACCACCGATCGCACACTCAAGAACGGAGCCATGGCGCATATCACGGGCATTTTCGCGCCGGACGACATGTCCAAGTGGCCCGGCGTGAACGAGAGCGATCCCGAGTATCAGAAGGATCTCGCCTCGCTCGAGTCCCAGGGCTCGGACGAGATGGGCGGCCATGAGCATCACATGGACGGGCACGACCACGAAATGCACGACGGGCACGAGCACAACTAGTAGCCGCCCGCGCCCCCGCTCGTCCCCCCAGGGACAGACAACCCTCCGAGCTTTCCAGCCCGGAGGGTTTCTCATTGCCGGGGTGGGCGGACCGGACCTATCCGATGATGCGCCGCGCGCCGAGCCAGCGTTGAAACCACCAGCGGCCGGAAACATCGTCGGCGCTCAGAATGCTGATTTGAACGCCCTGGGTGGCGCTGTGGATGAAGCGACCGTTGCCCAGGTACAGCCCGACATGGGTCACTCGCCGGCCGCTGGTCGCAAAGGTCAGGACGTCTCCCGCCCGGAGTGACTCCAGATCGCGGCCCACCTCCTGGCCCTGCTTCGCCTGGTCGGCGCTCCGGCGCGGCAGGGTGATGCCGTGCTTTCCGAAGGCGTACTGGATGAGACCGGAGCAATCGAAACCCTCGTCACCGGTGTCCCCCCAGCGGTAGGGCATCCCCATCACCTCAAGCGCGGTTTTTACTACGCTGCTGATCAGGGAAGCCCGGTCTTCCGGCACTCCATCCCGACTGAGCTCGGATCGGATCGTTTCCTCCGCCGGGCTTGGATCGTTGCCGGGTTGGGCCGGAAGGGAAGCGCGCTCCCCAGACACTGTCCCGCCGCCACCGGAGCGCCGGCTGCCGCGATCGATGCCAAGACGGAGCCCCACCTCTACACCATGAAAATCTCCACGGATCTCGCGATATACGCCTTCCACGGCGAGGGAGACCCCACCGAACGGCATGAGCTCATAGCCAGCCCCAGCTGACCAGGACCCCCAGAGGGTCTGGTCACCCTCCGTTACCAGGCCACCCTCGACTCCGCCCAGCAGGTAGCCGCCGGCCCTTCCACTGCGGAACAGCGACAAGTCGACGCCGGCTCCCCACAGGTTGCCGAGCGGGCCAGTTCCGTCGACCACCACGGCGTGCGGGTTCGCACTGAGCGGTCCCAGGATCCTCGCCGAGGCACCCAGGCGATAACTGGTGGCGGAAGGGTCGGTGAAGAGATGGCCGAGCTGGAACCCTGGCCCCTGGGCCGAAAGCGGCCGGGACAGTGCGATGAGCAGCAGGAGGGCCGCGCGGTTCATCGCGCCCTCACGGGCCGTCCGGTCCTGAGATCCACTCGGTAGACGTTCCCGGGCCGGCAGTTGAGCCAGATGGCGGCTTCGATCGTGGTATCGTCAAGCGGGCGCGGCGGGGTTCCGGTATAGAGCAGCGGAATCGCGGTGCGTCTCGAGCCCTCGCGAATTTCCATCACCCGTTCGACGCAGGAAGCTCCGGCGGCATCGACGGCGGGACGTGCCCCGGTAAACCAGACCTCGACGCCGGAGGCCAGGCGCAGAGCGAGCGAATCGGGCGGTGGGGCGCTGTCTGCGGGCGCCGCGCTCGCGCGCTCGCGGCCCTCCCGGTCGCACCCGACCAGCACCGTGAGGCCCAGCATCCAGAGCCACCGGGAACCGGTCACGAAGGCCCCTCGGACGCGGAGTCCTGGTCGTCGCGATCCTGCGCGCTCACTTCCGCATCGTCCAGCACCGGCAGACCCTCCCGGTCCACGTGCAGTGAATGTCTCAACTTCGGCGAACGCCGCAGCAGGTGCAGCCAGATGAGCAGCAGGACGATTGCGGTGATCAGTGCGGCGGCGAAGGCGGCATAGATCGTATGACGCGGGTTTTCGAGCCCTCCGGTCAGCTTGAGGAGCACCCAGGCCCCGTAAAACGAGGCTGCCCACGCCACCAGCGGCGTGAGCAGCCAGCCGACGATGCGGGCCAGGATGCCGAGCCAGCGCATCCACTCCTACTTCCGGCGAGCTCCGAGCACCGACACGATCGTCGCGAGCGCGAGCCCCGGCAGGAAGGCTACTCCGAACGTCCCGGCGTTCCAGCCGGCGCCCGGCACATGCAGCAGGTTTGCGACAACCGTCGAGAGGACGGTCCCTCCCAGAACCAGGGCAGCCGCCGAGGAGATCCCGGGCTCGGCACGCCTGGAGGCCTGATTGGCAAGTATCCAGGCGCCGAGCCACGGAAGGTAGGTGCCGACCATCCACCAGATCGGGTGGTACCACCAGTTGCTGCCACCGCCGATGTCCCTCCACCGATGGGTGTAGAGACTGAACGGGAGCCAGGCGCCCTGCAGAAACAGCACGTCGACCACGAGGAACACCCATGCGGCGGCGAGCCCGATCCCGGCTGCCCCCGCAATTCCTTCGATGGACCGGGCCCGGGTCCACAGTCCAGGCAGGAAAGTCACGGCCAGCACCGCCCCCGAGACCAGGACCAGCAGCAGTGCCTGTTCGACGATGCCATCCAGGTATTTCGAAATCAGCCCGATCACGATCACGGCGACGGATTCCAGCACACCGAGCCCGAGCGAGGCACGGACGATGTGGGACACATCGGTCTGGTCGACGGTATGGGGCTGTACCGCGGCACTCATGGAAGCTCCGGCGGGCGAGTGGTCAGAACGGCTTAACTATAAACACCCCAACCCACGATCACCACCACATCGGTGACCGCCCACGCGGCCAGCGCCGCATACATCCCGGCCTGGTGCTCGGCGGCCGTCATCCGCTCATGGTGCTTGAGCCAGGGCACCAGCACCCTTGCCCAGGCGAGTCCCGCCACACCGAGCGCCGCCCACCGCCCGAGGTCGACCGGCCCGCTGCCCCAGCCGGCCAGCCAGCCGGCGATGGCCAGCAGCAGGAATGCCGCCACGGCAGCCGTGACTGAGACGAGCAGGCTCCGCCGTATGCCCAGGATCAGTGCCAGGGTGCGGTCACCGCGACGCTGGTCCGCATCGAACTGATACAGCTGGGTGAGCGGATACAGGCTGGCGAACAGGGGGCAGAAGGCGACCAGTACCAGGGCATGGGCGGGGTCGAGCGGGCGACCGGTCGCGGCATAGCCGGCGTACGGGGTCAGGGTGCCGAAGCCCAGCATGTTGATGAGCCAGTCGGCGCCGGCCACCGCCTTGAGCCGAATGGGTGGAACCGAGTATGCCACCGACATCGCCAAGCAGACGGCATAGGCCCAGATGAATCCGGACGGGAGCCGGAACGCGAGGGCCTGCCCGGCTGCCATGAGACCGAAACCCACCAGCCCGAGGTGCCGCGGCACGGGGGGCGGCGCCTTGAGATAGCCGATGTCGCCCTGGTCGCGATCGAACGCCGAATTGAGGGCGAGAGTGCCGCCATTGAGCAGCACGACCCAGAGGACCAATGCCAGCAGCGCCGGCCCCAGGTGCTCGCCCCGGAGGGCGCCCGGAACTCCCACCGCCAGCAGATAGCCAAGCGC
The DNA here is from genome assembly GCA_036555275.1 of Gemmatimonadales bacterium. Taxonomy (GTDB): domain Bacteria; phylum Gemmatimonadota; class Gemmatimonadetes; order Gemmatimonadales; family GWC2-71-9; genus JADJOM01. The sequence goes on along the minus strand of DATBLR010000056.1, from coordinate 26,573 downwards.
GGTATGGGCGGTCATGATCGGCCATTCGGCCGGACGGCAGTGCAGGATGTAGTCGAACGCCGATCCAAAGAGGCGGTACCCTGCCTGCCGCGCCGGCGAGGTCACCAGCGGACGCCGAGGTGGCGGGCAGCGATGCAGAGGCCGTGGAGGGTCAGGTCCGGGTCGGTCTCTTCAATGGTACTGGTGAGGGGAACGATGGCGCCGGCCAGGCCGCCGGTCGCGACGACTCGCGGTCTGGCGTTGGTGGGCCACTCCTCCAGAATCCGGCGGACGATGCCGTCCACCGCATCCGCGGCGCCGAACAGGACCCCCGCGCGGATGCAATCCTCCGTACGCCGGCCGATGACCCGCTCCGGCGGGCTGAGCTCGGTGGCCGGGAGCTTGGCTGCCCGGGTGGTGAGCTGGTCGGCGGAGGTTCTGAGTCCCGGCATGATGACGCCGCCGATGAAGCGCCCGTCGCCAGTGATGCAATCGAAGGTCGTGGCGGTTCCGAAGTCGACGACGATGGTGTCGGAGCCATACCGCTCCACCGCCGCCAGCGTATTGATGATGCGGTCCGCGCCGACGGTGAGCGGCTCGTCCACGTCCAGCCGGATCGGCAGCGGGGACGTGGCGTCCACGATGTGGACTTCGGCGCCGGTCAACCCGCGGACCCCCTCGAACAGGCTCTGGGTGGCGCCGGGTGCGACGGAGGCCAGGATCGCGGCGCGCACTTCGTTAGGCGAATGACCGGCGTTCAGCAGAAAGGCCCCGATCGTCGCCCCCCATTCATCGGGTGTGCGATCGGGGTTGGTGGTGAGCCGCCAGTGTCCGGTGATCGCCGTCCCGTGGAACAGGCCGATGGTGATTTCGGTATTGCCGATGTCCAGGGCCAGGAGCATAGGGGCCAGAAAAGTTAGGGAGTCACGGGGTCGGTCGTCAGCCGTCGGCCAGCCGTACGGTGCCAGCGCGGATTTCCGCCATGTCGCCGTCGTCCTTCCGGAGCCGGAGCGCACCGTCGGCGCCCACTCCATCGGCCGTTCCGGGCATTGGCTCCCGAAGGCGCCTGCCCCGCAACCAATCCCGTGCCGCAAACCGCGCGATTTCGTCGGGGGTCAGCTGCCCGGTCCTGCCCTCCACACCGGACAGGCCTTGCACCATCGGGACTACCAGGGCCTCCACGGTAGCCGCCGGGGCCACGGACGCGAGCGCAACGGCGTGGCTGGCCAATGCGGGTGCGATCGGGTTCACGACGTTCACTCCGACGCCTACGGCAATCCAGCCAAGCCGATTCCCCTGCCAGCGGGCCTCGCAGAGTATCCCCCCGAGCTTCTTCCCGGCGAGCATGAGGTCGTTGGGCCACTTGAGCCCCAGGACGACACCCGGAGTGCCGTGCTCGATCACCAGCGCGGCGGCGAGCGCGGCGCGCAGGCTAAGCACCTCGAGCCCCGGTTCAGCCCCGGGTCGGAGCAGCACGCTGAGCCACAGCCCGCCGGGTGGCGACGCCCAGCCGCGCCCCCTGCTGCCCCGGCCGAGCGTCTGCTCGCGGGCCACCACGGCGGTGCCCCCCGGGGCGCCCGCCGCAGCCAGCTCGTGGAGTACGTCCTGGGTCGAGGGGATCGCCTCCAGCCGGTGGAGCGCGGGTGCCATGACTCAGGCCGTGGGCAGCCCGCCCCGCACATACAACCAGAGCAGCAGCGCGCCGAAGGCGATCCGATACCACGCGAAGGCCGCAAAGCTGTGATGTGCGACGTACCGCAGCAGGGCCTTGACGACTCCGAAGGCTGAAATGAAAGCGACCAGGAATCCCACCGCGAACACCGGCACGTCGGCCAGGCTCAGGATGGAGAGGCTCCGCAGCAAGTCGAAGCCGGCGGCGATCGCCATCGTAGGCACGGCCAGGAAGAACGAGAACTCGGTTGCCGCAGTGCGCGACAGGCCCAGGGCAAAGCCGCCCATGATCGTGGCCCCCGAGCGGGAGAATCCCGGCAGCAACCCGAGGACCTGGGCCAAGCCGATCCCCAGCGCCGTGGCAGGCTGCAGGTCGGCGGCGTCGCTGATCCGTTCCATCGGTTTCCAGCGCTCGATCGCGAGGATCACGAGCCCACCGATGATGAAGTCGGTCGCCACGACGGCGGGCGTAAACAGGTGCGCCTTGATCCAGTGATGGGTCAGCAGGCCGACCACGCCGACCGGCACGAACGCCAACGCCAGATTGGTAACGAAGCGGCGACTGTTGGGATCGGTCGCGGCCTTGGTGAGCACCAGGCGGAACCGCGCCCGATAGAGCCACACAATCGCCAGGATCGCACCCAGCTGGATGAAGATCTCGAAGGTCTTGGCGCGTTCGCCGCCGAAGCCGAGCCAGTCGCCGGCGAGTATCAGGTGCCCGGTGGAGGAAACCGGGATGAACTCCGTGACGCCCTCCACGATGCCCATCACCGCCGCATTCAGGAACTCGCCTGGGTTCACTGGACCGTCTCGCTGTACAGCGCCTCGTACATCGGGACGATCCGTTCCGCCGAAAACGTTCCCGCCTTCTCGAGCACGGCGGCGCGCATCGCCTGATAGCGCGAGGGATCCTGAAGCAGCTCGACCGCCCGTCGCCCCATGGCTTCTACGGATCCGGGCGGCTCGAGGATGCCGCTGATGCCATCCTCGATCACCTCCGGGAGTCCACCCGCCCGGCTGGCCACGGCCGGCGCACCGCAGGCCATGGCTTCCAGCGCCGCGAGGCCGAACGACTCGGACTGGGAGGGGAGGAGAAACAGGTCGGTCGCCTGCAGGATGTTCGTGACTCGGTCCAGGCGACCCAGAAATTGAACGCTCTCGGCGACCCCGAGCTGCTCTGCCTCGCGTTCGGCATCGTGGCGGTCGGGACCGTCACCCACCATGACGAGCGTTGCCGGCATCGCTCGGCGGACACGGGCGAAGATCCGGACGACGTCCTTCACTCGCTTCACTTCGCGGAAGTTCGAGATGTGGGTCACCACCTTGTGCCCGGCAGGCGCCAGGACGTCCTGGCGCGCGGCTGGATCGGGCCGATACTCCTCGAGGTTCACGAAGTTTGGAATCACCCGCACGTCGCAGTCAACGCAGCCAAAGGTGCGGTAGGTTTCGTCGCGCAGGAAGGTGGAGACGGCCGTGACCTGGTCGGAGCGCTCGATGGAGAACTTGGTGATTTCGTAGAAGCTCGATTCCTGCCCCACCAGGGTGATGTCGGTACCGTGCAGCGTGGTGATCACCGGGAGCGGACGCTGGCCCTTGATCATCTCCCGGGCCAGCCAGGCCGTGGTTGCGTGCGGAATGGCGTAGTGTACGTGGAGGATGTCGAGCTCTTCCCGGCGGGCCACGTCGTACTGCTTCGACGCCAGCGCCAGGGTGTAAGGGAAGTGGTCAAAGAGCGGATAGCGGGCGATCGTAGTGTCCACTTCGTGAAAGAAGACCCGCTCAGTGAAGCCTCGCAGGCGGAAGGGCGAGGCATACGAGATGAAGTGGATCTCGTTTCCCCGGCGGGCAAGGGCCAGCCCCAGCTCGGTGGCCAGGGCTCCCGAGCCACCGTAGGTCGGGTAGCAGGTGATGCCGATCTTCATGGGACGCGGCGGCCGTCAGCCATCCGCCGTCCGGGTCGCCAGCACCTCCACCACGGCCGCGTGCCCCTTCTCACGGGCGAGGGAGAGCGGTGTCGCGCCGGAGTAGCTTCTCGCCCCGGGATCGGCGCCCCGCTCCAGCAGCAGTGAGACCACGGCCGCGTGGCCCTTCTCCGCGGCCCCGTGCAGTGCGGTCCAATGCCCGGTCTGCTCGGCGCGCGGGTCGGCCCCGCGGTCGAGCAGCAAGCGCACGATCTCGGCGTGACCCGAGGTGGCGGCAGCGTGGAGCGGCTGGTTGCGCAGCGGATCCATCGAGATCGAGGCGACGTCGGCGCCAATGTCGAGGAGATAGCGCGCCGCCTCGAGGTGCCCGAAGTACGCCACGTAGTGAAGCGGCGTGCAGCCGGCCTCGTCGGGCATGGTAACGAAATCCCGATTGCGGTCCAGCAGCCGCCGCAGTGCGTCGACATTCCCGGTCTGGGCGGCCTCCGAGAGTTCAGTACGCAGGTCCATGGCAGGGAAATTAGGAGGGGAACGGGGAACGGGGAACGGGGACCGGCAAAAGGGGCCTGGGGATCGACGGGCGGCCTCATGGGGTCCCAGCCCAACGCCGCGCGACCTCGGCGGCAAGCTCCTCGGCGGGCCGGGTCGCATCCAGCGCGATGACCGGGCCGGTGAGCTGGTGGCGAAACCAGGTCTCCTGACGCTTGGCATACTGGCGGCTGGCCCGCGCCACGGCGTCCGCGACCGAGTCACGGGAGCGCAGGCCGTGGAGATACTCCACCGCCTCGCGCGGACCGATCGAATCCAGCCCGGGCGCGCCAGCCGGGACACCCCCCGCCAGGACCGCCGCGACCTCTTCGATGAGCCCGCGGCGCACCATTTCCTCCGCCCTCGCCTGAATCCGCTGGTGCAGGACGGCCCGCGGCGCGGTGAGCACCACATACCAGGGCGTGATCACGCCCTGGGCGCGCGCGGCCGCCTGCCAGTAGCTCAGCGGCCGCCCGGTGAGCAAGGCCACTTCGATGGCGCGCGAAGCGCGCTGGCGTCCCCCGCCCCGGAAGCCGGGATCCAGGCGGCCCGCCCACCGGACCAACTCGCCCGGCTCCAGAGTTGCGGTCCATCGGTCGAGGTCCCGGCGGCGGAGTGCCTCCAATGGGGGCTCGGCAAAGAGCCCATCGACCAGCGCCTTCACATACAGCCCGGTTCCCCCGACCACTACCGGCATCCGGTCGCGAGCCCGGGTGGCGGCGATCCAGCCGGGAGCCTCCTGGGCATAGCGGCCCGCGCTGTAGCGTTCGCCCGGAGCGACCAGGTCGAGCCCGTGGTGGGGAACTTGCGCCAGCCACTTCCGCGGCGGCTTGGCAGTGCCGATGTCCAGCGACCGGTAAATCTGCCGGGAGTCCGCGGAAATCACTTCCAGAGGCCAGTGCACCGCGAGCGCGAAGGCCACCGCGGTCTTGCCGATGCCGGTGGGGCCGAGCAGGACCGGGGTTCTAACGCCTGCCAAACCGCCGCTCCAGCTCCTCGCGCGGCAGCTGGACCATCGTCGCGCGGCCGTGAACATCGTGCGGCGGCAGGGTGCAGGCGAACAGCCGGGCCAGCAGCTCACGCTGTTCCCGCTCGTCAAGCGGGTCACCGCCCTTCACCGCGGCCCGGCAAGCATAGCTCGCCACGAACCGCTCCAGCCGATTTGCCCATCCTCCGAAGCGCCCCCGTGCCAGGTCCGAGATGAGCTCGCGGAAGCAGCGGCCGCCATCGAAGCGCGGGTGGGGGGAGGGAACCGCGTGGAGCGCGACCGTCCGACCTCCGAACGGTTCGACCTCGAATCCGATGCGGGCCAGCGCGTCCCGGTGTGCGTCCACCGCATCGAGCTCCTCGTCGGTGAGCTCTACCGTCTCCGGCAGGAGCAGCCGCTGGCCGGGGAGCCCGCCATGCTCGAACCGGGCCATCACGGATTCGTACAGCACCCGCTCGTGGGCCGAATGCTGATCCACGAAGACCAGGCCCCCCGGGCCCTCATAGACCAGGTAGGTATCGAAGAGCTGAGTGATGTGCACTGGGACCGCGGGTGAGGCGGGTTCCTCCCCTGCCCCATCCTCCGGTTCCTGGCCTTCGCGCCCAGGCGCGAACAGCACCAGCCCGGGATCCATACCGCCGCCGCGAGGCGGGCCGCTCCAGGGGGGTCCGGAACCACGCGCACCCGCTTCCGCCCCGACCACCGCCGCGGCCTCGAACCTTCCCAGCGCATCCCGCACCGCTTCCTCCATTACGCGCTCGGCGCCGATACGGTCCCGGAAGCGCACTTCCAGCTTCGCCGGGTGCACGTTGACGTCCACGTCCTCAGTGGCGGTCTCCAGCGCCAGGAACAAGGACGGACGGTCCCCGGGATGGATGGCCGAGCGGTAGCCGGCTTCCGCGGCGCGGATCAGGAAGGGATCCCGGAAGGGCCGGCCGTTGATGAACAGCTGGGTCCGCCTGCCGGTTGGCTGGGCGTCGGCGGGGCGCTGGATGAAGCCCTCGATCCGGAAGCTCCCCGACGCGTAGCTCACGGGAATCAGAGTGCGGGCGATGTCGACGCCCCACACCGCCTCGAGTCGCTCCGCCGCCGTCTGGCCCCCGGGCACGGCGAGGCGGGTGCGGCCATCGAGGTACAGCTCGAATCCGGTCTCGGGATGGGCCAGCGCCAGGGTGGCAACGGACTCCCAGGAGGCTCTCGATTCGCTCGCGGCGGAGCGAAGGAACTTGCGCCGGGCGGGCGTATTGAAGAACAGGCTCCGCACGGTGACAGTCGTCCCGCGCTGCCGCGCCGCCGGGCCCACCTGGTCCACCCGACCGCCATTGACCTCGATCAGCGTGCCCTCACCCTGCCCATCCGAGGTCGTCAGGCGGACCCGGGAAACCGACGCAATCGCCGGCAGCGCTTCTCCCCGGAAACCGAAGGTCACGACGCCGACCAGGTCGGCGGCTTTCCGGATCTTGCTGGTGGCATGTCGGTCGAACGCCAGCACCGCGTCCTCCCGACCCATGCCGGTTCCGTCATCGCTCACCTCGACCAGCAGCTTGCCACCCTGCTCCAACTCGATGCGGACCCGGGTCGCCGCTGCGTCGAGGGCATTCTCGACCAGCTCCTTGACCGCCGACGCGGGTCGCTCCACGACCTCACCGGCCGCGATCTGATCGGCGACGGAGTCGGGGAGAATGGCGATGCGGCGGGACATGCCGAAGTATAAGACCAGGGGCGGAGGGAATCAGCGCGCGAAGAATCCGGCGAGCGGCTCGAGGCCGTCCTTCCGGAGCCAGCCTCGCTGGCTGGCGCCGGCATCGACCAGCACCCAGTCGCCCCGGGCCTGGCTCAGGTGGACGGTCCCGAGCCGGGGAACTTCACCGACCGCGGGCGCCAACTCGTGAGGCGAGAGGCGCAGCAGCTGATTGACCCTCACCACGGCAATCCGGGCGGAGTACCAGTGCTCGACCCCCGCGGCGGCAGCGGCCAGCAGCGCGCCTCCCGCGAGCAGCACCGCCCATCGGCCGCGAAGCCGACGGCTCCACATGATCCCAGCCCAGCCGACAAGCCAGGCGACCAGCCCGAGCAGCCACAGTTCCGGTGGTGTGACGGGCGAAATCCGGAGATCGTCGGCCGCCAGCTGATCCGCCGGAGCTACCAGGAGACGGGCCCGCCGGATCCCTCCATCGCGCGGGCTGAGCCGTGCCGCGCGGACCCAGGCCGCGAGTGCCAGCGCATCGTCCCCGGCGCGATACGCGGCGTTGCCCAGGTTGAACCAGTGAGTCGGCATGTCCGGGGCCGCCAGCGCCCGCCGCCGAAAACCCTCCGCCGCCGACCGATAGGCTCCCGCCTGGTAGTACTCCTCGGGCTGGGTCTGTGACCCGAGCACCGCGCTCTGGGTCAGCAGCAGAACCACCAGGATCCCGGTGCGCTCCCGCCAGCGTCGCTGGCCTGCCGGGTTCCCGGGGGCCATGCGAGCGAGCGCGGCATCCACGGCCCGCGCCAGCGCCCCGGCGTTCCCCACGCCGGCCGGGGCAAAGCGTGCGGCCTGGACCCTGAGCTTCAGCTCCTGCAGGGTGGCCTTGTCAGGCGGGGGCACATCGGGCCGCCTGAGCGCCTCAGTGAGGCGGCGCTCAGCGCGGGCCAGCGGGTCGCCCGCGGGCGGCGGGGCCGTGACCGCCGGCCGGCGTCGCGGGAGGCGAGGGCCTGCCACCAGCAACGGCGGCAGCAGCGCCATCACCCACCACACCACGCCAGGGACCGCATTGCGGAACGCCAGCGCCACGGGTCGGCGGAGATCGAGCCGGATCGGCGGCGGCTCCGCCCGGGAGGCCACCGTTTCCCCGCGCGGCGCCACCACCACCAACGCGCCGGCTGCACCGGCAACCCGGTAGCGCCCGTCGCCGAGATCGAAGTACGGATAGCGCAATGCCGGCAGGCCAAGCGCCCCGGCTGAGTCCGCGACCATCATGTAGCGGAAGACCTTGGTCCCGGCCAGGCGCCCATCCTTCATGCTGAGCCGTTCCTGCGCCGCCTCGGGATACACCCGGAAGCCGGGCGGCCACCGAATGTCGGGCGCGGGCCACAGGGCGACGTTGCCTTCGCCGCGCACCGCGATCTCGGCGGCGAACGCCTCTCCCTGCTTGCCAGCCGCCGGGCTCACCGTCTCGCTGACCGCGAGATCGCGTCCCACCGCCCCCGCGAAGGTCGGGTCGCGCCCCTCGGCGGGGAGCGCCTCCGCCAGGAATGCCGCGGGACGGGTCTCGAGCTTATAGGACTCTTCCTGGCTGAAGAACTGGTAGGCCAGGGGCACGCTGTACTGGAGCCTCGCCGGCGACACGGCGACTCGGCCTGGGGTGAGAGGAAACACGACCTGGTGCAGGACGAAGAGATCGTACCACCGTCCGCTCACTTCCCGGGTGGCCGCGATCCCGCCGGGCACCGGCTGGGGATAGCTCCACACTCCCTCGATCCGCGGTGACTCGACCGTAGGGGCGCGCCGCAGTTGTTGCCGCAGGGCGCGCTCGAACCACGCGATGGTCACCACGTCCACCTGCTCGCCCAGGGGGACGGCCTGATCCGAAATCGCGACGGAAATCCCGGCTTGCCCCAGGGCGGGAGGCGGAGTGGCGCGCTGAATGATGCGGGCCAGGCGTGAGGAGAGGCCCGCGCTAACCGGCCCGGGGCCACCCCCTTCGACAGTGACCGTGACCGGATCGGACTGTGCGGTCACGGCTCCCTGGTGCACGATCACCGGACCAAGCCGCCATTCGCCCGGGGTGGTGGCGCGAAGCTCGAGCTGAATGGTGGTCGTTCGCCCGGGCGCGGGGTCGCGCGTCACGTCGCTTCGCTCCGAGCGCGAGTGGAGCTCGAAACCGCCGAGGGTGGGAAGCTCCACCCGGATGGGATCCGCCTGACTGCTCGATACGCGGATAGTGAAGGTGATCGCCTCGCCCGGAGCCACCCGGTCGCGATCCACCGCAAGCATCACATCAGGCGCGGTTGCCTGCTGCGGCAGCACCAGCCCGAGCAGCAGCGCCGCGATCACCAGTCCTTCTCCTTGCTGGCCGCGTTGCGCGCCCGGCCCAGCCGCCTGGTGCGGGTGTCCAGCTCCTCCCGCGAGACCGAGTTGAGAATCTGATCCGCCTGTGACTCGGACAGATTTGGCATGCTGGCACTGGGCGGCACACCCCCCTGCGATTGGTCTGGTGGGCGACCGCCGGCCGGAGGCGGCGGGCGAGGCGACTGGCCGCCCCCGCCGCTGGGCGGCGGGGGACGCCGCCGTTCCGCCAGCTCGAGGTTCCATTTCGCCCTGGCGCTCGCCGGCACCAGACTCAGCGCCTGCTTCAGCTGATCCGCTGCACGGGCCAGCAGGGAATCCCGTCGGGTGGAGTCCTGGTCTGCCTGTTTGAGGGCGGCGACTCCCAGGTTGTAGAGCGCGCGGTATCGCAGATCGGGATCGAGCGAGTGAGCCGCCCGGTCCAGCGTCTTAGCCGCCCCGGCATAGTCGCCCACGGCCAGGAGCGCCGTGCCCGCGTTGTACCACGAGGTGTCCGACGACCGCAGAGTAAGACCGGCGTTCAATCGACGCGCCGCGCCCTGAAGGTCTCCAGCCGCAAACTCCCGGGTCCCCGGAACGGCCCGCTGGGCCGCGGCCGAACCCGCCCCAGCCAGGACCGCCGCCAGCCCCACCAACGCCGCGGTCCGCCTGGTGACCGTCTGGACGGCCAAGAGCAGCGCCGCCACGACCGCGGGGATCCAGACCAGCGGAAGCAGGTCCTGGGTACTGGAGCTGGTCAGTGGCGCCCGCTGGAATGCGGCGAGGAGATCCCGGATCGCTCCGGCCTGGTCCGGCAGCTCCGCCGGTACGAGGGCTGCCTCCGCCGCGTCGGCGACCCGTTGCAGGACATCATCACGGCGATACGTCTGGACCGTCTGGCCGTCGTCGTCCTTCTTGTATTCGGTGAGGGTGCCGACGCTGTCGCGCAGCGGGATCGGTACCGGCTTGACGCCTCCCTCGGCAACCAGGACCAGCCGGATCTGCTGCTGCTTGAGGGCGCGCGCGGCCTGCAGCACCTCGCCGAGCGAGTCGTGCGTCTCGCCATCGGTGAAGACCACGAGCACCCGATCGCCGGCCTCCCGAGAGGCGTTCAGCAGCTCGGTCCCCTGCTGCAGCACCGAGCCCAGCCGGGTTCCACCCTGGCTGGCCAGCTGAGGTGACAACGCATCGAGAAAGAGCGTGATCGCGCCGCCGTCAAGCGTCAGCGGGCTCAGGATGTAGCTCCTGCCGGCAAAGGCCACCAGGCCGAGGCGGTCCTGCCCCAGATCCTGCACCAAGCGGCGCGCCTCGCGCACCGCGCGCTGCAAGCGACTGGGCCTGGTGTCCTCGGCCAACATGGACCGGCTGATGTCCACAGCGAACACCACGGAGAGCGCATCCGCCCTGGTCTTCACGTTGACCCGGCCACCCCGCGGTCCGGCCAGGCCGACCGCCGCCGCGAGGCCGGCCAGGGCGAGCAGCAGCGGCGCCCACCGGCCGGTGCTGCGGGCCCGCGCCGCGAGTTCATCAGACCAGGCCCCCGCCCGCGCAATCCGGCGCCGTCGGGCCAGCAGCGCCACGGCACCGACCCCCGCCGCGACTACCGGAGCGAGAGCGAGGAGGATAGGAGAATCGAACGTCATAGGAGACGGACCGGCGGACAGGTGGACCGGTGGACGGTAACGGCGAACGGCCTCGGCCCAACGCCTTGCGCGGCCGTCGGTCCGCCGGCCCGCCCGTCCGCCTGCCCGCTTCTCATGGTGTCCTCACCACTAAGGTCGCATTGAGCAGCAGCTCGAGCGCCAGGGCCAGCAGACCCGCCAGTACGAGGGGCTTGGCGACCTCGTCGTATTTCACATAGCGGGTGACATGGATCGGCGTCTTCTCGAGGCCATCGATCTGCTTGAGAATCCGGCTCAGCGCCTCGCTGTCCTTGGCCCGGAAGTATCGGCCTCCGGTCGTCCCGGCGATGTCGCGCAGCAGCGGCTCGTCGATTTCCACCGGCAGCACTTCGTATCGGAAGCCTGACATTCCGCGACCGGTTGGAATCGGGGCCTCCCCCTCGGTGCCCACTCCAATGGTGTAAACCCGGATGCCGTAGGCGGCGGCCGCGGCCGCAGCCGTGCGAGGATCGACTGTGCCGCGGTTATTGACGCCGTCGGTGAGGAGCAGGATGACCTTGGAGCGGCCCGGGGCTTCGCGCAAGCGGTTGATCGCGGTCGCGAGCCCGGTGCCGATGGCGGTGCCGTCCTCCAGCATGCCGATCTTGAGGTCGGCGATGGCCTGCTCCAGCACCGGGTAGTCCACCGTGATGGGAACCTGAGTGAGCGCCTCGCCGGCGAAGGCCACAATGCCGATGCGGTCGGCGCTCCTTCCCTTGATGAAGGCGATGGCCTGCTTCTTCGCGACCTCCATCCGGTTCGAGGGGGCAAAGTCCTCGGCCAGCATGCTGCTGGAGATGTCCACCGCGATGACGATCGCGATGCCTTCCTTCTTCACCTCCACCTGCGAGCCCCCCAGCCTGGGGCCGGCCGCCGCCAGGATCCAGGCGCCGTACGCCGCGCCGCGGCACCAGACCGGCAACCTGCCCAGCCATTCGGCTTCCTTGATCAGGCTGACCAGGCGCAGATCGCTGTACGGGGTGCCAGGCGCCGGGTGAGATCGCCGCCGCCACCACCACCAGGCGAGTGGCAGCAGAAGCAGCAGGAGGAACCATGGCCGGGCGAAGCTCACGCCGCCCCCTCCAGGCGCCGGCGAAGCACGGCGGCACGGTCCGCCAGGCTGATCACTTCGGCGACTGGCCGATCCGCGTACTCAGCGGACTCCAGCGCTCGCAGCACGGTCGCGATCTCCTCGGCAGGCCACGCCGGCCGCTGCTCCTGCACCAGGCGAATGAGGCGCGACGTCACCAGCCCCGGCACTACTCCCGGCAGATGCGAGGTGATCACGCCCCGAAGCGAACGGGAGGCTGCCGCGGCCACCGCCCGCGACTCTCCGGCTTCCGCCCACTCGGCGAGCGGGGGGGATGCCCCGTGCACCGCGGGCCGGGGGGCGACCATCGGCGGTCCGCGGTGCCGCCACCACCAGACAACGGGAGCCAGCACCAGCCCAAGCAGCGCGAGAACAGCCAGCAGCGGCCACGGGGTACTCATCCGCTCCTGGACCAGCCCCGCGCCGGGCTGAACCGGGAGCTGATCCGGAGGGCGATCGGCGGGGAGGACGCTCGCGACCCGAATGGTCTGGGGCTCGGCCACCATTGAATCGGTCACCCCGTCCCGGCCGATGAGGACCGGACCAGGCACCAGCAGGGTATGGGTGCCCGCGGTCCAGGCAACCACCGGGTATGCGACGGTTGCGATCGATCCTTCGCGCCGGATCAGCGGCTGACCCAGCAGCCCCAGGTCGCCGTCGAGGTTCCACGGCGCGGCCCGGATTTCCGCACCGGCCGGGACTTCGACGGACCGTTCCAGCCAGATGGTGTCCCCGACGGTCGGCGCGGGGCCCTGCAGCAGGGTGATGAGTGCCAGAATCATCGGTGCAGTCGTCGCGCGCGCTGCGCAAAGGCACGCCGGAGCACCGCCGCGTAGTCTCCTCGGGTGTTGATGACCACCTGATCAACCCCTGCGGCGGCGAACGACCGGCCCCGCTCCTCCCGGCGGCGTTCCGCCAGGGCACGGAGCCGACCGCGGACCTGACGATCTCCGGTGGCCACCAGGCGGCGACCGCCGGTCTCGGCATCCTCGAGATCCAGCCACCCGGCATCCGGCAATTCGCTCTCCCGGGGATCTTCGACGGCGACGGCGACCACGTCGTGTCGAACGCTCAGCTGCCGCAGCGGCCGTTCCCAACCCTCGGCGAGAAAGTCGGAGAGAATCACCACGATGCTGCGGTGTCGGAGGAGCTCGGTGGCATAGTGGAGCGCCGCGCCCAGATCGGTCCGACGGCCCTCGGCCCGGAAGGCGACGAGATCGCGGATAACCCGCAGGGCGTGTCGACGGCCCTTAGCCGGTGGCACCACCCGCTCGACCCGGTCCGAAAACAGCAGCGCCCCGACCCGGTCGTTGGTCTTGGCGGCGGCCAGGGCCAGGACTGACGCGACCTCGATCCCCAGCGCGGCCTTGGACAGCGGGGTCCCGAAATGTGTGGATCCGGACTGGTCCACCACGAGGAGGAGGGTGATCTCGCGCTCCTCGACGAAGGTCTTCACATAGGGCTGGCCCAGCCGTGCCGAGACGTTCCAGTCGATGGCCCGAAAGTCGTCGCCGTGCTCGTACTGCCGGACCTCGGCGAACTCCATCCCCAGTCCGCGGAATACCGATCGGTACTCTCCGGCGAACAACGTCGAGACGATGCCGCGGGAGCGGAGCTCGATCGCCTTGACCTGTTTCAGGATTTCGGGGGAGATGGTGGGCATAGAACTGCAGTACCTAGTACCTAGTACCGAGTACCGCGGTCACGGAATCGGCACCGCATCAAGAATCCGGGTCACCACCTGGTCCGAGTCGACCTCCTCGGCCTCCGCCTCGAAGGTGAGCAGTACCCGGTGCCGAAGGACGTCGAGTCCCATAGCGCGGACGTCCTCGGGAATCACGTAGCCCCGGCCGCGCAGATAGGCGTGGGCCTTCGCCGCCTGGGCGAGCGCGATCGACGCGCGGGGCGAGGCGCCGAATGCCACCAGGGGCTTGAGGTTGGTGAGCCCGACGACCGACGGGTCGCGAGTCGCCCGCACCAGGTCCACCACGTAGTCCACGACCTTCTGATCCATGTAGGTGGCGGCGATCGTCTCCCGGATGGCGAGGATCGTGGTTGGCTCGAGCAACTGCCGGACCGGGGTCTCGGCGGTTCCGCTCCGCCGCAGCAGCACCTCTTTTTCCTGGTCGCGGCTCGGGTACCCGATCCGGACCTTGAGCATGAACCGGTCGAGCTGCGCCTCGGGAAGCTCGTAGGTCCCTTCGCTCTCGATCGGGTTCTGCGTGGCCAGCACCAGGAACGGCTCCTCCAGGACGAAGCTGGTGCCGCCGATCGTCACCTGATGTTCCTGCATCGCCTCCAGGAGCGCTGCCTGGACCTTGGCGGGCGCCCGGTTGACCTCGTCCGCCAGGATGATCTGCGCGAAGATCGGCCCGTGCTTGACCCGGAATTCCTGGGTCTTCGGGTCGAAGACCATGGTCCCGATCAGGTCGGCCGGCAGCAGATCGGGAGTGAACTGGATGCGGGAGAACTTGGCGTCCACAATCTCGGCGAGGGTCTTGACGGCCAGCGTCTTGGCGAGACCGGGCACGCCTTCGAGGAGAATATGCCCACCGGTCAGGAGTCCGATGAGCAGGCGCTCGATCATCGTCTCCTGTCCCACGATCCTGCGTCCGACTTCGACGACCACCTGCTGCACGGGTCCGGCGTCAACGGTGCGGCTCGAGACGGAGGGTCGTGCGGTCATTGAGCGGGCGAGGTGAGGGGTGAGGTCGCGAGGCACACCGGCGGCGCAGTAGGAGGATAGCGGGCGGCGCTCACCTTGTCAGCCCCGTGCGGGAGGTGAAGGTGATCCAACTCACGAGCGGCCGGCGCGATGGGCTACGGCGCTTCATCCTTCAAACCAATTGCGCGGTAGAGTGCCGCCTGTTCCGCGGAGGTGAGCGGGCGCGCCTGGCCCACGGGCAGATCGCCAAGCCGCACCGGTCCGTACTGCAGCCGGGCGAGTCGCTCCACTTTCAGGCCCAGGGCCTCACACCAGCGTCTGACGATCCGGTTGCGGCCTTCGGTCAGAGTGACATCGACGATGCTCCGCCCGTCCTTGCCGGCGCGGACCCGGACCCGGATCGGGATCACCGGTTTCCCGTCGATCACGACCCGACGAGCCGCCGCCGCCTCGATCTCCCCGGGGGGTCGGCCATGCACCAGGGCGGTGTAGCTGCGGGGAATCCGGTAGCGTGGATGGGTGAGACGATGGACGGCCTCGCCGTCGGTCGTGAGCAGGAGAAGCCCGGTGGTATTGATGTCCAGGCGGCCCACGTAGCTCAGCCCGCGGGAGTCCTTGAGGAAGTCGAATACGGTGCGGCGGCCGGCTTCGTCGCTGGCGGTGGTGACCACACCCAGCGGCTTATGGAAGGCCAGCCAGCGCTGTGCCAGTTTCGGGATCGGCCGTCCCGCGACGGTAATCCGCTGTCGATCCGGGTCGACCTTCATGCCGAGCCGGGCGAGATCGCCATCCACCCGGACCCGCCCCGCTTCGATCAACTCTTCCGCTGCCCGGCGACTGGCCACCCCGGCCCGGGCGAGGGCCCGCTGCAGCCGCATCTCGCTCATGACTCTGCCGGGACCGAGGCCGCCGCCTCGGCGGCATCCGCGGCCTCCGGCTTGTGCGGCTGCAGTGCCACGCTGAACTCTTCGGTCCGCGGCAGTTCCCCGAGGTCGCGCAATCCCAGCAACTCGAGAAAGAGCGCGGTGGTCCCGTAGAGCAAGGGGCGCCCCATCGCTTCGCTCCTGCCCACGACCTCGATCAGCCCCCGCTCCTGCAGGGTTCTAAGCACCCCGCCAGCCGACACCCCCCGGATCTCTTCGATCTCGGCCCGGCCGACCGGCTGGCGGTAGCCGATGACCGCCAGAGTTTCCATGGCCGCCGCCGTCAGGCGCGGGGTCCGGACCACGATCTGGGCCCGCTCGATCGCCTCGGCGAAGGCGCGCCGGGTGAGGATCTGATAGCCGCCCGCCAGCTCCACGACTTCCACGGCGTGGCCGTCGAAATCGTAGTGTTCGCGGAGCTCGTCGAGTGCAGTGCGGACGTCCGCGAGCGTTGCCTCCCGCTCGAGGGTCTGCAGTTCCTCGACGGTGAGCGGTCGGTTGGCAGCGAAGAGCGCCGCCTCAATCAGCTGGGCCAGAGGCTTGAGCGACATCGATGCCCTCCAGGGACAGGGCCACAAGATCTTCCGGCGACTTTTCTCGCCGGATCACGAACGAGGTAAACGCGGCCGACTGCGCCAGGCTGATGGCGCCCCGCTTGGCAAGCTCGAGGAGCGCCAGCAAGGTTGACAGCACTTCCACGATGGTCGGCCGCGGACCCAGCGCTTCCAGCCAGCCGAGCTCCGCGCGCTCGGCGAGCAGCCCGAGCAGGCGTCGCATTGCCCCCTCGGTATCCAGCGGCCGGGACACCACCCGATGCAGCACCGGTGAGGGGATCTCGCCGATGACCTTCTCCACTGCCGTGAGCAGGTCGAGAAGATCGAGGCTCAGTGGCGGCGGCGGCAGCTCCAGCGGCGGAGGCAGAAAGCCGCGGGCCAGCTGATCAGCCCGGTGATCCGCCGCTCGTTCGAGCCACCGCCCCACTTCCCGCACCAGCTGATACTCGAGCAGGCGGCGAACCAGCTCATGGCGCGGGTCCTCCCAGTCTTCGTCGCCTTCGTGTCGCGGCAGCAGCATCTGGGCCTTGAGCCGGAGCAGGCGGCCCGCCATTTCGAGATAGTCTGCCGCCTGGTTGAGACCCAGCTGATGAATGGCGCGCAGAAACTGATCGGCGATGCGGGCGATCGGGATGTCCGCGATGTCAATCTGCTCTTCCCGGAGGAGGTGCAGCAGCAGGTCCAGCGGTCCCGAGAAACCTTCCAGCTGGACGACGAACGCCGGTTCGGCGCCGGGCGCGAAGGCGGGAGTGCTCGAGGGGTAGGTCATCCGCGTGTGAAATCCCAGATGTCACCCAGACCGAACGACTGCAGCACGCCGTAGAAGCCCCAGAAGCCCAGCATCGCCGGCGTCATCAGCACATTGATGACCGGACGGAACAGCACCAGCAGCAGCAGCAGAGGCAGGAAACCATAGTTGCCGATCGCTCGCAGCCTCGCCCCCCAGGCCGCCGGAAGCATGTGGTAGAGCAGATGGGAGCCGTCCAGCGGCGGTATCGGGATGAGATTGAAGAAGCACAGCACCAGATTGAACCAGATCCCGCGCAGCATCATCCGCTGCAGGATCCCCAGGCCCTGGCTCAGATCCGGCAGGAGTCCCCCCAGGCCGCCGAGCCCCACGAAGACGAACGCGAATACGAAGGCCAGTCCGAGGTTGGTGATGACCCCGGCGGACGAGACGATCAGGTCGCCGCGCACATAGTTGCGGTATTTCCGCGGCACGACCGGCACCGGTCTGGCACCCCCGAAGGCGAAGGTCCCGCCGCTCATGATCAACAAGATTGCCGGCAGCAGGACGGTCATCCAGGGATCGATGTGCGGTAACGGGTTGAGCGTTACCCGCCCCAGCATGTACGCCGTGTCATCCCCCTGCCATAGGGCCGTCCGCGCATGCGCGTATTCGTGCGCCACGAGGGAGAAGACCATTACCGGCAGTGCGAGGACCAGATCCCGGAGTATCGATTCGCTCATGGGGGTGGCCCAATCTAACGGCCGCCGTGCCCTTCTGAAAACCCGGCGCGGCTTGACCTTGAGTGCATCCTGTTCTACGTTCTCGCCTCCCACCGCTCGACACCGGGCGGCCGCGTCGTCCACCGTCCGAGGAGTTCCGTGCCACGACTCAAGTCCGCCAAGAAGGCGATGCGAAAATCACGCGCCGCCCACGCGCGTAACCGCGCTCGTCGCAGCCAGCTTCGCACCGCGGTCAGGAAAGTCCGCTCCGCGGAAAACGCCAAGGACGCTCAGGCGGCCTACCTCGAGGCCGCGCGGCTTCTGGATCGGGCCGGCCGGAAGAATCTGGTGCATCGCAATACCGCGAGCCGGACCAAGAGCCGGCTGGCGAAGCTGGTGGCGGGGAAGAAGTAGGGCGGGCAGGCGGACAGGCGGGCAGGCGGACGCACACGAACTAGAAACCCTCCGGCATACTCAGCCGGAGGGTTTTTCGCGGAGGTACCCGCCCGCCTGCCCGCCTGTCCGCCCACCCTACAACGCCGCCAACTCCGCCCCGCACCGCTCACAATACCATTCCGTCGGCCGGTTCAGGGTCCCGCACTCGCCGCATTTGAGTGTCTTGGGACCCGCGCTGGGACGATCCTTGGCCCCGTCCAGGGCCGAGGGCGGCCGGGTGGGCGCCGGTTCAGGTACCGGAGTAGGGGCCGCCGGGGCATCGGCCGGCTTGCTGAACCCGCCGCTGGTACGGAGCCGAGGGGCAGGAACCGGGGCCGGGGCTGGAGCGGGGGGTGGCGCAACCGGAGCCTCGTCGCCGGTCACCGACTTGAGGAAAGCGAGCTCATCGAGCTTGCCACCCCCTGCCTGGGGCTGGTCCGGCTTTCCCGAAGGGAACCACAACGTCCGTCCTGGCTGGTCTTCCCGCTTGGGCGGGACAGCCGCAGGCTTGGTCGCTGGCCGGGGGGTGGACGGACGGAACGGGATCTCGGTGCCACCGCCACCTGTCGCGGCGGGGCTAGGATGAGAGGCGGCCGGACGCGCCGTTTCGGCAGGCGGGGATGGCAGCGGCGGGATCGCGGGCTCTGTCGTGACCGGCGCTTTGGCCGCGGGGATGGTCGCCGCTGGACGAGGGGCCGATGACGTGATCGAGGGGCGGGGTTCCGGGGTGGCCGCCGGAGCTTGCGGGGTCATCGGCGCGTGGATGGTCCCCAGGACCTCGGTGAGGCGGTCTATTTCGGTGGTAGTATGCTGAAGCTCATCGTGAACCTGTCCGATCAGCTTGAGCAACTCGGTCCGGATACCGTCCCATTTTACCTCGTCGTACTCCCCTACCAGGTGGCGGACCTCCGCCTCCGCGAGCTGTTCTTTCCGCTCGCTCTCGCGCACCGTCAGCTCGCTGGCCCTGGCGGTGAGCCCCTCGACCTGCTCCTCCAGCTGGGCAGTGTGACTGCGCAACTCGGCCAGTACTGCCTCCAGCCGCCGCTCGTAATCGGCCCGAACCCGACCCCGAACCGCCTCGGGGACCGAAGTGGAAGCCTCCCCGCTGGCGTTGAGCCGGGTGAGCCAGTTCACATACTGAGCCCGATCCTGAAGCAGCTTCTCGATCGGGTTATTGCTCTCGGTCGACTTGCTCATGTCCGCGTAATCCTCTGGGCCGGGTCAGCATGTCAACCTGTGCCGGGGTCAGGTGGATGACCCGCCCCACAGCGCGCGCCGCGAGCAGGATCCTGGCCACATGCTCCAGGCTCTCCATGCGGATCTGGGCCGTCGCAAGGTCCGGGCCCCAAGTCACCGCCCCGTGATTTGCGAGCAGCACCGCCTCATGTCCTTTCAGGAACGGCGCCACCGCATCGCCCACCTCGGCGGTCCCGGGGGTCGCATACCCGGCTAGGGGAACCGTTCCACACAGCACGGTCAATTCGGGCAGAACGTCACCCGGCAGCCCCTCCCCTGCCACGGCGAACCCGGTCGCGGTTGGAGGATGGGCATGAACAACGGCGCCCAGATCCGGCCGGTCCCCATAGACCCGCAAGTGCAAATGTAACTCGCTAGTGGCCTTACGAAAACCGCCACGGGCCTCTCCGGCCAGGCTGACGCGGACCAGATCCTCGGGCCGGAGGTCCGCCTTGGGCAGGCCGCTAGGGGTCACAAGCAGGGTTTCAGGCCCGACTCGCACCGAAATATTCCCGTCTGCCCCGGCGATCAGACCGGCCTGCCACAGCCGGCGGCAGCAGCGGACGATAGCCTCTCCGGCCTGGGCGACGCTGGGGTAGCGCCCTTCAGTCGCCGGCGCGCTCATAGACCACCCTACCCCTCACGATCGTCGCCTCGGCGCGGCCGGTCAGGCGACGGCCGGCGAAGGGGGTGTTGCGGCTCTTGGAGTAGAACCGGGCTGGATCCACGGTCCAGGTCGCGTCGGGATCCAGGATAGTCACATCCCCCGGTGCCCCCACCGCCAGGGTGCCCCCCGGGAGATTGAAGATCTGGGCCGGACGAGTGCTCATGCGATAAAGCAGATCGGAAAGGGCGAGGATGCCGGGCGCCACCAACTCGGTCACCGCGAGCCCAAAGGCGGTTTCGAGCCCCAGGATTCCGTTGGGCGCATCGTCGAACTCGCGCTCCTTGGCGTCGTAGTGATGCGGGGCGTGATCGGTGGCGATCACATCCACAGTGCCGTCCTTGAGCGCTTGGCGCAGCGCCTCGACGTCCGTCGCTTCTCGCAGGGGCGGGTTCATCTTGGCGCTGGTGTTGTACCCCTCGCAGGCCTCGTGAGTCAGGGTGAAGTGATGGGGGGTCACTTCGGCAGTCACCCGGAGTCCGCGGTCCTTGGCCCGCCGGATGAGCTCGGCGGATCCACGGGTGCTCATGTGGCAGAGGTGGATATGGCCCCCGGTGAGCTCCGAGAGGATGATGTCACGGGCGACGTGGATCTCCTCCGCCGCCGCCGGAATCCCCTTGAGACCGAGCCGGGTCGCGACCAGGCCTTCGTGCATGGCGCCGCCCTCGGCCAGGGTCAGCTCCTCGCAATGATCCGCGACCGGGATTCCGAAGGTCCTGGCATATTCCAGGGCGGTTCGCATCAGGTGGCTGGACATGACCGGCTTGCCATCGTCGCTCACCGCCACGGCCCCCGCCCCGAGCAATTCGCCGAACTCGGAGAGGTTCTCCCCTTTCTGCTGGACCGAGATGGTGCCAATGGGATAGACTCGGGCCTTGGCGGCCTTCTGGGCCTGGCGGATCACGAAGCCGATCGCACCCTGATTGTCGAGCGGGGGATCGGTATTGGGCATGGCGCACACCGCTGTAAACCCGCCTGCCGCGGCCGCCATCGCCCCGGTGGCCACTGTCTCGAGGTCCTCGAAGCCGGGTTCCCGAAGGTGGACGTGCAGGTCGATGAGCCCGGGGGTAACCACCTTGCCCTTCGCCTCGATCACCAGGCAGCCGTCTTCACCGGTGATGTTGCGCCCCACGGAGGCGACCCGACCTTCCGCCAGGTATACATCGGCCACGCCGTCGGTGCGCCGGGACGGGTCGATCACCCGGCCGCCGCGGATCAGGATCGGGCGGCTCACTCAGCGCCTCCCGCCTGCTGCCAGTCGGGTGACCCGCCGGCCAGCAGATAGAGCACCGCCATGCGAACCGCCACCCCGTTGGTGACCTGGGGGAGAATCACGCTGCCGGGGCCGTCGGCGACATCGGAGTCGATCTCAACCCCGCGGTTCATCGGGCCGGGATGCATGATCACCAGCTCCTTGCCGGCGCGCTCGAGCCGTTCCCGGGTGACCCCGAATACCCGATTGTACTCGCGCAGCGACGGGATGAAGCCACCGGTCATGCGCTCCAGCTGCAGCCGCAGCACATTCAGCGCGTCGGCCCAGGTGATGGCGTCCTCGATCCGGGGAATGACCTCCACACCGAGGGCGCCGATATCCCGGGGCACCAGGGTCGCCGGGCCGCAGACCGCCACCTGGGCGCCCAGCTTTTTCAGGCCCCAGATGTTGCTCCGGGCCACCCGGCTGTGCAGCACATCGCCGCAGATCGCGACCTTGAGTCCCTCGATCCGACCGAACCGATCGCGGAGCGTCAGGAGATCGAGCAGTCCCTGGGTGGGGTGCTCGTGCTTGCCGTCGCCCGCGTTGACCACGTTGGACCGGATGCGTCGCCCGAGAAACTCGGCGGATCCCGAGGCGTGGTGCCGGATCACGACCATGTCGATCCGCATCGCCTCCAGGTTGCGGGCGGTATCGACCAGAGTCTCGCCCTTGCTGACCGAGCTGCCGGTGGAGGCCACGTTCACCGTGTCGGCGGAGAGCCGCTTCTCGGCGAACTCGAAGGAAATGCGGGTCCGGGTGGAGGCTTCGAAGAAGAGATTGACGATGGTCTTGCCGCGGAGCGCCGGCACCTTCTTGATCGGTCGCTCACTCACTTCCTTGAATCGCTCGGCGGTATCCAGAATGAGCTGGATCTGCTCGGCCGACAGGGGCTCGAGCCCGATCAGGTCCTTCCCCAGGCTCGGCACCGGGCTCACCCTCTGCACCTCGACCGGCAACCCGTAGTCAACTGAAACTCGCACCGCAACTGATAACCACAGAGACACCGAGGCACAGAGGGTGTTTTCATTGCGTAGCCAGGAGCCGCCGATTCAATCATTAGTGTCCTTCTCTGTGTCTCTGTGACTCTGTGGTTAACCCCATCCGAGCTAGGCCCGGGCCAGTTCCACCGCGTCGCGGCCGTCCAGCTCCTTGACCAGCACGTCCACCCGATCGGCGGAGTCGGTGGCCTGCTTGAGACCGACGATGTCGGGCTGGATCGGAAGCTCCCGCCCCCCGCGGTCGACCAGCACGCAGAGGAGAATGCGCCGCGGTCGCCCGAAATCGGCCAGCTCGTCCAGCGCGGCCCGGATGGTTCGGCCGGTGTACAGCACGTCGTCGACGATCACCACCGTGCGCCCGTCGAGGTTGTCCGGCAGATCGGTCTCTCCTATCACCGGCCGGGGCCCAATGGCCTGCAGATCGTCGCGATAGAGGGTGATGTCCAGCTTTCCGGTCGGAACGGGGTGACCTTCCTGCGCCGCCACCAGGCGCGCCAGGCGCTGCGCCAGCTCTACGCCACGGCGCTGAATCCCCACCAACAAGACATCGGTTGTACCCTGGCAGCGTTCCACTAATTCGGAGGCCATGCGGGTGAGAGCGCGGGCGATCGCCCGGTCGTCGAGCAGCGTCGAGCGGGAGGGCATGGTCGGCCCGGAAGGTAGTCGGGGGTGCGGCTTTAGGGAACGGCGAGTGGGCGGGCTGGCGGACCGGCGGACTGCGGAATGGGCTCGGCGCTAAGTCAACGCCTGTTCTGAACCACAGAGGCACAGAGGACAGAGGGTCTTACTCCATGCCTTGGCTTGATCGGACCAACACTTACAATCCCTCTCGGTGTCTCTGTGCCTCTGTGGTTCATGAGTGCCAAGCCAGAGCCGCATGACCACAAGAACCACCGAGGGTAGTCGGCCGGCGATGCGCAAATCCCTGTCGGGATATTCAGGCCCCCGGTATACTCAGACCTTGGCCCCCGGCTTCCCGAGAACCCATGACTGATCTGCGAGAGCGTCTTCAGGCCGCGCTGGGTGATGCCTACCGCATCGAGCGCGAGCTGGGCGGTGGGGGCATGAGCCGGCTGTTCCTCGCCGAGGAGAGCTCGCTCCACCGCAAGGTCGTGGTCAAGTGCCTGCCGCCCGAGTTCGCCAGCGAGGTAAGCGCCGCGCGGTTCCGGCAGGAGATCGAGCTGGCGGCCCACCTGCAGCACCCCAATATCCTCCCCGTACTGACCGCGGGCACCCGCGACGACCTGCTCTACTACGTCATCCCCTACGTCCCCGGCGAGTCGCTCCGGCACCGGCTGACCCGCGAGGGGAGGCTCCCGGTGGCCGATGCCATCCAGATTCTGCAGGAAATGGCCGACGCTCTCGCCCATGCGCATGCTGAAGGGATTCTGCATCGCGACATCAAGCCGGAAAACGTGCTGCTGGAGGGACGCCACCCGGTGCTCACCGACTTCGGGGTGGCGCGGGCACTGCTCGAGGCGCGCAGCGGGGAACGACTGACGGAGACCGGGCTGGCAGTCGGCACGCCGGGCTACATGGCGCCGGAGCAGGTGGCGGGGGACCGGCACGTCGATGCCCGGGCCGACGTGTACGCCCTCGCCGTGGTAGGCTACGAGATGCTGAGCGGCAAGGCACCGTTCGAGGGCGCTACGGCGCAGGCGGTGCTCGCGGCCCACCTTACCGCGACGCCACGTCCGCTCACCGCGGTGCGATCTGAAGTCCCGAAGGCGGTGAGCGACGTGATCGCGCGGGCCCTGGCGAAGCATCCCGGCCAGCGGCTCCAGACGGCCGCCGCCTTCCGGGACGCGCTACGCATCCATCCGGCGCGTCCACCCATTGCCCGGCGGACCTGGGTCCTGTGGAGCGGTATCGCCGCACTGCTGGTGCTGGGCGGCGGATTCGTGATCGCGCGGCACAACCGGTCCCGGCTACTGGATGCCGACCTCATTGCGGTCGCACCCTTCGACGTGCTGGCCCCCGGGCTCGAGCTGTGGCGGGAAGGGCTGGTCGACGTGCTCTCCCGGAATCTCGACGGGGCGGGGGCCTTGCGGACGGTCGCGCCATCCACCGTGATCAGACGCTGGGTCGGCCGAGCGGACCCGCCCTCCGCCAAGGCTCTCGGTCTCGCCACCGGGGCCCGGATCGCAGTCTTCGGCCAGGTGGTGGCCACCAGCGCCGATTCGGTCCGCCTCATCGCGACCCTCTACGATGTTGGTACCGGGAACAACCTCGGCGAAGTGGAGCTGCGCGACCAGAGCGGGGCGATGGACCGCCTGATGGACTCGCTCACCTTCAGCCTCCTGCGCGAGCTGGGCCGCTCCCGCCCTATCGGCGCGGTTCGCTCGTCGGGACTGCGGTCCACGACCCTGCCCGCTCTCAGGGCATTCCTGCAGGGCGAACAGTTCTTCCGCAACACCCAGTGGGACTCCGCCCTCGCCGCCTATGGCCGGGCAGTCGGAGCCGACAGCAGTTTCGCCCTGGCCTGGTGGCGGCTGGGGAGCGTCCTCGGGTGGCAGGTGATCGGCGGAGACTCGCTCTCCGGCGTCTATACCCTCCAGGCGGCAGCGCTCAATCGGGGCCTGCCACCACGGGAGAGCCTCCTGATCACGGCGGACTCGCTCGGCACGGCGCTGTTTACCTCGTCCCGGGACACCCTGTGGCGCACCCATCAGGCTCGTCTCTTTGCGACTCTCGAGGAGGCAACCCGAAAGTACCCCCAGGATCCGGAGGTCTGGTACGCCCTCGGCGACGCGAGGCTGCACTTCCCGCTGGTGGGGCGCACTACGATGGAGCAGACCCTGGACCCATTCGACCGGGCCATCGCGCTCGACTCCGCCTTCACCGAATCCTATCTCCACCCGGTCGCACTCGCGATCAGCCTGGGACAGCCTGACCGGGCTCGTCGCTACATCGCGGCCTACCTCGGCCGCATCGGCGCCTCCGCCGACAAACACGCCCGTGGCTTTGTGCTGGTCGACCGGATCCTCGCCGAGCTGAGTAATTGCTCGCCGGAGCTCGAGCGGGCAATCGACAGCGCGTCGGGGGAAGCCCTGTTCGAAGGGCTCGTGGCGTTCCAGCTGTCGCCCGACTCCTGTGAAAGCGAAATCAGGCTGGCCCAGGCGCTCATGCGCAGTCCGCGCTCCCCAATCCAGCTGTACAACGAGCCGGGATTCCGGTCATACTGGCTCCGCGGGGCGCTCGGAAGCCGTGGCCACCTCAGAGATCTCTACGCCACGTTCGGCGACTCCGGCACCAGCAGCAGCGTGGCCCCGCTTGGCGGTCTGCCTGAGGAAAGTGCCCGACATCGGTTTCAGCAGTGGCTGGCCGCCCCTCCGGTCGTGGAAGCACCTGGAGCCATCCCCAATGGTTTCCAAGTGGGAACATTCACCGCCCTGCCATGGTGGGCCGCGCGGCGGGATACATCCTCCCTCGCGCGTTTCGCCGCCAGGATGGAGTCGCTGGCCACCGGCGCGCCGCGAGATACCCGCGCCTGGCTCTCTTACGGCCGGGCCGCTGCCTTGGCCTATGAGAGCCTCGCTCGGGGTGACAGCGCCCAGGCCCTGGCCCGCTTCGTCGCTCTCCCCGACACGATCTGTCGCTGTGTGTACGATCAGATCGTGAAGAGCCAGTTGCTGCTCAGCCGTGGGCAGGAGCAGGAAGCCTTGGCGGTCTTCAACGGCCACGAGGCTCCCTTTCTGTCGCCGGCAAGACCGCTGTGGCAGCTACAGCGGGGGCGCGCGGCCGAGCGGGTGGGCCAGCGCGACCGGGCCATTGACGACTACCAGTTCGTGGTGGGGATGTGGCGCCACGCGGACCCCGAGCTGCAGCCATATGTCCAGGAGGCGAAGTCAGCGCTGGCGCGGCTCACCGCGGAGCCCAAGCGGTAAGGGACTTCCCGGCTCAGCCAGGGGCCGCTCGGGCCTCATCGTGGGTTCGGTAACCACAGAGGCACAGAGGCACAGAGGGTCTGCGATATCAGTGCCTGGCTCAATCGCTTCAACACGCACAATATAGGCTCTGGGTCTCTGTGCCTCTGTGGTTCATCATTGCCAAGTCCCGAACTGCACGGCCTCAAAGGCGGGGGGCGGGCGCCTCATCGCGGAGAAGAAACCAAAGCGCCACGGGGGATCATCCGCCACAGCATCAAGACCCCGAAGACGACGGCGTATGGGATTCCCACCCTGAGATCCAGCTTCTGCACCATCAGGTAATGAATGATCCCGAGCGCCGTCGCGGCGTAGATCAGCTTGTGCAGCTTCCCCCAGCGCTTCCCCAGCCGCCGGACCATGGCGTCGGTGGAGGTCATCGCAAGGGGAATCAACATCAGGAAGGCGATGAATCCGACGGCGATGCGGGGATGCTTCACCGTGTCCGCCCAGATGAGTCCGGGATCGAGCGACTGGTCGAACACGAAATAGGTGACCGCGTGCAGCAGCGCGTAGAAGAAGGCGAAGAGCCCCAGCATCCGCCGGACCCGAATCAGCTCGCCGTAGTGAAACAGCTTTCGTACCGGACTCACGGCGAGCGT
>DATBLR010000051.1:0-16157 GCA_036555275.1 Gemmatimonadales bacterium | reverse complement strand
CTTCGCTGCCCTCAGCGGCTGCACCCCCGTCAACGACTTTCCCACCCGTGACCTCGGATATCGGTTCTGGCTCGCGCAGCAATACGACCGCCTGTTTCAACCGGATTCGAGTACCCCCATCAGCGCCTTTATTGCGACGCCGGGCCTGGTTGATCTGCGGCAGCTGCTCAGCGAAGTGTGGCAGAGCCGACTCCCCGAATGGTGTGATGTGTCGCTGGGGATTTCGGTCACCAGACTCACCCCGCTCGACGTTCCGCTGCAGGGCCAGCTCACCGTTCCACGACAGCTCCTGTATTTCACGGTCCGGATTCACGGCCGGGGAGACAGCCTGCCCCCGGTGATTCGCAACACGGTCATCTCGAGCTCCGCAGCTCCTCAGCTCCTCCTGCCGCTCACGGCAGATCCCAATGCCGATGCAAGCCAGGACCGCGACCGCCTGGTCGAGGTCGTTGCCGCCTCCGGCGCATTCCCGTTCGCGTTTCCGCCCGTGACCCTGGCGTACTGCATATACCCGGCTGTCAATGCCGACGCGTGCCACGAGGCCGACCACCTCGATCGGTTCATCGACGGTGGCGTCTTCGACAACGTGCCACTCGGCCTCGCCGGCGCGCTAAACCGGTCCAACGCCCCCGCGCCCGACCAGACCCGCTTCATCTACCTCGATCCCGATCTCCGTGCCTACCCGCTGCCCGATCCGGCGGCGGCCGCACCACAGCTCAGCGTCTTCAGTCATGGTACTGTCCTCGCGCACGGCTTTGTAAACCAAGCCCGCAAGACCGAGCTGTTTGCCCTGCTCGAAGAACGATCGGTTCCCCTGGACCCGGGCAGACTATTCATCGCATCCAGCCGGTTTCCGCAGGCCAGCGGCTTCCTCGGCAATTTCTTCGGCTTGTTCGAGCGGGAATTCCGGCGTTTCGATTACTACCTGGGCCTGTACGACGCGCTCCACGATCTGGCCTCCTGGGATCAACTGCCGTCGGACCGCGGGCGGCAGGCGCTGGAGGCGCTCCTCACGACGCCCGACTGGCTTCCCCTGCTGTGCTTGAGAGAGTGGTACGATTCCACCGCCGTGACGCCACAGCCGGAGTGCGACGGCGACAGCCTGCGCGACTTCAGGATCCTGGCGCAGATCGCGATGAACCGGGTGTATTCCGAATGCCGGGAGCTGAGCCTCGAGCAGCGTGCCCATCCCATCGCCAACTACCACTGCCGCCGCGCCGCAGAGGGCGCGCTGCCGCCGCGCATCGCCGAGCCGGCTCTGCCGCTGGATTCGACCCAGGCACTGCGAGATACCACCAGGAAAGAAACCGAGCTGGATTACAATCTGCGGCTCCTCACCGCCTATGGGTTCCATTTCCGTGACCTCGGTGTTGCCCGTGATCAGCCCGGCGGGGTGCGTCGGGTCCTGGCACGCCACCTCCGCGAGGTGATCGAGACCCTTGCCGACCGGCAGCCCACGCGCGCCCAGCGCAGGGCGCTGCGCCTTGGCACCCTCGCCGTGGGTACCATCTACTACGAGCCTCCACCGAGCTGGTGGTACCTGGTCGTGGGTACGGCACAGGAGGTCGGTGGCAGCAAGGCCGTGTCGGGGTTGCCCGATTGGCTACGTCTCAATGCCGCACTGAGGGTGGAAGGGATCGTTTCGCTGCTCACCCAGGATCCCAACAAATTCGCGGTCGGCCTGTTCGCGGGCCCCGACATCGAGCTCAGGCCGTTCACCAGGCTCACGCACATGATCACGATCGCCCCGCGGGTGGGATACCAGCTCTCGCAGGCGGACCACTTTCATTCCAAGTCCTGTGGCGCGGCGCGGACCCATGGCGACGGCCGCGACTGCAGTCAGGTGGTTCTCCAGGCCGCCACTTCGGTCACCGCCTTCGAGCGGGTACGGCTGCAGGTTTCCCTGGATCACTTCACCCGCAAGGTGGACTTCGACGATCGCTCCTATGATGTGCAGATCGCGCTGGGGGTGCAGTTCTGAGCGGGGTGAGATAGGCGACGGGCGACGGGCGACGGCCTCGCGATCGTGGTGAGGCTTGCGGCCAAACTGGCGCGCCCCTCCCCGAATCTCCACATTGAAACCAGACCCTCCCCAACCCGCGTACTTCTTCAACCCATCCCATCCCCACCATGATGACCCGATCGCTTTCCCTGCTGGCCCTGGCGATGGTCCCCGCCCAGCCGCTCCTGGCGCAGGCGCCGGCGAAGGACAGCGCCGAGGCAAAGGCGCCGCCCAAGCCGGAGCAGTACGTCACCCGCCACACCGTCACCATCGGTGGCCGGTCGCTGGCCTATACCGCCACGGCGGGAACGCTGATCCTCCGTGACAAGGACGGGGAACCGAGTGCCGTCATTGGCTACATCGCCTACCTCAAGCAGGACGTGAAGGACCCCGCCACTCGCCCAATCACCTTCGCCTACAACGGTGGCCCGGGATCTTCCTCGATCTGGCTGCATATGGGGGCGCTCGGGCCCCGGCGCATCGTCGTCACCGACGCCGGCCCCACACCACCACCGCCGTACCGGGTGGTGGACAACGAGTACAGCGTGCTCGACAAGACCGATTTGGTGATGATCGACCCCGTCGGCACCGGCGTGAGCAAAGCGATCGGCAAGAAGAAGGACAAGGATTTCTGGGGGGTGGATGCCGACATCGAGGAGATGAGCCGGTTCATACACCAGTACGTCACCGAGAACGGCCGCTGGAACTCCCCCCGCTACCTCCTCGGCGAGAGCTACGGTAGCACGCGCTCGGCCGGAATGGTGGACTACCTGCAGTCGCAGCTCGGGATGTCGTTCAATGGGGTGGCGCTGGTGTCGCTGGCGCTCGACATCGAAGCGCTGTTCGATTGGCCCGCCAACGAGCGGACGTTCCCCCTCTTTCTGCCGACCTTCGCGGCGACCAGCTGGTACCACAAGGCCCTGCCGGCGCAGCCCGCGCAGCTCGCTCCATTTCTCGACGAGGCCCGGGCCTATGCCCTGGGACCCTATACCGCCGCGCTCATGAAAGGGGACCGGCTCGGCCCCGTCGAGCGGGACAGCGTCGCTCAGCAGCTGCATCGGTTCACGGGATTGTCGGTAGACTACATCCTGAAGGCGAACCTGCGGGTGACGGAGGGCGAATACACCGCCGAACTGCTCCGGGAACATCGGGAGACGGTGGGCCGGCTCGACAGCCGCTATGTGGGTGGCACGTTCGATCCGCTCACCCAGAACGCGGAGTACGATCCGCAGTCGGCCAGCATCGAGGCCGCGTATACCGCGGCGTTCCTCGACTACTACCACCGGGAGCTGAACTTCCCGACCGATCGAGAGTACCGGGTGTCGGGCCCGGACGAGCTGTTCCAGGCGTGGGACTTCAAGCACCGCGCCCCCAGCGGTCGGCAGGGCTTCGTCAACACCGCCCCGGACCTGGCCCACGCCCTCCAGTACAATCCCAAGCTCCGTGTGCTAGTGCTTTCCGGCCTCTTCGACCTCGCGACGCCGTTCCTCGCCACGGAGTACACCCTCTCCCACCTGGGACTGCCACCGGAGGCCAGCCAGCGCATTGCCAACAAGTATTACGACGCCGGGCACATGATGTACGTGAACGAGGAATCGCTCAAGCAGATGAAGGCCGACCTGGGAGCCTTCCTCGCGGGGCAGTGAGGGGGATGGGAGGCACGGGAGGCAAGCGCTCGATACGACGAGGCCGACGACCGGTCGAACCACGACCCTCCTGATCACGTCGGCCCGTGTTACAGCACCCTGCCTTTGGCGGCCAACCTGGCCTTACTGCCGCGGTCCCGCTCCTCCCCCGCCGATCTGTTCGAGTAGCTCGCCCAGCCGACGCATTTCCTCGCCGTAGCGTGCCCAGTCGTTGTCCCGCTGCGCCTGCAAGGCGGCGAGATATCGGCGCCGGGCCTCGATGGCCAGCGCGCGGAACGGCGCCTGACCGGTCGCGGCCTCCGCCCCACCGGACGGTGCGGGCTCGATTGGCGTCCCCATGGAGCCGCCGAAGAGCTCGGCCAGGCCCGCGTCCAGCGTCTCCTGCATCACCACCTGGTTCTGATAGGCGACGACGACCCGCTTCAGCTCGGGAATCTTGCCGCCTTCCGCCTGCAGGTAGAGGGGCTGGACGTAGAGCAGCGACTGCTTGATCGGGATCACCAGCAGATCGCCCCGGATCACCGTGGAGCCGCGCTGATCCCACAGCGAGACCTGGCGGGATATCTCGGTGTCCTGGTTGATCCGGTTCTCGATCTGCTGCGGACCGAACACGAGACTCTGCCGGGAGAGCCGGTAGACCCGGAGTTTCCCGTAGGCGTCGCCATCGTTCCGTGCCACCATCCAGGCCGCCAGGTTGTCCTTGCCCCGCGGAGTGAAGGGCACCATGTAGATGTACTCGGCCTTCGGTTCTTCCGGCAGCCGCATGACGATATGCCGCATGAACGGTACGGCGCCGTCGGATTCGGCCACGATCGGAATCTGCCACTGGTCCTCCCGGTGGTAGAAGTCCTCCGGCGCGTCCATATGATAGGTGGTGTAGAGCCGGGTCTGGACGCGATAGATATCGTCCGGATACCGGATATGTGCGCGCAGGTCGGCGGGCATGCTGTCCAGTGGAGTGAAGATGCCCGGGAACACGCGGTCCCAGGTCCGGATCAGCGGGTCATTGGGGGCGCTCACATAGGCGACCACCGAACCGTTGTACGCGTCGATGACGACCTTGACGCTGTTCCGCATGTAGGTGGTGCCGTCGGCCAGCCGCTGAGCATACGGATAGCGGTCGGATGTGGTGTAGGCGTCGAGGATCCAGCGCAGCGCGCCGTCGGCGCCGATCACGAGATAGGGGTCGCGGTCGAACCGGAGGAAGGGCAGCGCTTTCCCCGCCCGGGCCGCGATGTTGCGGTAATAGAGCACCCGGCTGTCATTGGTGATGTCCTGCGAGAACAGGATCTTCGAAGAGCCGAACTGGAAGGCGAGGATCAGGCGGCGCATGAGGTTGCTGACCTGCACGCCGCCGGTGCCGGCGTATGCGGCATACACATTCTCCTCGCCGGAAGGATGGTCGAACTCGCGCTGTCGGGTGTTCACGAAGACGTAATCCTGCGCCAGTTCGCCGTAGTAGATCTGCGGGCGCGAGACGGTGAGCGACCCGCTCGACACCGGCGGCAGATCCTTGACGAACAGGACCGGCAGGCCTTCGGTCGTCACCTGGTTTACGGGGCCGAGGGTGAGCCCCATCCCGTGGGTGAAGGTCAGGTGCTCATTGATGAAGGTCCGGGTTGGCAGCGAGGCCGCATTGAGCTCCCGGGGAGACAGCAGGACCTGGCGGTACTTCCCGTCGATCCAGTACCGGTCGTCGTCCACTGAGACGAAGTCGTAATACGTGCGGATCTCCTGCAGCTGCCCGAAGGTCATCAGCAACGGGTCCCGGTCCCAGAGCCGGACGTTCTCGATCGTGGGCGCGTTGGCCCGGATGTCGGCCAGCGTGAGGTCAGCCTCGCCGTTCAGCTCGCGGGTCTCCACACTGTCCAGGCCCCAGGCCTGCCGCGTGGCGACGATATGATCCCGGAGATAGGGCGTCTCGCGGGTCAGTTCGGTGGGCGCCACGATGAGGTTCTGCATCGCCAGCGGGAACAGCCAGCGCGCGATCACCGCTGCAGCCAGATAGCCCGCGACCGCCCACAGCGCGTAGCGGGCGAGTTGCCCACGCGCGGCGCCGACCAGGACGGCGATGGCGGCGAACGCGGCAAGGACCGCCGTGACCCGGAGCGCCGGCAGCCGGGCGTGCAGGTCGGTGTAGCTGGCACCGATCAGGGGGCCGGTGTCAGAATACAGCAGGTTGGGGATCGCCACCCCCCAGAGCCGCCCCGCTGTGAGCAGCAGCAGCGCCGCGAGCAGGACCCCGAGGTGCAGCCCCGCCGAGGGTTCAACGATGAGCTTGCCTGGGCTCAGGACGACATCGCCGCGCAACAAGTAGAGTGGTACCAGCAACGCCAGGGAGAGGAGGGTGAGGCCGAAGACGAACCCGATCGCGGCGGAGAGAGCCGGCAAGGTGAAAACGTAGAAACCGATATCGCGCGAGAAAATCGGGTCGGCGATCCCGAACGGCGTCCGGTAGAGCGCCTGGAGCACCGGCTCCCACGCCTGGGTGGCCACCGTGCCCGCCAGGAGGCCGAGGATCAGCGAGACCGGCAGACTCAGATGGCGGAGGGCCCCGGTGATATTGACTCGTGGCAAGGATTGCCCGACCCGAAGCACGATCGGGCCCGGGACCAGGTGGCGCTGAGCCCACGACAGGTTCAGATACACGGTGGCGGCGGTGATCCCACCCACAGCCAGGAACAGCAGCGACTGGGTAAGCAACTGTCGGGTGAACACGACCTGGTAGCCGATCTCCCGAAACCACCACCAGTCGGTGAGATACCCAACGAACCCAGGCAACAGGAAGAAGAACGCCACAAAGGCGGCGATCAGCAGAATCGGTATGAGCCGGCGGCGGGGCACGGGCGGTCCTCGAATCGGTGGGCGAGGGAGCGGCGCCGAGCAGGAAATCGGTGCTGTCCTCTCCATGCAGCATCGCGGATCGAACGGGGAAGTCAAGGAGAGTGACTTCTCGGCAGTGGTGGTCGCCGCGTTCTCTATATCGGCATGACCTGCGATCGACAGCGCCGAGTGCCCCTACCGCGCGGGCATCGGAGGTGACAGCCCCGCCGTACTGCCCTTTCTACTTGAAGTACCTCGCCCGCCTGATG
Organism: Gemmatimonadales bacterium; assembly: GCA_036555275.1. Lineage (GTDB taxonomy): Bacteria > Gemmatimonadota > Gemmatimonadetes > Gemmatimonadales > GWC2-71-9 > JADJOM01. The sequence continues at coordinate 9,417 of DATBLR010000051.1, read as the reverse complement.
CCATGCTTCCCGAGGACGCCTGCGAAGGCACGCCTCGCGGCCCTCCTGGGCTCGAGCCGAAGGCCGAGCCCCAAGACAAAGGCCCGCCATGGGTTAAGCAGGGCTCTGCTGATGCCACGTAATCCGTTGACTCTCAGTAACTTGCAGACCCAATTCACCGAAGGGAGCGTGCTCCTCGACGTGATCGATGCCGGGGCCAGGGAAGTCCTGTGTCGGGGCCACGGCCGCTCGGCAGTGAGTGACGAACCCCAGGAGTACATTAAGAGCCTCAGGCAGACCGTCGGCGCGATCCTGGAACGGTTCCCGAGACGGTCCAAACTCTTCGAGTAGACATCGGCGGACGGTCGAACGCATGAGCATCGAGGAACCCAACGACGGGGGTCACGTCCCGAAGATTCCCGCCCCGGCGCACCCGCGCACCCGGCGCGCGCCGCTGCCCTGGCAGCAGCCAAAGGCAGCCGAGGAAGATCCCGACGCCCCGAAGCGCATCGCCGCGATCCTGCAGAGTCCAAGCTACCGTGAGGCCGAGGAGGATGTGGACTTCCTGCACCGCGATGAGGTGCGCGGCCTGCGTCTGCAATTGGAGTTTCTCAAGCCCGAGCTGCTGCTGACCGAACACCAGATCCAACACACCATCGTGGTCCTCGGCAGCACCCGCATCCTCGAACCGGGCGCCGCGCGGCGACAGGCCGAGAACCTGCGCGCCAAGGCCAGCGCAGACCCAAGCAACACCGAACTGGCACGGGCGCTCAAGGTGGCAGAGCGGATTCTGGCCAAGAGCTCCTACTACGAGGTGGCCCGGGAGTTCGGGCGTTTGCTTGGCCGCGACGCGGCGTCGAGCTCCTGGCAGGCGGTCGTCATGACCGGTGGCGGTCCCGGCATCATGGAGGCCGCCAACCGGGGAGCGTTCGATGCCGGGGCAAAATCGATTGGGCTGAACATCAGCCTCCCGCACGAACAGTACCCCAACCCCTACGTCACGCCGGAGCTGTGCTTCAGCTTCCGCTATTTCGCGCTCCGGAAACTGCACTTCCTGCATCGCGCCAGGGCGCTGGTGGCCTTCCCAGGGGGCTACGGCACCTTCGACGAGCTGTTCGAGACCCTCGCGCTCATTCAGACCCGAAAGCTGGCGCCGATTCCGATCGTGCTGGTGGGCGAAGCGTACTGGCGCAAGGCGTTCGACGTGGATTTCCTCGTGGACGAGGGCGTGATCGAAGAGGAGGATCGCGACCTGTTCTGGTATGCGGAGACTGCCCGGCAGATCTGGGACGGGATTCTGCACTGGCATGCCTTGAGTGACCAGACGCCGTAACGCCTGGAGGAGCCGGCTCTGTGCGGTTCGCAACGTGTCGGTGCTAATGAAGAGTTTCTCAGGGTGCGTTGTCCGGACCTTCAGGGCCGCCGCAGGACATTGCATGCTGGCATGGAGCGTCGAGGAGGTCCTGTGGTCACCACCGTACGGGATGTCGAGCCCACCGAGGCTCCGTCCAGGCTCGAGGCCCGGGTCCGTCGTCCCCTCACCGAGCTGATCGCCCGGGAGGAGCGCCGCAAGCGCCGCCGCCGGATCGTCTTGTGGGGCATACTGGCCGCGGTGCCCCTGCTAGGACTCGGTCTCTGGTTCCTGGTCCGTTCCAAGCCGGTGCCCCTCGCCGCTCGATTCCGCACCGCGCCGGTCGAACGCGGCGATCTGGTGCGCGAGATCCACGCTACCGGTCAGGTCGAAGCGGTCACCACGGTGCAGGTGGGTGCCGAGATCTCCGGCCGCATCGCGTCGGTGCTGGTGGATTACAACGCGCGGGTGCGGGCCGGGCAGGTGCTCGCGCGCTTCGACCGGCAGCTTCTTCTGGCGCAGCAGTCGCAGGCCCGGTCGGCGCTGGCGGCGGCGCTGGCGGCCCTCGAGCAGGCGCGCACCGACAGCCTCCGGACCGCCCGCGACCTGGTTCGGGTCGAGGGTCTCTTCTCCCTGAATCAGGTTTCCGACGCCGATCACGACGCCGCCGTGGCGGCGGCCCGGCTCGCCGCGCAGAAGGTCTCCGTGGCGCTCGCGCAAGTGGAGGCCCAGCGAGGGGCGCTCGACGTCGCGACCACCAACCTGGAGCACGCGGTGATCAGGGCGCCGGTGGATGGCGTCGTGATCACCCGCAACATCGACCCTGGCCAGACGGTCGCCTCGGTCCTGCAGACGCCGGTGCTGTTCACCGTCGCGGCGGATCTCCGCCGTATGCGGGTTATTGCCCATGTCGACGAGGCGGACATCGGCGAGGTCGCCCAGGGCCAGCGGGCAACGTTCACCGTGAATGCCTGGCCCGACCGCACGTTCGAGGGCATCGTCACCCAGGTCCGGAGCTCGCCGGTGATCGTCCAGGACATCGTCACCTACGGGACGGTGGTAGAGCTGGCCAACCGCGATTTCGCTCTCAAGCCCGGCATGACGGCGACGGTTCGCGTTCGCACCGGCTCCGCCCAGGACGTCCTCCACGTTCCGAATGCCGCGCTCACGTTCACGCCACCCGGCCAGAGGAGCGACAGCACGCCCGGCGTGTGGCTGCTCACGAGGGACGGGCCGACCCGGGTCACCGTGCGTCGCGGCCTCTCCGACGGCGAGGCTACCGCAATCGCCCCCGGGCCCCTCCCGCTGGGCACATCGGTGCTGACCGAGCTGACGCCGGAAGGGAGAAAGGCCTACGGTATCCGTCACTGAGTCCGCGCCGCTCCTCTCCTTGTGCAGCGTCAGCAAGGTCTATGGGGAGCAGCTGAGCGCCGTCCAGGCGCTCGACCACGTCGGACTCGACGTGGCCCAGGGTGAGTTCGTGGCGATCACCGGCCCTTCGGGGTCGGGAAAGTCCACGATGATGAGCATCATCGGCCTCCTGGAACTGCCCAGCGATGGGGAGTACCGCATCGAGGGCGTACCGGTGCAGGATCTCTCCCGCGACGTGCTGGCCGCCCTTCGCAATGCGCGGTTCGGCTTCGTCTTCCAGACGTTCAACCTGCTGCCCCGAACCTCCGCGCTCGAGAACGTCGAGTTGCCGCTTGTCTACGCCGGCATCGGGGCCCGCGAGCGGGCGCGCCGGGCGCGTGCCGCGCTCGCGGCCGTCGGGCTCGCCGGCCGCGAAGACGCCCGGTCCAACCAGCTGTCCGGCGGGGAGCAGCAGCGCGTCGCCATCGCCCGCGCGCTGGTGAACGACCCGGAGGTGATCCTCGCGGATGAGCCCACGGGGAACCTCGACTCGAAGATGGGCAAGGAGATCATGCAGCTCCTCGCCCGCCTCAACCGCGAGCGGAGCATCACCATCCTGATCGTCACCCACGACCCAAACTGCGCCGCCTACGCCGAGCGGCAGGTCGTCTTCCGCGATGGGCGGATCATCGCCGATTCCCGGACGGCCTCCCCATGACCCTCCTGTCCAGTGCCCGGCTGGCCTGGGCCGCCCTGCGTAGGAACACCATGCGCTCACTGCTGACGACGCTGGGCATCGTCATCGGTGTAGCGGCCGTGGTGATGATGCAGTCGATGGGCCGGGGGGCCACGGCGTACGTGGGCGAGGCCATCTCCGGCCTCGGCAGCAACATGCTGTTCGTCGTGCCGGGGGCCTCGTCGAGGACCTTTGGTGCGACCGCGCTCGGTGTTCCACTGTTCACGACCGGCGATCTCGACGCGATTCATCGACTGGCCCGCGACGTCGGCGCGCTGGCGGCCGCGAATGCGCGGGTGCTGCGTGCCGTCGCGGGGGGGAACAATCGGGCCACCAACGTGGCGGGGGTGACCCCCGGGTACTTCGACATCCGGCAGTGGGGTGTCGCCCGCGGACGGCTACCGTCGCTGGAGGACGAGCGGCAGGCCGCGCCGGTCTGCGTGATCGGGCATACCGTGAGCGATGAGCTGTTTGCGGGTCAGGACCCGATCGGCCATGAGATCCGGGTCCACGACGTGCCCTGCCGGGTGATCGGCGTCCTGGAGGAAAAGGGCGCCGCCTTCGGCGCCGACCGCGATGACGTGCTCTTCATGCCGTACGCCACGTTCTCCCGCCGGCTCGTGGGCGGCGACCGGGTCGGCTACATCCTCGCGGCGGCGATTGCGCCAGACCGGATCGATGCCGCCCGCGAGGAAATCGCCGCCATCCTCCGCCAGCGGCGCCATGTCCCCCCAGGAGAGGTGGAGGACTTCGCAGTGCGTGATCCACGTGAGATCGAAGCGCTGCTGGACACCGTCACCGGCATTCTCACGGCGCTGCTCGCCGGGGTCGCCGGAATCTCGCTGGTGGTCGGCGGCATCGGGATCATGAACATCATGCTGGTGTCGGTCACCGAACGGACCCGGGAGATCGGCATCCGGCTCGCCGTGGGCGCCAGAGGCGGTGACATCCTGGCACAATTCCTGGTCGAGGCCACGATCCTCTCCGCGCTCGGTGGACTCATCGGGATCGGGGTCGGGCTGGCCGGCGCGTTCGGGGTTGCCCGCGTGATCCATGTCCCCTACATCGTGCCGGGCGTCGCGATGCCTGTTGCCTTCGGGGTCTCCGTTCTGGTGGGCATCGGCTTCGGAGTCTTTCCGGCACGCAAGGCGTCCCAGCTCAATCCCCTCGCGGCGCTGCGATTCGAGTAGGGCGGCTATCCCGCGCCCGGCACTATGACCGGGCATTTCGGGCAACGCAGCTGTTCCAGGGCCATCTGATTGAGGCCCAGGACGGCCGCGTCCAGGCCCCCCACGATCAGGAGGGCCGGAGCCTGCACCTGCGGGAGCCACTCGCGGGCCAGGCCGGGGCTCGCTTTCTCCCATTCGCTCGAACGGTTGGCCGAACTGGCTTGTCCCTCCCCGAACATCCACATTGAACCAGAGCTTGACGGAACCGGGGCTCTGCGCGGCTGCGGCCGCGCTCAGCGGCCTCGTGTTGGTGCGCCTTCTGACCCTCGCCATTTCGGGCGGTGAAGCGACGCTGCCGATCTGGGTGGGCCTCGCACTGGAGCTTGGCGCGGCGCTCTTGAATGGAGTTGTGCTTCGGCGGTTGCACCGCGGGGTGATCTTGCCCTGAATAAGGGGACGCCAGCGCTGAGCACCTCGCCGATCAGGACAGGTCCATTCCGGTCCGCCAGCTCAGGCTCGACATCGTGACCCCGGCCGGGGCCCCAGCCGTCCAGCCAAGTCCGCCGTGCCGCTAGCGGAGACCGGGACAATGGTGCAGATTCTCCGACCCGCCCGGGGGTGTTCCCTCGAGGCGCCAACGCAATGTTGAGCCGGTCGGATTCGAGTTCGGATGTCCTACACCCATTGCCCGCGTTGTGGCCAGAAGGCGTTGAGCGTCGCGACCCGATGCCCTCGCTGCGGCGATCCGTTTGAGACCCACTACTATCCGTCCTCAGGCTCGCGAAGCCGCCGTGTACCGGCGGCCCTTGTCCTCGCCGGCCTGGTGGTGATCTACCTCGGCTTCGACTTCCTGCGGCGCGGACCAGGGGTCGTGGAAGAGGGATTCTCTCCCCCACCAACGGCGAGCGCCGTGGCTCGCGTCCCCCAGCCTGTGCCCGAGCCGCCGGCGCCGGCGCCGGGGGAGTCGCTCCCCGCGGCCCCCGAACCAGCTGTGGCTCCAGAGCCCCGCGCCGCTCCCGCGGCGGCGGTGAGCCCTCAGGAGCGCCGCTACACGACCATCTGGGCCAATGTCCGGGAAGCGCGGCGACCGGTAGCGCCGGTGGTCACCGTACTCCACCCGGGGGAGCCGGTCCTGGTGGATTCCCTCAGCGAGGAATGGTATCGGGTGGTGGCTGACGGGCAGAAACTGGGGTACGTCTATCGTGCACTGGTGGACACGGCTCCTCCCACCGCGCGGAACTAAGATCACACAAGCAGGTGCACCAGGACTCTCCTCGCCTTATCTCTTTCCCTCGCACTACCGCGCGAACTGGCAAGTCCCTCCCCGGTTGTCCAGATTGAATCTCACCTTCCCCAACCCGACACCCCACCATGGCCTGAGCCCCGTTCCACGATGTCCTACACCTTCGACGAGTTTCTCACCGCCCTCGACGCGAACTGGTACGAGGACGACCTGGTGCTGCACCGCCTGCTGGCTCGGCTGGCCGGGACGGAGGGGACTCCTGAGCTGCGTCGCTGGGGCTCCCTCTGCGCCGGTGAGCTGCGCGAGCTGGCCGAGCAATCGGCCCGTCTCGAGAACCGGCCGACGCTGCGAGCGTTCGATGCCTACAACCGACGGGTGGACGAGATCGTCCTCCCCGCGTCAACCCGGCAGGCGCTGCAGATCGTGGAAGGCCGCCACCAGCTGGGTGCCCTGCAAGGCGATCCGTTCGTTTTCACCGCGCACTGGTATCTCTGTCTGCAGAACGGCGAGGCCGGTGTCGGCTGCTCGCTCGCGTGCACCGATGGCATGGTCCGGGCGCTGGAGCGGCTGGGAGACAAGCCGATCCACGCCGTCGTCGTGCGCGAGGTGCGGGAGTCGACCCTGGAGCGATACACCCATGGGGCGCAGTTCGTGACCGAGATTCAGGGCGGCTCCGATGCCGCGGCAAACGTGCTCGAGGCGCGGCGCGACGGCGAGCGCTGGACCCTGCACGGCCAGAAGTGGTTCTGCTCCAACATCAACGCCGATTACTTCCTGGTGACGGCCCGTCCCACAGGTGCACCACCACGGGGTGAAGGCGTCGGCCTGTTCCTGGTGCCGGCCTGGCGGGACGGCGCCCGTACCATTCGCAACGGGTATACCATCGACCGGCTCAAGGACAAACTGGGGACCTGCGAGCTGGCCACTGCCGAGGTGACGTTCCGCGACGCCGAAGCCCATCCGCTCGGCCCTCTGGATCGGGGATTGGCCAACGTCGTGTCGATCGTGCTGGTCACCTCGCGGATGGCGTGTGTGGGTGTCGCGGCCTCGTTCCTGCGACAGGCAGAACGTCTCGCCGCGGTATACGCCGCATTCCGGCGGGCGTTTGGCCGCCGGCTGATCGACTTCCCCCTGGTCGCCGGGGCGGTGCAGGAACTCTCCGCGGCGCGCGAGCAGAGCCTGGCCGCATTGTTGGAGCTGGTGCGGATGTGGCGCGCCGCCGAGGCCGGCACGAGCGAGAATTCGACGGAAGCACTCGACTTCCGCTACATGTTGAGCCTGTGCAAGCCGGTGCTGACCCGGCTGGCCACCGAGCGGCTGCACGACGCGATCCTGGTGCTCGGCGGGAACGGGATCGAGGAACGGTTCTCACCGCTGCCGAGACTGTGGCGGGATGCGATCGTGATGGAAACCTGGGAGGGCCCCCACAACGTGCTGTTCACCCAGGCGCTGCGGGACATGCAGCACTACCGGATTGACCCGGCTGCCTTCGTGGCCCGGGTGTGCGGCGAGCCGCGGCCGGATCTGAGCGGTGAGCTGGGCACGATCCTCTCCGCATCGACTGCCCAGGCCAGCGTCGCGATGGCGAGCTTCGCCCCGAAGCTGGTGCGGGCGTTCGGCGAGCGGGCGTTGCAGGGGTAGAGGCTGGCCCTGAATGAGATGTCCACGTGCTGGCCCGCGGCCCGGTCCTGCCGCCGCGAGGGCGGCCTTGATGCTCGCCCGGTTGGTTGCGCGATCCCCGATGGGCGGAGGCAGGATAGCTTCTGGTAGGCGGCCGGGCGGGCCGGCTGTCGGCTGAACCTCCGAACCTCCGAACCACCACGGCGCCGTACCGCCAAGCCGCGAAACCTCAAGAGCGCGTCCCCATGATTCATGCCCTCTCCCTGCTCCTCGTGCTCCAGGGTTCCCCCGGCACGCCGTTGGGTGTGGAGTTCCGCGCCCCTCCCGACTGGGTGCCGGTGGAGGCGCCGCCGCTCCGCGCCTTCGCCCCGCCAAAACTGGCACGCGGGGAGCTGCTCCTCCTCACCCTGTGGCCCGCCGAGCGGGTCGCGTCGCCGGACGGGTTTGCCGCGTGGTTCGAGCGCAAGCTCGCCGGACCCGGGGAAACGGTGCTGCAGCAGTCCCCGCTCGACCACCGTCCGGCTAACGGCCTGGATGTCCTGACGGTCACCCAGCGGGTGAGAATCCCGCAGGGCGGCCAGGTCGTACGCGTGGTCTACGGGATCGCGGCCGGGGACCGCGTGGCACTCGCCATGCTGACGAGCAACCAGGACCAGCTGGTCACCGGCTACGCCGCCCAGGCCCGCGGGTTCTTCGAGAGCCTTCGCTTCACGGAGGCAGCACCGCAGATCGCGGGCCCACCCGCACCGCGACCTCCCGCGTCACCGCCGGAGCGGGCACGAGCTCGCACCGCGATTCCGGCCGCCGGTTTCGATGGCACCGAACCCCGCGGGCTCTTCTACCGTCTTCAGGCCGGGCTTGGCAGCACCCGGATGGAGACCCAGACCCGCATCTTCCTGCCCTCGCGGCGTCTGTTCCGGGTCTACCCGTTTGGCGGCGGCGACGGCATCGACGAGGAGCGCTGCAATCCCGACATGTGCGGCGGCTACCGGATTGACGGCGCCTGGCTCACGGTCCGGTGGGACAACGGCGACACCCAGCGCCTGAGCTTCGCCCGTTCGGGAGACGGATTCACCCTCGATGGCGATACCTTCCAGCCCGCACGCGGACTCGGCGCGGCCGAGGCGGTGGGTGACTGGGTGAACCCCGGCAACGCCGGCAATCCCTTCGACACCGGGCTCCGGCTCAAGGCCGACGGCAGTTTCGAGTGGAAGGGCGGAAGCCAGGAAGCGACGCTCCGTGGGCACTATGAGCTTCGGGGCCTGACGCTGGTGCTCCATTTTGCGGACGGCACGAGCAAGCCGTACACCCTGTTTGCGGCCGGCCGCACGCAACCTGCCGGACTCATCAGCTTCGATGGGAGCGTGTACGCGCGGCGATAGCGGCGGAGGCCGTTCGTCCAGAGGGCGCCGTCCTTACATCGCGCGGTCGCCAACCACTCAGCCACGCCACCATGGCCGGAACAGGTCCCCTGTGCCCTGACGCTCGTCGAGTAGGTCCGGTCCCTGCACGAGGCGGTCGCCTCGGCCGGCGGCTTTGGGTGTTGGGCTTGAGCCGCGACGGGTGCCGCCCACACCGCGGCCAACACGACGGCGGCGGTGATGCCAATCCCGCCCCTCAGGCTCGGTGATCGAGCCATGGTCCCACGCTACAGTTCGCGATTCAGCTCCACAATCCCCGGAGCGGTCGGGCCTCAACCTGCCGTCGTCGAGTATCAGCCGGCCCGGGGCCGGCGGCACCCAGGACCGCAGGGGGTAAAGGCCTGGATGGGTGGACGAGCGACGACCACGGGAGTGTGAAGCCCTGACCGACGAAGACGAAACCAGAGTCCTACCGCAGCCCGATCCGTTTCACCAGCTCGCCGAATCGCGGATCGCCGCGAAGCGGTTCATAGCCAGGATCGAGGTGCAGGTAGATCAGGCCCGCGGATCGGGCCTGGTAGGCGCGCTCGAGCGAGGCGAATGCCCGC
>DATBLR010000045.1:0-3692 GCA_036555275.1 Gemmatimonadales bacterium | reverse complement strand
TTCGCCAACCTGATCGCGGAAACGGTTCGGCAATGGGATCCCGAGCTGGCGGCCCGACGGATCGAGCTGGCGGTGGGGCGGGACCTGCAGTTCATCCGGCTAAACGGAACGCTAGTGGGCGGGCTGGCGGGGCTGGTGATCTACACGGTGCTGGTCTTGCTGAGGTGAGGCAGGCGGGCTGGCGGGCTGGCGGGCGGTAGTGGTACTCGGTCGCATCGCAACTGTCATCCCGAGGTCGCGCAGCGACCGAGGGATCTACTCACCGGACCTGGCACCGTCCATTCAGCTCCCAGCACGGGACAGCAGATCCCTCGCTGCGCTCGGGATGACAAGTCGGGGAACGGGGAACGGGGAACCGGGAACGGGGAACCGGGAACGGGGAACGGGGAACGGGGAACGGGGAACGGGGAACGGGGAACGGGGAACGGGGAACGGGGAACGGGGAACGGGGGCACCGCGATAGTAGCGAATCCCCAGCCCTTCGTCATCCCGAGGGCCCACAGGGCCCGAGGGATCTACTCCGGGGTACTGGTGGCCAGTCAGCGGCTCCCTGCCGTGCTGGCTAGTCCCGTCGCCCTGCCCGGGATGACAGTCCCCCTACTGGGCACTGGGCACTGGGCACTGGGCACCCGGCACTCGCATGCGGTACGCGCTGCACAACTCTCCTGTTGACAATCTAGAAGAGAAGTCCTATCGTCCTCTAGTTCCCCTAGAGGAGACTCGCATGCCGGTGGACCGTCCGGATCTGCTGCAGGGTACCCTGGAGATGCTGGTCCTCAAGGCCTTGTCACTCGAGCCGATGCACGGCTGGGGCATCGGGCAGCGCATCGATCAGCTGTCCCGCGATGTCTTCCGGGTCAACCAGGGCTCGCTCTACCCCGCCCTGCAACGCATGCTCCGCAAAGGATGGATCCGGGCCGAGTGGCGGGTCACGGAGAACAACCGCCGGGCACGCTACTACTCCATCACCGCATCCGGGCGACGCCGCCTGGAGGAAGAGGCCGCCACCTGGGAGCGGGTGTCGGCCGCGGTGAACTGGATCCTGCGAGGCCGGCCCGCTGCGGGGACGGCATGAGCCTCGCCTCGGATCTCTCGGCGCGGCTCCGCCGCTTGCTCAGGCGGAATCGGCAGGAGAGCGAACTGGACGAGGAGCTGCGCTTTCACCTCGACCGCCAGATCGAAGCGGGGATAGGCGACGGCCTGGCCCCGGATCAAGCCCGCCGACAGGCCCTGCTCGCCCTGGGTGGTATCGAGCGTACCAAAGAAGAAGTACGGGAGGCCTCCGGGGTGCAGCCCCTCGAGGAACTGGTAACGGACCTCCGTTACGCCGGCCGGGCGCTGCGCCGAAATCCGGCGTTCGTCATCGCCGCCGTGCTGGTGCTGGGGCTCGGCATCGGCGCCAGTGTCGCGGTGTTCGCCGTCGTGAACCGGATGCTCTTGTCCGACCTGCCATACCCCGAGGCGGACCGGCTGGTCCGCATTTACGAGCAGAACTCCCCCACCAATCGCTGGGCACTCTCCGCTGCCGACTACCAGGCGATCGCGGCCGAGCAGCGGAGTCTCGACGCCTTCGGGGCAGTTCAACTCGGCGACGCGGCGGTCTCCACCGCGGGCGACCCGCGACGAATCCGGGTGGGGAGGGCAAGCGCCGGTTTCTTCCAGGCGCTCCAAATCCCCGCCTTCCGTGGCAGAAACCTGCAGGTTGAGGACGAGGACGCGGGAGCGCCGCCGGTGCTGGTGGTGAGCTACGGCTTTGCCACCCAGCTTCTGGGTGGCCCCGATCAGGCGATCGGGAAGTCGGTGACCGTCGACGGCGTTTCCTCTACTGTCGTAGGCGTGTTGTCGCCAGGCTATGACCAGCTCGCCGGCATCCCGGTGGCGGTGTGGCCGGCCCTCCGGCTGGGACCGCCGACCCGTCGAGGGCCTTTTTTCCTGCTGGGCCTGGGACGCCTTAAGGCTGGAGTGACCCAGGACGCGGTGGCGCGCGACCTGGCTGGTATAAGCGCCGGCCTCCTCACCCGATGGAATTCCGACTGGAAGGACAGCACCGCACGACTCACTCCGGTGCCGCTCCGCGCCGCGCTGGTGGGATCGGCGGATCGCCGACTCGGGCTGTTCGGCGCGGCGGTGGTGCTGGTGCTGCTCATTGCGGTGGCCAATGTGGCCACGTTGATGCTGGTGCGGGCGCTGGGACGGGAGCGGGAGCTGGCGGTTCGCGCCGCCCTGGGCGCTTCGCGCGCCCGGCTTGGGCGCCTGGTCGTGACCGAGGCGATGATCGTGGCGATTCTCGCCGGGCTGCTCGGGTTCCTCGTCGCGGGCTTCGGGCTGCGATTCGCGAGCCTGATCGCACCCGAGCTGTCCCGCATCGGGGCCCCCAGTCTCGACGGGCCGACACTCATGGTGGCCGGAGTGATCACGGCGGCGGCCGGCCTGCTGGTCGGCCTGGCACCCGTGTCGGTCGCCCTTTCCCGGAGATCTCTGGCCTCGCTGCGCAGTGACGAGCTGCGCACGGGGGCGAGCCGGCGTGCTACCCTGATGCGCGGAGCCCTCGTGGTAATCGAGTTCGCGCTGGCACTCCCGCTCCTGCTCGGGACCGGTCTGCTCCTGAACAGCTTTGTGAGGCTTGCGCGGGTGGATCCAGGATACGATCCCAAGGACGCCGTGAGCGTAAGCCTGGCCCTTCCTGGCATTCGCTACCCGGACGGCAATGCCACGATCCGGTTCTGGCGACAGGCGGCAGCGCGGGCCTCAGAGCTTCCCGGAGTGACCGCCGCGGGGCTGTCCAGCGTCATCCCGCCGCAGGATGGGGCGGGGTCGACCAACAATTTCAATCTGGTTGATCATCCGGTGCCGCCGGGAACAGCCGAGCCGGTGGCACCGTGGTCCGTGGTATCGGAGGGCTATTTCGAGGCCCTCGGCGTGCCGCTCCTCGATGGCAGGCGATTCACTCCTACCGACACTGGAGGGCCCGCGCCGGTGGTCGTGGTGAGTCGCGCCTGGGCCCAGCACTATTTCCCGAACGACCGCGCGGTTGGCAGGCAACTGGTCTCCGGCGGGTGCTATGAATGCCCGCGCACTACCGTGGTCGGCGTGGTGGGAGACGTGAAGTACCAGGGACTCGCCGGGTCGGACGAAATGGTGTACGAACCAGTGGCCGAATATCCCCAGACGAGCATGAACCTGGTGGTGAGAAGTCGGGCCGAGCCGGCAGCGGTCTTCCAGTCACTGCGGGAGGTGGTGCGCAGCCTCGATCCCGAGCTGCCCACGAACGAAACCACCCTGGAGGAGCGCCTCCACGCCTCGCTCGCCAACCCCGGGCGCTGGACCCTGGTGCTCGGCGGCTTCGCCGCCGTCGCCGTGGTGCTGGCGGCGCTGGGCGTCTTCGGACTCATGTCGTTCGTCGTTCGTCAGCGACGGCGCGAGATCGGGGTGCGGATAGCGCTGGGCGCCGAGCCCGGCTCGGTCACCCGGATGATCGTGACCCGCGGCTTGCGCTACGCCGTCCTCGGCAGCCTCCTCGGCCTCGGGATCTCGCTCCTCGAGGCCCGCTGGCTGCCGACGCTCCTCTTCGAGGTCTCCCCGACCGATCCACTCACGATCGCGGCAGCGGCGGTCGTGCTGCTGGTGACGGCCGTCCTGGCCTCGTGGATCCCCGGGGCCCGGGCCGCGCAAATCCGACCGGTCGAGGCGAT
>DATBLR010000003.1:0-50699 GCA_036555275.1 Gemmatimonadales bacterium | reverse complement strand
TCCGCATCGAGGACGAGATGCGGGTGAGCTACCTCGACTACGCGATGAGCGTGATCGTGGCGCGTGCCCTGCCGGACGTCCGCGACGGCCTCAAGCCGGTCCATCGCCGAACCCTCTACGCGATGGGGGAGATGGGCCTCTCGGCCACGAGCTCGTTCCGCAAGTGCGCCGCGATCGTCGGCGAGGTGATGGGCAAGTACCACCCGCACGACGACGTCGCCCTGTACGACGCCCTCGCCCGGCTCGCCCAGGACTTCTCGATGCGCTACCCGCTGGTCGACGGTCAGGGCAACTTCGGCTCCGTGGACGGCGATCCGCCCGCGGCCTACCGGTACACCGAGTGCCGGATGGAGAAGATCGGCGGCGAGCTGCTGGCCGACATCGACAAGGAGACCGTCAACTTCCAGCCGAACTACGACGACAAGGAGACCGAGCCGGTCGTCCTGCCGACCCGGGTCCCCAACCTCCTCCTCAACGGCCAGACCGGCATCGCCGTCGGCATGGCCACCAACATCCCGCCGCACAACCTGCGGGAGGTAGCGCGGGCGGTGCAGCTCCTGATCGACAACCCCGACGCCACGATCGGCGAGCTGGCGAAGCTCATCAAGGGCCCCGACTTCCCCACCGGCGCTTTCATCTATGGGCGGCAGGGGATCCGGGAGGCCTACGAGACCGGTCGCGGCCGCATCCAGATGCGGGCCCGGGCGCAGATCGAGGAGCGGGAAACCGGCGGCAAGAGCCAGATCGTGGTTACCGAGCTGCCCTACCAGGTGAGCATCGAGCGACTGCACGCCAGCATCGTGGAGCTGGTCAACGACAAGAAGCTGGAAGGGATCTCGGACGCCCGCAACGAGAGCAGCAAGGAGGGCGTGCGGCTGGTGATCGAGCTCAAGCGGGACGTGATCCCGAACGTGGTGCTGAACCAGCTCTACAAGCACACCGCCATGCAGTCCACCTTCGGGGTCATCATGCTGGCGCTCGACAAGGGCGCGCCGAAGGTGATGAACCTGAAGGAGATCCTGGCGCGGTTCATCGAGCACCGCCATGAGGTGATCGTCCGGCGGACCCAGTTCGATCTCGACGCCGCGCAGGCCCGGGAGCACATCCTCGAAGGCCTCAAGATCGCGGTCGACAACATCGACGAGGTGGTAGAGATCATCCGGAAGTCGAAAGACGTTCCGGACGCGGACGCCCGGCTCCGCAAGCGGTTCGGGCTATCGGAGAAACAGAGCGATGCGATCCTGAACATGCGGCTCGCCAAGCTCACTGGGCTCGAGATCGAAAAGCTGGAGGCGGAGCTCAAGGAGGTGCGGGCGCTCATCAAGGAGCTGAAGAGCGTGCTGGCCTCCAAGCCGAGGCGGATGGGAATCCTCAAGGAGGAGATGGAAGAGGTCGCGAAGAAGTACGGCGATGAGCGGCGCACCGAGATCCTCGCCGATCAGGACGACTTCTCGGTCGAAGACCTGATCGCCGAGGAGGACATGGTCATTACCATCTCGCACTCGGGGTATATCAAGCGGATCGCGGTGAGCACGTACCGGCGGCAGCGGCGGGGCGGGCGGGGCCTCCAGGGCGCGACCACCAAAGAAGAGGACTGGATCGAGCACGTCTTCATCGCCAGCACGCATGACTACCTGATGTTCTTCACCAACACCGGCCAGGTGTACTGGCTCAAGGTCCACGAGATCCCGCAGGGTGGACGCGCCAGCCGCGGCAAGCCGGTGGTGAACTGCATTGCCATCAAGCCGGACGAGCGCATTGCCGCCACCGTCGCGGTGCGGGAATTCAGCGCCGAGCAGCATCTGATCTTCGCCACCCGGAACGGGACGGTGAAGAAGACCAGCCTGGCCGAATACGGGAATGTCCGGTCCACCGGCATCCGGGCCATCAACATCGAGGACGGTGACGAGCTGATCGATGTGCAGGTGTGCGACGCCTCGAGCGACATCGTTCTGGCCACCGCCGACGGGATGAGCATCCGGTTTCACCAGGGCGACGTGCGGGAGATGGGCCGGGTGGCGACCGGCGTGAAGGGCATCGAGCTGGAGAAGAAGGACGCGGTCATCGGCATGGTGGTCATCCGGCGCGACGCGACCCTGCTGGTGGTGAGCGAAAAGGGCTTCGGCAAGCGGTCCGAGTTGTCCGACTACCGGGTGCAGCGCCGGGGCGGCAAAGGCATCATCACCCTCAAGAGAACCGACAAGACCGGCGCCCTGGTCGCCCTGAAGGAGGTCCAGCCCGCGGACGAGCTGATGCTGATCACCCGCCACGGCGTAATCATCAGGCTGCCGGTGGACGGAATCCGGGTGATCAGCCGCAATACCCAGGGCGTCAAGGTGATGAACCTCGATGCCGGCGACACGGTGGTGGATGTGGCCCGGGTGGTGACCGAGGACGAGGAGGGCGCTGAAGAAGGGGCGTCGGCCGAGGCGGGGGAGTGAGCCCCAGGCGACGGATGAGTGCCCCGTGCCGAGTGCCCAGTGGCCAACAGGATACGGATTACGGACCGCGAGCACGGGGCACGGGGCACTGGGCACTGATTTCGGCTCGCTTGCCTCTGCCGGACCGCCGCCGTAGGTTCGCGCAGTGAGCGCTCCTGCCACGCCTGCTCGACCCCCGGTCTCGCTCGGATCGATCCAGGAGGCTGCGCAGGCGCTGACGGGCGTGGCGCTCCGCACCCCGATGGTCCAGGTCGCCGGGTCGTCCCTTTACCTCAAGTGTGAGCAGCTGCAGCCCATCGGAGCCTTCAAGATTCGCGGGGCCTACACCGCGATCGCCCGGCTCGAGCCGGCGCAGCGCGCCCGGGGCGTGGTGACATCCTCCAGCGGCAACCACGGCCAGGCAATCGCCTGGGTGGCACGGCGGTTCGGGGTCAGAAGCGTGGTCGTGATGCCCGAATCGGCCGCGGCAACGAAGGTGGCGGGGGTCCGGGCCTACGGGGGAGAGGTGGTGTTCGCCGGCAGCACCCGCTCGCCGGAGCAGCAGCACCGGGCGGACCGGGTCGCCGCGGAGGACGGGCTTTCCCTGATCCCACCGTTCGAGCATCCCGATGTGATTGCCGGACAGGGCAGTTGTGGCCTGGAAATCTTGGATCAGGTACCGACGGTGGCGACGGTGCTGGTCCCAGTGGGCGGCGGCGGGCTGCTGGCCGGGATCACCACGGCCATCACCGCCCTCAGGCCGGGCGTAGAGATCATCGGTGTGGAACCGGCCGGCGCCGCGAAGCTTGCCGCCGCCCTTGCCGCGGGCGGGCCGATGGTCCTCGCGAGCACGGCCAGCCTGGCCGACGGACTGCTCAGCGGGTCGATCGGGGCCCTGCCCTGGTCCCTGATCCGGTCCCATATCCGGCAGGCGGTGGCCGTGACCGATGACGAGATCGCCGCCGCCGTGCGCTACCTGTTCGAGCGCCAGGGCCTCATGGTAGAGCCCTCCGGCGCGGTGACGGTGGCCGCCCTGCTGGCCGGCAAGGTGCGCGTGGAGGGACCGACAGTGGCCGTGCTGAGTGGGGGCAACGTGGATGTGGAGCTCTTCCGACGGCTGGTGTCGGGATGACCCTGGCGCCCAGGATCCTCGTCGCCGACGACGACCAGGCCCTGACCCGCACCCTCTCCTGGATCCTCAAGGAGAATGGCTACGAGGTGGTCGCGGTAACCAGCGGCGAGCACCTGCTCGACCGGCTGGGGGCCGAGCAGTACGACCTCCTGCTGCTCGATATCATGATGCCTGGCTCTGACGGGCTGCAGCTGCTGGAGCGCGTCAAGGGCGACCCCCGGGTCCGCGACCTGCCGGTGCTGATGATCTCCTCGATGCCCCCGGAGGAGGCCACGGTGCGGGCCCTGGGCCTGGGGGCGGCGGACTTCATTTCGAAGCCGTTCCGGGTGCGGGAGCTGCTCGCCCGGGTGAAGGCGCATCTGCGGGTCACCCGGGAGCTGAATCAGGCCCGGGCGGAGGCGCGCACCCGGTCGGAGATGGTCGATATCCTCCAGGAAGTGACCGCCTCGCTCAAGCCGGAGGAGATCTACCACATCCTGGTACGCCGGGTCGCCCGAGGGCTCAAGATCTCCAAGTGCTCACTGATCTTCTCCACGCCCGGCGAGGAGGAGGCCACCGTGGTGGCCTCCTATGAGAACCCCGTGTTGCGCGACCTGCGCATCGAACTGGGCCGCTATCCCGAGATCCGGCGCGCGCTCGACAGCCGGCAGACGGTCCTGGTCACCGATGTCATCACCGATCCGATCTACGCCCAGGCCCGGGAGGAATGGGAAACGGAAGGCTTCGCGGTGCCGACCCGGTCGGCCATCGCGATCCCGTTCGTGATGAAGGACCAGCGGGCGGGCGTCTTCTTCCTCCGTACTACGGTCGAGGACACCCCGCTCAACCAGGCCGACGTGGTGTTCGCCGAGCAGGTCATCCGGGCCGCGGCCCAGGCGCTGGAGAAGGCCTACGACCTGGAAAGCGCGGTGATCGGCCGGGAGCAGATGAAGACGCTGGCCGAGACCGATGCGCTCACCGAGACCTTCAACCGCCGGGCCCTCGCGGAGAAGCTGGCGCAGGAACTGGAGCGGGCGAACCGCTACAACACCCAGTTGGCCTGTCTCATGGTGGACGTGGACAATTTCAAGCAGATCAACGACGCGTACGGTCACCTGGTGGGTGACGGCGTGCTGCGCCAGCTGGGGAGCATCTTCCGGCGGACGCAGCGGACGGTAGACATCGTGGCACGGTATGGCGGCGAGGAGTTCGTGGTCCTGCTGCCGGAAACCGCCGCGAGCGGAGCACGGATCTTCGCCGACCGTATCCTGAAGAAGGTGGCCAACCACGACTTCGGCGATCACCACCGGTCGATTCACGTCACCGTCAGCATCGGCATCGCCTGCTATCCCGACGAGCGCGCGCCCGACGGTGAATCGCTCCTCAAGCTTGCCGATCAGCACCTCTACAAGGCCAAGGTGGACGGCCGCAACCGGTACCGCGATTGAGCAGCCGCCGCTGTCCCCGCTGCAACCGGATGTACGCGGATCCGGCCCGGTTCTGCCCCCAGGACGGCAGCCCGCTGGTCGAGGTCTCCGGCGGCACGCCGCCCCAGCAGACCAGCGCGGGACTCCGCACCCTGGTCCGTCAGGCCGCCATGAAGCGGGGGCCCGGGATGGACCGCGCCAGCGCGCTGTCCAACTCGCTGCTCGATGACCGCTACGAGGTCGGCAAGCGGCTGGGCGAGGGTGGCATGTCCTATGTCTACCTGGCCAAGGACGTGACCACCGCCGAGACCGTGGCGATCAAGGTCCTGACTCCGAAGCTCAAGGAGGACCGGAGTTCGGTGGAGCGGCTGCGGCGCGAGGCCGGGCTCGCCATGCGGCTGGAACACCCCAACGTCTGCCGGATCCTGCGCCTGGGCGAGACCGAAGACGGGCTCATCTACCTGGTGATGCCGTATCTGGCGGGAGAGCTGCTCTCCGACCGCGAGGTGCGCCAGGGCGCCCTCCCGATCGATCTCGGCATGCCGCTCCTGGTGCAGATGTGCCGCGGCCTGCAGCACGCCCACGACCTCCAGATCATCCACCGGGATCTCAAGCCCGAAAACGTCATGCTCGTCCCCGATGACAAGGGGCCGGCGGGCGTCCGGGCCGTCATCATGGACTTCGGGCTGGCCAAGGAACGGCGCCAGGAGCCCGAGGTCGCCAAACTCACGGCCACCGGCATCGTGCTGGGCACGCCGGAGTTCATGAGTCCGGAGCAGATCCGGGGCAAGCCCCTGGACTCCCGCAGCGACGTCTATGCGCTGGCGATCGTCGCGTTCGAGATGTTCACCGGGCAGCTGCCGTTCCAGGGCCGCAACGCGCAGGAGATGATGATCGCCCGGTTGCGCGGCAAGCCAAAGTTGCTGCGCGAGGTGAAGCAGGACCTGCCGGTGCGGCTGGAGACCGTCCTCAACAAGGCGATGGCGCTCGAAGCCGGGGATCGGTACCCCTCCATGAGCGATTTCGCCGATGCGCTGGAGGGCGCCGAAGAGAGCGGGGTGTTCGCCAAGTTGTTCAAGAAGTGAGAACAGCGGGGAACGGGGAACAGGGAACGGGGAACAGGGAACAGGGAACGGGGAACAGGGAAACGGGGAGACGCAGGGTGAAACGAGGCGCAACATCAGCGATCGCTGTGGGTTTGGTGGGGCTCGGCGCCGGGTTGGCCTTGGGGTTATCCCGTTCCCCCTTCCCTGTTCCCCGTTCCCCGTTCTCCGCTCTCCATTCCCCCGTCACCACCCACGGCGAGTGGCTCTTCATCCGGAAGCCGTCCGGCGATTCCATCAGGGCCTACCTGGCCTATCCCGAGCGGAAGGACCGGGCCCCGGGCGTCATCGTCATCCACGAGATTTTCGGCCTGACGAACTGGGAGCCGACGGTGGTGGACCGCCTGGCGGGGCAAGGCTACGTGGCGATCGTGCCGGATCTGCTGTCTTCCCGGTTCGGCGTCTCCCCGGCAGACCCCGACTCGGGCCGCAAGCTCACCGCGCTCCTGGATCCCGACGGCGTCAACTCCGATCTCGATGTCGTGTACGGATTCCTCAATCGCCTGCCGGCGGTGCGCGAGGGCCAGATCGGCACTATCGGCTTCTGCTGGGGCGGTGGCCGGAGCTTCCGCTACGCGACCGCGAATCCGAAGCTCAAGGCCGCCGTCGTCTGCTATGGCCCCGCGCCGGATTCCACCCTGCTCGGCGCCATCCGGGCACGGGTGCTGGGAGTCTACGGTGAGGACGACGCCAGGATCAACGAGACCTTGCCCGATGTGTCCCGGCAGATGAAGCGAGCCGGTGCGGACTTCCAGTACGACATCTATCCCGGGACCGGACACGGCTTCCTCAAGCCGGGGCGAAAGGGCTCCGAGGGGCCCGCCGTGGAAAAGGCGTGGTCGAGGATTCTGGGCTTCTACCGCTCGGTGTTGGGGAAGTGAGGTCGGGCAGGCGAGGTGCCGGCGCTCGGTGGGTCCCTGTGGTCGTGCTGGTTTCGCTGGTGGCCGGAAGGGCTGCCAGGAGCCGGGATCCCATTCGCTAGATCAGCTCTGCCAGCCCGGCGGTACGCAGCAGCCGCACATAGCGGGCGTCGGTTGCAAGCCCGTGCCGGTCATAGGGGAGATCGGTGAGAACCCGCCGCAGCCGCCCGGGCCGGTGGTGATAACCTCGCTCCACCCAGTCCATCGCCTGGGTCCATTCGCCAAGCTCTGCCAGGACGATGATGATCCGATCGGACAGCTGACGGCTGCCGCGCACGTCCCGAAACGGGTCCAGGGACTCGGCCTGGGCCACGAGGTCACTCAACTCGCGCCGGAGATCACGCTCCCGTGATGCCGGCCAGCCCTCGCGGGAGGCCTCCTGGGTCAGCAGGGCCATGCGCTCGGTGGCTCCCCGGAGGCCCAGCATGACCCGGCGCGCATCCAGCGCCTCGTCGTGCCGCCCCCCGCGGTGGCAGCTCATCTCCAGCCGCTCCAGGGCCGCATCGTACTTCGGAGACAGCCGCAGGGCCTCCCGCAGCGGCCTGATCGCCTCCTGGTAGCGGCCCAGCGCCATCAGCACATCACCCAGGCCGACGTGCATGAAGGGCGCTGACGGCGCGAGCCGCACCGCCGCCTGCATCTCCGTCAGCGCCTCCTCCGGCCGGCCGGCTATCTTGAGCCACGCGCCGTAGAGCCGCCGACTCATCGGATTGGCGGGACTCAGCTCGGCGCCCTGCCGGAGCTCCTGGCCGCCGGTCTCGAAGTCGTCCTCCCAATACAGGAATGTCGCGCCCAGCGAGCTGTGCACCTCGCCCACCGAGTCGTCGCTCGCCAGTGCGCGGAGCATCAGACTCTTGCTGGCCTGAAGGCCGTCCTGCCCTTCGTTGAAGCCGCGGATACTCAGCACCAGGGTGACGTCGGCCAGCTGCGCCAGGACCAGGGCGTTGTCGGGCTCCAGGGCCAAGGCCTTCTCCAGGTAGATCCGCGCCATCTGCAACTTGTCCCGTGCACCCTCGCCGCCGTGCACCGCCCGCAGGTAGATCTCCTCAGCCCGATCCGAGAGGGCCAGGACCTCGGGGGAGCCGCGCCTCGGTCGCGCCCGGGCCTCCGGGGTCGCCACCGTCGCAGCCGCGCGGGAGCCGCTCTCCACCGATCTCAGCACCTCGACCAGGGAGGCGGCACTGGCGGGACGTTCTTCCGGCCGCTTGGCCATCAGCTGGGCAATGAGCTCGGCGAGCGCAGCGGGTACCTCCCCTCGCAGGGTTCGCACATCGGGGATGGGGGCGGTCAGGTGCGCACCCAGAGTCGCGATGGGATTGAGGTCGGGGAAGGGTGGCTTGCCTGACAGCAGTTCGAAGGCCATGCACCCCAGGCTGTACAGATCGGCGCGCCCGTCGATCGTTGGGCGCCCTTCGGCCTGCTCCGGACTCAGGTAGGCCAGCGTGCCCACCACCATCCCGGTCGCGGTGAGGCGCTCTGCCGACGGGAGCGCCGCCGTGGCGCAGGCGATCCCGAAATCCGAGAGCAGGGCCCGCTCGCGATACCAGAAGACGTTCTCCGGCTTGATGTCACGATGCACGACACCGGTCGTGTGGGCGTAGGCCAGTGCCTCCGCCAGATCGGCGATGACCCGGACCACTTCGGCGATCGGGAGCCGGGTTTCCCGATCCAGCCGCACCCGGAGAGTCTCGCCGTCGATGAGCGGCATGACGTAATAGAGATGGCCCGCCGCCTGCCCCGAACTGAACAGGGGGACGATGTTGGGGTGGACCAGATTCGCCGTGAGCCGGATCTCGCGGTTGAAACGGTCGGGCCCCAGCTCCCGGGAGAGCGGCCCTGGCAGGACCTTGATGGCGACGTCACGGCCCAGCTCGCGGTCGTGACCAAGGAACACCAGTCCCATACCACCGCGTCCGAGCTCCCGCGTGATGGTGAAGCGCTGGGACAGCTCTTTGAGCAGGTCGGACGGGACGGCGAGACTTGGCATGGTTCGGCAAAAATACCTGTGCCGCCGGGCAGACGTCAGGAGGCCGCGGGGAGTAGCGCCGGGGCGCCGGGCTTGCTACTTCTTCCCCGTTGTGATGCCCCTGAAGGAGCCGCCCGCGGACCGGGCAGCTGAGGGACGAGCCATTCCATCCCCCAATCCCTCAATCCCCCAATCCCATGATCCACCACATCGTCTGTTTTCGGTTCGTCGCGGGAGCCACCGCCGAGCAGATCGAGGCGGCCGGGGCGGCCCTGCGGGGGATGCAGGGACGAATTCCCGAGATCCGCGGTCTGCGCTGGGGCCCTAACCTCGCTCCCAGCGCCAAGGAGTATTCCCACGTGCTGACCGTCGTGCTGGACGACATGGGCGCAGTGAGCCGCTATGCCGACCATCCGGTCCACAGCCGGGTGCTTGCTGAGCACCTGGCACCGATCCGCGAGGCCCGTCTCGCAATCGACATCGAGGCCTGAGCATGCTGCCCCTTCTCCTCGCGCTCCAGGGTCCGCTCGCGGCGACCGCGGACACCATCCACCCGCGGCACGATGCGGTGCACCATGATGTGATACTCGTGCTCGGCGACACCGGGACGCATATCCTGGGTCAGGTCCAGACCACCTGGGTCCTTGGCTCCAGCGATCCCGTCGAGGTGCCCCTTGACTCGACCTTCCGGGTGATCCGGGTGCTCACCGATGGCGAGGGCGAGCGGCGCATGGGTCGTATCAGCTTCGCGCTCAACCCGGGGGGCGGGGTCTACATTCCGCACCACCGGCAGGCCGGCGACACGCTCCGGACCACCATCCGCTACCATGGCCAGGTGCGGGATGGGCTCATCATCAGGGTCGACTCCGCCGGCCGCCGCACCATCTTCGCCGACAACTGGCCCGACCGCCTGCATCGCTGGCTTCCGGTCCCCGATCACCCCAGCGACAAGGTCACCGTCGACTTTCACATCGAGACCTCGCCGGGTTACACCGTGATCGCCAACGGGGTCCTCGTGAAAGTGGATACCCTGCTCTACGGGCGCACGGTGTGGCACTTCACCATGCGCGAGCCTATCCCGCCCTATGGCATCGTGGTGGGTGCGGGGCCGCTGGTCACTACCACCCTGGCCCAGGCCACCTGCCGGGTGCGCTGCGTCCCCCTGGCCCTGCTGACGTTTCGGGAGGACTCCTCCTGGGCCGGCACCGGCCCGTTCCGCCGAGCCGGCGACATGGTGGACTACTTCAGCGGCCTGATTGGTCCGTTCCCGTATCGACGCCTCACCCACGTCGAGTCCACCACGATCTTCGGTGGCATGGAGAACCCGACCGCGATCTTCTATGACGCGAAGGCCTTCGCGCGGCACTCGCTCAGCGAGCTGACCGTCGCGCATGAGACCGCCCACCAGTGGTTTGGCGATGCCATCACCGAGCGGGATTGGCACCACCTGTGGCTTTCCGAAGGGTTCGCGGACTATTTCGCCGCGCTCTGGCTGCGGCATGCCGACGGGGACAGTGCCTTTCGGGCCGAAATGCAGAAAGAGGCCGCTTCGGTCTTTGGCTCGCAGGCCACCGCCCGACCCATCCTGGATACCACCGCGACCGATCTGATGGGCATGCTCAACAGCAACAACTACTCCAAGGGCTCCTGGGTTCTCCACAGCCTCCGTGGTCTGATGGGGGACTCCGCCTTCGTCAAGGGCATTCGGGACTGGTACGCCTCCCGCCGCGATTCCACGGCGCTTTCGTCCGACTTCGGCCAGACCATGAGTGCTGCCGCCGGGCAGGATCTCACCTGGTATTTCCTGCAGGCGCTGACTCAGCCCGGGTTTCCGAGACTCGAGGTGACGTGGCGGGCCTATGGGAAGCGGTTGACGCTGACCCTGCGGCAGACCCAGCCCGAGGAATGGGGTCTGTTCCGGATCCCCAACCTGCGAGTCACAGTGGACGGCCGGACCGTTCCCGTGGACGTGGAGGGGCGAGAGACAGTCCTGAACCTGAGGGTCGCTAAGGCCAAGATCCACACGGTCGTCGTGGACCCGGACGGATGGTGGCTGCTACAGACGATGGGGAACGGGGAACAGGGAACGGGGAACGGGGGCAGGTAGTGTACATCCGGTTGCCCATTCCCCGTTCCCCTTTCCCCCTTCTACTCGTCCTCCTCAGCTGCCGGGGAAGCCTCTCGCCCCTCTCCAACAAGCTGCGGGTCGGCCAGGAGCCCTATGTCGCGTTTGCCGCGGACGGCGAGGACGGTTTGGGGGATCTGTTCGCGTCCGGGCCGGCCGGAGGGACGCCGTACCAGATCACGTTCTCTCGGGTGGACGAGGCGCTGCCCGCTCTTTCGCCCGACGGCAGCATGCTCGCGTTCGTGCGCACCACCTCCGGGGATGAGAAGCGGCGGCTGGTGGTGATGAACCTCCTGACCGGTGCTGAGCGTTGGGCGCCGCTCGGCGGCACGCCGAGTGCCCTCGGCTGGTCCCGCGACGGCAGCCGGATCTACGTGCGCAACCAGACAACCGAGGTGACCTTGGCACCGCCCGCGGAACTGGGGCTCGCTCGCGTCGCTCCAGCGGAACGCCCGGTCGCGGAGTCGGCGCTGGCGGTCCTGCTCGGGGATCCCCCGCTCGCGGAGGTCGTGGCTTGTGACAGCGGGCGCGGGCTGTGTGCCCGATACCGGGAAGGTCCGGAGCAGATGATCACGGCGACAGGTGAAGCACCGGCGCGGTGGTCCGGGGACACGGTCGCCTATCTTCAGGATGGGGAGTGGGTGATCCGGCCGCTAGCGGGCGGCAGGACTCGAGTTCTCCGCTGGGCCCGGCCGCTGGCCCATTCGCGCAACCTCACGCTTTTCCCCGGACCCCGTCCCACTCGGTGAGCCACGTCGCAGCGCTCAGGGAGACCGGGAGGCGATCGCATCCCACGCGGCCTCCAGCGTGAGTCCGGCGGGACCGCTGTCAGGCGCCCATTCTCCGGCGGCTACCCGTTCCGCGGCAAGACCCACGATCGCCAGCCAGACCTGGGCCCAGAGCTCCGCCGGTCCCGAGCGGACCCGCCCCTCCGACTTTCCCATCGCCACCAGCTGGACCAGACCTGCCTGAAACTCCCGTTGC
Organism: Gemmatimonadales bacterium; assembly: GCA_036555275.1. Classification (GTDB taxonomy): domain Bacteria; phylum Gemmatimonadota; class Gemmatimonadetes; order Gemmatimonadales; family GWC2-71-9; genus JADJOM01. The sequence goes on along the minus strand of DATBLR010000003.1, from coordinate 38,643 downwards.
ATCGCCCGGCTCGGTTCGTCAAGAAAGGGCTCGTGGACGGCGGACAGCAGCATCCGGATGAGCGGCGGGTCCTGGGCTGCCATGTCCACGATCCGGTGTCCCAGAACGGCGAGCCGTTCGGGTGCGTGCCGCACCCGGTCCGCGTCGAGCACATTCAGGACATCGATCCCCCAGCGGTGCGCCTCACGATGGGCCGCGTTGAGCAGATGTTCCTTGCTGCTGAAGTGGCGATAGATCGTCCCCTCCGCCACGCCGGCCCGCTCGGCCAGGGCGGGGGTAGTGGTTCGGAGGAAGCCGTCGGTGGTATACAGCTCCAGGGCGGCCCGGAGCAGCCGGCCACGGGTGGCGTCGCCGTCTCTGCGGGGTGGTGAGGCCTCCATGGACGGAAATCTATCGGTGGTACCGGCTTTGCAGAGTGTTCACGGGAACTTCAAGGTCTCCGGAATACATTCTGAGACAGGATGGTCGATCGGGGGAAGGTTGATGCTGGAATTGGCTGAACTGTGGGAGCAGGGACTCGATTTCGTCGCCTTTGTGGCTGGGGCGGCCCCCCAGCACCGGGGGCTGTGGGACGCAGTGTATCGAACTGCACGTCTCCCCGAATGGGCCCTGACGCCACCCAGTCGCGAACGCCGCCTGCTGGTGCTTGCCGAGGACTGGTGCGGTGATGCGGTCAACATCGTGCCTGTGCTGGCCAAATGGGCCGCGTCAGTGCCGGGTATCTCCCTGCGGATCATCCGTCGCGATGAACACCCGGAGGTGATGAACCGCTATCTGACCCGCGGTGCCCGATCAATCCCGATCGTCATCGTCCTGGACCGGGAGTTTCGCGAGCTGGGGCATTGGGGTCCCCGGCCGGCGGAATTGCAGGCGTGGGTGATGGCCCACAAGGACACCATGCCAAAGGAAGAGCGATACAAGGAAGTACGCCGCTGGTATGCCAGGGACCGGGGTGAGACTACGCTGCGCGAGGTACTGGGCGTCATGGCGCATGAGCAGGCGGCGTAGCTAGGGGAACAGGGAACGGGGAACGGGATCTCAACGGGTGGTCCCGTTCCCCGTTCTCCCATTCCCCGTTCTCCCCTCAGAACGACCACCCCGTCCCCGCGCTGAACTGGAACCCGTCCGGCCCGCCGGCAAAGTTGAAGGTCCAGATGGTGAAGCGGAGGAGGCGAATCGCCAGCCCGCCACCCCCTCCGTATTTCATGTCGGTCGTGGTCAGCTTGAAGTCGGTCGTCTCGAAGACCCGTCCCGCATCTGCGAACCCGAACAGGGTAAACCCACCCAAGTCGCCCAGGTTCAGGAGATCATGCCGCAGCTCGGCGCTACCAAACAGCACCCCTCGTCCCGCCAGGCGCTGGAATGCCAGCCCGCGATGGGAATAGGCGCCGCCCAGTACGCTGGTTTCCCCTTCCCAGACGGGGACCTCGTAGCGGGCGTTGAGCGGAGCCTTGCTGGAGAGTGACGAGCCCGCCACCCGGGCCGCGAACACGGTTCCCTCCCGGATGGGCAGGTACCCCCGGATATCCGCGCTCACCCGGGTGTAGCCGTCTCCCCCGCTGCCACCCCCGAACGACCCCTGCGCGAATACTCCGCGCGTGGTATTGAACTCGTTGTCGCGGGCATCGAGTACCAGGGTCACTCGGCCGCGGAAGTCGGTGTCGGAGATATCCGCGGTACCGTTCTGGGTGCGAAACAGCGACGGTTTGCTCAGGTCGCTGAGGTTGCTGTACTCCAGGGCGCCCGCTCCGGCCAGATAAAGCGGTCCCGCGAGGTGGCGGGTGATCTCGAGGGCGCCGCCATAGCGCGCCCGCCGCGCTTCGTAATAGTGGGGCTGACTTTTCGTGACCAGCTTGGGATCGTTCTTGGTGTCGTTGCCCAGCCCGAAATAGGCGAACCGAGTTTCCCGGGTGGTGCCCAGTGAGGCGGCCAGCCGCCAGTCCCGCTTGAGCAGCGGCGCGCGGAACCGGGCCACGGCCATTCTGGCTCCGGTAAACCCATGGCCCAGGTCGACCGAGAACAGCCCCGCATACGGCGTGCGGGCATAATAGTCCGCCGCCTTGCGCTCCTCGAAGTGGAGGGCGATCAGCGGGAAGTTGTTGCCCAGCGAAGGGAAGAAGGGGTAGAAGCTGTCCCTCCAGGGTGCGTCGCTTGGCTTCCACTCCTGCGCCGCAACCGGGCTGGCGAGGTTCCCCAGGGCCAGGGCGAGCGCCATCGCGAGGGCCTGCCGGGCCCGGGGGGTAGCCTGACGGGTCGTTGGCATTACTGGGCTCGCTCGTAGAGGTAGGCCGTGTCCTTGATCACCGCATCCTTGCCGTCGAAGACGGCGTAGGTGCCCGGATAGAGAGAGGCGGCGCCGGCTTCACCCTTTCTGTTCACCGCGTAGAAATTGAGGGAGAACCGCGGTCGGCCGTTGGGCTGGAGCAGCCGGGCCGGGGTCATGGCCATGACTCGCCGGAGGGTCTCGAGGGCGGCGTCCGCCGGCTTCATGCCACGCCGCATGTGTTCCACCGTGAGAAATCCGCCGCACACCATGATGTTGCTCTCCCCGCGGCCGGTGGAACCGGCCGCGCCGACCTCGTTGTCGGTGTACTGCCCCGCGCCGACGATCGGGGAATCCCCGACCCGGCCCGGGATCTTCCAGGCGAGGCCGCTGGTGCTGGTAACCGAGGAGATGTCCCCCTGGGCGTTGACGACGTTGAGATTGATCGTGCCGGTCGGTCGCGGCGCCAGCTCCTGTGAGTCGGGCACGTCCAGCCAGTCGTCCTCGGGCCCGCGGTTGGCCCGCCAGCGCAGCCACTTCTCGCGCGACGCGGAGGTGAGCAGATCCTCCTCCTTGAATCCGTAGGACAGTGCAAAACGCTTGGCTCCCTCGCCGACCAGGAGGATGTGGTTGGTGTACAGGAGGACCAGCCGGGCCACCGCGCTCGGGGTCTTGATGTTCTCCAGCGCGGCGACCGCGCCGGCCCGTTTGGTCGGACCGTGCATGCACGACGCATCGAGCTGGACCACCCCTTCTTCGTTGGGTAGCCCCCCGTAGCCGACGGAATCATCTTCCGGGTCGAGCTCCTGGATCTTCACGCCCTCGATCGCGGCATCGAGCGTGTCCGAGCCCCGTTGCACCAGTTGCATGGCCAGCCGGATGGCACGCTCGGCGTTGGTCGAGCCGACGGCCATGGGGCGGCTTGCGCCGCGGAGGATGACCGCCGGGGCCGCGGAAAAAATGTCGGTCGGCGGCCGCGTCACGGCGGTCAGCGCCGCTCCGGCTGCCCCGAGGAACTTGCGCCGGGTAACGGGTTGGGGCACTGGGGACTCCGGACCAAGGTGGAAGTGCAGTGACCGGAGTGATTTAGGCACCGCCCGGCGGTCCTGTCAACTTGCCGGGTCGCGGCCGCCAGCCCAGACTTCTGCCGGATTTCTCACATGACCCTCTTCGCGCGCTCCCGGGATTCCGGGTCTACCTGGGATCCCTTCGACATCATCCGCACCGCGGCCGGCATCCTGATCGGTCTGGGCACGGTCGTCGCCGTGGGGCTCTGGCTTGCCGGAATCTCGCACGACGCGCTGCTGCTGGTGGGAGCGCTGTGGTCGGTCTACGGCCTGATCCACGCCGTGCTCGACGGGGTGCTGGATCCGTTGTTCGACTTCGTCACCCAGGTCGTGCAGAACATCGGGCTCGCGCCGTATCGTCGCAGCTTTTCCGCCGTGGAAGCCATGGTCGCCCGCGGTGAGGTGGATGCCGCCGCGGCGACCTATGCGCACCACGCGGCCGGCGGCGATTCCGAGGCCCTGGTGCGCCGGGCCGCGCTGCTGGCGCATCCGCTGAATGTCCCGGAACAGGCCCGCATCGAGCTGGAGGAATTCCGCGAGCAGCACCCATTGAAGCCCGCCGACGACATCCGGGTCGGGCTGGCGCTGGCAAAGCTGTATGAGGATGCGCTGGATGATCCTGGCCGCGCGATGCGGGAGATCCGGCGGCTCCTGGATCTCTACCCCAACGTCCGCGGGCTCCGACATTTCAGGCGCACGCTGGCCGCCCTCAAGGCCGAGCGCTTCGGAGGGACCTCCTGATTCCGCGGTCCGGCGTTTCCGCCACCCCCGCAATACTCCCGCCGTTCCGCGTCCTTGCTCACCCGACCCGGAACTTCCCCACCTGCCCGAACAGCCCCTGCGCCGCCTCGGAGAGGGCGTGTGCCGACCCGGCCACCTGCTCGGTGGACGCCGACAGCTCCTGGGCACTCGCGGCGATCTCCTGGGCGGCGGCCGCGACGTCCTCGGTGCCGCTCGACACCTCCTGCATCCGGCTGGCGATCCCCTCGATGAGGACCCGCACCTCGCCCGAATAGCGCGACACCTGGCGGCTCCACTCATCGCTCTGGTGGGCGTCGCCGGCCACCCGGGCCAGGCCTTCCGCCGCCTTATGCGCAGTGTCGCGAGCCGCCTGTCCGCCCTGGGCGAGCCGCATCAGGCGCTCCCGCGCGGTGGCGACCCGCTCCTGCACCGCCCGGACGGTCTCGCTGGTCTGGGACGCGGCCTTGCCGGCCTGGCCAGCGAGCTTGCGCACCTCTTCCGCCACGACCGCGAAACCGCGACCCTCTTCGCCGGCGCGGGCGGCCTCGATGCCGGCATTCAACGCCAGCATGTGAGTCTGGCGGGCGATCGCTCGGGTCTGGGCCACGAACTGTTCGATCTCCTCCGAGGCTGCCGCCAGCGCGGCCGCCTCCTCGGCGCCCCGCTCGATTTCCTCTGCGAGGCGCTGCAGCGCGGTGGTGCTCACCTGCAGGTCATCCCGATGGTCCCGGGCCACCTTGGCCAGCGCCTCGTTCCGGGTGGCCGCCTCGGCGGCGCTGACCGCGAGCGCCTCCGCGATTGCCAGAATCTTGCTGGCATCGTCCGCGGCGCTGCGGACCAGGGTCGCCTGCCGGGTCGCCCGGTCGGTCAGATCATTGCAGGTGCCCGAAACCTCCTGGGTAGACGCGCTCATCTGCTGGGTGGACGAAGAAATCTGCTGGGCCATCGCCGCCGCCTCCTGAGCGCTGGTCCGGATCGCGCCCACCAGACGTCGTAGCTCCTTCAGCATTGCACCGACGGCCTCGGTGAGCCCTTCGGCCTCCCGGGTCCCGGTCGACGTCACCGCAACGGTCAGATCTCCCTGAGCCACCCGACTCGCGACCACCACCGTGTTGCCGAGGGGACGAATGATGTGGCGCACCGTCCAACTGACCACGAACACCACGATCAGCCCGGCCAAGACCAGGTATACCGCCCCCGCCCCCGCCATGGCGCCCCAGAAGCCCGGTCCATGGGCCCTTCCGTAGAACAGCCAGATCATCATGACCAGGACCAGCCCGAGGCAGAGCAGCAGCCCGGAGGTGGCGAGGTACATCCTGCGGAGCAGTCGGCGTCGGTCGTTGGCCATGGCACTAAGTGGAAGGAGGGTTCCAAGTTAGGGCGGCGGACGGAGCCGGGGCAATGGGGCGGGGAATTGGGGAATGGGGGAATGGGGAACGGGGAACGGCGCCTGAGATGAGCGACTGGGCGCGGCAACACGGGCTGCTAGGGTGCAGCCCGTTCCCCGTTCCCCGTTCCCCGAGGTTTCCCCGTTCCCCGGGTTTTCCCCCTAAATTTCCCGGCCCTATGACGACACCATACCAGCCCGACCAGGTCGAGGCCAAGTGGCGTGCCCGGTGGGCCGAACGGGGCACCAACCAGCCGGACCTCGACCGGCCGGCCCGGCCGTTCTACAACCTCATGATGTTCCCTTATCCGTCCGCGGAAGGGCTGCATGTGGGGAACATGTTCGCCTTCACCGGCAGTGACGTGTATGGCCGCTTCAAGCGGCTGCAGGGCTATGACGTCTTCGAGCCGATCGGGTTCGACGCCTTCGGGATTCACAGCGAGAACTACGCGATCAAGATCGGGCAGCATCCGGGGCGGCTGATTCCGCAGAACATTGCCAATTTCCGCCGGCAGCTTGAAAAGATCGGCGGGATGTTCGACTGGCGCCACGAGCTCAGCACCACCGATCCGGCCTACTACAAGTGGACCCAGTGGATCTTTCTGCAGCTGTACCGGGCGGGAAAGGCCTACAGGAAGAAGGCGGCGGTCAACTGGTGCCCCAATTGCAAGACCGTTCTCGCCAACGAGCAGGTGGAAGGCGGAGCCTGCGAGCGTTGCGGGACCCAGGTCGAGCAACGGTTCCTGGAGCAGTGGTTCTTCCGGATCACGGACTACGCGGACCGCCTGCTGGGCAACCTGGCGACCCTGGACTGGTCCGATACCACCCGAACCGCGCAGCGGAACTGGCTGGGACGGTCGGAGGGCGCCGAGATCGACTTCCCGATCCAGGGGGAACGGGGAAGGGGGAACGGGGAACAGGTCATTCGCGTATTCACGACCCGGCCCGATACCCTCTTCGGCGCCACCTTCATGGTGCTCGCCCCCGAGCATCCGCTGGTGGCGACCATCACCACCCCGGAGCGGCGCGCCGCAGTCGAAGCCTATGTGCGCGCCGCGGCCGCCAAGGACCTGGTGTCGCGCAAGGTGGTGGAGCGGGACAAGAGCGGGGTCTTCACCGGCGGGATGGCCATCAACCCGGCAACGGGGCGGGCGGTGCCCGTGTGGGTCGCCGACTACGTGCTGATGGAATACGGCACCGGTGCGATCATGGCGGTTCCGGCGCACGACGAGCGCGACTTCGAATTCGCCCGGCAGCACCAGCTGGAGATCATCCAGGTGCTGGCTCCGGCGGCCGAGGTGGCGCGGCCGTCCCCGGGTGCGCTCACCGAGGCCCTCACCGACACCGGTGGCATGGTGCTCGTCAACTCGGGTCGCTTCGACGGCATGCCCGCCGAGGCGGCGATCAAGGCCATCACCGGGGAGCTGGCCCGCCAGGGGCGGGGGAAGGCGGTGGTGCAGTACCGCATCCACGACTGGTGCATCTCCCGGCAGCGGTACTGGGGTCCGCCCATTCCGATCATTTACTGCGACAGCTGCGGTCCGATGCCGGTTCCGGAAAAGGACCTGCCGGTGCTGCTCCCCGAAATCGAGGACTTCCGTCCCGACGATTCGGGCGTCTCTCCGCTGGCCCGGCACGAGGAGTGGTACTTCGTGGATTGCCCCGGCTGCGGACGCCGCTCCCGTCGAGAGACCGATGTCTCCGACACCTTCCTCGACTCAGGGTGGTATTACCTGCGCTACCCCAGCACCGAGTTCAACGACCGGCCCTTCGACCCGGCCCGGACCCGGACCTGGCTTCCCGTCACGACCTACATCGGCGGCAACGAGCACGCGGTGTTGCACCTGCTGTACTCTCGCTTCCTGGCCATGGCGCTCAAGGATCTCGGGCACATCGCCTTCGAGGAACCGTTCACCCGGTTCCGCGCCCACGGGCTGATCGTGAAGGACGGCGCGAAGATGTCCAAGTCGCGGGGGAACGTGGTCATCCCCGACCAGTACATCGCGCAGTGGGGCGCCGACGCCTTCCGGATGTACCTGATGTTCCTGGGGCCGCTCGAGGATGGGGGCGATTTCCGCGACGCGGGAATCAGCGGTCCCCGGCGGTTTCTCGACCGGGTCTGGGCGCTGGTGGGCGACGCGGAGCCCGGCGGGGAGATCTCCGCGGAGCTGCTTATTCGATGGCACGCCACCAAGAAGAAGTGCGCCGGCGACATCGAGGCCCTGCACTACAACACCGCGATCGCCGCGCTGATGGAGCTGGTGAATCACCTGAAGGAGTCCGGCTGCCGGAGCCAGGAGATCGTGTCCGACCTGGTCATCATGCTCGCCCCCTTCGCCCCCCACTTCGCGGAGGAGTGCTGGGAGCGGCTCGGTCATACCGACTCGGTCTTCGACGCGCGCTGGCCCACATGGGACGAGGCGCTGGTCGTTTCCCGGTCCGTGGAACTGCCGGTGCAGGTGAACGGGAAAACCCGGTCCCGGGTCTCGGTCCCCCGGGACGCACCGGAGGAGCAGGCTGCCGCCGTGGCGCTGGCCGATCCGGCGGTGCACAAGTTCGTGGACGGCAAGCAGGTAAGGAAGGTGATCTACGTCCCCAACCGGCTGATCAACTTCGTGGTGGGGTGAGTGGTCGGGCGGACGGTCGCGCCCTCAGAGCCACCGCGTAATCCATTCGCCGACGAAGTAGCCTACCGCGGCAACGCCGAGCCCCACGAGGAACATGTCCAGTCCGCTCCGGAACACGCTGCGGCCGGTGAAGAAGCTGCGTGCCGCTCCGACTGCGAAGTGCGCCAGCATCGAAATGGCGAAGCTGGTCCAGATCGCCCACTCTCCGGAGATGAACAGGAACGGGGCCACCGGAATCAGGGCGCCGACCGCCGTGGCTGTGCCGGTGATCCACCCCTCGCGCAAGGGGGAGGCGCCGCCCTCGCCGATGCCCAGCTCCTCGCGCACCTTTTCCTGAAGCGCCCGTTCCGGGTTCTGCATCACCTGGCCTGCCAGTTCCCGCGCCTGGACTTCAGGCAGCCCCTTGGCCTGGTACAGCAGCGCCAGCTCCTCCCGCTCCAGGTCCGGCATGAGCCGGATCTCCTCCCGCTCCATCGCGATCTCGTGCTCATGCACCTCGCGCTCGCTCTTGGCCGCGAGATATCCCGACGAGCCCATGGAGAGCGCGTCCGCCACCATGCCGGCGATGCCGGCCACGATCACCGTGTGGCTCGATAGGCCGAGTTCCCCCTGCGCGCCCAGCATGCCGGCGACCAGCCCGAAGTTGGCGGTCAGACCGTCGTTGAAACCGTAGACCAGGTTCCGGAGCATCCCACCCGCCCCGGTCTTGTGCCATGGCTCACCCGGGGACCCCACGAGGCCAGCCAGCGACTCCGCGTGCTCGGCGGACTCCTTGGCGAGCGTGAGGGCCGTGGCCCCGGCTGCGCCATTGGGAGCCTCACGGTACATCCCGAGGTAGCCCTTGACCTCCCGGCCCTCCTCTTCGAGCAGCATCGGCGCGAGAAAGCCGGGGCCGAATCGACGGGCCAGCCAGGCCATGCCACGGGCGCGAAGCGTAGGTGAGAACTTCGGAACGGGGTGATGGTGGTCACGCAGGAGCTGCTCCCACATCGCCACGTGGCGATCCTCTACTCCGGCCAGGCGAGCGTAGAGCTCTGCGCGCTTCGGGTCAGATTCGAGGGTAGCGAGGGTCCGGTACAGGAACGCGGCATCCGCCTCGTCCTCAAGATGGTGAAGCCAATTGTGTGGCGCTGGAGTGTTGTTATCGCTCAACATGTTCCAAATCTAGCGAAGCGGAAGCGCCACAGGGGTGTCTTGACGGGGAAGCCGGGACGCCCATACTTGACCCGTCTCTGTATCCTCACCGGACAATCCTCGAGGTCCCCCATGCACCGCCCAGCACGCCGCCTGGCCGCGCTGTTGTTCGCGCTGACTGGGCTCGTCGCGGCCTGTTCAGAGCAGCCGTCCTCACCGACGACCACCTCGTCGGTGTCCGCGACACCCGCAACCCTCTCGCCGAACGGCCGCTATCTGGTGGAGTTCCGTCAGGCTCTCCCGTCGGGGCCGCGAACCTTCTCCCTCGGCGCCGGGGCGCGTATCACCCGTGAGCATCCCGAAGTCAATCTGATGACGGTCGAGGGTCTGTCGGTTGCCGATGCGCAGGCGCTCGCCGCGCGGCCCGAGGTTGCCACCGTCGTCGCGGACGCGAAGCTCCAGTGGATTCCCGCGCCGGGCACCCAGCGCTCCCAGCTCTATCCATCGGGGGGGCACCATGTGCGAGTGCCGGGCACGGATCAGAGCACGGCCCTCGCTTTTCCGCTGCAATGGAACATCACTCAAATTGCCGCCGATCGGGCTTGGAGCCGGACCCCCGGCGGCCGTGGAGAACTGGTCTGCGTGCTCGACAGCGGGATCGATCCCGAGCATCCCGATCTCGCCGGTAAGATCGATCTGGCCGTGTCGTTTTCGACCGATACGACGTTTGCCGGCAACGCGGATCCGCTGGACTACAACGGCCACGGCACGGGCACGGCCGGCCTGGTCTCCTCGAATGGCATCGTCATAGCTTCAGTCGCGCCCGATGTGAGGCTCTGTTCGGCCAAGGTGCTTGGCGATTCCGGCTCGGGGTCCTTCGGCGACATCTTTGACGCCATCATCTGGGCCGCGGCCGTCGCGCACGCCGACGTCATCAACATGAGCCTCGGCGCTTATATCGATCTCCGCGAGCCGGGCGCGCGCGAACTCGTTGGGATTCTCCAGCACGTCCTCAACTTTGCGAATCGCAAGGGCGCGGTGATCGTGGCCGCCGCCGGGAACGAGGGAATCGATCTGGACCACGACCCCCGGCGGTTCCTCTCGATCCCGGCTCAGCTCAACCACGTGGTGAGTGTGGGAGCGACGGGACCGGTCCTGCAGATCGATTTCGATCAGCTGGCGTGGTACTCGAATTTCGGGGGACGCAGCGGGATCGACTTGGTCGCCCCGGGAGGCAACTTCGACCCGGACCCGACCGCCCCTTTCTATGATTTCGATCTGGTGCTCACCACCTGCAGCCAGTACGCCATCCCGGAAATACAAGGATTCGACTGCGAGCTGGGGGACTACCTGATCGAGGCGGGCACCAGCGCATCCGCCCCTCACGTCTCAGGGGCCGCCGCGGTCATCGAATCGGCCTTGGGAGGCGGGAGCTCGCCTGATCGCATCGAGCAGTGCCTGGAGAACGGCGCGAATCGCGTGGGCCCGTTCCGGATCTTTGGAGCGGGGCGGCTCAACGTCCTGCGCGGCGCCAATTGCGGCTTCCACGACCACGACCGCGGCCACGAGCGCGATTAGGCCACGGCCAGCACCATGACCCAATAGGGCTCGGTCGGCGCGACCTAAGTATAATCTCGACACGTACTTAGGTCGCTCCGACCGGCCTCTGCGCCGCAGCGCCCAGCTCACCATACTGCAACTCTGCCCCGGCCTTCCGCATCTTTCCCCTGCATGGCCGAGACTCTCGTGCTGAACGAAGCTGACGCCGTCCTGGCCCGCGCCCGCGCGGGTGATCTGGACGCGCTCGAGCACGTGTACCGGGCCTACGAAGTCCCGGTGTACAATCTCGCCCGCCGCATCTGCCGCACGGTCGAGGATGCGGAGGATGTGCTGCAGGAGACCTTCTTCGAAGTGTGCAAGAGCATCCAGCAGTACCGCGGCGACGGCAGTCTCTGGGGCTGGGTGCGGACCATAGCTGCGAGCAAGGCGCTGATGCGGCTCCGGCGCAACAAGTACCGCGATGCCGACGAGCTGGACGAAGAGTTCCATCGGCCCGTGACCAGCCGGCAGGACGGTGGGCTCCGGATGGACCTGGAAGCGGCGCTGGAGCGGTTGCCCGAGGCCAGCCGGGCGGTGGTCTGGCTGCACGACGTCGAGGGATATACCCATGAGGAAATCGCCGGGATGATGGGCAAGACGGTCAGTTTCTCGAAGTCGCAGCTGGCCCGGGCCCACGTCCGTCTGCGCCGCTGGCTCGGGGAGGAGGCTCCCGGGATATGAGCCACCTCTCCCTCGATCAGCTGCTGGAGTTGCGTGAGCCCGGACTAGAGCCGGGTCTGGCGGCAGCGCGGGAGCATCTGGCTGGCTGCGCAGTCTGTCAGGCGGAGGCGGCTCGACTGGACCAGCGGTCGGCGCGACTCCGCGCTCTGCCTTCGCTCCGCCCCGCGCGCAGCCACTGGCCCGAGCTGAGCCGGCGGCTCGGGGCGGAAGTGCACCGGCGGCGGGTACGCTGGGCCGCGACGCTGGGCGCCGCCCTCGCCGCCGGAGTCGCTCTGGTCGTGATGACTCGGCTCGGTGACCGGCGCCATGGAACGGCCGGGGTGGCACTGGACTCGGTGATGGCTCGTTCGACCCAGCTGGAACAGCTCATCCAGTCCTATAACCCGGACGCCAGGGTCACCGACGGGGCGACCGCGCTGGTCGCCGGCGAGCTGGAGGACCGGATCGCGCAGGTGGATCAGCAGCTGGAGGTCACCCAGCTCGCGGACGAACGGGAGCGCGACCAGCAGCTGCTGGCGCTGTGGCGGCGCCGGGTCGGCCTGCTGGACGCCCTGGTCGACGTCCACCTTACCCAGGCGAGGCGGGTCGGTTTCTAGGATGCGCGGGACCACATTCCTGATCCTGGGGCCCTTCCTCCTGGCTCCGTCGCTTGGCGCGCAGGAGCCCGGCCCGCCCCGCCCCGACTCGGAGACCGAGATGATCCGGCTGGAGCGGGTGGTGCCGCCGGGGGCGGGTCGCCCGGAGGGACGGATCCAGATCCTCACCACCCGTCGGGCCCGTCTGGGCATCTTCTTCGACATGCGGGCGGGCGAGAACGACAGCATTGGCGCCCTGGTGCAGGGAGTCACCCCGAATGGCCCGGCCGCCCGGGCCGGCCTCCGTTCTGGCGACATCATCACCCGGTTCAATGGTACGCCGCTGGCGGGCAGCAATGTGCGCCGGGGACGGGACCAGTCCGCGCCCGGCGTGGCCCTCACGCTCCTGGCGGCGGGGCTCAACCCCGGCGACACCGTGGCGATCGAATACCGCCGCGGCGCCGACCGCCGGAACGTCAGCATCATTGCGGCGGATGAGCCCTTTATGGCCTGGAACATTCCCGAGGGCGGCTTCGAATTCCGGATGGTAGACAGCGCAGACGGCCTCGTCCATCCACCCGGCGGTCGCCGGGTATTCCGGATCCCACGTGACAGCGTAGCCCTGGCGGGCGACAGCTTACGGATGATGGGACATGTACGTATGCGGCCACTCCCGATGTTCCTGCTGGGGACCCCGCTCGAAGACCTGGAGCTGGCGCCACTCAATCCGGACCTTGGCCGCTACTTCGGCGCCCGTGAGGGCATCCTGGTCATCAGTGTACCGGAGGGCGGGCGGCTCGGTCTCAAGGCCGGCGATGTCGTCCTCGATGTCGACGGCAGGGTACCAGCGAGCCCCGGTCATCTGCTGCGGATTTTGAGAAGCTATGAGTCGGGTGAGCCGTTCAAGTTGCGGATCATGCGGATGAAGAAGCGCCAGACAGTAACCGGGAGTCTGGAGGAACGGTGAGCCTGGGGTCGTGGCCGCAGGCATGCGGCCCCTCCCCCTGATCTCACCGCTCGCCGAGCAGCGTCTCCGCCGTCACCCGGTGCAGGAACCGCACGAATTCGTAGAGATAATCGATCCCCGCCTGCTGGGCCTCGCTGTGCCACGGGTTCATCACCGTGGACCGCAGCACGAAGAGCCCTTCCTTCCGATACTCCTGTTCCGAAACCGCCAGCCGTTCCAGCAGGCCCCGGACGGTCCCGGCCCGGTACTGGGCGTCCTCGAAGCGGGTCCGGGAAATGAAGAACGGCTGCGCCGCCGATAACTGATGATGCGACCGGGAGCCGGGGATGCTGGCCGCGCTGAAGACGTGCTCATTGAGCCGGTTGATCCGGCTGAGCGGGATCGCCGCGGTCTGCATCGTGCCTTCCGCCCAGACCATCGGCCGGGTCACGAAGCAGACCAGGTTGGTCTCCGGCTCGGCGATGGGGAAGAAGGTGAATGGCGCCGGTGAAGGTGGGTCCGGGCTCCGCTCCCGCTCCAGCCTGGGAAACAGGTGGCGATGGTAGGTCAGCAGCCGTGCCAGTCGCCGGGCGCTGAGCAGCGTGACCCGGACGACCTTCCCGTGCCCTTCCGAGGTGAGCGGGATGGTACGATGCGCCAGCCAGCAGGCGAGGGCCGCCGCCCCCGGTTTCGACCCCTCGAGAATGTGCGGCCCGAAGGCCGTGACCGGCTCGGCTCCCCCGAATGAGCCGACTCCGGAGCGGTCCTCCGACAGATACTGGGCGCGCTGGGTCACCAGCTCGGTGACACTGCCGTCCCGGAACGCCACCACGCCTGCCGGGTAGGGCACGTAGCCCATCTTGTGCGGGTCCACCGTCGTGGAGTCGCCGTCTGCCAGGGCCAGCAGCGCGCCGTAGGTATCCCGGTCATCCCAGCGCACCTCCAGCGTGCGAACGTCGGGCGCATCGAGTCCGACGTCCAGCTCGAACCGCTCGTGGAGATCCAGCGCGCGGATGTACTCGTCGGCGACCTGGTCGAGGCCGGCGCCGGGCGGGACCTGATGCACCGCAAGGCCGTTGAACAGCGTCCGGAGGTATCCGCCCCAGGCCGCATCCACGTGAATCCAGAACGAGCGATTCCGTTCTCGCTCGAGTTGCTCGCGCAGAGAGCGGATCCGATGGATCGGATCGACGGCGCCCTCCTCGGTCGTCCCCACGATGCCGATGACCGCCGCGACATACTCCTCGGGTGCCAGGCCCGTGATCGCTTCCCGGAGGGCCTCGACATCCATCTGGAACCGGTCATTGACCGGAATCAGTCGAGCCGCCTCCTCGCCATACCCCAGTACGTTGCAGGCCTTCGGGATCGAGTAATGCGCCGCGGCGGAGGCGAGCACCACCGGGCGGAGGCCCGTGGTGGCGAGAATGGGGCCCAGCCCGCGGAGGGCGACGTTGAATGGGCTCCCGGCCAGGGCGGTGTTGACGGCCTCGAGGGCCTCGGATGTAGTGAGCTGGCGCTCGGTCTCCAGGTGATAGGCCAGCGAGCGCAGAACTGTGGTCGATTCGTGGGGCCGGAGCCCCGCCAGCGTGCGGTCATCCAGCTCCCGGAGCACCGCCTCGCTCCCGTTGGGCAGCCGGATCCGGAAGCCGAGCCCCTCGGTCCGGCAGTACTCCCGGGCTACCAGCGGGGCGAACTGAGCGCCCCGCGCGACCCACAGCGCCTCCAGCGTCGCCAGGGTGCCGCCGGAGCAGATATGCGCCCACGACTTCCGGGGGTCGTAGCCCAGCATGCCGGCGATCATCCGTCCGACCTCGAGCTCGAGGGCCAGAGTGATAGGGGCGGATTCACCGGAGACATTGTTGGGATTGTAGAGCAGGCCCGCGAAGTACCCCAGGACGGCGGGGAGGCTCTGCTCCGAGACCATGTGGGCGTTGTACCGCGGCGAGTGGAGTGGAAAGTGGAACTTCAGCTCGCTCAGGATGGCGTCCAGGTGGCCCGTCAGGAGGTCGAGCCAGGATTCGTGCTCGGCGCTTCGGCGCCGAAGCCGGCCGACGATCCACGGGTCGGCTGGGAAGTAGTTCCGCCGCCAATGCACGTAATCCTGGAAGATGTGGTCCAGGAGTTCGGTCCAGACGGCCGCGTTCTCGGCCCTGGGTCCGAGAAACCAGGCGGTCAGCGGGTACTCCGTGTCCTCTGTGCGCAGGTGCTGCGCCGCGTCGCCCGGATGAGATGTGGTCATGCGGAGGAGCATCGGGCCGGACCGGCAGTGCCGCAAGGGGGTCCGATGCTCCATGAAGGCGAAGTCACAAACTCACATTCCTGCTGCCGTTCCCCATTCTCCGTTCCCCGTTCCGCGTTCCCGTTTCTCCGTCCCCCGCTACTCCCCCCGCTTGAACAGCCCATACCACTTCTCCCGGTCTTCGGCGGAAAACACTCCCAGCTCCGCGAAGATCTCCCGCGCAAACTCCACCGCCCCCAGACCGCTTGCCGTGATCAGCCCCCGGTCCCGAACCGCGAGCGCGTTGACGTAATCGCCCTCGGCGGTGTAGTCGGGGACGTGCTCTTTGAGATACGCGAGGCCGTTGCTGGTGTGCTTCCGGCCCTGGTGCAGGCCGGCCCGGACGACGCCGAGCGTGGCGCCGCAGATCGCCGCGATCGGGGTCCGCGCCGCCATGAGCTTGTGCAGCAGTCCCAGGAGGGTTTCGTCGAGCGGCTCTCGCTCCCAGCGATCGCCCCCGGGGAGGATCAGCATCCGGACGTGCTCGAAATCGACCTCGGCGAGATCGAAGTCGGGCAGCACGCAGAGGCCGCCCATCGAGACGACCGGCTCCCCGGAGTACCCGATCGTGATGAGCTGGTGCCCCCCGGAACGCCGCAGTTCCGCCACGGCGTACGACGGCTCCCAGTCCGCGAACCCGTCGAAGACCAGAAGATGCGGGGCGGGCTTCATCGCGCCGACACTTCCTCCGCTGCGCGGATTTGAGCCGCCAGCTTGGCGAATCCCGGAAGGTCGAGGCTCTGCGCCCCGTCACTCATGGCCCGGTCGGGGTCCGGATGCACTTCGATGATGACTCCCTGGGCGCCGGCCGCGAGCCCCGCCAGGCTGAGCGGGGGCACGATGCTCCGGGACCCCGCGGCGTGGCTCGGGTCTACCACGACCGGGAGGTGGGTCCGCTCCCGCACTAGGGCCACCGCGTTCAGGTCCAAGGTGTGCCGGGTGGCCCGTTCGAACGTCCGGATGCCCCGCTCGCACAGCACCACGTTCGGGTTGCCGTAGGACAGGACGTACTCGGCGGCGTGCAACCATTCTTCGATCGTAGCGCCCCCCCCGCGCTTGAGCAGGATCGGCTTGCCGCTCCGGCCGGCGGCCCGGAGCAGGGCAAAATTCTGCATGTTTCTCGCGCCAATCTGCAGCATGTCGGCATACCGGGCCACTAGGGGTACTTCTTCCCAGCTCATCACCTCGGTGACAATCGGGAGGCCGGTGCGTTCTCGCGCCTCCGCGAGGTACTTGAGGGCCTTCACCCCCAGTCCCTGGAAATCGTAGGGTGAGGTCCGGGGCTTGAAGGCCCCTCCGCGTAGCATATCCGCCCCGGCCGTGGCGACTCCCTCTGCCGTCTGGAGGATCATCGCCTCGCTTTCGACGGAACAGGGGCCGGCGATCAAGACCGGGCGCGGTCCCCCGATCTCCACCTGGCCCACCCGCACCACGGTGCCCTCCGGGTGCTGCAGCCGGTCGAACATCGGCAGGTCCGGCTTGGTCCGCAGGTGGGGCGGGCGCGGGGGAACCGGGCCGATGACCGCTCCCTCCCCCTGCCAGGCCGCGTAGCTGCCCAGCACCACGATGCGCGATGCGAGCGCCTCGATCGACTCGAGCGCCTCCGCCAGCCGCGGCTCTCCCCGCCCACCCTCCACGTCCACGTAGAACCGATAGGTCCACGGCGCCGCTCGCTCGGGACGGGACTGCAGGCTGGTGAGATTCACGCCGCGGGCGGCAAACGCCTGCAGCACCGCGGCCAGCATGCCCGGCCGATGGTCGGTCCAGACAATGAGGGAGGTTTTTTGCGGGACCGCGGCATCCCATTCCCTGGAGGGCTGACTGGTGAAGGTGAGAAACCTGGTCTGATTGGTCGGATCATCCTCGATACGCTCATCGAACACGCTGAGGCCGTACACCTCTGCGGCCGGGCGGGCGCAGATGGCCGCCTGGGCCGGGTCGCTCTCGCGGGCGACGATCTCGGCGCTGCCGGCCGTATCCCACGCGTTGACGAGGGTGGCGTTGGGCAGGTGCCGACCGAGCCAGACCCGGCACTGCCCCAGAGCTACCGGATGGGAGAGGACCCGGATGATCTGCTCGATCGTCGCCCCGGGAAGCCCCATGATACTGTGATGCACCGGCAGAAACACTTCCCGGCTGAGGTGCAGGTCGCCCTCGCCGAAGGCATGCTGCAGTAGGTCGTAGGTAGGCGTGACCGACCCGACCAGCGTGTTCTCGATCGCCAGACATCCGGCGTCTGCCTGTCCTGCCCGAACCGCGGCGACGACATCGGTGACCTCCCGGCAGGCGACGGTTTCCAGGTCAGGCCACTGTTGCCGGGCGGCGGCCTCGCTATAGGAACCCCGGGTTCCCTGAATTGCCACTCGCATGTGCCGCTCCAAAAAGAGAAAACAAAACGCCCCGCCGGGAATCCGGCGGGGCGTCAGTCTGTCCGGTTGTGTCAGGTGCGCTCAGCGCTTCTCCCGACCGGACGGCGACGCGCCACCGGGCTTGGTAAAGAAGAAGCCGAATCGCTGGACTGTCTGCATGGACATACGCTACCGTGTATGGGTGGGGGCTGTCAAGGATGGCAGGGGGGCAGGCGGCAGGGGCGGCCGACAGGCGACAGGCGACAGGCGACAGAGAGCCGAAGGCCACGACGTAGAAGCGAGCAAGGCTGAACCAGCAAAGTCAGACGGGGGAGGGTTAAATTCCCTGAGCCACGCGCCCTGACGCCTGACGCCTGCCCCCTGACTCCTTTTCCCGAGCCCTCCTTCACGCCGCCGTGCACTCCGTCCTGCTTTCCTGCCCGATCATGGCCGACCTCGTCGCCAGGCACGCTCCTCCACGATTTGAGCGGCAACGGCCCTTTCCATCGCTGGTCGACGCCATCGTCTCCCAGCAAATCTCCGGGCTGGCTGCGGCGAGCATCATGGCGCGGCTCCGCGCCCTGGTGCCCATTCTGCCGGGAGCACTGGCGGAGACCGATCCCAGGCGCCTCAGGCGGGCAGGCCTCTCGCGTGCGAAGGCGGTCTACGTGCGGGAGCTCGCCCGCTTCGCGCGTGCAGGCGGGCTTCGCGGCCTCTCCGGGTTGAGCGATGAAGCGATCGTCGAGCGGCTGATTCAGGTGAAGGGCATCGGTGTCTGGACGGCGGAGATGTTTCTGATCTTCTGCCTGCACCGGCCGGATGTGTGGCCTGTCGGTGACGGGGGAATCCAGCGTGCTGCCGCGACTCTCTATGGCGCTCGCTCCCGCCGGACACTGGAGAGACTGGGAGAGCGGTTCCGTCCCGTGCGGACCCAGGCAGCGTGGTACCTGTGGAGGTCGCTTGGGGATGCGTGAGGGGGCGGACCGGCGGACCGGCGGACGGGCAGACCAGTGGGCGGACCCCCCGGGCGCGACGATGACGCCATCTCCTCTCGGCATCGCACTGTCCGCCGGTCCGCCGGTCCGCCTGTCCGCCCGGTCTCTCGCCGCCCTCCTTCTCCTCGTCCTGTCCGCCGGTCCGCCTGGCCGCCTGGCCGCCCAGTCCCTTCCACTCCTGCACCCGAGCAATCCGGTGGCCGAAGCCCGGAGCGGTCTCTACTATCAGCCGTTCGTGCCGCCGGCGCCGGGGTGGCGGGTCGCGATCGGAGCCGACTATGCCAGCATGGTGGAGCTGAATTTCGGCGTGTCGCTCGCGGACACGGTGTACCTGCTCGACGCCGAGGTCCTGCGTCTCAACCTCAGTGCCAGCCACGATCTCGGGCGGCGGCACTTCCTGACGGCGGAAACCTATCTGGGCGGAAGCTACAACGGATTTCTCGACGGGTTCCTGAACTGGTACCACGGCCTCTTCGGCATCCGTATTCCGGAGCGGGAGGACCGCTCGCGGAACTCCTACGCCTTCGAGTACGTCTTCCCCGGCGGCCGGCGGGTCCGGTTCGCACGGCACTCGGCCTTTCTGGGCGATCTGCGGTTGGGCGCAGGGCACCGCTACAGCAACCAGGCCCAGTCGGTCCTATCCCTGACTCTCCCTACCAGCACCGCCGGCGACGGCTACGCCCGGGAGACCGTCTCGGTGAGTCTGCTCAATACCTTCCGGGCGTCCATCACCCCCCGCCTGGTGTACGAGGGGTCGCTCAATGCTGGCTTCACCCCGAAACACGGTCCGCTGCGCGCGGTGCAGCGCGATGCCTTCCTGCTGGGGACCTCCGGCTTCCGGTGGCGGACCACCGGCGGCCTGTGGAGCTTCGCCAACCTCTATCTGCACAGCCCGTACTACCAGAACGCCGGGGCCGGCCAGCTCGATCGCGGAGACTTCACCATCGATTTTGGGTGGATCATTCGCTCCCGGAGCGGCCGGGAGTTCCGATTCGGCATGACCGAAGATCTGTGGCCAAGCGGATCGGCGATCGACGCCGACTTCCGGCTCGGATTCGCGTTCTGAGCTCCCGGCGCGGGGGACGGCAGTTCACCCCGTGCCGGCGCCTGGTTGGGGAGACTCAGCGGTCGGCGGAGAGGCGGGGAAGAGGAACTGCTCCATCTGCTTGAACAGGAAATCCTTGGCCTGCTGCTCGCGGACGTTCAGGCCGTAGTGATTGATCAGTTGCTGCTGGGTCTTGAGCCAGTCACCCCAGCAGACATGGCAGATCTGCGTAAAGACTCGGAGCCCCAACTCGTTCTGGAAAGGACGGAAGGGCAGCTGGTCGCGGGTCATGCCGCAGCGGGCACAGGTGATGGATGGCATGCGACAAAAATAGCGCGGGGAGTAGGGACCGGATACATCCGGCCCCTACTCCCCGCGCTTCAGCGCCTTCACGCCGCTCGCCGTCCCCAGTCCGGTCGCGATGCCGAAGAGTGTGGTCGTGGTCGTGGTGATCAGTGGGAGTGCTGCCGCGGGCCAGGCGACCAGCGCGGCCCCCAGCCCGGCAATCCACGGCGCCGCCGGAGAGCGAACGCTGTCTACGAACCGCAGCCGGCGCCGGACGAAATTCCGAGCCAGGGTGAAACCGAAGACCGCCAGGGCAGCGGTGATTGCGAGCGAGAGCCAGCCAGACATCGGTACCTCTGGGATGTGGGTCGATCCATCGTACCTGCTGCCCGTTGCAGTACGGAACGGGACCCATGCAGGATTCAAGCTCGCTGCCGGCGCCCGGACGCGCAAACAGGGCGACCGAATCCGATGTTCTTGGCCCGGCCACCCCTCGAGAAGGCCTCGATTTCGGTCGTGTACGACCTCCCACCGCGGGCAACGTCTTAACTGATCGCCGAGTCTCCGTCATGTCCTTCCTCAGGGGCCCGCCATGTCACCAGCGCCGCCACAACCTGGCTCGTCGGTCTCGACTCTCCGCTTGAGGATTGGAGCCGATTTGAAGGCTGGGGCCGGCCCGCTCGCCGCACGCGCCGCGAGACTCTCCGGCCCGCTGGCGGTAGTGGCACTCGTCGCCTGCATGGCTCCCGGGGGGAGGGGCGGAGGCGAGTTTGGAGGTCCCGGCCGCGCGGTTCCCGAGCTGCGGGAGCCGCAAGCCATTCGGGTCCCGGCGGTGCCCCAGCTCGCCGGGTACAGTTCGGCGCTGAAGGTCGGGTTCACCGTGTACGTGGCGGGGCAGGTGGGGTTCGATGCACCCGGGCATCCGGCCGGGGAAACGCTGCGCGAGCAGACCACCCAGGCGGTCACCAATCTCATCTCGATCGTGCAGGCGGCCCGAGGCGTAGCGGGCGACGTGGTGAAACTCACCTTCTTCTACACCCAGACTTCCCCGGACGATATCGCGGAAATTACCGGAGTGGTGGACACACTCCTCTCGCGCACGCATCCACCTGCCCTGACGCTGGTACCGGTATCGTCATTGCCATTGCCGGGCCTCAAGGTGGCCGTGGACGGCATCGCGGTTCTCCGGGGTGAGTTTCCGGATCGGACGCGGCATCGCGAATGACCTGGGGCGCCGGGCGCCGCCTCACCAGCGACAAGCCGCGCTGCCCCAGGAGAATCCTGCGCCGAATGCGGTCATCACCAGCAGATCGCCGGACTTCACCCGGCCCGAGCGGACGCACTCGTCGAGCAGGATGGGAATAGTCGCCGCGGTGGTATTCCCGTATCGCTGGATGTTGTTGTAGACCTGGTCGTCTCTCAGCTCCAACTGCTTCTGCACCGCCTCCGAAATGCGCAGATTGGCCTGGTGGGGGAGCAGCAGGGCCAGATCGCGGGGCTCCGCGCCGACCGTGGCGAGTACCTTGCGCACCGACTCCGGCATGCGCGTCACGGCGTGTCGGAACACCTCCTTGCCGTCCATCGTCAGAAAATGTCGACCCGCCTCGAGATGCTCCCGGCTGATGCGAGGATGGTACATCGAGCCGGGCGTGTCGACCCACAGCATCTCTGCGTATTCCCCTTCCGACTGGAGATCGAAAGCGAGCAGCCCCCGCTCGGCGTCTGATTCCGGGACCAGAACCACCGCGCCGGCGCCGTCGGCGAAGATCACCGCCGTATGCCGGCCGGCGGTGGAGACGTCCATGCCGGTAGACTGGATCTCGGCGCCCACCAGGAGGATTCGGCGGTACTGCCCGCTCCCGATCCAGGCATCCGCCAGAGACAGGCCGTACACGAAGCCACTGCACGCCTGCCGAATATCGAGCGCCGGGATGGTCGCGAGGCCCATGAGTCGTTGCAGAAACACTCCGCCCCCCGGAATGAAGTGATCGGGGGTCGAGGTCGCGAAGATGATGGCATCGAGATCCGTCGGCCGCATCCCTGCCATCTCCAGGGCCCGCTCGGCCGCGCGGTGCGCCAGCCCGGCGCCGGTCTCGCCTTCCGTGACCCAGCGGCGCTCCTGGATACCGGTGCGGGTGCGGATCCACTCGTCCGTGGTGTCCATGAGCTTCGTGAAGTCGTCGTTGGTCACGACACGGTCCGGAACGTGGAATCCGGTTCCGGCGATACGGCTGTGCAGCATGAGGGGGGCCCCGGGGTTGGACTGGCGCCCCTAAGGTCGCGACCGATGGGGACCGCGGCAAGGGAACCGGAGGAGAGTGCCGGGGTGTCAGGAGACATGGTGTCTCTTCCCGACCCCCTGGACGACGAATTCCCGCTCGGCGACGGCGTGGCGGACCTCGAGGCCGAGGTCACCTGCCCCCACTGCGGCGAGCCCTGCGTCGTTGCGCTGGACCCCGGCAGCGGTTCCAATCAGGAGTACGTCGAGGACTGCCCGGTCTGCTGCCAGCCGTGGGTGGTGCGGGTACACTACGACCCGGACGGCACGGCGCAGGTGTGGCTGGAGGCGTCGTAGCCGGGGCCGCACATATGCGGCCCCGGTGACGCCTCACCTTCGTATCTGGTACGCCAGCTTCACGAAGAACCCGTCGCTGGACCGCAGCATCCGCTGGAACGCGAAGGCCCGGTTGTCGTCCAGCGAGGCGCCGTAGCCGAAGAAGGCTACCGTTCCGGGGGACGGCTCGAACGAAATGAGGCCGTCCACCCTGAATCGGTTGGACTGCTCGAACACGGAAGGCTGGCCGGCGATAAGCAGCGAGTCACCGCTCCGGGCATCGGCCAGCGCCGCGCGCCGTTCGGACACGTACTCTCCCACGATCCGAAAGAACAGGCTGCGCCTGGGCTGGAACTCCAGCTTGAGGCGCGGAATGATCGTTCGTGCGAACTCGGAGCCATCGCGGTCGCGGGTGATGCGGGAGAAGGTGTGAGTCGCCGCGATCCGGATGGACCCGGTCGGTCTCAAGGAGAGGCCCGCAGTCAGGCGGGTCTCGTATCCGCGGGACGCCTCGGGAAAAATCCCTTCCCGGGAACGGGTAAGCGTGGCGGTGGCGTCCACAAGGCGTAGAGTCGGCGTGGTCACACTGGCCGACAGGGCGAACCCGTCGCTCACTCCGCGGAGCGGCACGTAGGGGCTCTGGACCCCACCCCGGTCCACCTCGTAGTCGGAATAGTCTCCCGGCTCGAAGTCCACGAAGTTGCGCTCCGCATGAGCGATGACGCGCCAGCCGCCGCGGAGCGCGAAGTTCGCTTCGACGCTTTCGCTGCCCTCGATGGCGTCCGTCAGGGCATGCTCGTCGTGGTGCCAGAGTCGGGTCGGCCCGCCATAGATCGAGATCTGCTCCATCAGGGCTCCCCGGCCGCCGTAAAACGACACCCGGTTGAAGATGTGGCCGTCGATAATGTCGTTTCGCGGGACGAAACCTGCCGCGGCGTCGAAATCCCTCCCGGTACCGGTGATCTTGTAGTTGAACCCGAAGCTCCGTCCGGTGCGATCGATCTCGGCCTGCCACAGGGGGCTCGTTTGCGCCGCGCCGCCGGCCACGTCGCGGGTCCAGCTCCCCCCGAGCTGTGCGGCGGCATAGTACAGTTTCCCGAAGACCACGCGGACGTCCCCCGCGGCCAGCCGGTTGAAGCGTCCGCCTTGATCGCGGGTGGTGATCGTCACCCCGCCGGTGGAATTGCCGCCGATGTCGCGACGTAGCCGGGTGATGGTAAACAGGGCGTCGCTGCCGGGCGCTTCGTCGAGGGCGACGAGATGGGCCAGGTTGGTGCGACCGATCTTGGCCGTCACCTTGCCTCCGGCAAGCGGGTTCACGATCTGCCGGGTGTAGACCAGCTGGTTGGGGGTTGCGAACAGGTCGATCCCCTCCAGGAAGAAGGGCCGCTTCTCCGGAAAGAAGAGCGCGAACCGCTCGTTCACCGTAACGAGGCTCGCGTCCGATTCGATCTGGCTGAAGTCAGGGTTGTAGGTCGCATCCAGGGAGAGATTGCTGGCCAGACCCAGGCGGAGGTTCGCCCCTGCATTCGGATCGAGCTTCTCGCGGTCGAAGCCGCCTGCGGTCCGCGTGCCGTTGGCTTGCGCGGTGACGAAGGGCTGGATCTCCGTGGTGACACCGCGCTGCAGATCATGCAGGCCGGCCAAAGTCCCCGCTTGTACCAGGAAGCTGGCATTGGCCCGGCGGGTATCGGTCCAGGTGTCGTCATAGCCGGTGCGCTGGATCCGACGCTGGATGTTGAGCCCCCACGACTGCGCTCCGCTTCCCGGGTACCGCAGGCTCTTGAAGGGGATACGCACTTCCACCACATAGCCCGAATCGGTCACCTGCCCGACCGACTGCCAGAGAAAGTCCGGGTTCTTGTCCGTGGTGCCGACCTGCAGCGACGCCGCCGTGTAACCACCCTCGGTCCGGACGCCGTCCTCCTGCCCTCCCAGCGGGTTAACCGTGAAGAAGAACGCCCTCCGCCGATCATTGAACGTATCGAGGTAGATGGTAACCCGGTCATCCGCGTCCAGATTGTCACGGTCGGCCACCGTTGCACGGATGGAGCCCGGGTTCCGGTCGTGGGCCACGATCCCGAAAAAAATCGCATTGGGCGCATACCATGCCAGGACCGTGGTGGCCTCCTCGGCAGGGCGGCTGTCGACCGGCTGATATTGATGGAACCCGTCCAGGCGGGCCGCCTGCTGCCATACCGGCTCGTCGAGACGGCCATCGAGAACCACCTCGGCCTCGAGGCGGGGGATCGCGACGACCGGGGCAGGCGCCACCGAATCCTGCTGGGAGGCTATCAGAGGGAGGAGGAGGACGGCCAGCATGGCTCAGAATTTACGACGACTCGGGCAACAGGGAACGGGGAACAGGGAACGGGAAGTCAATAACGACTTCCCGTTCCCCGTTCCCCGTTCTCCCTACCCGGCGGTCGAACTACTCGTACCGCAAGGCCATGATCGGATCCATCCTCGCTGCCCGGCGCGCGGGCCACAAGCCAAACACGATGCCGATGGCGGCGCTGGTGCCGAACGCGACCGCGATACTCTCGGTCGAGATCAAGGTGTTCCACCCATTGGCCCGCGCCAGGATGTGGGTCACCCAGACACCCAGCAGGATGCCGAGCACGCCACCGGCGAGGCAGAGTGCGAGAGCCTCCACCAGGAACTGGAACAGGATGTTGGCGCGGGTGGCGCCGAGCGCCTTGCGAACGCCGATTTCCCGGGTGCGTTCGGTGACCGACACCAGCATGATGTTCATGATGCCGATGCCGCCCACGACCAGGCTCACGGCCGCGATGCTGGCGAGGAGGGTGGTGAAGATCTGGGTGGTGGCCTGCTGAGTGGCCAGTACCTCCTGGGCGTTGCGGATCATGAAGTCGTTGTCGCCGCCCGGCCTGATCTTATGCTGCCGCCGCATCACTCCTTCGATGTCCACCATGCCCTGCTCGAGTGGGATGCCCTGCTGCACCTCGACTGTGATCTGGCGCAACCGGTCGCTGCCGAATACCCGGTAGCGGGCCGTGTTGAGCGGGATCACGATCTGCTCGTCCGGGTTCTGCCACGACCCCACCGAGCCTTTCGGTGCCATGATGCCGATGATCTCGAAGGAGATCCCCCGGATCTGGAGCGTCTGGTGAATCAGGGCCGCGGCGTTCGCGTTCAGCATGTTGGGGATCTCGGACCCCAGCACGGCATACCGCTCCCGCGCCTGGTCCTCACCCACGGAGAAGAACCGGCCATATGCGAGCGTGAATCGCAGGACCGAAGGGAAATTCGCCGTTGCTCCTAGGATCGTGGTGTTGATGTTGGTGCCGACGTACTTCACCTGCTGCTGGCCCTGCATTTGGGGCACGACCCCTGAAAGGACTCTGCCACCCTCTGCGAGCGCCTTCGCATCGTCGGTGGTCAGGCCCACCCGGATATTGCTGGCCACCCCCCGGGTGAACTGCATCCCGGGGAAGACGGTCAGGACATTCGAGCCCATCGCCTGGATCTTGTCCTCCACCGCCTTCTGGGCACCGCTTCCCAGCGCCACCATGGTGATCACCGCGGCAACCCCGATGATGATGCCCAAGGCCGTCAGCACCGAGCGCAGCGCGTTCGCCCGGATGGACTGCAGGGCCACCAGAATGGTCTCGCCGATGAGCATACGTCAGGGCCTCGTGGTAGTCGCCGCGGGCGCCTTGGTGCCTGATTGGGTCTGGGAACTCATCCCCGGGATGCCACCCCCCGTGACCCGCTGCACCCGCTGAGTGAACTCCTTCTGGGCCTGGACCAGGCTCGCGCTTGGCAGGATCAGTACCGAGTCCTGCTCGGTGAGGCCGGACAGCACCTCACTGTAGTCGAGATCGGTGAGCCCGGTCCTGATGTTGACGGCGACAGGCTTCCCGTTGCGCCGGACGAACACGATATACCGGCCTCCGCTGCCGCTGCCCGCCCCACCACCACGACGGGCGCCGTTCCCAGCCCCGTCCCCTCCGGTCGATCCGCCCGAGCGCGCCCCGCCGGCCATTCCCTGGAATACCCGCCGGAGGATGGCTCGCTCCGCTTCGCTCACCTCCTGGCCTGATGTCCGCTTCTGGAAAATGGCGCGGACCTGCTCCTCGCTGATGCCGGCCGGCAGGGTGACGGTGCGGCCGTTGGGCAGCGTGATCTCGCGCCCACCGCCCGCGCGCTGTGCGGCTCCACCGCTGTCCGGGCGCGCGGGCAGAGCTCCGCTGGCCGGGGTCCCGGCCGCGGTGTCCGCCATCGCCAACTGGGCTTGCACCTCACTGGCGGACAGACCGAGCACATCGGCCGCGCTCCCGACATCCTTGGAGGTCCGTAGTGCCGAATTGGGGATTGCCAGGACGCTATCCCGCCGCCCCACGTGAATCTCTACGTCGGTGTTCATGCCCGGCTTCAGCAACCCCTCCCGGTTCTGAATGCGAATGAGCACCGGGAACATGGTGACGTTCTGCTGGATCGTCGCCTGCGGCTCGATCTTGATCACCGAACCGTCGAACGGGTGGTTCGGATAGGCGTCCACCGTGACCGAGGTTGGAAGCCCGGGCTGGATCTTGCCGATGTCGGTCTCGTCCACCAGAGCGGAGACCTGGACCCGATTGAGGTCCGCCATCTTCAGCAGCACGGTCCCTTCCCCAACCGTGGTAATCGGAGAGGAGATGATCTGGCCCCGCTCCACGTCCATTTCGATGATGGTGCCGGTGATCGGCGCCCGGACGTCGGTTTGAGCCAGGGTGATCTGAGCGTTCTGCAGGGCGACCCGGGCTGTCACCACGCCGGCCTTGGCGGTCGCGTAGTCCAGGGCCGACTGGTCGTATTCCGCCTGGGTGATGGACTGGGACTGGAGCAACGCCTGCGACCGGTCCAGCTGGGTCTTGGCATTCGCCAGCCGGGCCTGGGCCACCTCCAGATTCGACTGCGCCTGGTCGACGTTGTTCCTGGGAATCCTGGGGTCGATCTGGATCATGAGATCGCCGCTCTTGATCACCTGTCCCGTTTCCACCCGGACCTTGAGGATCTCCCCCGAAGCCTGCGACTTCACTTCGACCGTCGTGTCCGGCTGGATGGTCCCGCTCGCCCGGGCGGAGACCACGATGTCACGTCGCTCCACCGGGACCGCCTGATAGAGCAAGGCGGGCGGTGCCTTCGACTTGCCGCACGCGGCGAGGAGCAGGAGGAGAATCGCGGTGTAGCGCATGGCCATGGTCTCGCCTACTTCCTCGGCGTCTGAAAGTCACGCTCGATCTTGCCGTCGAGCAGGTGCACCTGGCGCGCGGCGTGGGCGGCAATGTCGTGCTCGTGGGTCACCAGGAGGATGGTCTGGCTCTGGTGGTGAAGCTCCTCGAAAAGCACCAGGATCTCGCTGCTGGTGGTGGAGTCCAGGTTGCCGGTGGGCTCGTCCGCCAGCAGAATGCTCGGCCGGTTCACCAGCGCCCGGGCGATGGCTACCCGCTGGCGCTGGCCGCCGGACAGCTCGTTGGGCCGGTGGCCCATTCGGTCGGCGAGCCCGACCCGGCTCAGGGCCTCCTCGGCCCGCTGTCGCCGCTCCTTCGTGGGGGTGCCGGCATAGACCAGGGGAAGCTCGACATTGTGGAGAGCATCGGCCCTCGGCAGGAGGTTGAAAGTCTGAAACACGAACCCGATCTCCCGGTTCCGGATCCGGGCCAGCTCGTCATCCTCCAGCTCCGAAACCCGGTGCCCATTGAGCCAGTACTCGCCCTTGGTAGGGGTATCGAGGCAGCCGATCAGGTTCATCAATGTGGACTTGCCCGAGCCCGACGGTCCCATGATCGCGACGAACTCATTGCGCCGGATCATCAGGTCCACGCCCCTCAGCGCCCGCACGATCTCACCACCCATGTCGTAATCGCGCTGCAGGTTCCGGGTCACGATGACCGCGTCCCGGGGCACGTCGGGGGGGAGCTGGGCCATCCGTTCTGCCGTGGTCGACATGCTGCTCATAGGTGCCGTCCGATCAGGGCCTCGATCTGGGCCTTGGCCTTGAGGTAGTCAAACCGGGCGGTGATGGCGTCCACCTCGGCCTGGGCAAGGGCTTCCTGCGAGTTGAGAATATCCAGGATCGTCGCGGCGCCCACCCGGTAGCGCTCATTGACCACCCGGAGATCCTCGGTCGCCGCGGCGACGCTGGTGCGGCTGATGTCGATCTTCACACGCGCGGCGTCCAGCGCCGCGACCTGAGTGGCGAGCGCCGCCTGGATCTGCCGCCGGGCGTCTTTGGCGCTGGCCTCCGCGGCGTCCAGGCTGGACACCCGGGTTGCGATCGTCTGCTCCCGCTGAAACCGGGTGAAGATCGGCCAGCTCAGTCCCAGGGACACGGCCCGCTGCCCGAACAGCTGATAGTCGCGTGAGCTGGTTCCGTTCCAGCTGGCGGAGCCCCCCAGGGACAGAGTCGGGAAATATCCGGCCCGGGCCGACGAGAGGGAGGCTCGGGCCGCCCCCTCGTTGGCCACCGCGGCCTGCACCGTGGGGGAATGCTGCAAGGCTTCCTGCTGCAGGGCGGCCGTATCGAGAGCGGCGACGAACGTGTAGAAGGCCGAGTCATCGGCGGCCGCCACGCCGCCGTCGTAGCCGATGGACCGGCCCAGCGAAGCCTGCCGCCCGGTCACATCGCTCTCTGCCGACACCAGCGCCAGCTGCGCGCTGCCGAGGTTCACGACAGAACGAAGCGAATCGGAGCGGGTGGCCGATCCCACGTGGAGCTTGGCGACGGCGAGGTTGAGCTGCTCCTCCGCCCGGCGCACGCTCGCTTCCCGCACCCGAACCAGCTGCTGCGCCGCGAGGGCATCGAAGAACTGCCCGGTTACCGTCAGGCCGGTCTGGAACTGGGCGTCGGTGAGCCCGGCTTCCGCCGCATCTCTGGAGGCCCGGGCCGCGCGCGAGTCGGCCCCGCGACGGAATCCGGTGAACAGGTCGACGCTGGCGTTGAGACCCATGCTGACATTGGTCGTCGCGGAGTTGCCGCTCTCGACTTCACCGGTCACCGAGTTGATCCGTGACGGGCCCTCCGAATAGCTCCGGCTGCCGGAGGAGCTCGCGTTCAGGCTCGGCAGATAGGCCCCCTTGGCAGAGCGCACCGCGGCGTCGGCGTTCCGGACGCCGCCTTGGGCCTGCACCACACCGGGGGCCACCCGCTGGGCCAGACGGAGGGCTTCCTCCAGGGTGACCGCAGGCGTTTGCGCCCGAGCAGAGAGGGGGGTGATCGCCAGGAGGCCGCCAAGCAGGCAGCAGGCACCCCAGAACGCTCGGGGTCCGTGCGGATGGATCATCGGTCTGTGGAATCCCGTTTCATCTGGTTCCGCCGATGGGCATCCAGCCGGGCCGTCACCTCCGCGAACCGGGCCTGCTGGGTGGGGGTGAGCAGGGTGCGGATGTCGCCGCGGATCGAGTCGCGCATGCGGTCCATTCCCGGGCGGAGCGCGGCCATGACCGAGTCCATTGGCGCACGCCGGCGCCGGAGCACCGCGCGGACGCTGTCCTGCTGGGTGCCGCTGAGACTCAATTCCCGCGTCAGCATCGCGACATACCACTCGGTCCCGTGGCCGGGACCCTCCGGCCTCTCGAGCCGGTGCCCGATGACCCTCGCGGTCACCGCGCTCCCCACCGCTCCGCCACACAACGCGGCGAGGAGCAGCAGGATCACCGCCCTCCAGGTGCTGGTCTGCATCGCTCAGTTCCTATTGGTCCGAAGCCAGCACCACGCTTAACAGCGCGTCGCCGTCACTCGGCTGGCCGGTGGCGGTGAATTCCGCGGCCGGCTCGGGTGGGGTCCGCTTCATCTCCCGCAAACCCACCCAGTAACCCATCAGCGCCGCTCCGAGGCAGGCGGCGGCAATCCCCGGCCGGGCCCATCGGGCGAGGATCTCCCACTGAGTGGAGCGATCAGGCAATCCGGCCTGCACCCGGGCCGCGAACTCGGCATCGTCGCCGGTTTCGAGGTGGCGCCGCAGCAGGAGGCCCAGTTCGGGATCGGGCTCGGATTCGAACGGCTCGCCGGGTATCATGGTGTCCCCTCCTGTACTCCCAGGGCGGCGCGCAGTTTCCGCCGCGCGTGAAACACTTCTGAGCGGGCGGTTCCTTCGGGCACGCCCAGGAGCGCTCCGATTTCCGCGTGCGCATAACCTTCCACTTCGTGCAGCAGCAGTGCCACCCGCTGGCGCTCCGGCAATTCGGCCAGGGCACCTTCCAGCCTCCCGCGGAGCAGAGCCCGGTCCGTCTGGGCATCGGGGGCGTCGGGCGCGATCACCTGCACGGTCTCAATCGGTTCCGCGCGCCGCACCACCCGCCGCCGGCGCAGGTCGCGCGCCGCATTGAGAGCGATGCGGGCCAGCCATGGCCCCAGCGGCTGCCCATCCGCAAATCGGTCCAGCTTGGACCACGCCGAAAAGAAGGCATCCTGGGCGGCGTCATCCGCGTCCGGGCCGTGGCCGAGCACGGCCCGGGTCAGCCGCCGGACCATCGGCCCATGCCGCAGGACCAGCGTCCCAAAGGCCTCACGGTCGCCCCTCTTGGCCCGACGAATCAGCTCGGTCTCAGACTCTGCTGAAATACGCAACGTCCTCCCGCCACGTTGAACCCGGTCGGTGCGCGCCGGTTGCGACGGAATTGTACCGCCGGCACTGCCCGGGAGGCGACTCGCGCCGGCCGTGGGGAGGCCTGCGGCGAAGGGGCCGGAACCTGTTGGCGGGATGGAAGCTGGGGGGAGGGCGGATCCCTCGGCAGGACTGGCGGGCTCGCTACTCCGGGGATCGGCGCCGCCAGGCCTGCAGTCCGGCCGCCCAGGCGAACCAGAGCGATAAGCCTCCGAAGACATAGCCCATGATGGTCGGCAACCCCAGGGACAGGAGACCAACCACCACCAGCACCACGCTGATGGGGCCGAAGAGGGAGCGGAAGGCCCCGCTCACCAGCCGCCGGGCTGCGACCGCGGCCCGGGCCCGAAACTCGCGCGTGCCGCGGCCCCGGAGTACGTGCTCGCCATCGCCCCGCCGCGCGAGCCGGCTGGGCATCACCCGGGAGAGCGCGCCACCGATGTCACGCTTCTGCCGGACCACTTCGACGCTGGCCGCCATATCGCGCAGGAACTGCTGTTCCATGGCCAGGGCCAGCCCCGGATCTTCGATGACGACGTCCAACTCGTAGTTCCCGATCAGGCTCGAGGCGTTGATGTTGCTGGTCCCCACCCGGGCCCACCGACCATCCGCCACGATGCTCTTGGCGTGCAGCATGGGGCCGTCCCACTCGAAGATCCTGAGCCCGGCCCGCAGCATGTCACGGTAGCCGATCCGGGTCAGGTTGCGGACCAGGGGCACATCGCTCGCACCGGGCACCAGCAACCGGATGTCCACGCCGTCCCTCTCCGCGAACGACAGCACTTCGAACAACCTGGGCGGGGGAACCAGATAGGCGTCCACGATCCACAGCCGACGCCGGCAGCCGGCGGCGAGGTACTCCAGGACTCGATACACCCGCTCCCTCCCCGGCAGCCCGACCACCACCCGTACCGCCGCGTCGCCGGCAGCGGAGACGTCCGGGGCCCGTTCGTCGTCGGGAAGGGGCGTTCCGGCGAGGCCCCAGACGTGGGCGAAGGCCAGGTCCAGCGCCTGGCTCGCCGGGCCCTCGATAAGCACCGCGGTGTCCCGCCAGGGGGGCACGCCTTTCACCGGGTCGCCGGCCCATTCATCGCCGATGCAGAGTCCGCCCATCACCGCCCGCTGGCCGTCGGCGACCACCAGCTTGCGGTGATCGCGCGCCAGCAGCCGGAACGGCCAGAACAGCTTCGGCGGGTTGAAGCAGCGTACCTCGCACCCCGCGCCGCGGAGGAAGCGCCAGTACTTTCGGCGGGTGCCGACGCATCCGAGCCAATCATAGAGGACCCGGACGGCGACACCGGCCCGGGCGCGCTCGGCGAGCGCCTCGGCGAAGCGCCAGCCGGTCGTGTCCGCGCGGAAGATGTAGTTCTCGAAGTGGATGAACCGACGGGCGCCGGCGATGAGCGCCAGCATGGCGCCATACGCCTCCGGGCCATCCTGCAGCAGGGCGACGCGGTTCCCGGGGATGGGACGGGCCCCGGCGGCCCGGTCGATCGCGCGCTGGATCTCCGTACGCGTGGTCGTGGAGAGGCGCGTCTGTCGCTCGGCCGGATGGGTCATGCCGTCCCGAGTCCGAGGCTGCTCTCGACCGGGCGGAGCGCGTCCAGCAGGAACCCGATGTGCTGATCCAGGTCCACCCCCAGTTCGGCCGCCCCCTCCAGCACGTCCTCGCGGCTCACGCCTCGAGCGAAGGCCTTGTCTTTGAACTTCTTCTTCACGCTGGACACCTCGAGGTCCCGAAGGCTCTTCGACGGCCTGACCAGGGCGCAGGCCACCAGGAATCCGCACAACTCATCCACCGCGAACAACGCCCTCGCCATCGGGGTGTCGCGAGGGACATCGCAGTAGGTCGCGTGGCCCAGGATGGCGCGCTGCAGCGCGTCTGGAAAGCCCTGGGCGGCCAGAATCCGGACCCCTTCGCTCGGATGGCCCTGGGTGGGTGAGTGCTCCTGGTTGGGCCAGCGCTCGTAATCGAAGTCGTGCAGCAGCCCGACCAGCCCCCACTGGTCCGGGTCGCCACCGTACCTGGGCGCCATGGCGCGCATGGCGGCTTCGACTGCATACATGTGCTTCCGCAGCGCCTCGGAGGGGGTGTACTCGTGCATCAGCGCGAGGGCACGGTCGCGGGTCCAGGAGGTGTTTGAGTGAGCCGGCATGGGGGGGAATATGCTATCGGCTATCGGCTATCGGCTATCGGCAACTGACCCAGAATGCCGACGACCCTCCGGCGAGAGCAGGGGAGGGTCGTCGTCCGACCTGATTGGTGATAGCCGATAGCCCTTATGGATCCCCCTCGATTCTCGGGCAGGCCACCGGACCACCCGAGACGCTGCAGATCGGGACCGGAAGCGTGCTGGTGTACTTGGCGTTGATCGTAAAGGCTGCCGAATCGGCCACGATCCGGTGTGTCAGCGAGCTCGGATGCACGCCGTCCAGTGTGAAGAGAGGGCCAAACAGTACGGAACCGCCCGTGAGTGCCTGGCTCAAGTCAGGGAAGGCCGGGATCCTGCCGGTCGGATTCGACTGGGTCTGGACCTCGGCAAGCAGTGTCGAATTTGGGTTCCAGAAGGCCCAGTTGTGGGTGCTCGCCACGGACTGGATATACGTGTTGAACGCCAGCACGGCGTTTCGGAGATTGGCGTACTCCGCCGCAGTCACGACGTCAGCATCCACGGTGCAGTCCAGGTTCGCTGGCGTCAACGTGCCCGCGGGCGGTGGGAGAGCGGCCTTCAGCCGCGGGATCCAGATTGGCCACGGCACCAGGGTCGAATCTCCCTTCGCTCCGGGCACGGCGAGAGCCGGCGCGCAGTTGTTGCTGACTGTGAACGTCGGCGGGAACGCTGCGGGGAAGGTGCCGCAGGCCGGCTGGTTCTTGATGCACCAGTAGGTTGCCCCGGTCGAGGCATAAGGGATGACCGACACGTCGGCCACACCGATCAGCAGCGCATCGGCGCCGGTAGAATCAATCGCATCCGCGACCGAGTCATACTCCTGCTGGAACACGGGCAGCGGCGTGACCAGGAGCGGGTTTCCGGGATTGGTCTGACTCGTGAGCGAGCCGAGCACATCGTTGTTGCCGATCCATACCGACACGTACGTCGCCCCGGTCTCCAGCAGGCGCTCGACCTGGGTTTGCCCCCCCAGAAACAGCAGGGTAAGCGCATTGGAGCTGGAGACCGGTACCCCGAAGTTGTTGAGCAACTCCTCTACCCGCGCTCCAGGGACCGCCAGATTGCCGGGGACCGTATTGCTGGCGCGGAGGTCACAGGTCGTTGGAGTTCCGCCGCCCAGACGCGCCTGCGTGACGTTGTTGGTGAAGGGCGGCGGGCAGCCCCGGCCCAGGAGGGAGGGGTAGGTGAATTCGGCTCCCATCGCCGCGGCGAGCAGCACGGCGTAGGAACGCCGCTGGGTGCTGTCATTGATACCAGCGGACTGGAAGCCGGCGGTGATGCTGTTCCCCATCGAGACGTAGCGTTGAAACAGAGCCCCGCCGGACGGAGTTGGGGGTGCTGTCGGCGGCCTCAGCGATTCATCGGCCCTGCACGCTGCGATCAGAGCGGTGGCCGTGAGCAGGGAGGCGGCAAAACGAGTGCGACGCATGGCGGTCTCCCCGATTAGAAGTCGTAGCTGATGGTGGCGCCGAACAGCGGTGCGTGAAACTCGAACAACCCGTTGTCGGCATTGATCTGATTGGTGAACGGGTTGCGGTAGGGTACTGTTCGCCCGCGGCGATCACCCTGATCGATCCATTGGAACGCCAGGTCGAGCCCCAGCTTTCTCCCGATTCGGGTCCCGAAGCCTACCGTGAACTCCGAGCGGTCGCCCTCCGGCAGGTTGGGCGTGACCGAACCCTTGGGCTCGGCACCGTCGTGGAGCAGATAGCCACCCCGGATGGCGGTGCGGGGAGTGATTTGGTATTCGGCGCCGAAGCGCCAAGCGGTGGTGTTCTCAAAGTTCTCCGGCAGAATTTCCGTCGGCGCGAGCTCGAAGTCGATCGTCAGGGTATCAAATACGACCCAGTGCTGGAGCTGTACGTCGGCGAGCAGTGTGAGCTTGGTCGCCGGCTTGACGGCGACCCCGAACACCCACTGCTCCGGCATCCGGAGTGCGGTCTTGGCGTCCTGGTCGGAGAGGAGCGCTCCCGCGGCGAACTGTGGCGCCACGACCGCATCGAGCGACGTGCCGGCGGGAACTCCAAAGGGATTCCCGGCTGCCAGCGTGATGCCGGTACTGACCGGAGAAAAATTCACCTTTCCTCCGTCGATGGTGACCTTTTGCCTGGACAGATAGCGCACGCCCAACGAAACCCGGTCGCTCGGCTTGATGATGATTCCCACGTGGTAGCCAACGCCGGTTCCGTTCCCTGTCAGGTCCGCATCCGCGAAGGCAGTGCCGGCGGGGATTCCCAGGTTCGCGAAGAACGCGCCTGCCGGCGCGGGAGGCGGCAGCGGCGTGCTCGCCAGATCGATCCGCTGTCTCAGGTTGACATGCAGGAAATTGACGTCGAACCCGGCTCCGACCAGGACGCGATTGTCCGCGAATCCAGCCGAGAGGGTGGGCTGGAGATAGAGCGCACGGATTTCGCTCCTCTCGCCCAGGAAGCTCGCTTCAGAGGTCGCCGGCCATGCGGTCCTGAGGCCATACGGTGCGAAGAGTCCCACGCCCGCCGCGACGTGGTCGGAGAAGCCGTGGGTGAGGTAAAACACCGGTACCGGGATGACGTCGTCCTTCAGGTCGGTTTTCACGCCGACATCCGAGGTGAAGTTGCCGCGCGGGGCGATCAGGGTGACGCCCGCCGCGATGGTCGTCTTGCCTCTCGGCATCAGCGCGAGGCCGGCAGGGTTGTAGAAGAGGGCGGAGCCGTCAGGGCACGGGCTCGCGACCCCCGTCCCAGCGCGCGCCATCGCGCAGGTACTGTGTTCGTTGACGCTGAATCCTTGGGCCGCCAGCGATGCCGAGCCGCCGGACAGGGCGACCAGCCCTCCGACGGCGAGCCAGACAAGGAACCGTCGCATAGATGTGCTCCATTCGAGAGAAACGTCCGTCTGAAGCGAAATATTTGTGAGGCGGGAAGTCTTCTCTGATAGACTAGAGTCGGGCATCAATCTTGTCAAAGCTGGCTGAAGAATCGCATAAAGATTGATGAAAGCGAATGCGCCACTGCGGCTGACTGGGGAAACACCTGCGGCTATGGCGGTTAGCCACCCGCCGTCCCTCAATGCAGGGTCGACCCCTCGGGGCCGGGGATCTGACCGGCGGTGAGCGGAACCCGGTACTCGTCCCCCGCGTCCAGTGAGATTTCGAAGGCATACTGGCCAGGCCGCGGCAGCGGCAGATCGAACACCAGCACCGCCCCTGCTTCCACGTCGGTGACTCCCGCAGGCGGCTCGCCGAAATGCACCGTGCCTTCGCCTTCGACCAGGGTGGCGCGCTGGTCGTCCACGAACCGGATGCGCATCGTGTGCTGCCCGATTTCGGTCCGACGCCCTCGGACCCGGAGAACCAGGTGCGCCCGCGGATGCACCGCCGGGAACGCCGGAACCCAGACGTGCTGGAACAAGCCGAGGACCGAGAGCTTGCCCTGCTGGTCGATGAGGGCGTAATCGGCGAGAACCGCGAAGTCGAGAATCAGGGTCAGGACACCCGGATGGACGTCACCAGGTCTCCCTTGCGAATCGCCCCAACCACATCCATCCCCTGGGTCACCTGACCGAAGACGGTGTGCACCTTGTCGAGATGCGGCTGGGGCGAATGGCAGATGAAGAACTGGCTGCCGCCGGTATCCTTGCCGGCGTGGGCCATCGAGAGGGTGCCCGCCACGTGCTTGTGGACGTTGCGGTGCGTTTCACACTTGATCTTGTAGCCCGGGCCACCGGTGCCGACGCGCGGGTCGTTGGGGTCCTTGGAGTAGGGGTCGCCGCCCTGGATCATGAAGTTGCTGATGACCCGGTGAAAGCGGGTCCCGTCGTAGAACTCGGCGTTGGAAAGCTTCTCGAAATTCCCGACGGTGGCCGGGGCCTCCTCGTCATAAAGTTCGGCGACGATGGTGCCACGACTGGTGACGATGGTAGCGGTCTTCATGCGCTCACGCGGGATGATGGTCCGGGAAACCGGCGGACGAGCAGGGAGAGGGCCTGAAGGGAGGATAAGCCGGCCTTCCCCTATCCTCAACGCCTCGGTGGGCCGGCGCCGAAGGTGGGCCGCTCACCAGTCCGTTTCCTTCACCTCGGCGAGCACCCCGTGCAGGTCGTTGAAGGTGATCTTCTTCGGCTTCGCCGGCAATGGCGGGAGCGACAGCTCGCTTCGCGCGCCCGTCACCTTGAGCCGGAACCTGGCTACCTGATTCCGGTCCATCTCCACGGTCACCGGGACATACATGAGGAAGCCGGGCGGAACGTGCTCCTGATCCACCCGAAGCTTCACCAGGAATTTGCCGCCGGTTTCTTCGGTGTGAGTGGCCACCTTGTACGTCGGGATCCCGGTGCCGTAGATCCACTCGTTGAAGAACCAGTCCATCGGCAGGCCGGTCCGCTGCTC
Organism: Gemmatimonadales bacterium; assembly: GCA_036555275.1. Lineage (GTDB taxonomy): Bacteria > Gemmatimonadota > Gemmatimonadetes > Gemmatimonadales > GWC2-71-9 > JADJOM01. The sequence continues at coordinate 969 of DATBLR010000003.1, read as the reverse complement.
CAGAAGATGCTGCAAGTCGGCCGTGGCCGCGCGGTGCCCGGCGTAGGCGGCATAGAAGGCCCGCATATCGTCGGTGAATCGGTCCTCGCTCATGGTCGGCAGGTCCAGGAGCAGGATCCGCAGCATGTGCATCACCCAGGCGCCCTTCTCGTAGATGATCGCGCCGTAGTCGTCGCCAGTGCGGGCCGTGGCCACCCGCTCTCCGAGCCAGATCGGCAGTGGATCGTCCCGGCGCTCCATCAGGTCCGCCTGCCAGTGATCCAGCATCTCGAAATACTTCCTGTTGTCCTTGCGCCGGGCCTGCAGGTACCATAGCCCGGAGAAGTCCGCCATCCCCTCGCTCAGCCAGCGATCGTGGTAGGTGGCATAGTCCACGCTGATGCCCCACCACTGGTGGGCGACCTCGTGGGCCCGGAAGATCTCATCGGAGCCGTCGGTCGAAGTCTGCTGAAAGGTCTCGGCGGACAGGCCGATGATGCCGGGCCAGGCCTCTCCGTGCGCCCAGGGGATCTCGGTGGCGAGGAAGCCACGGACCGGACAATCCCCGTACACGTGCTGGTAGAACCGGAGCGCGTTGACGACGTCGTTTCCGACCTGTTCATCCATGTGCTTCCCCCGGGGTGCCACGACCCCGGGGCCACCCTCCGCCCGGCTGACCTGGCGGTGCATGTTCTCCGACCAGAGAACCGTCACCGGAGGCACATCGCTGCCCGCCGGCCGAAACTGGTCGAAGCGCCCGATGTTGAACGACGCATTGCGGATGGGGGCGGCGGTCACCCAGCGGGTCCGCACCATATGGTTGGGAGCGGCGGCCGAGTCAGTCCGTTCTCCCACGGCCGCCAGTACGAGATTGTCCGGAGTCAGGAACGACATGTCGAAGGTAGCCAGCGAGCGTCTGGCTAGCGATCGAGGATACCAGGTGATCGAGGACTTGATGTAGAACCAGTCGGAGAACCGGTCGATCAGATC
>DATBLR010000028.1:0-8672 GCA_036555275.1 Gemmatimonadales bacterium | reverse complement strand
CACTATGCCGAGGCTCGCGGAGCGGAATCCCCGAAGGACTTTGTTCACAAGCTGCACATGGCGCTGAAAGAGTTGCAGGAAACGGATGTGTGGCTGCGCATGGCCAACAAGGTGGAGCGCGGAGTGTTCCCCTCAGCCCTGGTTGCGGAGTGCAACGAGCTCATCGCCATCATGGTTGCCAGCGTCAAGACCGCGAAGAGGAGGCGGCGGGAGAAATGAGAACGGAGAACGGAGAACGGAGAACGGAGAACGGGGAACGGGGAACGGGGAACGGCCCGAAGATGCCGGGGTCCTGTCGGGGGGCGCAATGCCGCGATTGATCGAGAAGCCGAGCCTGGTTGAGGCCGCTGGGACGCCGCCGAAGCGAATCGAGGAATTCGCGGGCCGGGTGCGGACCGGGCACGCCGGCGTGAGTGTGGCCCGGATGGTGTCCCCCTCCGGCTGGCGCGAGCCGGGGCAGCGCCCGGAGTTCGAGGAGATCACCGTCGTGCTCCGGGGGGCGCTCCTGGTGGAGCACTCGGCTGGAAGCTTGGAGGTGCGGGCGGGCCAGGCCGTCATCACCGAACCGGGCGAGTGGATACGCTACAGTACACCGGGCCCGGAGGGTGCCGAGTATGTGGCCATCTGTCTGCCGGCGTTTCGGCCGGAGACGGTGCACAGGGACGGGGAGTAGTTGTCTGGTCGGCCGCCGGCGAACGGCCATCGGCTATCGGCTATCGCCCTGAGGAGACTCATCATGGGATCATCTGCAATCCAAGGCGAGTTGTGGGGTTCGGCAGCGGCCGATTGGACCCAGCTGCAGGAACCGAGCAGCGTGCCGCTGTGGGAAGCGATGCTCACCGCTGCCGGGGTTGGCACCGGGATCCGGTTTCTCGATGCGGGGTGCGGCGGGGGCGGGGCCTGTGTGATGGCGGCGGCTCGGGGGGCGGTGGTGAGCGGGCTGGATGCCTCGCCGGCGTTGATCGCGATCGCGAAGGCACGGCTCCCGGTGGCCGATTTCCGGGTGGGCGACCTCGAAGCCCTGCCCTTCGCCGACGGAGCCTTCCACAGCGTCATCGCGGCCAATTCGGTGCAGTACGCGGCCGATCCGGTCACGGCGCTCAAGGAGCTTGCCCGGGTTTGTGCTCCCCGGGGACGGGTGGCCATCGGAGTATGGGCATCACCGGAGCAGGTCGAGATGCGCCATGTCTTCGCCGCGGTCCGGGCCGCCCTGCTGAGCCCCCCTCCCGGTGAGGGGCCGTTCGCGCTGTCGATGCCGGGCCGGCTGGAGCAGCTGACCACGCAGGCGGGGTTCCGCGCCATCTCGAGCGGCGAGGTGGATTGCCCGTTCGAGTATGCGAATGTCGACGCCTTGTGGCGGGCCCAGCGGTCGGCGGGGCCGCTGCAGGGCGCGATGCGCGCCGCGGGGGAGGCCAAGATCGAAGAGGCGGTTCGCGGCGCCGTGCGGCGATTCGTGAAGCCCGACGGCCGGGTGCGATTGGAGAACCGATTCCGGTACGTCGTTCTGTCGAAGTAAGCGTGTGGCAGCGGTTTACCAGCGGGCGGCCCCGGGGGGCTGCCTGACCACCATAGAAAGGATGAGCGCGATGGCTACCAGTGCGATGACCGTCCACCCCTTCCAGGCGAGCCGGGAGGCGGGTCGGGAGCCCTTCAAGGTGAAGGATCTCTCCCTCGCGGAGTTCGGCCGCAACGAGATCCGGCTGGCGGAGTACGAGATGCCGGGGCTCATGGCGATCCGGAAGGAGTACGCCGGCAGGCAGCCATTGGCCGGGGCGAAGATCATGGGCTCGCTGCACATGACAGTACAGACCGCGGTGCTGATCGAGACCCTGGCGGAGCTGGGCGCCGACGTACGCTGGGTGAGCTGCAACATCTTCTCGACCCAGGACCACGCCGCGGCCGCGGTGGTCGTTGGCCGGGACGGCACGCCCGGGAACCCGCAGGGGATTCCGGTCTTCGCCTGGAAGGGTGAGACCCTGCCGGAGTACTGGTGGTGCACCGACCAGGCTCTCATGTGGCCCGACGGCTCGGGACCCAACCTGCTGCTGGATGACGGCGGCGACGCCACCCTGCTGGTGCACAAGGGGGCGGAATTCGAGAAGGCGGGCAAGATCCCGGCCTTCGATGCCGCCGGCGATCCGGAGGAGTGGGGTGTGATTCTCGACCTGCTCCGGCGCGAGCAGAAGGCCCATCCGGTCCGGTGGACAGGGGTCGCGGCGGCGATCAGGGGGGTCTCCGAGGAGACCACCACCGGGGTGCACCGGCTGTACGAGATGATGAAGGCGGGGACGCTGCTCTTTCCCGCGATCAACGTCAACGACTCGGTGACCAAGAGCAAGTTCGACAACCTGTATGGCTGCCGGCACTCGCTGACCGACGGGATTCTCCGCGCCAGCGACGTGATGCTCGCGGGCAAGGTGGCGGTGATCTGCGGGTACGGCGACGTCGGCAAGGGTTGCGCCCAGGCCCTCAAGGGCCAGGGAGCCCGGGTGGTGATCACCGAGATCGATCCGATCTGCGCGCTCCAGGCGGCAATGGAAGGCTACCAGGTCACCACTCTCGACCAGGTGCTGGCGACCGCGGACATCTTCGTGACCGCGACCGGCAACAAGCAGATCATCACCGCGGAGCACATGGCGCGGATGAAGGACAAGGCGATCGTGGGCAACATCGGCCACTTCGACAATGAGATCGACATGGCCGGGCTCAAGAAGGTGAAGGGCATCACCCGGGTCAACATCAAGCCCCAGTACGACGAGTGGGTGTTCCCCGACGGGCACTCGGTGCTGATCCTGGCCGAAGGGCGGCTCCTCAATCTCGGTTGCGCCACCGGGCACCCGAGCTTCGTGATGTCGTCGTCGTTCACCAACCAGGTGCTGGCCCAGCTGGACCTGCACCTGAGCGCCCAGGGCAAGCCGACGGTGTCAGGCACGGTGTACAAGGAGAAGCGGGTGTACACCCTGCCCAAGAAGCTGGACGAAAAGGTGGCTCGGTTGCACCTCGACAAGCTGGGGGTGAAGCTGACCACACTCACCAGGGACCAGGCCGACTACATCGGGGTGCCGGTGGAGGGGCCGTATAAGGCCGAGCACTACCGCTACTGAGTCTGGGGGGAGGCCCCCGGTCAGGTTCGCCGGAGAGCTGCCTGGCCGGGTGGGCCTGCCCGGGGCAAGATCTTTTATCCGTATGGGAGGGGCCGGGGAGGCGGATATGGTGATAAAACGTGCAAGCTTGCTTGGAGAGAGATGGGGCTGCAGGTTAAGTAGTAGTTAGGCAGTTCCAATTGCAGTGCCTCCTCGGGATACTAGCCCATGAGACACCTCGCCGCCCTCTTGCTCCTAGCAGCCTGGCCTGCCGCCGCATGGACCCAAGCCGACTCTGCCGCCCCCACGCGTATCGGCCTGACTGGCTTCGGCGGGGCGACCCTCGGCTACGTCGTCTTGGGCATCTCCCACGCCGAGGACGTCCAACATGTCCTAGACAGTCTTGGTGGCCTCGGCCCGAAACGCGACAACAAAGTCACGTTTACCGTCGGGGCGCTCAAGATGCGCCCCCGCCAGCTCTACACTCCGCCCGCCACGATGAACCAGCTGTATTTCGACAATGACGTCCTCGTCCTGCTCGTCGAAGGCATTCCGCGCGGCCTCCCCGGATTGCGGGCCGAATTCCTGACCCGCTTTCCCACAGCGCGTGAGACGCGCCATGAGACTGGCTGGTATGAGATGCAGACCCAGCTCAGTGACTGCCTTTGGCTAATTGCGGTCTTCGGGGCGGCTGACGACAAGCTCCAGTCAGACGGCTACGCCTATACCTGCACCAACCCCTAACCGACTGGCGCGGCGCCTGGCACTCTCCAACCCCATGCCAGGAGTCCGCGCTGGACCGCCGCCCCGCTCGACCAGGCTCCCAGCCCGGCGAGCAAGGCTATGACACCCGCGGCCCGGACAACTCAGAATGGAATACGACACAAGCCTTCAAGGGCGAGTTTGCGCGAGTATTCGGACCCGTTCGGCGCGGGCGCAGCTTTGAGTTCGGGACCAAGGTCTCGTCCTCCGAACCCGACACCCCCGAGCTTCACGAGAGCCACCTTCGCTCCGAGCAGCGCCACAAGCCTAAGGCGCCGAAGATCAGGGTGAATCAGCGCATCCGGCCTCCCGTGCACCCCCTGCGATTTTCACCCCGCCGAGACGCGAACAACCCCGGCCAACGGTGGCGCGCGGCTGGCCCCGAGCGCGCCACCACGCGACATTTCCCGGTCGCGGCATGAAACCGAATAGCCGGGGGATCTGGGGCGTCTTGAAGGCCGATCAGCCTGAACGGCCCTCGCCCTCCCCCTTGACCAGGCTTGCCGAGCCCTCGCTCAGTTCCCCATGATCGGGGAACCCGGCGCCGACAAGATTCTGGCGTTCACCCGGACGGCCCCACTCCTCGCCCTCGGTTCGAACGCCCTGCGCGTCCTCCAACGCCTGACCCTGGCCCCCGAAGCCAAGGACTATCGAACAGCCTATCGGAAAGCTCAAGCTGCGATCACTCCTCGGCTCTCCCCGAGCTACCCTTGGCTTATCCCGGCCGCCCAGCTTCTTCGCCACCATGGCCAAGTCCTGTGCCGACGCAAGGCGCCGGATTGTCCCCGCTGCCCATTGCGTCCGGGTTGCCCGGTGGGCCGGGGCACCTAACCGGCGCTTGGAGATGCCAACGCGCGGCCCCACGGGTATCTTCAGGCCGGCATCACGAGCCGCGCATTGCAGCGCATGTGGAGGACTTTCCGTCGTACCCGAGCCACGATCAGGAGGTTCCGCTACGTTTGTTCTCGCCCGTGCTGTGACCTACGCGACCTTGTTTGTCAGCCTGCTGCTTGTCTTCGTTCCCCGGCGCATCCTAGCCGGGTCCGGCATCCTTCAGCCGGCACTCCTTGGACCCGTTGGAGTCACCGGCCTGGTTGTGAGCTTGCTGGGCGGCTCGCTTGCACTGTGGTGCATCCTGACCTTCGTACTCCTCGGCAAGGGAACACCGGCGCCCTTCGATCCACCCCGTCACCTGGTCGTCGCGGGTCCATATCGCTACGTTCGCAACCCCATGTATCTCGGAGCGGGTCTCGCTCTAGCCGGCGCCGCGCTCGTTTATCGGTCGATCGCGCTGCTCTCCTACACCGCGCTGTTTCTGCTCGCCACGCACCTGTTCGTGGTCTTCTACGAGGAACCGACGCTGTCGCGGCTTTTCGGCGCCGATTACCAGGCGTACCGTGCCAAGGTCCGTCGATGGCTGCCACACCTATGACCAAGCCCGCCTTCCAGGTGTCACCTGACCAGCGCTTGGGCCAGTCCGGGCAATGATCCCGTCGCTGCTGTCCACGCTTGCCCTCCTCGGTCTGGCGCTGCTGCTCGGTGCCACCGTCTACGAGTCCGTTGTGATGGCACCCAACTACGAGCGCGACATTCCCGCCTCACTTCATCTTGCGCGACAATTCCTGAAGCGCACCACCCCGGCCCACTACTTTCGACTCATCACGCCACTCACCCAACTGCTCTTGCTGGCCGGCCTGGTCGCGTCGTGGCAGATCGCGGCTGCCCGCTGGCGGTTGTTGACGGGCCTCCTCGTGCTGGTGCTCATCGATGTGATCACCTTGACGTTTCACTATCCTCGCCTGGCTGTCATGTTCAAGGCTCCGATGCCGGAGGACCGTGCTCGCCTGGCCCGCGCGGCGAGGGAGTGGGCGCTTGGCAACATGGTCAGAGCAATTCTTCTGGCGCTGGCGCTCCTGTCAGCGCTTCAGGCCGTGACGATTCTGGCAATGCCAGTAGCCGCCTAACCAGCGCAAGAAACAGTCCGGGCGCGACCCTCAGATTTCCAGGCATTGGCACGACCGGCCGTCTCAACGCAGTGCTTCCAGACCGTGTTGCACCCGAAGGCCATGCGTGGGCGTTACGCAGCACCACTGGCGGTTGACCATCGTCGGTCATCATGCCGATTCAGCTGCGCAAGACCGGCCGGGGTGAAAGATGGCACGAAGGGCCTTGCCCGCCCGGAGCCCACACACTGGATCATGCAGACCCGCCAGTTCGCGAATCTCAAGCGCCGTCCTGAGCGTGATGCAGCCTGCGCGGGCGAGCCTTCGTGAAACCCGTTGAGGTAGGCGGGCGCGACGAACGAGTACGGGCCTCGCTGCCAGACTCAGGAGGTGACGATGAGACGAAAAGCCTTGCTCGTCTGCGGTATCCTGTCTTCGCTCGTTTATGCCGGTGCTGACGTACTCGGGGGCATACGATACGAGGGCTACGGCTTCACCTCTCAAACCATCAGTGAGCTGGCGGCCATCGGTGCTCCATCCAGGCCACTCGTCGTTCCACTCAGCATTACCTATGATGTGCTGGTGATCGCCTTCGGGCTGGGCGTTTGGGGATCAGCTGGTCGAAAACGCCCTCTGCGCTTCACCGCAGGGCTGCTGGTCGGACTCGGAGTCATCGGCTTTGCGGCGCCATTCGCCCCGATGCACGTCCGTGGGGCAGAGCTAACGCTTACCGATACCATGCACATAGTTCTCACGAGTGTGACTGTGCTCCTCATTCTGCTGGCCATAGGGTTCGGGGCTATCGCATTCGGAAAGCGGTTCCGCCTCTACTCGATCGGGACGATCCTCATCCTCCTCGTGTTTGGCACTTTGGCAGGTCTGGACGGTCCCCGGCTTGCGGCGAACCTGCCCACGCCGTGGATGGGGGTTTATGAGCGCATCAACATCTATGGTTACCTGCTATGGGTGGTGGTGCTGGCCATTACCCTCTGGCGGGTCCGAAATACCGCAGCCCCGGATGACCTTGGTGGAAGACGTGGTTCCAGATGAGGTGGACGTGATCGCCCGCGTGCGGGCGGGATCTACGTGGCCTTCCAGCGCGCTCCGCTCTGGCCCACACCCCGGCGCCGAGTGTAACGTTGGGAGGTAACCTGCCGCCGGAACCAGCTTGCCCGATTTGTTGAACCGCCTTCAGGCGTCCCTGGCCGACCGCTACCGGATCGAGCGTGAGCTGGGCCGCGGCGGCATGGCGACGGTCTACCTGGCCCACGACCTCAGGCACGATCGACCCGTCGCGCTCAAGGTCCTCCATCCCGAGCTGGCCCAGCTGCTGGGTCCCGAGCGGTTCCTCCGCGAGATCCGGCTCTCCGCCCGCCTGCAGCACCCGCACATCCTGGTGGTGCACGATTCCGGCGACGCCGACGGCCAGTTCTGGTTCACCATGCCGTACGTCGAGGGCGAAACGCTGCGCAGCCGGCTGCTGCGGGAGCAGCAGCTCCCGGTGGACGACGCGCTCCGCATCACCCGCGAAGTGGCCGACGCGCTCCACTATGCCCACCAGCACGGGGTGATCCACCGTGACATCAAGCCGGAGAACATCCTGCTGAGCGGCCCTCACGCCGTGGTCGCGGACTTCGGCATCGCACGAGCGCTCGCGCCCGAATCGGACGAGCGGCTGACCGAGAGCGGATTCAGCCTGGGCACTCCCCAGTACATGAGCCCCGAGCAGGCCCTCGCCGAACGGGACCTCGGTCCGCGCACCGACATCTACTCTCTCGGCTGCGTGCTCTACGAAATGCTCACCGGTGAGCCCCCGTACACCGGGCCGACCCCCCAGGCAGTCATCGCCAAGCGCTTGAGCGAGCCGGTCCCGCACTTGCGCACCGGCCGCGAGGTGCCGCCCGCCCTCGAGCGCGCCGTGACCCGCGCGCTGGCCCGTTTGCCTGCCGACCGGTTCGGCACGGCGGCCGAATTTGCCGCCGCTATCCAGCCGGCGCGGTTGGCGGAGAGCGTCAGCACCAGGGACACACTGAGCAAAACCCGCCTTCGCCTGCCGGCCGCCATTGGTATCGCACTGGTGCTTCTCGCGCTCGGTGGGTATGCGGCGTTCCGGTGGATGAAGCCCACGGGAGTAGCGCCGCTGGCCTCTGCCGCGGTGCTTCCCTTCGTGGACCTGAGTCCCCAGAAGGACCAGGAGTATTTCAGCGACGGGCTCACCGAGGAGTTGATCACGGCGCTGAGCCAGGTGCCGGGACTCCGGGTCCCGGCCCGGACCTCCTCTTTTCAGTTCAAGGGACAGAATCCCGATGTGCATGAGGTCGGCCGGAAGCTCGATGTCGGCGCCGTGCTGGAGGGAAGCGTCCGGAAGAGCGGGAACCGGCTTCGGGTGAGCGCCCAGCTCATCAACGTGAAGGACGGGTATCAGCTGTGGTCCGAGTCCTACGATCGGGACCTGGCCGATGTCTTCGCGGTGCAGGAGGACGTCGCCCGATCCATCGTCGGGGCCCTGCGGGTACGGCTCGCGCCTGCTCGTGACTCGGCACTGGCCATCCGGCCAACCGCCGACCTCGAGGCCTATGACCTGTACCTCAAGGGACGATTCGCCTGGAATCAGCGGAACGGCCCCGCGCTGCAGGACGCGGTGCGCTACCTAGAACAGGCGGTGACCCGGGACTCGACCTTTGCCCGGGCGTGGGCGGCGCTCGCCGATGCCTACATCCTGGTCGTCCCGTATGCCGGCGGCTCGCCCGCCGACACCTGGCGGAAGGCCCAGAGGGCCGCGGGAACGGCGCTGGCGCTCGACAGCACCTCGGCCGAGGCGTACACCTCCCTCGGGTACGGCAACATGATCTACGCCTGGAACTGGCCGGCGGCGGAGCAGAAC
>DATBLR010000021.1:0-4104 GCA_036555275.1 Gemmatimonadales bacterium | reverse complement strand
CGAGGGGATCGCCGAGGAGATCATCAACGCGCTGAGCCGGATCGAAGCGCTGCAGGTGGCCTCGCGCACCTCGTCCTTCGCGTTCAAAGGGAAGAACGAGGACATCGGAGACATCGGCAAGCGGCTGAAAGTCGCCACGGTGCTCGAGGGCAGTGTGCGCAAGGCCGGCAACCGGCTCCGGGTCACGGCGCAGCTGGTCAAGGTGTCCGACGGCTACCAGCTCTGGTCCGAGAGTTACTCCCGGGAGCTGGCCGACGTGTTCGAGGTCCAGGAGGAGATCGCCCAGAACATCGTGCGGGCGCTCCGGGTGATGCTCACCGAGCAGGAGAAGCGCGCCATCGAGAAAGTGGCCACCGCCAACGTCCAGGCCTACGAGTATTACCTCCGTGGGCGCCAGTTCTACCATCAGTGGCGCCGCAAGAGCGTGGAGCAGGCCCGGCGCCAGTTCGAGCGGGCGATCGAGATCGACCCCGGGTATGCGCTGGCGTATACCGGGGTCGCCATGTGCTGCTCGTTCATCTACGACTTCTGGGACGCCAGCATCGCCAATCTGGAGATGGCCTACGCCGCCTGCCAGAAGGCGCTGGAACTGGATCCCAAGCTGGCCGAAGCCCACCTGGCCCGCGGCCTGGCCTTCGGCATCGGGCGGCGCTACCAGGAGGCCAATACCGCGTTCGAGGAGGCGATCCGGCTGCAGCCCAACCTGGCGGATGCGCACTACTTCTTCGGCCGCACGCTCCGGCAGCAGGGGAGAGCGGCGGAGGCGGCGGAGCAGTTCCGGGAGGCGCACCGGCTGCGGCCGGAGGACTACCAGCCGATGGTGTTTCTGGCGAGCACACTGGAGGGTTTCGCCGCGCCAGCGGAGATCGAAGCGGCCCGCGCCGAGGCGATGCAGCTGCTGGAGCAGCACCTGGAATTCAATCCCGATGATGCCCGGGCGCTGAATCTGGGCGGCATCATGGCCGCCCGGGTGGGAGAGTTGGACAAGGGGCTGGCGTGGATGAAGCGCTCCCTGGCCTCGAGCCCGGACGACTCGAACCTGCTCTACAACGCGGCCTGCTTCTATTCGGTCCAGGGCCACACCGACGACGCGATCCGTTGCCTGCAGCAGGCGATGGACAACGGCTGGCGTGCCAAGGACTGGCTCGCGAACGACCCCGACCTGGATCCCATCCGCGGCGATCCCCGGTTCAAGGAAATCGCCGATCAGATGTGATCAGGAACGGACCCTCACTTGCCAGGAATCCCCTTGAGCACCTGCAGCCAGTTCTCCGCCACGATCAGTTCGCTTTGCTGCGAGTTGTCTCCCTCTCGCACCATGAGGAACCGCTGGTCGTCCGGGCTCAACGAGAATGAGGGAATCGGCCCCGGGCGGGCAAACTGCGTCGTCGAGAAGAGGGGGCGCTGCTTCCCGAGCGAGAAGGTGGCGCCAGGCGTTACCTGGGCGGACGTCATCTCGCCCTTCCCGTTGACATAGAGCAGCTCCCGCCCGGTGCTCGCCCAGGCGGGCTCATTGCCGCCCGCGGTGGAGACTTGCCACTTGGCGGTCGCGGTCTCGGGAAACGGCCGGACGTAGACCTCCGACTGGCCCGATTCGTTCGAAGCGTAGGCCAGCCAGCGGCCGTCCGGCGAGAGCGCGGGAAACATCTCCGCGGCCGGCGTGGCGACCAGCGGGACCAGGGTGGTATCCCCCGCCTTCACGCCGAGGATATCAGTGCTCCCGGGGCCGATCGGGGCGGTTCGGAGGACCAGCCAGCGGCCGTCGCGCGACGACACGATCTGGCCGAAGTCATTGTTGGAGGAGGCGACGAGCAGCCGGGCGGTTCCCGTGCCGTCCGCGTGGTGGGTGTAGGCCGGCCCCACACCCGAGCCCGAGCGGTCCACCACGTACAGGACCTCACGACCGTCGGGTGACCAGGACGGCCGCACGCTCGAGGTGTCCCCGAAGGTGATCCGGGAGAAGGGGCCATCCGGGAGCTGCTTGACCCAGATGTCGCGGCGTCCCTCGCGCGCCAGGTCCACGGCCATTGCCTTCCCGTTGGCAGACAGGCTGGCCGACGAGATGACGCCCTGCGGATCCCAGGCGGGATCCACCGGGCTCACCCCGCCCTCCCGGCTCACCCACACCGCACGTCGGGAGCCGAGGGTGCCGCCCGTGGTGTATGCCAGCGTGCCGTTGGGGGCGAGCGCCAGGTCGATGTTGAAGCCGCCGGCCCGTACCCCGATACCCTCGATCAGGGCGACCGGTGGGCCGGTGAGCTCGAGCTTCCTGGGGTCGAATGGGATGGCGATCAGCTTGCCGTCGGCCGTGACCACCAGCAGATGCCCGGTCGGCGCGTACCGGGCATAGATCCCGCGGACCAGCGATTTCGCCTCGCCGTGCGGCAGCGGCATCGCCATGATCTCGAAGTCGGCCGGCCCCTGTCCCGCGTGGCGGAGCCGGAACAGGATGCCGCTCGCGCGGGGCAGCACGTTCACCCATTCCGTCGCGACCTCCTTCTTCTGCGGCGAGATGACGAAGACCGGCTCGATGCTGCCGCCGGCCGCGCGCATCCGGGCGACGCCCGAGTCCACCTCGAAGTAGATGTACCCGTCGGCGCCCCAGTCGCCCGAAGTGGTGTTGGCCTTGTCGGTCAGCGTAACCGTCGGGGCGCCCGCGAGCGAGGCGATGCGCACCTGGGAGCCGTCTTTCACGAATCCGATCCGCTGGCCATCCGGGGAGAAGAACGGACTCGCGGCACCCTCGGTGCCGGCAATGGGGGTGGCGTCGAGCTGGTCGAAGCGCCGGAGCCAGAGGCGGGTTCCGCCATCGCCGGGCCCGCTGTAAGCCAGCGCGCGGCCATCCGGCGACAGTGCGATGCGCGCCCCGCCGGTCCCGAGCGGCTGTTGCAGCGCCTGGTTGGGCCGGAGCGAGAGACTGAACTGGCTCACGGACTGCGCCGGCCCGGGCCGGAGCCAGCCCCATAGCGCCGCGGCCGTGGCCACGGCGAGTGCGGCACCGAGCCCCACCACCACCCCACCCGGCCGGCGGCGTTGGCCGGCCCGCGCGGGCGCCACGGCAGCCGCCGCCGCCGCGGCCGAATGGAGCGAAACGGCCGACGCGTAGCGCTTGTCCTTGAGCGCGTCCGCGAACTCCGCGGCCGAGACGAAGCGGTCGGCCGGCAGCTTCTCGAGCGCGGTGAGCACCGCGGCCTCCACGTGCGGCGGAATGGTATGGCGCTGCGGGACGAGCGGACGGGGGCTCTCGGTCACGACCCGGGCCACAACCGCCTGGGCCGTCGCCCCGGTAAACGGCGGCTCGGCGGTGAGCATCTCGTACAGCACGACGCCGAGGGCGTAGACGTCCGAGCGGGCAGTGATCTCGCGCTCGCCCATCGCCTGCTCGGGGCTCATGTAATGCGGTGTGCCGAGGCTCATCCCGGTTTCCGTCATGCGAGACCCGCCCGCCTTGCTTGCAGCCAAGGCGATGCCAAAGTCGGCCACGAGCGCCTGGCCCTCATGAAGCAGGATGTTCTCGGGCTTGATGTCGCGGTGGACCACGCCGTGGCGGTGGGCGTAGTCGAGCGCGCTCGCTACCTCGATGGTGATCCGCACGGCATCGGGGACGGAGAGTTGCTTGTCGCGGTCCAGCCGCTCGCGCAGCGTCTCGCCCTCGACGAACGGCATGACATAATAGAGGAACCCGTCCGCCTCACCCGAGTCGAACAGCGGCAGAATGTGCGGGTGCTGGAGGTTGGCCGTCAGCTTGATCTCGGCCAGAAAGCGCTCCGCCCCGATCACGGCGGCCAGCTCAGGCCGGAGCACCTTCAGCGCCACCTGACGGTCGTGGCGGACGTCCTGTGCCAGGTAGACGGTGGCCATGCCACCCGCACCGATCTCCCGGTCGAGCCGGTAGCGATCGACGAGGGCGGATTGAAGACGGCCGAGCAGTTCGGGCATAGATGACCAGGTTGAGGTGCCTGAAGATGACGACCCGCTGCGGTGGGGGCTAGGGCCAGAGTCCCGAAAGTCCGAACTCCGCCTCCGCCCATTCGGCCAGTTCGCCTGCCTCGGCGCACTGGCGTGCCCTTCCTCTGAACTCCACATTGAACCGGGGCTTCCCCA
>DATBLR010000017.1:0-34300 GCA_036555275.1 Gemmatimonadales bacterium | reverse complement strand
CTCCGGGACATGCACGAGCAACTGAACCAGCGGTTCGCCGATCTGCGCCGGGAACGCGCCGAGGGCGCGGCCCTGGTCGAAGCCATGGTGGAGGGGGTCATCGCGGCGGACCCCCGAGGTCAGATCGTCACCGCCAACGCGGCCGCGCGCCGGCTGCTGGGCTACGAGCCCGGTGATCCGCTGCCGGCTGTCGACCAGCTATTCCGGGTCAAGGCCGCGCGGGAGGTGGTGGACGCCGCCCTCGGAGGGCGGGCCGTGCTGGAGCGCGAGCTGGACCTCGACGACCACAACGTGCTCCTGTCGGGGCGCCCCCTGCCGCCGGGAGGGATCCTGCTGGTGCTGCACGACGTGACCGAGCTGCGCCGGCTGGAGGCGATGCGCCGGGACTTCGTCGCCAACGTTTCCCACGAGCTCAAGACCCCACTTACCTCGATCTCCGGCTATGCGGAGACGCTGGTGAACGAGCCCCCCGACGCGGACACGAGCAGGCGCTTTCTCACCGTCATCCTCGGCAACGCCCATCGGATGCAACGGCTGGTGGATGACCTGCTCGACCTTTCACGGATCGAGTCGGGCGGATGGCGCCCGGAGCCGGATTCACTCGACAGCGACGCGCTGGCGCGGGAAGGGTGGGCGGTGTTTGCCGAACGGGCGGCCCGGCAACGGATTCAGTTCGGCACGGTCATCGGCCCCGGCGCGGAACGGGTCCGAGCCGACCCGGACGCACTGCGCCACGTGCTGAGCAATCTCTACGACAATGCCCTCCGCTATACCCCCGCCGGCGGGCAGATCACCTTTCAGGCTCGCCGCGAAGATGGTGGCGTCACGGTCGCGGTCCGGGACACCGGCTCCGGCATCGCCACGGACCACCTGCCCCGGATCTTTGAACGATTCTACCGCGCTGACCCTCACCGGTCCCGTGGCGAAGGCGGCACGGGCCTGGGGCTCGCCATCGTCAAGCACCTGGTCGAAGCCCACGAGGGGCGGGTTCAGGCCACCAGCGACCTTGGCCAGGGCACCGAGATTTCCTGCTGGTTTCCCGGAGTCCCGAAACAGGATCGTGACAGCGGCGCAGCACTGCCGTGATGGACGGAGAGGATCTTGCCCGTGAATGGACGAGGAGGATTGACTGCGTTCGATGCTGCACCGGGTCACGGCACACGACCATCGCCTGATGGATGCCCTGACACGACGAGAGGCCCCGCGCTGGATTGACCGCGGGCTCCGGCTGGTCACTCATGCTGGTGGAGCCACGGCCAGCATCGCGATCTCCCTGCTTCTTCTCCTGAACCCCGGTACTCGCCATCTGGGCTTGGTCGCCGCACTGGCCAACCTGTTCTCCCACCTCCTGGTTCAGGGCCTCAAGCGTACCGTGAGCCGGCCCAGACCTTCCGCGGTACTGCCACAGGTGACGGCGCTGGCCGCGATTCCCGATCACTACTCGCTGCCGTCGGGGCACGCCTGCGCCGCCATGGCGCTGGCCACGAGTGTCCTGCTGGCCGAGCCCGTGATCGGGATCGGGGCCCTGATCGTGGCCGCCCTGGTCGGCGCCTCGCGAGTCTACCTCCGGGTCCACTACCCCACCGACGTGGTCGTGGGCCAGGCGCTCGGCGCAGGGACGGCCGTCCTAGTGCATGTGAGCCTCTCATAGGCCGCCTCGAGCTCGTCCAGCTCGCGCGACCAGTCGCGGCCCACCGCGAAGGCCCGCGCCGCTTCCCGCATGGCCAGTCGCTGACTCTCGTCCTCCACCAGCTCCACGATCCGCTCGGCGAACTGCCCCGCATCGCCGGCCGGAACCAGAAACCCGGTCAACCCGTGCCGGATGCTCTCGGGTGCCCCGCCCGCATCCGCGGCGATCACGGGGAGTCCCGAGGCCATGGCCTCAAGAGCGACCAGACCGCAGGTCTCGGTGGGAGAGGGAAAGACGAACAGGTCCGAATCAGCGTACAGGTCCGCGATCGTGGTTCGATCGAGGAACCCGAAGTGGCGGGCGAAGGGCAGGGCGGCCCGCACGGCCGCTCCCCGGGGTCCATCTCCCGCGACCGCGAACGCCACCTGTTCTCCGAGCCGGGCCCGCGCCAGCGTGAAGGCGGCGACCAGGGTATCGACGCCCTTCTCCACCGCGAGCCGACCCACGTGGAGCACCAACAGCTTGCCCTGCGCTCCCATGGCCGCCCTGCGGGCGTCGGAGCGTCGTTCGGGGCGGAACCAGGACGCGGCAACGCCGCGCCCCCACACCTCGGCGCGGTTGATCCCCATGGCACGCAGGCTGTCCCGGGTAATCCCGCTTGGGGTCTGGGTCAGGAGCGCCGCACGATGGAAGCGACGGAGCCAGGCTCGGGTCGGGCGAACAGCCCAGCGGCCCAGGTAGTGGGCCATGTAGCTGGGAAAGTCCGTATGGAACGAGGTCACCAGCGGCAGCCGGCGCCGGAGCGCGTAGCCCCGGCCGAAGAGGCCGAGTGGCCCTTCGGTCACTGCATGAACCAGGTCGGGAGCGAAGTGGTCGAAGTCGCGGGTCAGTCCACGACCCCACGGCCACGACAGGTGCACCTGGGGGTACCCGGGACAGGGAATGGAGCTAAGGCGCCGGACCTCTGTCTCGTCGTCGGCGGGGCGGTCGTAGGCCGGCGCCGCGACGTAGACCGAGTGCCCCCGCCCCCTGAGCCCGTCCCGCATGGTGGCCAGGACGGTCGTGACTCCGTTCACCTCAGGAAGGAATGTGTCGGTGCAGTAGAGGATGCGCACCGAAGCAACCTTGCCGTGGTCGGTCGCGGCGCCGCAACAGTTGTGTCACGATCGACCCACGGATTGAGTCGCGCCGAGGGACCGAGACCTAACTCGTCGCGGGAGTGGGACTTGGGCATGACCGGATAGTGACACGGGTCGGCGATCGTAGGGAATGAACAATCAAACAGGAGCGGCAGTGCGCGGACAGTTTCGGAAGGTGATGCTGGTAATCGTGGATGGATTGCGGCCGGATGCCATTACGGCCGACCGGATGCCGGTGCTCACCGGCCTGATGGCCCAGGGATGGCGCGCCGCGCGGGCGGTCACGGTGCGGCCGAGCGCGACGGTGGCAGCGCTCACCTCATTGGCTACCGGCGTGGCGCCTTCGACCCACGGCCTGACGGACGCCCGGATGCCGGACCTCCCACGGATCCGCAAGCTCCGTCCTCTGCCTGCGGAGTTGCGCCGACTAGGGGTAGAGACCAGCGTGGTGGCGGCCGAAGTTCCGGGCGCCGGGCGCTGGTTGGCCGGCGCCCTGCTGCGTCTGGGCGGGGCCTCACGGCTGGTGACCGCCGCGGCGGCGCCGACCAGCCTGCTGGACAGGGCGGTCGATAGGGCGACGGGAAACCGGAACGACGAATTCGTCGTGGTGTACGTCAACGACACTGACCTAGCCGGTCACGCATGGGGTTGGATGTCGGCGGCCTACCTGCAGGCGGCCGGCAATGTGGACCGGGCACTGGCACGGCTCATGCCGTTGGTTGATGATCCGGAAACCCTGGTAATCCTGACGGCGGACCACGGTGGCGGGGGGGTGCTCCCCCACGACCACGATCACCCGCATCCGATCAACGACGCCATCCCCATGATGCTGCTCGGCGGACGGGTGGTGCCCGGTCTCGCGACCGAGGCGCCGGTTCGGCTGCTGGATGTCCCCCCGACGGTGCTGCATGGCTTCGGTGGCACCGCCCCGCCCGGGTACGAAGGGCGGGTCCTTCACGAGGCCTTCATTACGGAGTTGGTGTGGGCATGAAGCAACAGACAACGCGTCCGGCCCCGCCGGAGAGCCCGGGGGCGGGACCAGCCACCCCGGCGGCCCCGGGGCCCGGACCGCTACCACTCAGCGAGGACGAGATCTTCCGCGACCCCTTCGCAGATTTCACTCCCAGCAGCCGCTGAGCGGCTGGCTGGGGGCCGTTACCCATCCGTTACTCTTTTTCTTCCTCCCGGTTACAGCCCGGAATGTTCGTTGGCTCGCGCTCGCGGGGTCTTGCCGTGGCCCGACAGCGACGCGGACCCTTTTTGTCCGGGAGACCCAGCGCATGGTTTCGTCCTCGCGTTACCTCGCCGTTCTGGCCCTTCTCAGTCTGGCGACCAGTACCAAGCCGGCAACCGCGCAGGCGCCTTCGGTCACGGTGAGCGGTGTCGGCTATGTCCAGTATGCCTACCAGTTGAAGGAAGACAGCTCTCTCACGCCGCGAGGCCACCAGAACAACTTCGATGTCACTCGCGCCTACCTGAACGCCATTGGCAAGTTCGCCCCCGGGCTGACGACCCGGACCACCATCGACATCGATGGGCGGCGCGCAGCTGCCAACCAACTGACCATTCGCCTCAAATACGCCTATCTCGCCTGGACCCCTGAAAACAGCCCCTTGACGTTCAAGCTGGGTGAGCTTCACACCTCGCTGCTCGACTGGGAAGAAGCGCTGTGGGACTACCGCATGCAGGGAACGATGCCACTGGAGCGGGGAGGCTACGTCTCTTCCTCGGACTTCGGCGCCGGCGTGGACGGAGTCTTCGCGTACGAGAAGGTCAACTTTCAGGTCGCCGCTGTAAACGGCGAGAACTACAGCGGTGCCCCGGGCGACCAGCGCAAGGATTTCATGGGCCGCCTCTCGGTCAAGCTGATGAACACCGACCTGCCCGGGCGAGTCGGCGGGCTGCGCCTCACGGGCTACGCGCAGTACGGCAAGCCGACCACCGGGGGCAAGCGGGAGCGGTACCTGGGCCTGGCCTCGTACAAATCGAAGGCGGCGCTGTTGGCAGCCGAGTTCGCAATCACCAGGGACAGCGTGTCCGGCGGCGGCACGGTGACCGCAGCGCCCCTCAAGAAGGGCCGGGTAATGAGCGCTTACGGTGTGGTGAACATCCCGAATTCCAAGGTGGGGATCATCGGCCGGGTTGACATCACGGATCCGGACACCAAGAGCAGCGCCACCAACGACCGCCAGACCCGGGTCATCGGCGGCGTATCCTACCAGCTGCACGATCACCTGCGCCTGCTGGCCGACGTCGACAACGTCTCCGTCCAGGGCGGCAACTATGCCAATGCCTTTAACGCCACCCGGTCCACTGCCTATCTGCAGGCTCAGTTCACCTTCTGACCTCACTCCGATGCAACTCAGGAGCTCGACTTCCATGCGACGCATCATTCGAACGGCGGCAATCCTCGGGATCACCCTCGGCGGTTCGGCAGCGGCTGCAGTTGGGCAGGTCACCCTCACCGGAGCCGGGGCCACCTTCCCGAACCCGATCTATACCAAGTGGTTCGATGCCTACCACAAGAAGACCGGCGTCGAGGTGAACTATCAGTCCATCGGTTCGGGGGGCGGTATCCGCCAGTACACCGAGGGCACCGTGGACTTCGGTGCCTCGGACGGGCCAATGACCACCGACCAGATGACCGCAGTGCAGGGCGAGGTCATCCACATCCCGACGGTGCTCGGGGCCGACGTCCTCACCTGGAACCTCCCGGCGCTGGGCGAGACTCAGCTCAAGTTCGACGGGTCGACCATAGCGGACATCTTCATGGGTCGCATTACCAAGTGGAACGACAAGCGGATTCAGGCCTTGAACCCCGGGGTCAATCTCCCCAACGCGGATATCATCGTGGTCCATCGGTCCGACGGGTCGGGAACCACCTACATCTTCACCGACTACCTGAGCAAGGTTTCGCCGGAGTGGAAGGCGAAGGTCGGGTTCGCGACCTCGGTCAACTGGCCGGTGGGCCTGGGAGGGAAGGGAAACGAGGGGGTAACCCAGCAGGTCAAGGAGACCGAAGGCGCCATTGGCTACGTGGAGCTGATCTACGCGGTGGCGAACAAGCTGCCCTTCGGCCAGGTCAAGAACGCCGCGGGCGAGTTCGTGACCCCGTCGCTGGCCAGCGTGACCGCCGCAGCGGCCAGCGCGAAGTTCACCAAGAACACTGATTTCCGGGTTTCGATCACCAACGCACCGGGAAAAGACTCCTATCCCATTTCATCGTTCACCTGGCTCCTGGTGCGACCCAAGATGAAGGACAAGACCAAGGCCAAGGCGATGCACGATTTCCTGGACTGGATGATTTCCCCGGAAGCCCAGGACATGGCGACGAGCCTGCAATACGCCTCGCTGCCGCAGGAGGTCGTCGCCCTGGTGAGTGACCGGTTGAAGACCCTGAAGTAGGGCGCCGTCCGGCCCCAGCAGACTCGCCTACCCCGGCGGCGGGAGGTTTATCACCTGCCGCCGGTGGTTTTCTGCCCCTGCTCGTGACTTGTCCGTTACATCTCCGTGACCGATCGGGGGGACGCGACGGATACACTCCCGCCCATGACAGCCACGACTGCGCCCGACCCGGAGCTGGCTGCGGGAACGCTCCACGGATCTCGCGTCGGGGATCGGCTCTTTAAGGCCGCCCTGGTCGTCGCGGCGCTGGCGGTCCCGGTGCTCATGGCATTTCTGGTGTATGAGCTCTACACAGGCGCCCAGCTTGCCATCGAGCGGTATGGGGCGGGCTTCATTACGGGAAGTACCTGGGACCCGGTTGCGGAGGAGTTCGGAGCGCTCCCCCTCATCGTCGGCACGCTGCTCTCCTCGCTGCTGGCGCTGCTCCTGGCCGTGCCTCTCTCGCTCGGCGTGGCCATCTACCTGACCGAATTCGCCCCCAAGGCGATCCGGCAGCCGATCGCGTTTCTGATCGAGCTGCTCGCCGCGATTCCCAGTGTGGTGTACGGGCTGTGGGGCTTTTTCGTCCTGATCCCGATCCTCAAACGGTTCGTCTTTCCATTTCTCCGCGACACGCTCGGCTTCCTGCCGTTCTTCCAGGGGCCGATCTACGGCCCTTCGATGCTGTCTGCCAGCATCATCCTCGCGATCATGATCATGCCATTCATCATGTCAGTGTCGCGTGAGGTCCTGCTGGCCGTGCCCGGAAGTCAGCGTGAAGCGGCCCTGGCCCTGGGCGCCACCCGGTGGGAGGCGGTGATGTCGGCGATCGTGCCCTACGCGCGTTCCGGCATCATCGGGGCGATCATCCTGGGTCTGGGCCGTGCGCTGGGCGAGACCATGGCGGTCACCATGCTGATCGGCAACCGCAACGAGATCGTCGCGTCGCTGTTCGCCCCGGGGTATACCATGGCGGCGGTGATCGCCAACGAGTTCTCCGAGGCGGCGACCGACCTGCACTTCGCAGCGCTCACCTATGTCGCCCTGGTGCTCTTCGCAGTCACCGTTCTGGTGAACATGGCCGCGCGACTGCTGATCTGGCGCGTCTCGCGGGGAACCGTCCAGGGCGGGAAGGGCCTGTGAACCGGCGCGTCGTTCGGCGCTGGGTGAGCAACGCCATGGTCGGTCTGATGGTCTGCGCCGTGGCGATTGCGGTGCTGCCTCTACTCCTCATCCTGCTCGACCTCGTACTGCGGGGAGCGGGAAGCCTGTCTCTCAATTTCTTCACCCGCATGCCGGTTCCGGCCGGAGAGACCGGTGGCGGGGTGGCGCACGCGATCGTTGGATCGGCCATGATCGTGGGCGCGGCGAGCCTCCTGGGGGTGCCGCTGGGCGTCACCGCCGGGATCTATGTGGCCGAGTATCCGGGCACCCGGCTGGCCAAGGCGACGCGGTTCCTGGCCGATGTCATGAACGGCACACCGTCCATCGTGGTGGGAGTGTTCGCCTGGACCCTGATCGTCGCCCGCCAGAAGCATTTCTCCGGGCTGGCGGGCAGCGCGGCCCTGGCGATGCTCATGGTTCCCATGGTCATGCGCACGACGGAAGAGCTGATCAAGCTGGTGCCGCATTCGCTCCGCGAGGCCGCCCTGGCCCTGGGCTACCCCCGCTGGCGCACCAGTCTCTCGATCATTCTGCGGACCGCGCTCCCCGGGATCGTCACCGGGAGCCTGTTGGCGATCGCCCGGACTGCCGGGGAGACCGCCCCGTTGCTGTTCACCGCATTGGGCAGCCAGTACCTGAGCTTCAACCTCAATCAGCCCATGGCCGCACTGCCGCTCACGGTCTTCACCTACGCGATCGGCCCCTACGAGGAGTGGCACCGCTACGCGTGGGCCACGGCGCTGGTGCTCATTCTGCTGGTCCTGGCCCTGAGCCTGGCGACGCGACTCGCCACTCGCCGGCGCTTCACCGGCTATGGCTGAGCCGGTCTGCCGGCTGGCCACGGAACGGTTGACCGCGGTGTACGGCAAGTTCACGGCGGTGAAGGATGTGTCGCTCCGGTTCCAGGCCAACACCGTGAACGCCCTGATCGGACCTTCCGGGTGCGGCAAGTCCACTTACCTCCGGACCCTCAACCGGATGCATGAGCTGTCTGAGGGAGGCTGGATCACCGGCAGGGTACTGCTCGACGGCGAGGACATCTACGGCCCCCGGGTGAGCCCGATCCAGCTCCGACGCCGGATCGGCATGGTCTTTCAGAAACCAACTCCGTTTCCGACCATGTCGATCTACGACAACGTCGCCGCCGGGCTCCGCCTCAATGGGCGTCTGGCCCGAGGGCAGCTGGATGCGGTCGTGGAGCGCTCGCTTCGGGAGGCGGCCCTGTGGGACGAGGTGAAGGACCGGCTCCGAACCAGCGCGATGGCGCTCTCCGGCGGACAGCAACAGCGGCTGTGCCTTGCGCGGACCCTTGCGCCCCGGCCCGAGGTCATCCTGCTGGATGAGCCGACCGCCTCGCTCGATCCGGCCGGCACTCAGCGGATCGAGGAGCTGGTGTTCGAGCTGAAGCGGGAGTTCACCATTGTGATCGTCACCCACAACATGCAGCAGGCCGCCCGGGTGAGCGACACGACCACCTTCTTCTACCTGGGCACCATGGTGGAGACCGGCCCGACCCGGCAGATCTTCACGGCCCCGACGGAAGAGCGAACGGAAGCCTACATTACGGGACGCTTCGGATGACGACCATGACCCCTGACCGCCCGGTCCCCACGCCGAAAGCCGAGCCGGCGACGAACGCCGCCCCCCAGGCCGCTCCGCTACTGCTCCGTACCACGCTGGCACCGCGGGCGCCGGGCGGCGGTCAACGGACCGAACACGCCGTGGCGATCGCCTCCCGGGACTTCCGGTTCTTCTACGGCGGGTCCCGGCCGACCCTCACGGGCATCAGCATGGAGATCCCCAGGAAGGCGGTCACGGCGATCATCGGGCCGTCCGGGTGCGGAAAGTCCACCTTCCTGCGCTCGATCAACCGGATGCACGATCTCATTCCCGGCCATCGCTACGAAGGCGACATTCTCCTCCACGGGGTCTCGATTTTCGTGCCGGGGACCGATCTGGTTTCCCTGCGCCAGCGGGTGGGCATGGTCTTCCAGCGGCCCAACCCCTTCCCCAAGTCAATCTTCGAAAACGTTGCCTACGGCCCTGGGCTCAACCGTCTGGTAGCGCGACGGGACCTGCCGGATCGGGTCGAGCGCTGCCTCCGGCAGGCCGCCCTGTGGGATGAAGTGAAGGATCGCCTCGACGGGCCCGGCACCGGGCTCTCCGGAGGACAGCAGCAGCGGCTCTGCATTGCCCGGGCCCTGGGCAACCAGCCCGAAGTCCTGCTCATGGATGAGCCATGCTCCGCGCTCGATCCCCTCGCGACCCAGAAGATCGAAGAGCTGATTGTCGAGCTCAAGCGGGACTATACGATCGTCATCGTGACGCACAACATGCAGCAGGCGGCGCGGGTCAGCGACTTCACCGCCTTCTTCGACCGGGGGGAGTTGGTCGAGTTCGGAGAGACCGAGCGGGTCTTCACCACACCGGCAAACGAACGGACGGAAGGATACATTACCGGGAGATTCGGATGAGCTCCGACATGCACCGGCATTTCCACGACGAACTGAACGAGGTCAAGGTGCGCCTCCTCACCATGTCCGGGGAGGCGGAGGCGGCGCTGGGCCTGGCGGTCGAGGCGTTGCTTGAGCGCGACGCCAGCAAGGCCCAGAGCGTCATTCAGAACGACCGGCTGATCGATGCCATGGAGATGGAGATCGAGGAGACCTGCATCAACCTCCTCGCCCTCCAGCAGCCGATGGCCCGCGACCTCCGAATGCTGACCTCGGCCCTCAAGATCGCCAACGACCTAGAACGGGTCGGGGACCATGCGGTGAACATCGCCCAGTCCGCCGCCCGGCTGGCCCAGGCCCGGCCTATCGCCCCCGAGCCCGAGATCGTGGAGATGGCCCGGATGGCGCGCGACATGCTTTCCGATTCGCTCGAGGCCTTCATCCGGGGAGACGCCGCTGAGGCCCGCGAGATCTGCCTCCGGGACGACAAGGTGGATACCCTGCACCGCTCGGTGTTCCGGATCCTCCTGACCCACATGATGGAAGACCCGCACATGATCGGCGCGGGAATGGAGCTGTTCCTGGTGAGCCGCAACCTCGAGCGAGTCGCCGATCTGGCGACCAACATCGCAGAGGACGTCGTGTTCCTGGTCGAGGGGGTGTCCATCAAGCACCACGCCGAGGACCGCGGTGAACCCCGCGCCTCCGGCGCTACCCGGAGCCCGGCCCCCGCGTGAGCGTCATACCGTTGCCCGAGCGTCGCGAGCGCCTCGCCGCCATCGACGTCGGCTCGAACTCCATTCGCCTGCTGGTCGCCGAATACGGGCCCCAGTCGGGGATCACGGTGATCGACGAGGTCAAGGAACAGCCGCGCCTTGCCACCGGCGTGGCCCAGACCGGCCGCCTCGACCCGGCGGCGATGGATCGGGCGGTGGAGGCGCTGGGACGGATGCAGGGAGTGTGCGAGCGGCGCGGCGTACAGCGGGTCGCTGCGGTGGCCACCTCGGCCGTCCGCGAGGCCACCAACGGCGAGGAATTCGTCCGTCGGGTAAGGGAACAGGTCGGACTGGAACTGCGCATCATCGACGCCGAAACCGAGGCCGCCCTCTCCTACCGATCCGTGGCGCACCACTTCCCGCTCGATGGCGGCCGGACCGTCGTCGCCGATATCGGGGGCGGCAGCCTCGAGCTCATCGGTGCAGTCGACGGCCTCATCGAGCACACCCTTTCCCTGCCCTTCGGCGCGGTCCGATTGACGGAACTCCACCTTGCCGGCCAGCCCGACCAGCGTGCCGCGGTCCGCAAGCTCCGGGATTTCATTGGTCGCCAGTTCCGCCGCAAGCTGCCGCTCCGCGACTGGACCGCCCCGGTGTTGATCGGGTCCGGCGGCTCCTTTACCAACATGGGCCGGATGGCGGCGGCTCGACGGGGCATGTCCGCCGCCGATCCGGTGCACGGCACCGCCGTGAGCATGGCCGAGGTGGAGCACCTGCTCGACTGGCTGACGGGAATGAGCCCTGAAAAGCGGGCCCAGGTGGAAGGCCTCAATCCTCAGCGGGCCGACATCATTCTGGCCGGTCTGGCGGTTACCGCGGAGCTGCTGGAGCGGATTGAGGCGCGCGAGGTCAAAGTGAGCGCCTTCGGTCTCCGCGAGGGCCTGCTCCTCGAGATGGCAGGCGCGGACACCGCCCCCGCCGCAGTCGAGCCACTCCGGCTGATCCGCGAATTCGCCGAGCGCTGCCACTCGGACCGCCGTCACGTCGAGCACGTGCGTCTGCTCGCCCTGAACCTGTTCGACCTGCTGGCCGAAAGCCTGGGCGCGGCGGACGAGGAGCGCGGGATCCTGGAAGCCGCGGCGCTGCTGCACGACGTGGGCCAGCTGGTGAGCTATCGCGCCCATCACAAGCACAGCTATCAGCTGATCATGCACGGCGAGCGATTGCCCTTTTCCCCCCGCGAGCGTCAGCTGGTCGCCCTCATCAGCCGGTACCATCGCCGGCGCGGGCCCCGCAAGCGGCAAAAAGACTTTGCGGCTCTCACCGGCCAGGACCGCGGGATCGTGCGTCGGCTCTCCGCCATGTTGCGCGTGGCCGAGGGACTCGACCGCGGGCACAGCGCGATCGTGGAAAAAGTGGCCATCGAGCTGTGTCCCACCCGGCTGACCATCAAGGCGATTCCCCGCTACGCCGGGGCCGATCTCTCGCTCGAGTGCTGGGGAGCCCAGGAGCAGGCCGACGTGCTGGCGAAGGTCTTTGCCCGAGAGGTGCTGATCGAGCCCGCGGTGTGAATGCCCCAAGCCGCCTGCTTCCTCGCCGGCCGGCGGCCTAACCCAGGCCTCCCCGCCCACCCTCCAGCAGTTCGCCGACACTCGGTCCGTCGGGCCAGACCACGGGGCCCCACCCCGCCGCCGAGGATGTGCCGATCCGGTCGGCCCCGGCCCGCAGCATCGCAAGCGCCATGGCGGCACTCCTGATCCCTCCGGACGCCTTCACGCCCGCTCTCATCCCGGCAACCCGACGGAGCAGCGCCACGGTCTCCACCGTGGCGCCGCCGGCGGGGTGGAATCCGGTCGACGTCTTGAGCATCCCGGCCCCGGCGGCCAGCGCCGCCTCGGCGGCGGACTCGATTTCCGGTGTCGTGAGGACGGCGGTTTCGAGAATGGCCTTGACCAGTTTCCCCCCCGCCGCCTCGACCACGGCGGCCACCTCGTCCCGCAGCTGATCCCAGCGGCGGGCCTTGATGTACCCCAGGGCGAGCACCATGTCGATCTCGTCGGCGCCGTCCGCGAGGGCCAGGCGTGACTCGGCCGCCTTGGCCACCAGCCCGTTTGCCCCCAGGGGAAATCCAGCGACCGCCGCCACCCGAACTGGGGAACCGCGCAGCCGCCGGGCCGCAGTCCCAACCCACTGCCCGTTCACGCACACCGCCCCGAAGCCGATCTCGAGCGCCTCACCGCAGTGCCGCTCGATCTCGGCCTCGGTCGCTTCAGGTCGGAGCAGGGTGTGGTCGATCAGCGGAGCCAGTCCGCCGGCTAGGTGCGGGACGAGCCAGGGCGCCTGAGCCCCGGTCACGGGAACCGGGCCACCTGACGGTGGGCCAGGTAGAGCTCGGGATCGCGGAACAGGAGGACCAGCACAATGCCCGACAGGAAGCCGCCGATGTGGGCCCAGAACGCCACCCCGCCTCCATCGGGGGCCATGGTGCTGCCACCCAGCTGGAGCAGGAACCAGTAGCCCAGCATCACGTAGGCGGGGACATCGAGGAAGAAGATGAGCATGAATGTGCGGATCCGGGCCCTGGGAAACTGCAACACATACGCTCCCATCACGCCACCGATCGCTCCGGAGGCTCCCACCATGGGGACCGGCGACTCTGGGTTCGCCGCCATCTGGGCCGAGACCGCCGCGAGTCCGCAGAGCACGTAGAACGCGAGGAACCGCCCGCGCCCCATGATGTCCTCCACGTTGTTCCCGAATACCCACAGGAACCACATGTTGCCCAGCAGGTGGAACCAGCTCCCATGCATGAACATCGACGTGAGCGGAGCCAGCCAGGAGCGTCCGGGGGTGACTACGCAGGCCAGCCCGTGGCCAAGGGGAACCTGGAAGCCGACCGGCAGCCGTTGGAGGAACTCGCCCGGGATGAGGCCAAGCTCGCACACCGATCGGCTGAGCCCGGGCTCGCTCCCCATGCCCTGAACCAGCACCCAGGAAACCACGTTGGCCGCGATCAGGGCGATCGTCGCCACCGGGGTATGCAGCGTCGGGTTCTCATCGCGAATTGGGAACATGGATGAGTGAAAGGTATAAGGGCCCTCGGCCGTCGGCCGTCCGCTATCGGTCAACGCATGACGGCCGATAGCAGACGGCTGATGCGGGCGGCTCATGGCCGATGGCTGATGGCCGATGGCCGTGGATGACAGGCAGACGCGCCAGTCAGCCCCGTCCCGCTGCCATTTCCTGCCAAAAAGGCGGAAAAACCCGGCCTGGCCCTTGCCCAAGCATGGCAGCGACTTTTCGCCGGCCACCGGGGTCAGGTTCCACCGGGCCCGGCTTGCGGTGTTTCAGAAGGACCTACAGAAAGGAATTTTTCCTCATGGCCTCGAAGATCATCGGTATCGACCTCGGTACCACGAACTCGGTGGTCGCGGTTATGGAGGGCGGGGATCCGGTCGTCATCCCCAATGCCGAGGGGGGCCGGACGACCCCCTCCGTGGTTGCATTCACCAAGGACGGCGAACGGCTGGTGGGCCAGGTGGCGAAGCGCCAGGCGGTCACCAATCCCAAGCAGACGGTCTTTTCCATCAAGCGGTTCATGGGCCGGCGCATGCCGGAGGTTCCCGAGGAAACCCGCCGGGTGCCCTACAAGGTCGAAGCGGGCCCCAACGGCCTCGCCGCGGTGGAGATCGCGGGCAAGAAGTACACGCCGCCGGAGATCTCCGCCATGATCCTGCAGAAGATGCGGCAGACCGCGGAGGACTATCTGGGGAGCAAGGTCGAGAGGGCAGTCATCACGGTACCCGCCTATTTCAACGACTCCCAGCGCCAGGCCACCAAGGATGCCGGCAAGATTGCCGGCCTGGATGTGCTTCGCATCATCAACGAGCCGACGGCGGCGGCCCTGGCGTACGGGCTCGACAAGAAGAAGGAAGAGAAGGTTGCGGTCTTCGATCTGGGTGGCGGCACCTACGACATCTCCGTGTTGGAGCTGGCCGAGGGCGTCTTCGAGGTGAAGAGCACCAACGGGGACACCCACCTGGGCGGTGACGATCTCGACCAGCGTCTCATCGATTGGCTGGTGGCCGAGTTCAAGAAGGATCAGGGGATCGACCTGTCGAAGGACCCCATGGCGCTGCAGCGGCTCAAGGAGGCCGCCGAGAAGGCCAAGATGGAGCTGTCCAGCACCCAGCAGACCGACATCAACCTGCCGTTCATCACCGCCGACCAGTCGGGGCCCAAGCACCTCAACATCACCTTGACCCGGGCCAAGTTCGAGCAGCTGGTCGACGATCTGCTGCAGCGCACCATTCCCCCGATGCAGCAGGCGCTCAAGGACGCCGGGCTCGACCCGAAGGACATCGACGAGGTAATTCTGGTGGGCGGTTCGACCCGGATCCCGAAGGTCCAGGAGATCGTGAAGGACTACTTCGGCAAGGAGCCCAACAAGTCGGTGAACCCGGACGAGGTCGTCGCCATCGGCGCCGCGATCCAGGGCGGCGTCCTAGGCGGCGAAGTGAAGGACGTGCTGCTGCTCGACGTCACGCCGCTCTCGCTGGGCATCGAGACCCTGGGCGGGGTCACCACCGTGCTGATTCAGCGCAATACCACGATTCCGACCAAGAAGTCGGAAGTGTTTTCCACGGCGGAGGACAACCAGACCACGGTCGAGATCCACGTGCTGCAGGGTGAGCGCCAGATGGCCATGGACAACCGGACCATCGGCAAGTTCCAGCTGACCGGTATCCCGCCGGCACCGCGAGGCATGCCCCAGGTAGAAGTGGCCTTCGACATCGATGCCAACGGGATCCTGCACGTGTCGGCCAAGGACAAGGCGACCGGCAAGGAGCAGAAGATTCGCATCGAGGCCTCGAGCGGGCTCTCGGACGGGGACATCGAGAAGATGGTCAAGGGCGCCGAGGCGCACGCCGCGGAGGACAAGAAGCGGCGGGAGCAGATCGAGTCCCGCAACCAGCTCGACGGCCTGGTCTACAAGGTCGAGAAGGACAGCAAGGAGTGGGTCGACCGACTCTCCGGCGACATCAAGTCCCGCCTGGACAACGCGGTCGAGGGAGCAAAGGGCGCTCTCAAGACCGGCGATTCCGACCTGATTGCCAAGGCGCTGGACGAGCTCAACGGCGCCTATTCGGCCGCCGGGGCATCATTGTATCAGAGCGCCCAGGCTGCGGGGGCCGCCGGTCAGGCCGAAACCAGGACCGGTCCCGAGGCGGCTGCTCAGCCCAAGGAAGACGTAGTGGAAGCGGACTACGAGATCGTGGACGACCAGAAGAAGTCGTAAGTGGCAGTCCGACAATCAGTTGGAGGGGGGAACGGGGAACGGGGAACGGGGAACGGTAGCGGCAGGCACTGCCCGTTCCCTGTTCCCCATTCCCCGTTCCCCGATGCGACCCCGGCCACACTCCGGGCATCGCACGTAGGTTAGATTCAGACAGAAGCCTCAGGGAGACGATCGATGTCGGTTCGCACGATGAATTGGCTCAAATTCGGCGGCCTGGTGACGCTGGCGTTCGCGCTCGGTCTGCTGTTTGCCGGGCTCCTCGACCTGCCCCACCGGGGTTCGGCCCAGGAGCAGATCCGCCCGGCCGCGATCCAGACGGCCCCGGCCCCGACCATTCCGCAGGCGCGGGTGCTGACCGAGCTGTCGGATGCGTTCGCAGCGGTCTCGGAGCAGGTTCGCCCCAGCGTCGTCTTCATTCGGAGTCAGCGCACCGAACGGGTGCGACGGGTGCCGCCGGGGATGGAGCAGTTCTTCCACGGACTGCCGCGGAAGCCAGAAGTCGAGCGCGGCACCGGCTCCGGGTTCATCGTCTCTTCCGATGGGTATATCCTGACCAACAACCACGTCGTGGAGAACGCCGAGAAGGTTACGGTCCGCCTGTTCGACCGGCGCGAATTCACGGCGAAGGTGATCGGGGCCGACCCGCTCACCGACGTGGCGGTGGTGAAGATCGACGCCCCCAAGCTGACCGCCGCCTACCTCGGCAACAGCGACAATACCCGGATCGGTGACTGGGTGCTGGCCATCGGCAATCCGCTGGGTGAGGCGTTCACCTTCACGGTGACCTCGGGGATCATCAGCGGAAAGGGCCGACGTCTCGACGGCCTCAACCGGAGCCGGGCCGGGATCAGTGACTTCATCCAGACCGACGCCGCGATCAATCCGGGCAATTCCGGCGGGCCGCTGGTGAACGTGAAGGGTGAGGTCATCGGAATCAACAGCGCCATCGCGAGCGAGACCGGATTCTACTCGGGGTACGGGTTCGCCATTCCGATCAATCTGGTACGGGTGGTCATGAACCAGCTCATCACGAGTGGGAAAGTCCAGCGCGCGGCGCTGGGCATCGAGGTGAAGGACGCCGCCGAGAACGACGCGGCCTACGTCGGCCTGAAGGACATCCGCGGCGTCGTCGTGGGCGGCTTCCCCGACGGCATCGACTCCCCGGCCCAGCGGGCGGGGCTCGAGCAGGGCGACGTCATCATCGCGATCGACGGCCAGCCGGTGAGTTACGTGGCGCAACTGCAGCAGCTGGTCGGCTTCCGTCACCCGGGCGAAACGGTGAAGGTGGAGGTGGCCAGAAAGGGCGGCGTTCGCAGGACCTTCACGGTCCGTCTGATGGAGCAGAACAGTGACGAGCGAGTGGCCGCCAACGACCAGCAGGACCAGCCCAAGGGTGGCGACGACCAGGCGGTCAACATCGATCAGCTGGGCGCCTCGGTCCAGGCCGTCACCGCGCAGGTCGCGCAGGAATACGAGCTCGACAGCGGAGTTCGGGGGCTCCTGGTCACGGAAGTGAACCCCAACGGGCCCTCCTACAACACGCTGCTCACCCCCGATGAGGGCGGTCCGGACGTGATTCAGGCAGTGGAAGGGACCGCCGTGCGTACCGAAGCCGACCTCAGGAACGCGCTGAAGGCGGCGGGCCGCGGCGCCATCGTGACGCTGAAGGTCTATAACGGGCGGGCCCAGCAGGGCCGGGTGGAACGCATTCGGCTGCCGTAGGCGGCTCGGCGACCGAGCGCCCCTAGGGAGCGCTTCAGCGCGACCCGGGCGCGAGGGAGTCCTTTAGGGCAGCTCGGCGGCTCGACCGCTGCGTAGGGGTCCGCGTGGATGCGGGCCCCTACGACATTTTGGGGCTGTGCTTGCACCCGGCCGTGCGGCGCAGCGGCCGCGGCCCACCTGAACGGTATATTCGGGGAACGCGAACGTGGCGGAACTGGCAGACGCGCAGGACTTAGGATCCTGTCCCGCAAGGGGTCCCGGTTCGACTCCGGGCGTTCGCACTTGGTTGGCCTAGACGGGTTTACGACAACGGGCCGCTTCCTTCGAGGACTCTGGGAGCGGCCCGATGCATCAATGAGTGCAACTGGCACACACCCAGTTTCAGCAGTTGCGGAGTCCATAGCTCCCGCTTCTCAGCTTTCAGACAACCCGACCCCTCGGGTGTCTAACGAAGCCGTGGCGGTCCCCGCTTCGTTAGAACCAACCCCGCAGCCATTTCCACTCGAAGGCCACCTTCCCCCAGTGCCAGAAGCGGTTCGGCCCTTTGAGGGTGACCTGGGGCAGTGGCTCCGCATAGAAGTTTCCCGCACCGAACCCCGCCCGGCCATCGCCCGTTTCGAGAAAGCACTCCCCGTGCCCGTCAAAAGCCCGGCGAACCCCGGAACCTGTCCATTGGGCCGCGAGATTCGCAGCGACGACCTCCGCTTGCCGATGGGCAAAGACGCCTGCCTTGGGAAGCGGCTTGCCCATCGCCAGCGGAACCGTCGTCACGTCGCCGATGGCATAGACGCGCGGCACGGTGGTCTCGAACGTGGCGCGGTCCACCCCGATCCATCCTCCCTCGGGCGCGAGGCCGGAGCGACGTACAACGGCGGGCGCTCGGTGTGGCGGTATATAGATCAGAAGGTCATACGCGGCGATTGTACCGTTCGCGAATGCGAGGGTCTTGGCGCCCGGCTCCACGCCGACTACCTGATGCTCGGGGTGATAGCGGATTCCGTGGCTCTCCACCATCTGCCTGACTGCGGTGGAGACAGCAGGCCCGGCGACGCCCATGGGGCCAGGCTCTGCCGCGAAGAAGTCGATGTCCGTCGATTTCCTATGGCCACGACGCCGGAGCCAGCCTTCGACCAGCATCGCAGCCTCGTACGGGGCGGCGGGGCACTTGTAGGCGGGAGCCGCAGTGAGGATCGCCACCCGTCCCCCTCGAAAGGACTGGAGTGCATCTCGAATCGCTGTCGCTCCGCTCAGCGTGTAGAGATTGTGTCCCCCCTCGGCGAGTCCGGGGATGGTCTCTGGCGCGAGCTCGGCCCCCAACGCAACAATCATCGCGTCGCCCGCGTACTCCTGCCCGCCTCCGGTCACCACACGACGTGCGGGGTCGAAGGCCTCTACCGTCGCCGTCACTAATTCGATGCCCTTCCGCATCATCCGATCGAGCGGGGGCTGGATTTGCTCCGGGCGACGGTCCCCGACGGCGAGCCAGAGCAGCGACGGCTGGAAGAGGTGATGGCGCTCTCTCTCGATCAGGATCACCCGGTGGTTGGGCGGCAGCGCCCGGCGGAGCCGATGGGCTACAACGAGCCCACCGACACCACCCCCGAGGATCAGAACAGTTTTGCTCGGCATGGTCGACATCGTCAAAAGACCAAGATCCGGTCCGCCCACAGGGTCCACTCCGTCAGCTCTTCCAGCGTGCTTCGGCGGGAGCCCGGGACCAGATCGGTACCCTGCAGGCCTCGCGCATCCATGCAGCTTCCACAGACCCCAATGTCGCCCCGATTCTGCGCCACGACTTGAAGCATCCGGCCAAGGTTGTAGTAGCCCTGCGGAACCTTCTGCCCGCCCTTGGCACACGCCGCCGCATCACCCATGAGGAACACCCTGACCTCTTCCCTTTCCCGTTTCGCCAACGCGCCCGCGAGCCGTAGCCCGTTGTAGGATCGCTCCGTGCCGTAGGGGGGATCGTTGAGAATGAAGAGCGACTTCATCGGCGGCCTCGCTGGCGCTGGCGGCTGGGGCTTGGACCGGCTTCGACGGGAAACCCGCGCACCCGCCAATCGGGAACCCCGGCCTCAAGCCTGCTTGCCCGGTAGCCCCGAGCGCGCAGGCGGGCGACTGCCTCGATGGCCAGCACGCAGTAGGGGCCTCGGCAATAGGCCACCACTTCCCGGCGACGAGGCAGCACGGAGAGGCGGCGCTCCAACTCCACTAGTGGAATAGAGAGCGCTCCCGGAATGTGGCCAGCGTGGAACTCCTCCTCGGGCCGAACATCGATGAGCGTGACCTCGCCACGTCTGATCCGAGCCAGCAGCGCTTCTTGGTCGATTGGCTCCAACTGGCCACGTTCTTCGAGAAAGCCCTGCGCTGCGTGTTCGAGCTCCTTGGTCCGGGACTCGGCAAGCTGCCGGAGGGCGAGGCAAAAGCGGGTGACCTCCTGACTCGCGAGCCGGTAGATAACGTGTAGGCCTCGCTTCTGTGCCTCTACCAGACGCGCTCCCCGGAGTACCTGCAGATGCTGCGAGGTGTTGGCGATGGTCTGCGAGGCCTCCCGTGCGAGGGCATCCACCGTTCGTGGTCCCTGAGCGAGAAGGTCGAGCAGCTCCAGGCGCCGTGGGCTGGCCACCGCCTTGCCCGTCTGGGCCTGGAGGTCGTACACCGTGTCCTTGAATCGTCGGGCGTTAGTAGTTGCCATAATCAAGAACTCGCTTGAATACTTGAGCTAAGGATACGTCCCTGCGGCGCGAGGTCAAGTGGCTACGATGGTGTTGGGTGGGGGGGTTCTGAGGTCGAATGCAACGCGAGTGCAGCGCCGGTGTCACTCCCTGCCACTTCTAGACAATGGGCTTGGCGGCTAAGTCATCCGCCGCCAAGCCTGGCACGCCTAGTCACAGCGGGGAGCGTTTCTTAGGATCCTGCCCCGCAAGGGGTCCCGGTTGGACTCCGGGGGTTCGCGTGGTGTGCGAGCAGGACAATAGGGGCGGAGCTCAAAGCTCCGCCCCTACCCATCTAGTCGCCGCGCAGCGGCAGGTAGATGTTGATCTCCGCCGGCTGGCCCGAGCGAAGCTCCAGGCCGCAATAGTAACTATCACCAAACGGTGATCCGTCCGGCGCAGACACGTGGAGATCGTAGAGTCCCTGCTCCACTCCGGTGACCTGGAACCCACCGTCGCCGCCGGCGACCGGCTCCGCCACGACATCACCAGTGCGGCCGCAGCCAACCACGGAGGGAGGTGGGGGAGGCGGCTCGCCACCGGGCGGTTCTGGCGGCGATCCGATGGTGTCCTGATCCAACAGGAATCCGGGCCCGAAAGACCGCACCGTCAACATCGTGTCTCCAGGAATCGGCGGCGGCGGATCGTCCGGTGGGGGGTCTACCGGGAGTGATCCGATCCGGGCCAGACTTACGCTCGCACCGGCGACCTCGACCAACGTGCTGTCCGGACCTGCTGTCAGCCCCATTACCCTGCCCTGAAGGGAAGCCTGCTCCCCTCCCGCCGTGCTGATGCGTTTCGAATCGGGACCCGCCGCTTCCGATCCGCAGGCCACGGTCAGCAGCAGCAGCCCTGCCCATGCATTGTGCAACCGCATGTCCACCTCTCTCGTCTTATAACGGGTATTCGCCGGGTGCCGTTCGGCGTGCGGCCGGCCATCCGCCGGGCGTCCCCCCGGGACAGGCGGGGATCGCGGTAGGGAAGCGGACACCGTATTGACCTTGCCAACAAAGCGCCGGTCACGGGCCGGCGGCGGCTGTGACGGCTTGATCCCTTGATGGGTCTACTACTCATGATCGTGAGCGATGCCGACCTGGTGGCGCGGGTCCGCCGGGGCGATTTGGCCGCTTACGCCGAGCTCGTGGCCCGGCACCGGACCAGCCTGGAGCGCTGCGCCTATCATCTGCTCGGCAACCTGGAGGACGCAGAGGACGCCTTGCAGGACGCCCTCGTCCGGGCCTACCGGGCCATTGACCGATGCCGGCAGCCAGAGCGGTTCCGGGGCTGGCTCCTCAGCATTCTGGTCAATCGCTGCCGAACCCGCCTGGCCCGGCCTGACCCGATCGCGCGCGACCTCGTGGCCAGCACCGCGATTGACCATGCGGCTGCGCCCGACGGAACCGAGCGCGCTTCGTGGCGGGAGGAAATCGAGCGCGCGCTCGCGACCTTGTCACCCGATCAGCGGGAGGCGTTTCTGCTGCGACATGTCGAGGACCTGACCTACGAGGAAATCGCGGCGCTGACCGGGGCGTCGGTGCCGGCGCTCAAGATGCGTGTGAACCGAGCCTGCGAGCGGCTCCGGCACCTGCTGGAAGACGTCTACCGTGCCTGACACGCCGGGCCAGCCCGCCTCCGACCAGCTCTTGGAAGGGGTGATCGAGGCCCTTCGCGACGGCGTGCCCCCCGGGAACCGCGGGCCGGAGCGGGCCCTCGCGACGCTCGCGGCGGCGCGACGCCGGGGGGTGCAGGTCCTTGCCGCAGCGGCGGTGCTGATCCTGGCGCTCGGGGTTGCCACCCTGTGGCGACCCGATCGGAGCCGGTCAGTGCGGTTTTCCCTCAACGCCTCCGCCTCCCGGGTGACCCTGGTCGGCGACTTCAACGATTGGAACCGGGCGGCCGATCCGCTCCGTCGCCACGATGGCGAGTGGTCGGTCACGCTGCGGCTTCCGCCGGGGCGCTACCGCTATGCCTTCCTGGTCGATGGCCGCCGCTGGATGGCCGACCAGCGCTCCCCGGCGACGGAGGATGAGTTCGACACCCCGACCTCGGTGATCACCGTTGCGAATTGACCTTCGAGCTCCGATCGGACGGCTCTGGTGGGCGGGCCTGCTGAGCCTGGGAAGCGCACTCCCTCTCGTCGCCCAGGATCCAAGACTGGCGGCGAGGCTGCCCTCCGGCACTGCCATCGAGGTTCAGCGGCTGATTGACCTGGCGGAGCGGGACAACCTCCCGACGGATCCCCTGGTGCAGAAGGCGCTGGAGGGGGAAAGCAAGGGCGCCGACTCGGCCCGGATCATCCACGCCATCGAAGGGCTGCTGGGACGACTGCGCGCCGCGCGCTCAGAGCTCGGTCCGGAGGCCACTGAGGCGGAGCTGGTCGCCGCGGCGGCAGCGCTCCGTGCCGGGGCCCTGCCCACCGCGCTCGATACCTTGCGGTCCCTCCGGCGCGACAAACCGCTGGTCGTGCCGCTCAGCGTGCTGGCCGATCTCCTGACCGTCGGTGTCCCGGCGGAGGAGGCGTGGCGTTCGGTCCGGGAGATGGCCTCCACCGGAGCAACCGATGCCCAGTTCCTCGCGCTCCGCGATCGGCTGGCGAGCGCCCCACCTAAAGCGGGTGCCTCCAACCTGCGACCGCCTGCCCCGGAACGACCACCTGCCGGATCGCCTCCCGGCCCTGCGGAGCGGCCGTGACGTCGAGGGGACTCTGCCTGTTCGGTCTGCTTCAGCTGGCGTGGACACCGATTACCTCCGCGCAGGTCCGCGCCCATGTCGATCTGGGGGCCGGCGGGGATCCGGTGAGCG
The DNA here is from genome assembly GCA_036555275.1 of Gemmatimonadales bacterium. Taxonomy (GTDB): domain Bacteria; phylum Gemmatimonadota; class Gemmatimonadetes; order Gemmatimonadales; family GWC2-71-9; genus JADJOM01. Next base: position 11,277 of record DATBLR010000017.1, on the reverse strand, counting down.
GCGGAGGCCGGACCAGCCTCTGGTCAATCGCTCCCGCGCTCGCGTACCAGGTGGCGCGGCTCCGGCTCGAGGCTGCAGGCGAGTACCGTGACTTCGGCGATCTGTCTCCCGCCGCGAGCGGCTTCGCCGCCGCCTCCTACCTCGCCGGCGGCAATGGCCCCGTGCTGGGAGAGATCGTAGCCACCGCCCGGTTCCTCTCGGGACCGCTGACCGAGGATGGCGTCGCGTGGGAGGGCGGGGGACGGCTGCACCTCAGGAAGCGACAGGCGGGACTGTGGGTGGGTAGCGAGGCAGGACACGACCTCCATGGCGCCACCCTGCGCTGGGAAGCCGCCGCATGGCGCCGGTTTGGCCAGATCGCGCTGCAACTTCAAGGCTCCCAGACCGCCGCGGTCGATCCGGGCACGCGGAAAGCCGGCGGGCTTTCCGATACCCTTGCCCCGCAAATCGACACTCTGGGTGCACGCCAGGTCCGGACCATCACCGATCTCGGCGTCTGGCTCCATTGGTCGCCCCCTCGGGTGGATCTGGCGCTGGCTCTGGGGCGGCGGTACGGCTTCCCGGAAGTTGCCGGCGGTATCAGCCTGGGCGACGGGCTGGGTCAGAACTCCCCGGGCGAGACGGCGACCCGGAGCGATTGGTGGCTCGCCGACCTGACCTACTGGCTCACCCCGCGCCTGGGCCTCAACGGGCGCATCGGGCACAGCCCGGCGGACCCCCAATGGGGCGTTGCGGGCGGGGCCTTTCTGCGAGTCGCTGTTCGTGCCGTGGTGGGCCGCGGAGGCTCCGGGCCGAGGCTCGCCGAATCGCGAGCCACTGGCTTCGCCGTTCGACGCCTTGCCGGGAACCCGGTCGCGGCGCAATTCACCTTGAACGGCGCGCGAGGGGTGGAACGGGTAGAGCTCATGGGAGACTTCACCGACTGGTCCCCTGTAGAGATGCAACGGACCGGAGAGGGGCGTTGGGAGCTCCGCCTTGGGCTCAAGCCGGGACTGCACTTCGTCAACGTCCGCTACGACGGAGGGCCCTGGCGCCCGCCCCCGGGAACGCGGGTGATCACGGACGAGTTCGAGCGGCTGACGGGAGTGGTCGTGGTCGAGTAAAGGTGTTGGGCGGACGGGCGGGCGGGCGGACAGGCGGAGAGTCGGGCGGGTCCCTTGAATCGGCCCGCCGGTCCGTTTTTCCGCCGGTCCGCCGATCTGTTTTCGCGGGCTATCGCCAGCCCCTGCAGTCGGTTTGACCCCCGGGGACGGCCAAGGGTAGATTGCCGCCCATGTCGGACATCTCGGTGGTCAAGACCAAGGAAGATCCAGCCTCGAAGTCCCTCCAGATCACGGTCCCATTGGACCGAATCGAGCAGGCGGAGACCAAGGCGGTCCGCTACTACGGCCAGCGGGCCAGGCTGCCAGGCTTCCGCCCCGGGAAGGCCCCCGAGGCCGTGGTCCGGCGCCGGTTCGGTGACGCGATTCGGCAAACGGTGCTGGAAGAGCTGATCCGGGAGAGCTGGGACCTGGCCATCAAGGCGGAAGACCTGAAGCCGATCGCCGAGCCGCACATCCACGATCTCAAGTACGAGGTGGGCAAGCCGCTCGAGTTCGAATTCCACGTCGAAGTACGGCCGGACGTCGCCCTGGCCCGGACCAGCGGATACACCGTTCGACGCACCGTCAAGCCGGTGACCGACCAGGATGTCGAGGAGCGGCTCCGCGATCTGCGGGAGCGCAAGGCCTCCTGGCTGCCGGTGGATGGCCAGAAACCCGCGCCCGGGCAGATGGTGCGGGTGGAAGTGGCTCCGATCGAGGGAGAAACCGTCGGTGCCGCGCAGCCCCACACGATGGTCCTGGGCGAGGGGCGCGCACTTCCGGATCTCGAGGAAAAAGTGATGGCCCTCCTGCCGGGGGAGACGGTGGACGCCGAGGTGCGGTTCCCCGACGATCATCCGGATGAGAGCAAGCGGGGCCAGTCGCGGCGGGTGCGTATTACCTTGCACGAAGTGAAACGGCAGGAGCTGCCGGCGCTCGACGACAACTTCGCGCGGGAAGTGGGCGACTTCGAGGCGCTCGACGGGCTCCGGGCCGCGATCCGAACCGACCTCGAGAGCGACGCCAGGGCGGCGGCGGACGCGGCAGTGCGGCAGGAGCTGCTGCAGCAGATCTATGCCGCCAATGACGTGCCGGCCCCGCCGACGCTGGTCAACCGGCTGGTGAAGGGCTACATGGAGGCCTACCGGATTCCCCCGGAGCAGTTCGACACCTTCGCCGCGGAGTTCCGGCCGATGGCCGAGCAGCAGGTCCGGCGGGAACTGGTGCTGGACCAGGTGGTGGAGGCCCAGAGTCTGGCCGCCACCGAGGCGGAGCTGGACGAGCGGATCGCGGCGCTCGCGGCCGGCCGCAACCTGCCGGCTGCCCAGCTGTACGCGCAACTCGAGAAAGCGGGCCGGCTCCGCGAGCTGGAGCGGTCCATCACCGAGGAGAAGGCGTTTGCCTGGCTCCTCCAGCAATCCACCGTAGTCGACGCCTGAGTCCGGGAATGGCCACTCTCTATCCCCCGTATGTGATCGAACGGTCGAGCCGCGGCGAGCGGAGTTACGACATTTTTTCGCGCCTGCTGATGGACCGGATCGTGTTTCTGGGCGCACCGATCAACGACGATGTCTCCAACATCGTCATCGCCCAGCTCCTGTTCCTCGAGGCCGACAACCCGGAACGGGATATCTACCTCTATATCAACTCTCCGGGCGGGATTGTCTCGAGCGGGCTCGCCATCTACGACACCATGCAGTATCTCAAGGCCCCGGTGAACACCATCTGCATGGGCATGGCAGCCTCGATGGGATCGTTCCTCCTCGCCGCCGGCCTCAAGGGGAAGCGGAGCGCCCTGCCCCACTCCCGGATCATGATCCACCAGCCCTCCGGCGGGGCGCAGGGCACCGCGGCGGACATCGAGATCCAGGCCCGCGAGATCCTCTACCTCCGTTCCAAGCTCAACGGTCTCTACGCCCAGCACACCGGCCAGCCGATCGAGACCATCGAGCGGGACATGGACCGGGACCGGTTCATGTCGGCCGAGGAGGCCAGGGAGTACGGCCTCATCGACAACGTGATCACCAAGCGGACCGAGATTCAGCCGGCCAAGTAGCCTCCCTTGACGGGGGTCAAGGGATCGGGCAGAATTCCGGGCATCTCCTCCTGTCACTCGAGACCATGGGTCAGGGCGCATGTCGAACGACAAGCACCTCCGGTGCTCCTTCTGCGGGAAGTCGAAGGACTCGGTCCGGAAGTTCATCTCCGGCCCGTCGGTCTATATCTGCAACGAGTGCATCACGCTCTGCAACGAGATCCTGGCGGAGGACGAGGAGCGGGAGGTCGCGGATACCATTACCCAGGTTCCGACCCCCAATGAGATCAAGTCGGTGCTCGACCAGTACGTCATCGGCCAGGAGCGCGCCAAGCGGACCCTGGCCGTCGCCGTGTACAACCATTACAAGCGAATCAACGCCGGGAATACCCGGGACCCCGAGGTGGAGCTGGACAAGTCCAACATCCTCCTCATCGGCCCCACCGGCGTCGGCAAGACCCTGCTCGCGCAGACTCTGGCCCGCATCCTCGACGTTCCGTTCACCATAGCCGACGCGACCACACTCACCGAGGCCGGCTACGTCGGCGAGGACGTGGAGAACATCCTGGTCCGGCTGCTGCAGGCGGGCGAGTTCAACGTTGCGGAGTGCGAGCGGGGCATCGTCTACATCGACGAGATCGACAAGATCGCGCGCAAATCGGAGAACCCGAGCATCACCCGTGATGTCTCGGGCGAGGGTGTCCAGCAGGCCCTGCTCAAGATCCTGGAGGGCACCATTGCCTCCGTCCCGCCCCAGGGGGGACGCAAGCACCCGCAGCAGGAATACATCCAGATCAATACCAAGGACATCCTGTTCATCTGCGGCGGCGCCTTCGACGGCCTCGAGAAGATCATCGAGACTCGCACCGGCCGACAGCAGATCGGCTTCTCGCAGCAGAAGAAGGACGGACCGGACTTCGACAAGCAGAACCCGTTCGCAGAGGTGGAGCCGGATGACCTGCTCCGCTTCGGGCTCATCCCCGAGCTGGTTGGGCGGCTGCCGGTGACGGTAGCCCTGGAGGCGCTGGACGAGGACGCCCTGATGCGGATTCTGGTCGAACCCAAGAATGCCCTGACCAAGCAATACAAGAAGCTGTTCGAGATGGAGTCGGTTGGCCTGACCTTCGATCCCGACGCACTCCGCGCCGTCGCCCAGAAGGCGCTCAAACGGGGTACCGGGGCCCGCGGCCTTCGCGCGATTCTCGAGAGCATGATGACCGATATCATGTTCGATCTCCCGACCCGCGACGACGTCCGCGAGGTGGTGATCACCAAGGAGTGCGTCACCGAGAGCCACTCGCCACTGGTGGTCACCGAGCGGGCCAGACAGAAGCGCGAGGCATAGGGCCGGGCCCCACACGCAAGACATTGAGCGCGACTGCCTGTCATCCCGAGCTCGCGCAGCAACCGAGGGATCTAGCCGAGCCGGGCTAGATCCCTCGCTTCGCTCGGGATGACAGGGCCGGGAAAGATGCCCACCGCCGATCACCGCAGCTTCCCCCCTGCCATCGAGAGCACGGCTCCGTTCGCCCGCTACCCCGTCACCTTCGCGGGGAGCTTCCCCAACCCTGCCCACCCGCTTCAGCCTCCACGCCCGGAAATCGCCCTCCTGGGCCGCTCCAACGTGGGCAAGTCGAGCCTGCTCAACGCGCTCTTCGGCCGGCGCCTCGCCAAGGTCAGCCATACGCCGGGCCGCACGGCCCATATGAACGTGTACGGACTGGCCGGCCTCTACCTGCTCGACCTCCCCGGGTACGGCTTTGCCCGCGCCTCACACCGGGAGCGGGAGCGGTACCAGCGGCTGGTCCGGGGCGTGCTGGAGAAACGAACTACACTGACGGGCGTGCTTTGGTTGCTCGATATCCGGCGCGATCCCAACGCGGACGACCTGGCCTACGGCGAGGTGCTGGCGAGCCGCGGTGTGCCCGTCCTGGTGGCACTCACCAAGGGTGACAAGCTCCCCTTTGCCAGGCGGCAGCGCCGCCTCGGTGAGTTTCCCGCCCTGCTGGCGCTCCCGGAGGAACAGATTCAGCTTACCAGTAGTACCACCGGAGAAGGCATCGCCGAGCTGGGCCGGAGCCTGCTGGCGATCACGGGGACTGGTGACAGGGAGCGTCTGTGAGGCAGTGGAGGCGGGCGGGTCTGGTGATTCTGTCGCTGATCCCAGGTAGCGCCCTGGCTCAGGGGTCCACGCCGAGTGGCGACCTGATCCCTCCCGGCTATGGAACGCTGAACCAGGATGACGTGAACATCCGGCTGGTAGCGGGAGACCTCGAGGTGCGATTCCTCCCGCTCGACGAGCGGGTGCTCGTCCTGATCGCCCGCGACGGGTACCAGTCACTCCACGGCCTGGTGGCGGCACGACAGGCTCAGATCGACTCGGCGGCTCGCGAGGCGGGGTTCGGCAGCCCCGGGCTGGCCCTGGTGTCGTTCTTCGCTCTCCGGGACGGGGCCCGGTTCGATCCGCCGGACGTGAACCTGTCCTACCGGAACCAGCTCTACCGACCGATTGCCATCGTGCCGGTCACCGCCAATTTCAACAGCCGGCAGCTGCCGGTGCGCCGGCGCGCGACCGCGATCTACCTGTACGAGGTCACCCTGCCGGTCTTCGAGGAGTTCCAGGTGACCTATGGAGCCACCCAGTCCGACGCATGGCGCGATATCCGGCAGCACGTTGAACGAGAGCGCGACCGAGTGGTCGCCCGCCTGCGAGCGGAGCGCGGCGATTCCCTGGCCGCAAAGCCCTGAGGCTCGCCACTAGGCCGGCCTCACCTGCCAACCGCGCTCGGCTCCCGCCGGGAGCCGGCCCGCCACCAGAAATCCCGTCGACAGGGCGTCGGCCGCGATCCCGGTCGCTGCCTGCACCGTGGCCTGGACCAGACGATCCGCGGGGGCCCCACGGGCCGGATCCATAACGTGGCCCCGAAGCTCCCGCCCCAGCCGCACCATGGCTACGGTGTTTGCGCTGGTCGCCAGGGCAGCATCACGGATGAGGGCCGTCGCCAGGATCCCTTGCGGCCGTCGCGGATCGACGATGTCCACGTTCCATCCCGGCTGCCCCGGCGGCGCGCCGATGGCGAGCAGATCACCGCTCACATCGAGCAGTGCGGCCGTTACCCCGTGCCCGCGGAGGACCGCACCGGCCCGGTCGAGCCCGTAGCCCACTCCGATGCCACCGAGGTCCAGCGCGGTGTGCGCGACCGGCAGCTCGACCCGGTCGCCAGACAGGCGCACCACGGTGGCCCGGACCGCTTCGCGAGCGGCGCCCAGTTCCCGGACCGAGGGCGCTGCCTTGCGCGGCTCCCTGAACCCCCAGACTCGCATGAGCGGCTCGACCGCGATATCGAACGACCCCGCCGTCGCCCGGCGGAATCGACCGGCCGCCTCCAGAACCGCAAGAAGATCGGCGTCCACCCGGAGCGGCCCCTTGCCGGCGTGACGGTTGAGCTCTGCCAGATCGCTCGCGTCATCGAAGCGGGACAGTTTGCGCTCCACCCGCCGAAGCTCCGCGAATGCCACCTGGGCAGCGTCCAAGCCCCGCCCCTCGCTCTCATGAAACAGCACCAGGCGCACCGGTTGGCCCATCGCCCAGGACCAACGCTCGACATAGACAGCTCGACGGCGGTACAGGGGCCGCATATACATCGCCCCTAGCCCCGCCGAGGCGCCGAGGATGCCGAGCATTTCACGACGGTTCATGACCCGTCTCTCCAGCCAAGTTCGCGCAGCACTAGAAAGGACTGCCAGTAGAAGGTGATGGCCATGATCGCGCTGGAGAGCAGCAGGAGGTCCGCGAATCGCGGGTGGACAAGACGCATGAGCCACATCGCGCTGAATGACACCAGCAGGGCCACGAAGGGCTCGACCACCAGCCACCGCTTCCAGCGCTCCGAGACCCGCTCGCACAGCGTCACTTCAATGCCACTGAACACGAAGATCACCGCCATCGCCAGCAGATGGGTGTGCGTGATGGTGAGCATTTCCGGCACCGACTTGGGGAACTGCATGGCCCCTTCGGCAGCCTCATTGCCCCGGTAGTGATCCGCGATCCCCAAAGGGGTCATGCGGGTGGTCCACCAGACGAAGACCAGCGAGGTGGTGTAGCCGACCACCTGCACCACCGCGAGCCACCGCCCTATCCCCCGGAGCGCCGGGGAGAGGGATCGCCAGGTAGGGAGGGAGGAAGCGCTCAGAGGCGACCATCCTTGTGCCAGGCCGCCAGATTCTCGAGGGAATGCCGGACGGCGGCGGTGACGGCGTGGACGCTGATAGTGGCGCCCGAGATGCCCCGGATCTGGCGGTCCACCTCGAGCGAGTCTCCCGGCCTGGTGCCGCGGAACTGGCGGCGCCATTGCTCGTAGGCAACCTCGCCTCCGTACGGCTCGCGGTAGACCAGGATATCGATGTCCTTGAGGCGAAGGGCCGTGTCGGTAGCGACCAGAAAGGTGATGGGCTGATCCTTCCCTTTCACATTCCCCACCTGGGCGAAACCGAGCAGCGAATCGCCACGATAGATCCGGAGAGTCACCTCAGGGTCGATGGGAACGGTATCGGCCCGAACGCCGGGGCCGTACACCCGCTCCAGCGAGGCGGCGAGCTTCCTGGGTGGCGCTCTCTGTGCCATCAGGGACGGCGCAGACCCGACCAGCGTCAACAGCGCCACAAGCGTGAAACGGAGGCGTCTCACCGAGTGCGGCCCCGCCCGATCAGAACTGGTAGCCGATGCCGAGCGCCAGCGCCTCATCCTGCCCCAGTCCAGCCCGGTTCCGGTTCAGCTGATAATCGGCCTTGAAGACGACGTTCCACAGTGGCTTGTAGCTGAGTCCCACGGTGGTCACCCTGCGAGCGTAGCTGTCGTTGGCGGCGGTCCCGGTCGGCACAGCGGCATGCAGATCGTAGCGCTCGTGACGGACAAATGCCAACAACCGCTGTCCCGTGGACGGCACGAGGAGCCGCAAGAGGTTCACGGCGCCTTCAAGGTACCCGCCCTCGATCCGGCGGCCGACATCGGTTGCGAAGCGGGCATTGATCGCCTCCGCGTCCGCGACGCTGATCCGCGCGGCAACGCCCCGGAAGGCGAAGGCGCCGATGTCGTAGCGGACATCAGCGGCCAGCACCAGGACCGGAGCGGCAAAGGCTCCCAAGCCCAACACGGAGTCCTGGGCGGCACTCCCGCCATACCAGAAGGCACTGCCCAGCCGAAGACCGGGCCGGGTCCATTCCAGCCGTCCGGTCAGGGACGGGTTCGCGAAGCCGGCCTCCTTGCCCTCCTGGCGACCCCCGCGGATCCCCGTAGTACCGCTGAAGCCCTCGGCCCGGAGGCCGCTGACCAGGAACAGCCGGTAGCCGAGGCCGTGCCCTCCCGGGACGGAGCCGGCCGCCCCGACGCCGATCTCCCGCCAGGTCGTGGGAAGGACCTCCTGGTCGAAGTTGGGGCGAGCGACCCCGTTGAACGTGGGGGGCTCGTGGGTCTCGTTGATGATCCCAATGGGAACCAGAACCAGTCCGGTGCGGAGCGACACCGCATCGCTCAGTCGGTAGTCGAGGAAGAGCTGTTCCAGCGCAACCTCCCCGCCGCCTGCGCCGCCTTCGATCTTGGTGTCCTCGAGCTCGAGCTCCGATCTGACCGCGAGACGGTCGTTGAAGCTGTGCGCGAGAAAGATCACGAAGCGCTTGACGTTGACTTCCCCAGGGGTGCCCGGGCCGGACCGATTGGTGTAATGGACCTCTCCGTAGCCGCCGAGCGTGGTGGACTCGGGTGTCTGCTGAGCGGAAATGGCGGAGGCGGAGAGGATGAGGGTGAGCACCAGCGGCGCGGGACTGAGTCTGGGCAGTTTGGGCATGGCGCTGAGATTAAATGAGAATGATTTTCAATAAATGCCTGACCAGTTTACTCCCCATTCAACCCCGTGTCAATCACTGCCCGTAGCGGGCCCGCCCCCAGTGCCGGTAAACTCCGATCACGCATGAGGAATCCACGCCCGTGGCGATCCTGATACGGCTTCGGCCTTCCACCCGGGATGCCCTGACCGCCTACCTGCCGGCGGGGGCTTGGTTGCTGGCCGCGGTCGTCGTCGGAGCCAGCCGGCCGCTCCACTTCCCTCTTTTCCTCGCCCTGGGCTTCGGTGGTGCCGCGCTGTGGGCCGCGGGGCGGGCGCGCCGCTCCTGGCTCCCGCTGGTACACCTGGGGGCCGTGATCGTAGCGGGACTGCTGGCCGGCGTGGCCGGCCACCTCGCCTGGTGGCCTGGCGTGGCCGCGTTGGTCTCCGCGGCGGCGGTCGCCGAGCAGGTGCGGGCATTGCGCGGCCGGCTCCGCTCGCTTGACGAGGAGCGCCGCTCGCTGGCGCGGCAGGTCGACCGGCGCATCAACGAAATCTTCTCCCTGCAGGAGCTCAGCTACATCCTGGCGGAATCGCTGCAGAGCGAGCGGATCGCCGGCCAGGTGGCCCGCTACGTGATGCGGTTCCTCAACGTTGAGGGAGCGGCGATGGCGCTGCCCGGACCGGACAGTGGCAGTCTCCTGGTCGCGGCGGCGGAGGGTTCCCTGGCAAGCGCGCTGGGGCAGCGCATCACCGAGGCTTCCTCCTGCCTGCTGGTCAGGGCCAACACGATGGAGCGAATCGAAGTCGCCAACGGGACCGAGAGCGGCCGGGTGTTCCTGCTGCCTGGCCACCAGATCCTGACCGGCGCGGCGGCGCCGCTGCGGGCCCACGGCCTGACCATGGGGGTGTTGGCGGTGGCCAATCGGCGACAGGGGTCCTTCAGCGCCGAGGATCTGTGGCTCCTCTCCACCGTGGCGACGCACGTGGCGGTCGTGATGGCGAACAGTCGGCTGTTCGAAATGGTGCGCCAGGCCAAGGAGGAGTGGGAGACCGCGTTCAACGCGCTCACCGAGGGGATCGCCGTCCTGGACGGCTCCGGAAGAATCAGCCGAGGCAATGAGGCGCTGGCGCGGCTGCTGCAGCTGCCCGCCGCGGCCTTGTTGGGGCGGCCGTTCTGGTCGACCCTGATCGGAGAGCTGGACGGGGAGGACCGCCTCATCGGAGCCGCACGGAGGGGGGAAGCGACCGTTCCGCTGACCATCCCGAGCGGGACCATCAACCGGCTCCTTCGACTCACCGCGGCGCCTTTGGGCGATCCCGCGCCGGAAGCAGCCGTGGTCGTGTTGGTGGAGGATGTCACCGAGCAGCGCGCCCTGGAGGCCCAGCTCATTCAGAGCGAAAAGCTCGCGGCCGTGGGGCAGCTGGTCTCGGGTGTGGCGCACGAGCTGAACAATCCGCTCACCTCGATCGCAGGGCTGTCGGAGTTCCTGCAGGAGCGCCGCCTCCCTGAAGCGGAGCGCGGTCACCTGCGGGTGATCCACGAACAGGCGGAGCGGGCTGGTCGGATCGTCCGCAATCTCCTGACCTTCGCCCGCAAGGGAACTCCGGGTGCCGGTCCGGTGGACCTGAACGACATCCTGGCCCGGACCGCACTGCTGGTGGCGTACGAGTTGCACCTGCGCGGCATCGAGCTGGTCGAGGAGCGGACCGAAACCCCGCTGCCGGTGCGCGGCAACCGCGACGAGCTGCAGCAGGTCGTGCTGAACCTGGTCAACAATGCCGTGCACGCAATCCGGGGGCTGCCGGACACGGCCCAACGTCGCGTGACCCTGGTCTCGGCGAAAGAGCATGGCCGGGCGGTCGTGCGGGTACGGGACTCCGGACCGGGGGTCCCTGCGGAGCTGGTCTCCCAGTTGTTCACGCCGTTCTTCACGACCAAGGACCCCGGCGAGGGCACCGGTCTCGGGTTGTCGCTCAGCTATCGCATCATCGAGGACCACGGCGGGCGCCTCGGGTATCAGGCGGGGTCTCCGGGCGGCGCCGAGTTCTGGTTCAGCCTGCCGCTGGTGCGGGAGTCGGGACGGGTATCGGCACCGCATGCTCCACCGCCGACGAGCGCCCTGGCGCGGGCCGCTTTGCTGGTTGACTCGGACCCCGCTGCCGAGCTGGTGATGCGGGCGCTGTTCGAGCCGGCCGGCTACACCGTGGAAGTGGCCCGGAGCGGCAATGAGGGGCTCACCCGGCTCGGTACCCGTCCCTGGGGCGTGGTGGTAGTGGAGGGCACAATGTCGGCCGATGGACGCAGGCTGCTCCTGGAGGTAGTCGCGGAGCAGGACGG
>DATBLR010000002.1:0-130069 GCA_036555275.1 Gemmatimonadales bacterium | reverse complement strand
GCTCCGATCGCCCGCCCCATCGGGACCCCTCGTTTCACCTCGGCCCGCATCGAGTCCCGCAGCGCCGTGATGTAGGCCCGGGTGGCCCGGGTGAGCGCAGTCGGGTCGGCCGGTATTCTCCCATGCCCTGGTACCACGACTCGGGGATGCAGGGAGTCGATCAGCTCCAGAGCCCTGAGCAGGACGCCCGAGTTGCCATCCACGACCATGGTCACCCCGTCCTCCAGCAGGATGTCCCCCGCGAACAGAACCCGCTCCGCCGGAAGCCACACCATGAGATCACCGGCGGAGTGTGCCGGTCCCGGATGCATCACTGCTACCCGGCGACCACCGAGCCGGAGGGTGTCGCTGCCGGTGACCGGGAGGTCAGGAGTATCGGCGAACTCGAAGCCCAGGAGCTCCTGCAAACCCACCACCCGGTCCCAGTCCGACAGCATTTGGTCGAGTCCGCCTTCTGCAGCCAGCACACGGGAGTCTGGATGGGCAACGATCCGGGCCCCGGCCCGCTTGAATTCAATCGCCCCGAACGTCATGTCCGGGTGGTGCGCGTAGAGAACCAGGTAGGTGAATGGACGGTGCGTCCTGGTGCGAATGCTGCGAATGACCGCACGCGCCTGTGCCGGGCTCGCCAGCCCTCCCACCACGATCACACCTTCCCGGCTGTCGATGAACCCGGCATTGGGTCGCCCCTCCGCGCCCTTTCCCGAATCCCCCAGCACGGCGAAGACCCCGGGGGCAAGCTGCCGAACCGGATAGAGCGTTTGTTCGGTGGTTTTGGAGAAGGCCCGGAACGAGGCGCTGTCCTGCGCCGCGAGCTGAACCGAGGTTGCCGCCAACAGAAAGGCGAAGGCGACACGCTTCGTCGCCTCCGCCAGCCGTCCGGCCGTCCAGCTCTCGAGTCGCCGAGCCGTGGAGCCGCCGAGTTGCCGTTCCTTCACGTCGTCGCGAACTTGATCTCGGCTGTACCCTTGAATTCGCTCCCCCGGTTGTCCTTCGAGAGAACCGTCAGGGTCCCTTCCTGCTCGGCCTTGAGCTGGAAAGCGACCATCGGGTCCTTGCTGATCCCCGAGGTCCACTCGAACCGCGCCACTTCGGCGTCGCCGTAGAGGACCCTCACGTCGTTGATGAACCAGGCCGGGATCATGTTGGCGTTGGCATCCCGGAAGAAGCCCGTATCCATCGGGTGCTGCATTACCACCTGCACCCGGATGACGTCCCCGCGCTGAATGCGCTCGGGCAGGACGACTCTGGTCTTACCGGTCTCAGGCATATCAGCCGCACCCGTTCAATGAGGTTTCGACATTCTTGTAATCCGCCCACAGCTGGCCGTCGCTGGTCTCGACAATCGCGCGAATCCAGCTGGTACGCTTCATCTTGATGCGGGTCTGGATCTGCACCGGGCCCAGGGCAGGCGTCAGGTGAAATGCGGTGACCAGCGGGTCCGGATTGTGATCGACGATCAGGTAGACGCCTTTCACGAACCGATCCCCGCCCATGGGCAGATCGCTCTCGATGATCACCGGAACGTACCGCCCATCTTCGGCCATGGAGGGCATGTCCAGAGTGACCCGGCCCCGCGAGATCGGGCGCCCCTGAAACCGCTCAGTCATGATCTTCTGCACGGTCTCATTGGGGATGGGGGGGTCGTCGGGATCGGCGGCAGTTGCCGGGATCGTCGCCCGCAGCCGGCGCGAGACACCGTGAATCCCTTCGACCACCAGCGCCGCACCAACAGCGCCGACCAACTGGAGAAACGACCGTCGCTCAATCTGTTGGTTCAAGGACATTGGATCCTCGCGTCCCTTCCGGGTCTTCCAAGTTCGGTTGCGATCCTTCGACGGTCAAGCTTCACGGCTCGGCGACCAAGGGCCCCGGGACGGTTGAACGGTTTGGCCGACTACCTAACCCTACTCACGAGTTCAATCTACCAGTAGGTAGGGGGCCGGCAAGCTCCCTGGCCCGGGGAGGTCCTATCGGCCTCCGATGTCCCGAACTTCGCGCTCGAGCACCAGCCGGTCCAGCTTCTCCACTGGAAGAGCGAGCAGCAAGTCGATGCGCCGGCCGAGTGTCAGAAGCGTTTCCCGGAACGCCCGGAGCTTGACCTCCTCCGTCCCGCCAACTTCCGCGGGGTCGGGCATTCCCCAGTGGGCGAGTATCGGTGTGCCCGGGAAGATCGGGCAGGCCTCCTTCGCCCGGTCACAGACCGTGATCACGAAGTCCCACCGCTGCCCCAGCATCTCGTCCAAACCCTTCGGGACCTTCCCCTCCCACCGGATCCCCGCTTCCCCCAGGACATGGACCGCAAGAGGATTCACCCGCGCGGCCGGGCTCGACCCGGCGCTCTTCACGTCGAACCGTCCCGCACCCTTCCTGGCCAGGAGGGCCTCGGCGATCTGACTTCTGGCCGAGTTGCCGCTGCAGAGGATCAGAACCCGGAATGGGGCGTGAGGGACGGTCATTGGAGGTGGGGGCCCGGCTGCGCCGGGGAGAGCGAGTTTGCAGACCGGACCGGGAAAAACCGTCGGGCCCAGAGGGACACATAGACCAGGCCGACCAGGGCAGGTACCTCGATCAGCGGGCCCACCACGGCGGCGACGGCCTCGCCTGAGGCGATGCCGAACGTACCGATGGCGACCGCAATGGCCAGCTCGAAGTTGTTTCCCGCGGCCGTGAACGAGAGCGCGGCAGTCTCCTGGTACGAGAAGCCCAGCCAGCGGGAGAGAAGAAACGCCGACCCGAACATCAGAGCGAAATAGGCTAGTAGCGGCAAGGCGACCCGCATCACTTCAAGCGGCCGTGCGAGAATCCGGTCTCCCTGCATGGCGAACATCAACACGATGGTGTACAGCAGTCCGAGCAGCGCCGTCGGACCGATCCGGGCAAGGAACTTCTGCTCGTACCAGTGGCTCCCCCGGCGCCCCACCAGGACCTTTCGGGTCAGATAGCCCGCCAGGAGCGGAATGCCGAGGAAGATCAGGACGCTCCGCGCAATCTGACCCATGGAGACATCGAGAGCGGTCCCTGTCGCCCCGAGCCAGGTGGGCACCACCGCGAGGAAGAAGTAGCCGAGAATCGAATACGTGAAGACCTGGAAAATGGAATTGAGGGCCACGAGGATCGCTGCCAGCTCCCCCGACCCGCACGCAAGGGAGTTCCACACCAGGACCATCGCGATGCAGCGCGCCAGCCCCACGATGACCAGTCCGTTCCGATACGCCGGGAGATCCGGCAGCAGCACCCACGCCAGTCCGAACATCACCACGGGACCCAGCACCCAGTTGAGAAACAGCGAGGTGCCGAGGAGGCGAGGATTCGCCAAGTGGGCGCCGATCGACTCGTACCGGACACGGGCCAGCACCGGGTACATCATCCACAGGAGCCCGAGTCCGATCGGCACCGAGATGCCGGCGACCTGCACCCGGTCGAGGGCAGCGCCGAGCCCCGGGAAGACACGCCCGAGCAGGAGGCCGAGCGCCATCGCCGTGAAGATCCAGACGGGCAGTAGCCGATCGAGGGTCGGCAGCTTCCCCAGGACGTTTCCCGTGGGGACCTCAGTGATGGCGACGCCTGGAGCGGTCACCTCGGCGCTCCAACCGGCCGGCTCAGGACCTTCCGCATGAAGACCGCCGAGGACGGACAGACGCTCGCGAATTCGCTGGTGGTTCGAATCGGCGCCGGCGCGTCTTCACGTTCCGCGCGGTGGTAGCCCCGGTGGCTGAAGAATCGTTCCGCAGTCGTCGTCAAGAGGTACAGCTCCGCGATCCCCGCCGCTGCCGCCATCCGTTCGACCTCGAGGACCAGGGCAGATCCGAGTCCGCTTTCTCGCCGGTCGCTCCGGACCGCGAGCGAGCGGAGAAGACCTGCCTCCCCCCGCGCTTCCAAGCCCACGACCCCCTCGAGTCCGCGGGCGTCCCGCACGCCCAGAAGCCGCACGGCGGGAGACAGGTCGCCGGTCGGCAGGCCATTGGCCTCGAGAAGCGCGGCCGCTACAGGCAGCTCGTCGAGGCCAAGGGGAGCAATGTTCACTGGTCCACCTGACAGCAGCCCGCCGAGCAGCAACCGCTCGCCTTGAGGTCCGGTTTGGTCGCGCGGATGAACGCACCCATCACCTTGCCATCGATCTGAGCCGCGATGGCGTCCGCGTCGAGCCCTGTGTTCCCGAGAAACTCTCTGGCATCCTCAGCGCGGTAGATCCGGGTGGCCTCCACGGAAGCGCCAACGAAACCGGCGCGCATCAGTCGGGTCACGTAGTCCCCCTCATCCAGAGCTCCGGCCACACAGCCCGTCCACAGGGGCAGACTGCTGCGGATCTCGGGCGGCAGTTCGCCGCGGGTCGCGATATCGGAGACGGCGAATCGCCCGCCGGGCTTCAGCACCCGGAATGCCTCGGCGATCACCCGATCCTTGTCGGCGGAGAGATTGATCACGCAGTTGGAGATGATGACATCGACCGATTCGCCGGGGAGCGGAATGGCCTCAATCTCTCCCCGCAGGAATTCAACGTTGCTCACTCCCGCGACCCGCTGGTTCTCCCGGGCCAAGGCCAGCATCTCGTCCGTCGTGTCGAGACCGTAGGCCTTCCCGCTGGGCCCGACCCGCCGGGCGGACAACAGCACATCGATCCCGCCGCCCGAGCCGAGGTCCAGCACCGTCTCCCCCTCCTGGAGCTCGGCCAAGGCGGTCGGATTGCCGCAGCCCAGCGATGCCAGTAGCGCCCCCGCGGGCAGCCCCGACGCCTGGTCGGCATCATAGAGGTCCCGGGTAATCGGGCCCGGGCTTCCGCACTCGCTACCGGCACCGCAACACCCGGCCTTGGCACCCTGCACCGCCTGCAGGGCGGCTTGGCCGTAGCGCTCGCGCACGCTTCTGATCACATCGGACATGGCCAGGAACTCCATCAAGAAAGTTTGATGTATCCTTCAAAAAAAATCAGCAGCACCGCGCCTTCATCGCCCGGACAGCCACGCTTGGGGACACGCTGCCGAGGGCTTCCTCAAGCCCCTCGAACGCGTCCGGCGCGAGCGAGTAGTGCACCCACCGCCCCTCGCGCCGGTCCACCACCAGCCCGGCCTCCTTGAGAATCTTGAGGTGGAAGGAGAGCCGCGATTGGCCCGCGGACAAGGCCGAGGTGAGGTCACAGACACAGCGTTCGCCGTCCCGCAACATCGCCAGGAGGCACAACCTGGTTTCGTCCGAGAGGGCGTGAAACACCTGCGCCAGGCGGCTCAGGTCCGCGGTAGTGGCTGAAGCGGTCATGGACTCAATCTATCAACTAATTTTGATATATCAAACCTCCCGCTGCCCCGCGCGTGAGCTGGATCACACAGGCACGCCGCCATGGCGGGGGCAATCCCCTTCCGCCCTAGCAGACCGAAGTTCGACAATCGAGGCCGCAAACCACCTGCTGCCAATGCGTTTGGTGACCCGAACAGGGCGGCTTGAAGCTTGCCTCGCCAGTGACTGAACTCTGGCAGGAGGGTTTCCGTGCGTCTCGATCGACTTGCCCTCATCCCGCTGGTCCTGGTGCCCGCGCGGGCGCTGTCCGCGCAGACCCTCCCGGCTCGTCCGATTCCATTCGAGGAGCCCGTCCGGGGCGGTACCTGGAAGGACGGGCAACTGGTGCTGGGTAAGACGACCCTGGCAGGGGCCCGGCGCATGCTGGCCGCGGCGAATCCCGAGAACCCCAGCCGGTTACCCGAGGAACGCGCGTGGGAAGTCGGAGGAGTGACTCTGCGCCCGCGCTGGCAGTACGACCCGGGTGAGGGATATTTCCAGCTGTTCTTCGATGACAATGAGCGGTTGATCCTCGCGCTCGACCGCAGCGCGCGCCCCAAGCTCACCAAGCTGGAGCTGTTGAGCCGCTATCCCAGGGCGCTCAGGGTGCAGCAGTCCGCGAACAGTGAGCAGTTTCAGGTGGACGTGCAGCCCTGCGTGACCCTCACGGCCCTGGTGGACCGGGTGAAGGACCACGTGACACAGTTCGGCTACGCCTGGACCTGCCGCACCCACGCGGCCGCGCCAGCGACCAACATGAATCCGCCGGGCGGACGCTAGCCGCCGGCATTAAATCCGCTTCAGAAACCGGCAATTGTCCCGGCCAGGCGCGGCCCCTGCGGTCCGCGCGATCCCTGTCTCCGGATCCGGTTGCCGAGGGGCTGGCCCAAGCCTATGGGTAAGCCCCTGCTTGGCTTGTGCCTTCGGGTCCGGTTCTCTAGCTTAGGTGGTCTTATTCGGAAGCTCGCTCTACTCCCTGAGTCAGGAATGAGGTACCGTGGATAGCCAGACTCTTCAGAGCATCCAGCTCTTCGACAAGTGCCGGCAGTTTACCAAGGCACGGGAGATCCAGGCGGCGGGACTCTATCCCTACTTCAAGCCGATTTCGGACTCCGAAGATACCAGCGTCGTCATCGAGGGTCAGAAGCGCATCATGCTGGGGTCGAACAACTACCTCGGCCTGACCCATCATCCCAAAGTCCTCGAAGCGGCCGGGCGGGCACTGAGCCGGTATGGATCGGGCTGCACCGGAAGCCGCTTCCTGAACGGCACCCTCGATCTTCACGCCCAGCTGGAGGCCGCCCTCGCGGCCTTCCTTGGCAAGGAAGAGTGCCTGGTCTTCTCCACCGGTTACCAGGCCAACCTTGGCCTGATCTCCGGCCTGATCGGCCGGGGGGAGCTGGTGTACCTGGACAAGCTGGACCACGCCTCGATCGTGGACGGCGCCAAGATGTCCTATGGGGATACCCTGCGGTTCAACCACGGGGACCTCGCCGGTCTGGACCGGATGATCGAGCGGACCCGCAACAGCCGCGGCGCGATGATCGTGGTGGACGGTGTCTACTCCATGGAAGGTGACATCGCCAACGTACCGGAGCTGGTGCGGATCGGCCGCAAGCACGGCATCGCGCTGGCCCTGGACGACGCTCACTCAATCGGGGTCCTCGGACCCAACGGCGACGGCACGGCCGCCCATTTCGGCCTGACCGACGAAGTGGACCTCATCGCCGGTACCTTCTCGAAGTCGCTGGCCTCGATCGGCGGGTTCGTGGCCGGCTCGGAGAACGTCATCCATTTCCTGAAGCATCACAGCCGACCGCTCATTTTCACCGCCTCGCTGCCGCCTTCCAATACGGCCGGCGTGCTGGCCGCGCTCCATGTGCTCCAGAGCGAGCCCCAGCGGCGGGAGTCCCTCTGGGCCAACACCCGCCGGCTGCAGCAGGGGATGCGGAGCCTGGGATACAACATCGGCGAGACCGAGACTCCGATCGTGCCCGTGCTCATCGGGCCCATGGAGACCACGTTCCGGTTCTGGCGCCAGCTGTTCGACGCGGGCGTGTTCACCAATCCGGTGATGCCGCCCGCGGTCCAGCCCTCGCAGTGCCGGCTCCGTACCAGCCTGATGGCGACCCATACCTTCGACCAGATCGACTTCTGCCTGGAACAGTTCGCCCGGATCGGCAGGGATCTGGGGGTAATCTGACGGAAGCTGTGGCGGTCCGGCCCGTCCGGGACCGGACCGATTTCAACCGGTTCATCGGTTTCCCCTATGCCCTCCACGCGCGGGACCCGCTCTGGGTCCCGCCGTTGCGTCGGGACATGCGTACTCTGCTCGACCGGAGAACGAACCCCTTCTTCGACCACGCGGACGCAGAGTGTTTCCTCGCGGAGCGCGGCGGCCGGGTCGTCGGCCGCATCACGGCGATCACCAACCGCCTGCACAACGAGTTCCATCACGATACCGTCGGGTTCTTCGGCTTCTTCGAGGCAATCTACGACCAGGCCGTGGCGGATGCGCTGTTCTCGGCCGCCCGCGACTGGCTTCGCAGCCGGGGCCATGACGTCATGCGGGGCCCGGCCTCGTTCTCCACCAATGACGAATGTGGGCTGCTGGTGAATGGCTACGACACGCCCCCCACTCTGATGATGCCCCACAATCCGCCGTACTACGAGCGCCTCTTCGTCGCCGCCGGGCTCACCAAGGCCAAGGACCTGCTGGTCTACCGCGGCGGCTACGAGTCCATCTACATACCGGTGCCCGAGCGGCTGCGCCGCGGCACCGAGCTTCTCCGCAATCGGCTGGGCATCACCATTCGGCCGATGAACCTGAAGGATTTCCACGCCGAAGTCGAGCGGATCAAGGTCCTCTACAACAAATGCTGGGAGCGCAACTGGGGCTTCATCCCCATGACCGACCGCGAGATCGATCACCTGGCTACGCAATTCAAGCCGGTGGCGATTGCCGACATGGTTCCGTTCGCCGAAAAGAATGGCGAGATAGTCGGATTCGGCCTGGCCCTCCCGGACCTTAACCAAGTCTTCCGCCGCTACCGCTCCGGCCGACTCACCCCCGCCCTGCTGGCCGATCTGCTGCTCTCCCTTAAGCGCAAGCGGATCCGGCGGGTGCGGATCCTGCTCCTCGGAGTGATCCCCGAGCTGCGCGGCAAGGGGGTGGATGCGATGCTCTACCACTGGATCTGGACCAGGGCGGAAGCACACGGAATCAGGTGGGGGGAAGCCGGCTGGATCCTGGAAGACAACGCCGCGATGAAGGCCGGTCTCGAGAAAATGGAGTTCTCCGTCTACAAGACCTACCGCTTGTACGACTGCCCCATATGAAAGCGCTCGTCACGGGCGCGACCGGATTCGTCGGGGGCCACCTCGTCGAAGCCCTTCTCCGCGCCGGCTCGGAAGTGACCGCCTTGACCCGCTCCCCAGCCAAGGCCGCCCTGCTGGACCGGCTCGGCGTACGACAGGTCCGTGGCGATCTCGAGGACCGGTCCGCGTTGAGCCAGGCGGTTCAAGGACAGAACGTCGTGTTCCATGTGGCGGGCCTGATCGCGGCGCGCGACGAGGCCGAATTCCTCCGCGCCAACCGCGGCGGAACGGCTAATCTGTTGGAGGCGCTTCGGGCCGAGTGGCAGGGCCGCCGTGCTGCGGCGCCGCCGAGAGTGGTCCACGTGTCCTCGATGGCGGCGGCCGGCCCATCGGAGCCGGGGCGACCCCTTACCGGCGCTGAGCGGCCGGCGCCGGTGAGCAGCTACGGCCGAAGCAAGCTCGCCGGGGAGGAGATCCTCCGGGCCAGCGACCTGCCGTGGACCATTGTACGGCCACCCATGGTCTATGGTCCCCGAGACACCGAGGTGCTGAAAGTTTTTCGCCTGGCCCGGCTGGGGGTTGTCCCGGTGTTCGGTCCCGGAACCCAGGAGCTTTCCGCTATCTACGCGGCCGATCTCGCCGCCGCCCTCATTGCCGCGGGGACTTCTGGCACCGCGATCGGGCAAACTTACTATGCCTGCCACGCCGAGGTCTTCAGCAGCAGCCAGTTTGTCGAAGCGGTCGGCCAAGCGCTGGAGCCGGCGCGCCGTCGACCGGTCCGCACCATCCCGCTCCCCCGGTGGCTGGCGGGTGGTGCCCTGAGCATCACGGAAGCCACTGCCCGTCTCACCGGCCGCGCCACCATTCTCACCCCGGACAAGGCCAACGAGTTCTTCCAGCCCGCCTGGGCCGCTGACCCGGGCCCCCTCATGCGGGACACCGGCTGGAAGCCCGCCAGCGATCTGGCGGCGGGTCTCACGGCAACGGCGCGGTGGTATCGGGAGCAGGGGTGGCTCTGAGGCCGGTCGAACGGCTGCTGCTGGCGTACGTGCTGTTTACCTCAGCCGTGGGGGCGGCCCGGCTGAGTATGCAGCCGGCAATAGGCTGGGTTCTCCTCGCCAACCTGCTTACCGCGATCCTGATCCTCCTCGCGGCACGGCCCGACCTGGGCCGGGCAGGGGCCTTCATTCGCGAGCTGTATCCCATCGTGCTGTTGGCGGCGCTGTACCCCGCGATCGACATCCTGAACAACTTCGGCGGCGTCATGGCTCACGATCTGACGGTCCGTCACTGGGAGATCGCAATCTTCGGGAACGAACCCAGCCAGACATGGTGGCAGACGTCGCCCAGCGTATTCTGGTCGACCGTGCTCCACGCCGCATACTTCGCCTACTACCCGGTCATCGTAATCCCGGTCCTCCTCTTCCTGACGACGGGGCGCTCCGAAGCGGCGCGCCGTTCTGTGCTTTGGCTGCTGACCACTTACCTCTTCTGCTACGCGGTGTTTGTGCTGTTCCCGGTCGCCGGGCCGTATTACGAGTTCCCCCGGCCCGCGCCGTGGTTCCTGGACAACCTGCCAGCCCGCCTCGTCTATGGCACCCTTGCCGGGGGGAGCGCCTACGGGGCCGCGTTCCCATCTTCCCATGTCGCGGCCACAGTTGTGGCGACCGCCGCGGCATTTCGCGGCTCCCGGCCGCTGGGGTGGGTACTCGTTCCGGCTGCGGCGCTGCTCACGGTCGGCGTGGTGTACTGCCAGATGCACTATGCGGTCGATGCCATCGTGGGGGTGGCGCTGGGTGCCGGAAGCGCGCTGCTGTGGATCTGGGGGGAAAACCGGACGGGGGCCCGGCCCGGAGAAGCTCGCCGCGCCTGACCCCCGGAGTGCCGCTTCGCCGGCCCTACTGGACGGTGATCGCCGCGTACATGCCGAACGGCAGATGCGGCGTGCAGAAGTACTTGTAGGTGCCCGTGGGCGCACCGGCGAACGAGATCTCGTAGCTCTCGCCGATCCCGACCTTCATCGGACCGACCAGCGGACCCATCTGGTCCGCCATGGCCTTGTTGAGCACGTCGGCTGCCCCGGCCGGGATGCTGTCCGCCCAGAACGATACGTTATGTGGTGGGCCGCTCTTGACCACGAACTTCACCACGTCCCCTGCCTTGATTGTCAGGGCTGACGGTGTGAAGACGCCCTTCTTGCCATCGAAGTCCATGTCCACTTCGTGGGTCTCACCCGTCGGCGCCGCCGGTTGTGCGGCCGGAGTCTGCTCCGCCGGTTTCTGCTCACCACCCTTGCCACCACAGGCCGCAAGGGCCAGGGTCATGCCAGCCAGCATCGTCATCGCGCGCATCGGGGACTGCCTCCGCTCACTGGGGGAAGGAAAGCCTTGTGAAAAGGTTCACAATCATAAAGCACTGCACCACAAAGGGGGAGGGGGACCCTTAAGGTTACATTTGGCGCGTGCACCCACCTCCTGATTGCGCATCGCTCGGCCCCCAGTGCCAGGAAGTTCCGGTGACCCTGCGGATTGGCTCGCTGGTGCAAGGCCCCGCTGCCGCTGACCATGAGGCCACCTGGCTGCTGGGGCACACCGCGCGGATCCGCTTCCGCAATTTGCGTCGGGAAGGGAATGATCTGCTCGTGGACGCGGTTCTCAGGGTCCGGTGCCGCTACCTGAAGTCAGCCCCAGACGGGGTTGCCCGGTGTGCCGCCCACGGGTTCACCGGCCCCGTGCCAGCTTCAGGCGCTGGCGAACCCCAACCCCGCAAGCTGGCAGGCCAGCGCTTTCTGATCGTGGAAAACCACCAGCTCGCTGCCCTCGACCTCCCGCTCCGCCCTCGGAGCCTGCCAGTGGTGGAGAACGACCCCGACGACGTGAACCCCTGTTCCATCGCCCCCTGCACCACCGCCGACCACACCCGGGGCTCGGCCTGTTGTCGGGACCTGCAGGTGGAGATCCTCTGCCCCCGGAGCAACACGGCCCTTGAGGCGCTGGTGCGATCCCGGCTCTCGCCGTATCTCTGCAAGGTCACCCGGGAGGCCGAGGACGCCCTGGAGGCGGAGGTGATCTCCGCCTGCGGTTTCCTCGACCAGGAGGGCCTGAACTGCACCTTGCATGGGCGGCAGCGACCCGACGGGCGCCCGGCGAAACCGGAGCTGTGCAGTGACTGGCCCGACGATGGCAAGGGCCTTCATCCGGGGTGCATATTCTACCAGCCGCCGGCCAGGAAAAGGTCCAGGCGACAGTGATGGAGCAGCTACCGGCCACTACTGTGCAACCCGGTACCGCTCCGGCGTCGTAAGGCTATCTGGGAGAGTCAAGTAGACCATCGCACGCAGGCTTCGAACAGGCCCCTCCGGAGCAACTCAATGGGTGATGAGTTGGAGGAACTGTACCGAACGACCTACGCCACCGTCGTTCGGTTTCTGTACCGCAAGGTCTGGGACGCTGACCGGGCCCACGACCTCGCTCAGGAGGTCTTCATACGGGCGCTGGCCCATCGCCCTGAGAAGCCACGCGCCTGGCTGTTTGCCGTGGCCGCGAATCTCGCCCGGGACGAGGCGAGGGCCGCGGTGCGGCGCAAGCGCCATTTGACCTTGCTCAAGGATGACCCGATCACCCTGCCCGCAGCGCCCATTCCCGCGGATCAGGCAGTGGAAGAGGACGAGCGGCGGGCCCGGGTAGACGAGGCACTCGCGGCCCTGACCAAACGGGACCGGGAAGTCCTCCTGCTGTGGGATGCCGGGCTGAGCTACCCGGAGATCGCCCAGCAGACGGGCCTGGCGGTGGGCGCCGTTGGCACGACCCTCGCCCGCGCCCGCAAGCGGCTGGTAGACGCCTATGACCGAGTGGAGCGACAGCACCGTGCGGCACATTCCTGAAGAAGAGCTCCACGCCTACCTGGATCAGGCGCTCAGCCGGTCCCAGTGCGTCGAGATCGAGCGACACCTGGCGCGATGTCCACGCTGTCAGCTGCTGCGCGACGACATAGCAGCCTTGCGGGACCGGACCACCGAATTGCTTGCCCGGCTCGGTCCGCCTCCCATCATCCCCCCGGCGTTTGAGACGCTGAAGGTCCGCCGGGCCGAGCGAACCCGGGTCCGCTGGCGGAGAGTTGGAATGGGTGCTTGGGCGGCCAGCTTGCTCGCTGCCGTTGCGCTCGGGTGGCAGGTCCATCGCCAGGCACACCCTGGCCCCACACCGCCCTCGACTGCAGTTGTCGAGGCGGTCTCACCCCTGGCTCCCAACCAAACCTCGGCGCCCGCGGCTTTCGACCCTGCGCCACGGGCGGTGCGGCCTGTGAGGCGGCTCGCCGCCGCGGAGCCGGCAAAGGCCCCGGCCCGCTCCGAGCCGGCAGCAGGTTACGCCAGCGCGGTGGAAACCGACGCCAGTGTGTTGCCCGTCGCGGCCGCATCGCGCTCATTGACCGTCGGCTCCGCTCCGCTGGATCTGCCCGATTTGGTCACCCAGCCGGTGAGCATTGATCCGGAGCTTCAGGGGTTGTGGCGGACCATCGCGCCTGACAGCGGCGGACCTCCTCTGGCGGGGGATATTCCTCGGGTCCCCGGACTCCCCGTGGTTCAGATGCGGGTCCAGCCGGGCAATGGAGCCAGCGATGTGACCGCGGTTGACCAGGTGCTGGAAACCGGCGATGTAATTCGGACCATCGCGGGCCCCGCCACCCGGGTGGGGTCATTGGTCCTCGACAGTGGGCGCCTCAACCCCCATGGCGCCGATCCGGCCGGGGGCCGCATGACCGTCACTATCCGTCAGGGAGATCGCATGGTAGCCGTAACCGGGCCTTCCCAGGCCCTGGGGTCCCTGCTCTCCCGTGTGAACGTGACCCGGCGACGCTACTAGCCCATCATAGGACTGAGAACTCCGGCGACCGGAAGCCAGGCGCCCCTCCGCGGAAGACCACGGAGGGGCGCTTGCCATTCGGGAAAGGGTTCAGACCCGGCGCTGTCACCTCCGCTTGTGGCGCCGCTCGAGCGCGCCCGGTGGCACGTAATCCGAATCGCCTTCCTCGTGCTCGAACTCCCCCGAGATTTCGGCCAGGGTGTGTCCCCGTTCCCGGTCGAGCGTGATCTCGGCGAGCCGGGGCGAGACCATGGGGAACAGCCTGGCAAAGTAGGCGTAGGCCAGGAGAAACAGGCCGAGGAACAGTGCGGTCGGGCCGGCTTCCGGCAGGCCGAACACCGGCCCTGCCAGACGGGTGACCGACGGCATCACCAGCAGGTAGCGCTCCAGCCACAGCGAGAGCAGGCTGATCCCCGCGAACAGTCCGAGGGTCACCGGCGCCTTCTTGGGAGCTACCCCGAGGAGCCCGATGAAGGGAATCACGAACATCCCCAGGAAGACGAGGGTGCCGATGGGGCGCCACTCTCCCCACAGCCGCGCGAACACGAAGCCGGTCTCTTCCGGAAGATTGCCGTACCAGATAACCAGGAACTGCGACCACATGAGGTAGGTCCAGAACACCGAGAAGCCGAAGCAGAGCTTGCCGAGATCGTGACGCTGCTTGGGGCTGACGAACTCGCTGATCCCGACCTCCTTGCTGCCATAGAGCATCAACAGGACGAGCAGCATGTGCGCGCCCAGGAAGGCTCCCATGAAGAACCAGCCGCCGAAGAGATTCGAGAACCAGTGCGGCTGAAGCGCCATCACCGTGTCGAACGCCACCATCGTTGACACGACGGCGAAGGTCACGATGTAGGCGGGGGCCAGTCGGGCAATGCGCGCCTCCTGCCGAGCCAGGCTCTCGGCCGAGCCATCGAACCCCCGGGCCCAGCGCTCGTAGAAGCTGCGCCGACCCCCCTCGACCACGTCTCGCGCCTCGTGCATGTCGGGGATCAGATCGGCCTTCACCAGCTGGAATCCCAGCCAGTACAGCAGCGCGAGGCCCACCGCGAGGCGGGTGAACATGAATCCATGGGAAAGCCAGATCTCCTTCCCGTGACCGAGACCATGCATTTCCGGGAAAATGTGCGGGTAGCCCACCGTGAAGATCAGCAGGAACCCGATCACCGAAACCGGGAAAAAGAGGAACGGCGCCGCCTCCGCGAAACGGATGATGAGCCCCGACCATTTCGCCTTGCTCACCTTCTGCACGGCCACGAACGCGAAGCTGCCGCCGGTCAGGCTGGTGAAGTACACCCAGTTCACGTGGAACAGCTGCCAGGCCCGGTCGGAGGCTTCCCCGCGGGCCGAGAGCACGAACAGCACCGTGCCAGCGATGCTGAGCACCGCACCCAGGCCCACGAAGAGGCCGTACCGCGCCCGGACCGAACGCGCCACCAGTTTCTCCCGGACCAGCGTCGAGCCCATCAGTTGGCTCCTCTCGGCGGATTCGTGGCGGAGTCCGGCGGGGTCTTCACGGCCCCCTGCAGCTGCCGGACGTAATTCACGACTTCCCAGCGGACGGGCCCGCCGATCCTGTCGCCGTAGCGGGGCATGACACGCCCGCCATAACGGATGATGCTGTAGAAGTACCCGTCGGTGAGCCCCAGGGCCCTGGGCGTGAGGAGCGACGGGGCGGCGATCTTGGGCCCCACCGGCCCATCGCCCGCACCGGCGACCCCGTGGCATACGGCACAGAACGTCTGGAACACCGAGTCGCTCCGAGCCGTCGCCGGCTGCCCCGCCAGCGGGTTGACCAGCCGGTCAGCGGTAGTGGTATTACCCGCGTTCCATTCGGCGAACCAGTCCGCCTCACCCCCGGTGACCGGGACTGTCCCCGGCACCGTGTTGCGCGGGATGCCGGATCGCTGATACGGATGCACCGCGGGCGAGGTGATCATGGCGTCGAACCACGGCACCAGATGCAGCAGGTCATCGGGCGACGGGATGTTGTTGTAGTAGTAGTCGCAGCCCGCGGCGAAAAGCAGCAGGCCGAGGAGCGGAAGTCTACGCCGCATGACGGACCTCCACCGAGCCCGCTTCCCGGAACATGCGCTCCAGCTTCGCGGCATCGTCCCCGCCGGAGGGCACGAAGATGCCGATCCGGTCGTCGCTGAATCGGGGATCATAGGCCAGGCCGCGCGTCGGCTTGAGGGCGGCCAGGATCACCAGGCCCGCCACGGTGGCCAGCGCACCCAGCAGCACCATCAGCTCGAACATGAAGACGACATAGGGTGGCACAGTTGCAATCGGCTTTCCACCGACCAGCAGCGGCCAATCCAGGGACATCCAGAAGGTCATGCCGATGCCGGCACCGATTCCGGCGGTGCCCCCGATCAGGGTGAAGAGACGGACGGGACTGTTGGAAATCCCCAGGGCACTCTCCAGCTCGTGATTTGGTGCCGCCGAGTAGACGGTGAAATCGCGCCGGCCCTGGGCCCGCAGCGCCTGGATCGCGTCGCAGGCCGCGTCGATGTGCTCGAACGCAGCCAGCACGCCGGGGATGGTCCGGGCCATCAGTGGCCTCCCTTGCGGAGCCGGGGCATCGGGATCAGTTCCTTGATCTCCTGAATGGCGACCACGGGGAAGGTCCGGGCGAACAGCAAAAACCACATGCTGAACCAGCCGAAGGAGCCGGCCAGAATGCCCCAGTCAGCCCAGGTCGGCCGCATCTGGCCCCAGGCATAGGGGAGGAAGTCGTTGCTCAGTGACGAAACGATGATCACGTAGCGCTCGAACCACATCCCGATGTTGATGAAAATCGAAAGGACGAACAGGGCCGTCAGATTGGTGCGCACCTTGCGGAACCAGAAGAGCTGCGAGACGAAGGCATTGCAGATGATCATCGTCCAGCCACCCCACCACATGGGCCCCAAGGCCCGTCGCCAGAAGGCCGTCTGCTCATAGGGGTTGCCGCTGTACCAGGCGATGAAGTACTCCATCCCGTAGGCGTAAAACAGGATCGATCCAGTGAGCAACGTCAGCTTCGCGACGTTGTCGAAGTGATACTCGGTGATCATGTGCTCCAGCTTGAGCACCTTGCGGAGCGGGATCACCAGAGTGAGGACCATGCCCACGCCGGAGTAAATCGCGCCGGCGACGAAGTAGGGCGCGAAAATCGTTCCATGCCATCCCGGCACCAGGCCCATCGCGAAATCCCAGGACACCACCGAGTGCACCGAGAGCACCAGCGGCGTGGCGAGGGCCGCCAGGTACAGGTACGCCCGGGTGTAGTGCCGCCACTCGTTGTCGGTGCCCCGCCAACCCAGCGAGAACACCGAGTACAGCTTCGCCCGCCAGCCCCTCACCAGATCGCGCGCGGCGGCGATGTCCGGTACCAGGCCGACACACAGAAAGGTGGCCGAGACCGTCAGGTAGGTGGAGATCGCGAACACGTCCCAGATCAGCGGCGACTTGAAGTTGGGCCACAGCCAGCGCTGGTTGGGGTACGGCAGGAGCCAGTAGAAGAACCATTGCCGTCCGATGTGGATGATCGGAAACAGTCCGGCTGTCATGACGGCGAACACCGTCATCACCTCCGTGGCCCGATACACCGCCGTCCGCCACGGCGACCGGAACAGGAAGAGAATGGCCGAGATGAGCGTTCCGGCGTGGCCGATACCGATCCAGAACACGAACGTCGTGATGTACACCGACCAGAAGCCCGGTGGAACGTAGCCGGCGAGCCCCAGCCCGTCCTTGAGCAGCATCGTGAAGGTGCCCACGCCGACCAGGAACAGGCCGACCGCTGCGCCCAGCAGCAGCAGGTAGCCCTTTCCCGCCGTCCCCAGCGTGTTGACGACGTCCCGGGTGACCTCGTGATGGGTCTGGGTGGGGTGGGAGGGTTCGTGCGCGATGGCCGCCATCGGTCAGGCCTCCGTCCGGTTCAGGACCTTCGCCAGGTAGGTCACCGCCGGGCGTACGTTCAGGTCTTCGAGAATGTGGTAACCCCGGGGATCCGCCTTGAGCCGGGTCACCCGACTCGAGCCGTCGTTCATATCGCCGAACACGATGGCGTCCGAGGGGCACGCCTGGGCGCAGGCGGTGATCACGTCGCCGTCTCGGAGCGGGCGATCCTCCAGCCGGGCCCGGTTCTGCGCCCCGCGGATCCGCTGGATGCAGAAGGTGCATTTCTCCATGATCCCACGGGCCCGCACGGTCACGTCCGGGTTGAGCTGCAGGTTGAGCGGCTCGGGGAAGGCGGCCTTGCTGTAAGCGTACCAGTTGAAGTACCGCACCTTGTAGGGACAGTTGTTGGCGCAGTAGCGGGTGCCGACGCAGCGATTGTAGACCTGGCCATTGAGACCGTCGGCGGTGTGGTAGGCCGCGTAGACCGGGCAGACCGGCTCGCAGGGAGCCGCGTCACAGTGCTGGCACAGCATCGGAACCACCCGCGCCTCCAGCGGCTCGCCGTCCTCGCCACCTTCCCAGTACCGCTCGATCCGCATCCAGGTCAGCTCCCGGCCGCGCAGAATCTCGTCCTCCCCGACGAACGGAATGTTGTTCTCCGCGTAGCACGCGGTGACGCAGGCCGAACACCCGGTGCAGCGGGCCAGGTCGATCACCATGCCCCACATCGGGTGCTCGTTCGCGTACTCCCCCTTCTGCCGCTTCTGCAGCTGGCGCTCCCGCCAGCCGCCGATCGCCTCGACCTCGGGTTGAGGATTCTCCTCATGGGGCCCGGCCGCCTCACCGGCCGCGGCGAGAGCCGGCGACAGACCCTGCTTGGCCTGGGCCAGGGTCATCGCATCGGCGATGCCGCGCCCCAGCTGGCGGGTCGTTCCCTCGGTCTTGGCGACCTGCTTCCAGCGCCGCGTCTTGGTCAGGATGACCCTGGTCGCGAAGTAGGGAAGGAAACCCGAGGTGTCCGCCCCATCCAGCAGGTCGAGCGGGTTCACACCCCTCCCGGTGGCGAAGGCACCGTAGGATGTGTGACCATGGCCGAGCGGCACCCCGACCACCTCGGGATGGATGCCGGGATAGACGTAGACCGGCGCTTCGATGCTGCCGTGCGGCGACGTGAGGCGGACGATTTCGCCCTCCTGCAGATCGAGCCGCCGGGCCACGTCCGGATGGATCTCCACCCATGAGTGCCAGGTGATCTTGGTGACGGGGTCCGACAGTTCCAGCAGCCAGGGGCGGTTGGCAAAGCGACCGTCGCCCAGCACCGAGGGTACCGGGGCCAGATAGAAGCTCTCCCCCTCGGGCGCGCCGTCGAAAGCCGCCGCGCGATAGGGGGTCACGACCGTGCCGTTCGCCAGCCTCACCGGAGTGGTCGGCGTCTCACCATAGGTCCCGCCATGCTGGAGCGCCGTTCGCCAGGCCTCCTCAGTCCCCAGGACCTTGAGCCATTGGCTCTTGAGGTAGGCCTCCCAGCCTGTCGCATTGAAGTGGGCCAATGCCCCGCCGACCTTCTGCGCTGCCCTGAGCAGCACGTCGCCGGTGGCCATGGTCCTGAAGACCGGTTCCATTACCGGCTGCAAGAGGCCGTTGACCCCCCGCCTGGGCCGGGCGTCGTCCCAGCGCTCCAGAGCGTGATGGTTGGGAAGGAGGAGATCGCAGAGCCGGGCGGTCTCGTCGAGATACAGTGAGGTCGAGATCTTGAACGCGGCCTTCCGGAACTTGGCCTCAAAGCCGGTCGCACGGGGGAGGCTGTAGACCGGGTTCGCCTCGTGCACCAGGATTACCTGGATCTCACCGCGGTCGAGCGCGCCCTGAAGGGCAAGGGTCTCCCCGTACGCGTCACCGCCATCCAGGTCGGCCCCGAAACGAACCGTGTCGCCGACGTTGCCCGCCACGTAGTTAAGGAGATTAACGGCCGCCGCCGTCTGCACGGCGCCCCGATGCTGACTGGCGATCCCACCCGCGACCGCCAGCCCGGGCCGGTTGGAGGCGAACTCGCGGGCGACCCGGCGGATGACCTCGGCCCCGACGCCGGTCTCCTGCTGGGCCTTCTCCGGAGTGTAGGCGGCGAGGGTCCCCCGGAGCGCGTTGGCATCGGGGGGATTCCCGCTCCGTTCCGTCAGCAGCACGTTGGCCATCGCCAGCGCGATCGCTGCCTCGGTGCCGGGCTTGGAGGCGTGCCACTCGTCCGCGTTCATCGCGGTCAGCGACATCCGCGGCGCAAACATGACGTGCCTGGCCATCGCACCATCGGCGTACCCGTGCGCCTGGGCGAACCCCCGCTGGTGTTCGACCGGCGAAATCCAGCCGCTGTCGAGGAAGTCGGCGCCGAACGAGACGATGTAATTGGCGCGCCCAAAATCGTACCGGGGCACCTCAGCGATGCCGAATGTCTGTCGGCTGGCCTCGCGAAGCGGCTCGTAGCTGAACGGCTGATAGCGCACATGCCGGCCGCCCTGAGCCTCCGTCCAGGCCTTCAGCAGATCGGTGAAGCTGCCTCGACCAGCCCCATTCAGCACGGCCAGCTTGCCAGAGGCGCCTTGCAGCCGCTGGACCAGCATCGCGATGGCCTCGTCCCACGTGATCTCCTTGAACGAGCCATCGGCCTGCCGGGCCATCGGGCCGGCCACGCGACCCGGATTGTAGAGTCCCTGCAGCGCGGACTGACCGTGGGCGCAGAGCCTCCCAGCATTGATCGGATGCTCCGGATTGCCTTCCAGCTTGACCGCCCGGCCCTCGCGAGTCCTGACATGCAGCCCACAGCCCGCGGGGCACTCCGTGCAGGTGCTGGCGTACCAGGTCGCCACCCCCGGAATCTGGTCCTCGGACTGGACCAGGTAGGGGACCAGCTTTTCGATCCGCTCCGTGGAGCACCCGGAAACGACCGCCGCTCCCGCCCCGGTCACCCCCAGAACGGTCAGGAAGCGCCTGCGATCGATGCCTTCGCGTGGTGTGGTGTCGGACATTGATGGATGCGTTAGCTGTTGGCCGTTAGCCGGACGATACCCGGCCACGGAGGCCACTTGCCGAGCCGCCGAGGCGTCAGTAGTGACACAAGGAGCAATCGCGATTCACCTTGCGCTGCAGGTGACAGGTTACGCAGAAACCCATGTTGTTGATGTTGTTCACCTTGAAAACCTGCGCCATGCGAGCGACGTCGCCATGGCAGGTTTGGCAGGCGTTGGGGCCCATGGCCTTGATGTGACGCATGTGGGGGAAGTGAGCGTGGCGGGCGACCGTGTGCACCCGGACCCACTCAATGGGTTGGTTCTTGGCAAAGGCGTCCCGCAACTTCTTGATCTCCTGCTTATGGGTCGAGTCGGTACCGCCGATAACCAAATGACACCCCATGCAGGTCTGCATGCTGGGAATCCCCGGCTCGCTCGACTCGGCCACCGTGTAGTGGCAATACTGACAGGGGATCTTGTTGGCCCCCGCATGAATGTCGTGTCGAAAGAGAACCGGCTGACGCGGCCCCTGGAGAGCGGCGCTGTCCCCCTGGGCGAGCACCCAGGCGGTGAGGGAATCGGGCTTCGCGGGAGACTGCTGCGCCTGGGTGGGACGCTCAGCTATGATGGCCGCGCCGACTGCCAGAACCAGTCCACCCGCACCGAGAACTGCCAGCTTTCGCATGATGGCTCACGGCTGCGGGCGTAGGCTTAGCCCGCGGAAGGGTCTAAACACCGCTTGGCTGACAACTCTCCTTCAGGTGACGCCAAACCATTGCCGTAGCAATGATTTGGCGGCGACAAGTATAGCCGGGGCACGGTCCCGCACCAAACCCGGGCATGGACCATCCCGAGTGTTCCGCTCGGCTTTCGTTCAGCTCGCGAGGGACCGGCGACCCTGGGGTCCCGGTGTCTCGGCCACGAGCCAGGACAGCTTGCGCCTGACGAAGCTCAGAAAAGCGTCCGCGGCCTTCTGGTCCCCCACGTCCAACGCACACCAGCGGACCGGCCCGGTCCGTTGCGCACCTCGGATAGCGGCCCCGATGGCGGCGGGCAGCCGGGAGATGGCCAGGGCTTTCGGCTCTTCCTGATCGGCGATCGTGAAGGTAACGGCTGGCCCGCTCTGCATCACGTGCAGCCAGCACAGCTTGCGGTGGCCGACGGCGTACTCCCAGGCCCAGTGCCAGGAGGGCCCCATGTATTTCACGTGCTCGGTCACCCCCGGCAACCTCTGCAGCCCTTCGCGCAGCCGACGGAACCGTGCAGCCGAGGCCGATGGAAGGTCCTTGTAGGGTGCCGATGGCCTGGGTTCCTGGCGGGGGTTGGGATACAGATTGGTGGCCCAGTACGCGGCGGATCGCCCCACGGATTCGGCTCCCAGGATGAGACTCTTCCAATGAGGCCGAATTCTAACCGGGGAAGCCGGTTTCCTCCAAGGCGGCGGGGTGCGGCATCCGGGATCAGCCGCCGAGGGGCGACGGGGGCAGGCCCGGTCCCCGGGCCTCTGGGGGAAGGGCAAGGCCGTTGCGCTCGAGATAGCGCACGACCTCAATACCCATCGCCCGGACCAGGGAGGCTTCGCGCGCGTCCAACTCCGCCCGGAACAGTATTTCGCGGAGCGACCGCATCACGTGGTCGCTCTGGCGGGTCTTGAAGAAGTCGATGCCCCAGAGGGCCCGCTGCCAGTCGGTGAACAGCCGCTCCATCAGTTCCATCGAGGCGGGGTCCGCCGGCTTGCGGGGTGGCTTAATGGGCCGCCGCTCCCCGCCTCGGGCCAGCCACGTTTCGTAGCACATGATGGCCACGGCCTGGGCGAGATTGAGCGACTTGTAATCCGGATTGGTGGGAATGGTGACCAGGGCCGAACAGCGATCCAGTTCCTCGTTGGTCAAACCCTTGTCCTCCCGGCCCGCAACCATGGCGACCGGACCGGCGGCCGTCCGGGACATCAGCTCCTGCGCAGCCGCGCCGGGCCGGTACACGGTGCGCTTGGCGGCACGCTCCCGAGCGGTGAGTGCCACGGTCCATACACAATCAGCGATTGCCCCATCGAGGCTCTCGTGGAGGGTGATGCCCTGGACCAGATCGCCGGTATTGTGGGCGATACCCTCGATCCGCCAGGGATCGTACACCTCCGGGGCGACCAGCCGAACCTGGGTCAGCCCGAAATTCTTCGCGATCCGGACCGCACTGGCGATGTTGACAATGTCCTGCGGGGCCACCAGGACCAGGATGGGAGCGGGCATGGGGCTGGGCGTCCAGTGGTCAGGGTTCAGGGCCAGCGCGTTCGGAGCATCCGTGACCGAAACCTACCGCCTGAACCCTGTACGCTGGACCCTGAACGCTGAACCCTGTGCGCCGATCCTGTAATCTGAACCCGCTACACCCCTATTCCGGCACCACCTGCGCCAGCACCTCCATCAGATCCTTGAGGGCGAACGGCTTGGAAAGGACAGGCCGCCCCGCTTCCCGGAGAAACCGCGACGCCTCCGGTGACAGCGTGTCACCGGTCATGAAGACCAGTTTTCCGATTGCGGGGGAGGACTGGTCCTGCAAGTGGCGATAGAACGCGGGGCCGCTCATCCCCGGCATCCGCAGATCGCAGAGCACGACCTCGTAGTCGCCCAGGCCGAGCAGGCGAAGCCCCTCCTCGCCCGAATCGGCAACATCTACAGCCCATCCGGACCGGGTCAGGAACTTGGAGACGCTGCGCCGGATATCCGGCTGGTCGTCCACCACCAGCACCTTCCCGCGCGCGGCCGATCGAGCCGCCGGCACGGACGGCGTAAGTTCCCCGATCCTCCCCGGGCCGGGCTGGTCCGCCCATAAGGGGAGCTCCACTACGAATCGGGCCCCACCCTCCGGCCGCTGCCCCGCGGTGATCCTGCCCTGATGGTCGGCAATGATACCCGCGCTGACCGACAGTCCCAGCCCGGTCCCCTCCCCTTCCGGCTTGGTGGTGTAGAAAGGATCGAATACCCGGGTGAGCAGCTCCGGCGCGATCCCCGGCCCGTCGTCCTCCACGGTGACTACCGCATGACCCTCCTGCACCGCCAGACGCAGCCAGACATGGCCTCCGCCCCGATGGGTGCGAATCGCGTGCTCGGCGTTGACGAGCAGGTTCATCAGCACCTGCTGCAGGTTCACCGTATTGCCCAGGACCAGAACGGGCTGCGCCGGGAGATCCACGACCACAGCGATTTCCTGGCTGAGAAGCTGGTTCCGCCGCAGGGCCAGAGCACCGCGCGCCGCTTCGCGCAAGTCGACCGGAGCCCGTTCAGAACCCTGGCCACGGAGGTACGTCAGCAGATTCCGAACGATCTCCGCGGCGCGGTCCGTCTGCACCCTGATGGCCCGCAAGGTTTCGCGCTGGGCTGGATTCTGGACCTCCTGCAGCAGCAGTTCCAGGTTCATCAGGATGCTGGTGAGAGGATTGTTGATCTCGTGCGCCATGCCCCCGAGCAACTGGCTGATGGCGGACATCTTCTCCGTCTGCAGCAGCTGGGCCTGGCCCCGGACGGCCTCGGTCACCTCCCGAGCGACCCCCAGCACGGCCCTCACCTGTCCGTCTTCCAGCAGCGGTGAGATGGTCACCACCACGACCTCGTGCTCCCGGTCCGGCCGACGCAGGCTCACTTCGAACTCACACGCCTCCCCGGCATGCACCCGCTTGATCTGCTCGGCCACCGTGTCCGGGCTGTCGAAAGACAGTACCGCGTCCCACCGGCGACCGACCACCTGCCCCGCGTCCACGGCCCAGACCCGTTCCGCCGCCTGGTTGAAGGAGGTGATCGCGCCCTGCCGATCGAGCGTGAAGATCGCATCGGTCGCGGCGGAAAACAGCCGGTGGTAGCGTTCCTCGGTTTCCCGGAGGGCCTCACCGGCCTTCGCCGTCTGGTATCCTGCTCCCGCGTGGTCGGCGATCTGGGCCAGGCGTTCCACATCGGCCACCGCGTACGAGGCCCCGCTCGGCCGAGCCAGCTGCAGGACGGCGATGATCCGAGTCTCGCCCAGGATTGGGGCCGCCACGAGTGCCATGGGTCCCGCCCGCTCCCGCTCTTCGGAGTTCAGGCGAGGGTCCTCGGCGAGGTTGGCGGAGATGAAGACGGCACCGTCCTCGTCGACCACCCAGCCCGCGACGGTCCCGGCCAGCGGAAGGGGCTCTGCCAGCGGCCCCGGCACCTGACCCCGGCTCGCCACCAGCGTCCTGAGGCCGTCGGGGGTGATGAAGTCGACCAGGGCCGCCAGGCCGCCGATCCCCTGGAACGCGGCATCGGCGGCGAGCTCGAAGACCTGGAGCGGCCTCGCCTGCGGATCGGTGGCAGTACGCGCCATCTGCCGCAGCCACTCTGCCGTGATACGCTGGCGCCGTTCCTCCTCGAGGCTTTCCAGATTGTCGAGGGTGACACCGAGCTGTTGAGCGACGATCTCCAGAATCCTGACGTCTTCCGACTCGAACGCATGGTCGCGTGACTCATCCTCGATCGCGACCACGCCCGCGATCGTGCTCCGCCGCCGCAGAGGCACGGCCGCGACGCACCGGGACGCCCTATCGAGAGGGAACCCCAGCGTCCGTGCCTCCTCGGCCGCGTTTTCCGGCAGGAAGTAGGTTCGTCCAGTCCGCCAGACCTCTTCCAGCAGGCCGGTTCCCATGGGGTCGCGCCGGCCATCCTCAACCTCGAGGCCGTGGCGGTAGATCGGGAAAATGAGTTCCTGCCTCGCTTCATCGGCCATGCCAATGCGGACGGTGTCGACGCCCAGGGCCCGGCGCAGCATCTCGGCGGCCTGGCTCATGGCGTCCACGGGGCGCAGCGACTGGTGCAGGGTAGCGGATACCTCGGCTACGGAGCGAATCCGTTCGGCGTACTGGCTCACCCGCACGTTGGTGAGGCGGGAGGCCAGCGCCAGCTCGGCGATGGGGGCCAGTTGCCGGAGCAACAACTCTTCGTGGGGCTTGAAGGATTCGGCCTCCCGGAGCAGCTGAAGGCACCCGGGATGGTTGGCCACCCGACCCAGCAGCACCGCAAGCAGGAAGCCTTCCCCACCCGGCAGGGCGCACCGGTGCGACATCTCTCCGGCCGCCAGGACATGCCCACAGAGCAGCTCGCCACCGGGCAGCAGCGGTCGCTCCAGCAGCGGAGAATCACCCTCCCACGCCGTCACGGCCGGATGGTTCTCGATCACCTCACTCAGGCGGGCGCCGGTGGCGCCGAGCGCGCGACTGATCCCGCCCACGACCGCCCGGCGGAGCGCCGGTGTGTCCTCGGCCGCCGCCAGGACTGCCGCCACCTGGTTGACCACCCGTCCATCCGCGAGGTGCCGCTGAGTCTCCTCGGTGAGCCGCACCTCAGCCACCGCCGCGGTGGCGCGCATCGCGAACCGGACCAGTGCCTCGCGATCACCCTCCGTGAAACGGCCCGGCACCTCATCTGCAACACTGAGGACGCCCACCACCTGCTCCATCCGCCGCAGGGGAACCGAGATGAGGGAGCGCATCCAGGATGGCTGACCGGCCACCTTCGATTCGGGAGTCCACTCGGCCGCGAGCACGCCTTCGCTGCTCTGCAGGGCCTCCCCCTCGAACCCGTAGGTCCGGGGGTGCCGGCGTCCCACGTCCCCGCTGAAACGGCCGATGCCGGCCAGGCACACCAGCTCCTCCCCCTCGAGCAAGGACACCCGAGCGCTCGCGGCCTCGAGAAGCACCCCCGCCGTTCGGGCGACGTCTCCCCACGCCTCGCGCTCCCCGGAAGCGCCGGCCGCCAGCAGCGCCATGCGGGCGGCAGCGTGAGCCTCCAGCTCGCCTCGTGGCCCGGCAGGTGGGTTCCGCTGAGGCCTGTTCCACAGCCCCGCGACAATCGTGGCCATCCGGGTCAGGGTGGTCGCGTCCCCGGGACGGAAGTGCCCGGGATGCGGGTGATAGAGCACCAAGACCGCCACCGGTCGTTCCGCCGTCAGAACCGGCATGGCCAGGACATCCACGGTGCGGTCGTGCCGCCGCAGCGGGTCCTGGCGCCCCGACGGGGCAGGCTCGGTGCCGTTCACCAGGCGGCCGCGGTACCAGGCTTCACCGGCGACACTGCCTTCGAGACCGATTCGCTCGCCCAGGGCGGGCGCGTTCGCCCCGCGGGTCAGCACGGTGCGCAGCTGAGAGCCATCAGGCAGAAGCAGCGCGACACCTGTGGCCGCGGTGGCCTGTAGCGCGAGATCGAGCAGCGCAGCCAGCGCGTCGGCGTGAGCCGGCGGAAGCGGAAGGGAGAGGGAGCGGCCCGACAGTTGGGCGGCGAGCGCTGACATGACGGCTTTCCCCGGACCCACAGTGTGGCCGTCGAGCCGGAACGGCCCGAGGGGGATGGACCACCCGCACCGCCTGATCTACTGGGGCAATCGCGTGTGGCTCAAGACTCCACGAGGAAAGAGGTATCCACCCGCCTGGCCTTGAGGGCAGTCGCGAGAGCAGCCTTTTCCAACGCGCGGAGATAGGCCTCGCGGGGTTCGATCAGTTTGCGCTCCACCAGGTCCAGCAGCGCGTCATTGAGCGTGACCATCCCGGACTTGCGGTTGGTCTGCATGATCGATGGAATCTGGAAGGTCTTGCCTTCACGGATCAGGTTGGAGACGGCCGGAACCGACAGCAGGACCTCCATGGCCGGCACCCGGCCGCCGCCGATCCTGCGGCAGAGCACCTGGGCGATGACGCCTTTCAACGACTCGGCCAGCATGACGCGGACCTGGGACTGACGATCTGCCGGGAACTGATCAATGACCCGGTCGATGGTCGACGGTGCGGTCGAAGTATGCAGGGTACCGAAGACCAGGTGGCCCGTCTCGGCGGTTTCGATGGCGATCGAGACGGTCTCGAGATCGCGCATTTCGCCCACCAGGATGATGTCGGGGTCCTCCCGCAGCGCCGCCCGCAATGCCGCCTTGAACGAGCCACTGTGCAACCCCACCTGACGCTGGGTTACCACGCACTTCTGGGGTGCGTGAACGAACTCGATGGGATCTTCGATCGTCAGGACGTGATCCGTCCGGGTTCGATTGATGAGGTCTACCAGCGCCGCGAGGGTGGTGGACTTGCCCGATCCGGTCGGGCCGGTCACCAGAACCAGCCCCTTGGTGAGGTAGCACAGCCGCTGGATCTCCGGCGACAGGCCCAGCTCGTCGGCGGTCATGATGTGGCTCGGGATGACGCGGAAGACTCCCATCGGTCCACGTCGTTCCTGGGCCGCATTGCAGCGGAAACGCGACACCCCGGAGAGTTCGTAGGCCCAGTCGGCGTCACCGGTTTCGCGGAACATCGACTGGTCCCGTGGCGGCATGATGCTGGAGAGCATCGCATCGACCGTCTCGGCGTCCAGCACCTGGCCTTCCTGCCGCAGCAACTCGCCGTCCCGCCTCAGGATCGGCTTTTCACCGGTGCGCAGGTGCAGGTCCGACGCTCCACTCCCGGCGGTGAGCCGGAGCAGTTGATCCAGCTGGGCGCGCACTGACCCGTCGGCCGGGGCGGCGGCCCCCTGCGCCGCGCCGGGACGCTCCGCGACCGGCTGGCTCGACGCCGGCCCCCCGCCGCTGGGACGGATCAGCACCCGCGGACCGTCCGGCTCGGGCACCACCTCTACCATGACCGGCCCGATGGGGGATGCGTACTCGAACGTCACCGGCGTCGGACCCTCCAAACGAGCCTGGTCCGGGCCCGGCGCGATCTCCCGCGCCAGCAGGAGAACCTGCCCCGCCGAGAGTGGATCGCGCGTAATACCCCGGGGCGCTCCGTCGAGGAGCAGGCTGGCCTGCTTGCCGGGAGCCAGCACCAGACCCTGGGCCTTGTGCTGCTGGATTGCCTGAATGAAACGGTCGAGTTGGGCCACAGGAAGGATCAGGGCAGGGGTCTGGCTGCGCGAACATGCCGCCGGTTGAGACAGAGCGTGCCATCATCGGTCAACAGCTGAAAGAAGCGCTCAGCCGCGTTCAGGAAATCGAGCGCCCGGGCCCGCGTGGGGGGCAATTCGCTCACCGCAACGCCGCGGTGCTCGGTCCCACCTACCATCATGACTTCAAGGGGCAGCAGGCGGGCCGCGTTGTGCCGCTCCGGATCGTCCGACGACCCCACGTCCTCATATGCCATCATTGCCACCTGGTCCTTGGCCACAAAGACCACGTCCCCCTGAGGCAGGCTCATCGGGAAGAAGGTCTCACCCCGATTCAGGAGCTCGAGCGGAGTCTCGGGACCGTCGCGCCAGGCGACCCGGGGCTGGAGATGCACGTCACCCTGGATGACCAGCCCTTCGACGAGCGTCACCCTGACCCGCAGCCGGTTGGTCGAGGCCCAGTCTGTCATCATCCCCTGATCTCGACCCCAGCCTGCATTTCCTGGAGCCGGATAGCCTCGAGATAGTCCGCTTCCTCTCCGAGCTCCGCCCGGGCCAGCCGGAACAGTTCCGAGACTAGATGGAGCACCGGTGAGGCGACACCCTTCCGGCCCAGAAAATCCACCGCGATCCGGATGTCCTTCTCCAAGAGAGCCAGCCGAAAGGTATTGGGGAAGCTTCCATTGAGCACCCGCTCGGGTACCAGCACCTCGGTCACGAATGAGCGGCCCGAGGAGGCGTTCAGCACTTCCAGCGCCTTGCGCACCGGAACGCCGGCCCGGGCCAGCCCCGCGAACCCCTCACCGAAGGTGAGGATATTGGTCGCGAGCAGGGCGTTGTTCACCGCCTTGAGAGCGGAACCGGCTCCCACTGGCCCGAGATGCTCGATGCGTTTGCCGAAACAGGCCAGCACCGGGCTGGCGCGCTCGAACGTCGCGCGATCGGCCCCGACCATCACCGTCAGGGTCGCCGCTTCGGCTCCGTTGGTTCCACCGCTCACGGGGCAATCTGCGAAGGCGACGCCGACCGAAGCAAGCCACGCACCGATGCGTTCCGCGCTGTCCGGATCACCCGAGGTACAGTCCAGGAACAGGGTGCCCGGCCCGATGCCGGCCAGGATCCCGTCAGGACCGTCCAGCAACGCCTCGACCTCGGCCGACGTGGGTAGACAGGTCAGCACCACGTCCGCCCCCTCGACCGCCTCCCGGGGAGTGGCAGCTACGCGGACCCCGTGGTCACGGGCGAACGTCTCGGCGCGGGAACCGGTTCGATTCCACACCGTGAGCTCGCTGCGGCGCGCCACCTGAGCGGCCATGGGCCATCCGATCGCTCCGAGCCCGAGGAACGCGGCCCGCATCAACTGCCTTGCCCCTCACCCTGCCGGTTGGACGCTCCTGGCCGCTGTGGGGCCATGGCCTGACTCCTGATGAACCGGGTAACGGCTTGAAGGCTATATCGGGCCGGCTCGCCCGGCTAGTTTTGGGGCATGACGAGCCGTATCCTGCACGTCGATCTGGACGCCTTCTTCGTCGAGGTCTGCCGACAACGGTTTCCCGAATTGCGGCCGGTGCCGCTGCTGGTCGTCGGCGGGCGACGCGAATCCCGGGGAGTCGTGCAGTCCGCCTCCTACGCCGCCAGGCAGTTCGGCGTGCGGAGCGGGATGCCCATCGCTGAGGCGGCGCGGCTGTGTCCCGCGGCCACCTTCTGTCAGGGCAGCTTCAGCCACTACCGGCAGGCCTCGCGCGCGGTTCGCACCGTCCTCGGGCGCTATTCGCCCACTGTCGTGATGGCGTCGCTCGATGAGGGATACCTGGATTTCAGCGGCACCGACCGACTGCACCCGGTCTCGTTGCTGCCGGTGGCCGAGCAGCTCCGGACCGCCATCAAGGGCGAGACCGGTCTCGACTGCAGCATCGGGATCGGCTCCAACCGGATGATCGCCAAGCTCGCCTCCGACTACGCCAAGCCACGGGGGTGCTGCGAAGTGCGCGCCGGCTGGGAGGAGGGGTTTGTCGCGGGACTCCCCCTCCGGGCGCTCCCGGGGATCGGTCCGCGCACGGCGGCGCGCCTTGCCGGGCTCGGCCTGACCGACGTCGTCCAGGTTCAGCGGCTGCCGGAGGAGACGCTGCTGCGTCTGCTCGGTCCCTATGCTCGCGAGCTCAAGTACCGGGCTCATGGCCGCGGTTCAGCCGCGCTCCATGCTGACCGGCTGGCTCGCTCGGTGAGCCGGGAAACGACGCTCGCGAAGGATTCCATCGACTGCGACTATCTCGACGCCCTGCTGGCCCGCTTTGCGGGGTTCATCGCCGCCGACCTGCGGGAGCAGGAACTCACGGCGCGAACCGTGGTCCTCAAGCTCCGGCACGCCGATTTCCGCACGGTCAC
This sequence comes from Gemmatimonadales bacterium, assembly GCA_036555275.1. Lineage (GTDB taxonomy): Bacteria > Gemmatimonadota > Gemmatimonadetes > Gemmatimonadales > GWC2-71-9 > JADJOM01. The sequence goes on along the minus strand of DATBLR010000002.1, from coordinate 99,475 downwards.
CCGTCGGCAGACGCTCGCCGCCCCGACCGACCTAGAGGTCGATCTGCTCGGCCCCGCCCGGGTGTTGTTCGCCGAGGCCTTCGCGGAGGCGCGCCGGCGACGCCAGTCCATCCGGCTCATCGGGCTCGCCGCGACCAATCTGGTCCGAGCCCTGGCGGGGGATCTGTTCGAATCGGCCGACCGAGTCAGGCTCCGGGAGCTGACCACTGCCGTGGACCGGGTCCGCGAACGCTTCGGGTTCGACGCGGTGGCCCCAGCCCGCACCCTTAAACTCAAGCGGAGAGACCGGGAATGAGAGCGCCCGCCGCCCTGGTACTGCTCCTGGGCCTCGCGCAGTCGGCTGGCGCCCAGCAGACCACCGACGAATTGACAGCCGCGTGCGACCAGAGCGGGGGCCAGCCCTGCTTCCGGCTGGCGCAGCTCTATGCCCAGGGGGCCAGTGTCAGGCAGGATGCCCGCCGCGCTGATGGCCTGGCGGTTCGTGCCTGCGACACCGGCGTCCCCGAGGCATGCACCCAGCTTGGGCGCTGGCTACTGCAGGGGCTCATCCTGGACATCGACGAGCACCGGGCGCTGGCGCTCTTCCGCCGGGCCTGCGAAGCCGGGGACGGCGCAGGGTGCGAGGAGGCCTCGCTGGCGTACGAACGGGGCACCGGAGTGGTGCCGAATCTCTCGACGGCGATCGCGTACGGCACGCGGGGCTGCGAACAGGGCCATCCCCGGTCCTGTCTCCGGCTGGGAGATCGCTACGAAAGGGGGCTCGATGTGGCTACCAATGAGGCCCGCGCGGCCGGACTGTACCGGACGGGCTGTGACCTGAAGGAAGCGAACAGCTGCGTCCGACTCGCCAGAATGTACGAGGATGGCCGCGGCGTCGGGCGCGACATCTCGCGGGCCATCGCCTTGTACCGTCGTGCCTGCGAGGTCGGGAACTCCCTCGCCTGCCAGTTGGCGGTGTTGCGCGAGGAAGGCCTGATGTAGTCGGGATGGCGGAAGGGGTTATCTCGGAAAGTCCTTGGGCTCGAACCGGAGCCCGACCGCGCCGGTAGAGCGGTCCACCTGCGAGCCGAGATCGCGGAACGTCGCCGTCGCCCCACCCGCGATCTGCGCCTGAACCGAACTGTTGACGAACAGCGGGTAGTAGCCAATTCGGGCCCGGGTGGCGCCCGGATTCACCCGGCAGTCGCAGGTTTGCGAGTTGACGGTGCCCGCGTTGATGGTGATCGCCAGAGGCTGGTTGGTGCCGTTGCTGACCAGCGGCGCGAATACCGGCCGATCCCCGCCGGAGGCGTCCACCCGGGCGGTCATCTTCCGCCTTCCTTGCCCGCTGATGCTCCCCTGCAGCTCCACGCCCAGCGGCTGACCGCCGGGCCCCTGAGGCCGGACCAGGTACCACTGCCCTACCAGCGGCCCCCTTCCCTTCACCTTGTGCTCCACCCGTACGCCGGCGGGAACTTCGAACGTCTCGGCCCCCAGGGCCACCCGGATCGGCTCGACCAGCCGGTTCTCCACGACCAGCACCCGGTGCCCGCCCAGCAGCAGCCACCCCGCGATGCCGACAGCCAGGGCCACGCCCAGCAGCAGAGGCAGCCGGCGGGGCCGGGACGGCTCCGAGGCGGGTGTGGAGGCCACGGACGCACGGGTCTTCGAGGCGGGGGCATTGGTGAGCGGCCGTTCGGTGCTCTGCAGCAGCTGGGTCGCTTCCTCGCTCTGGAGCTTCCGGGCTACCCGCTCCGCGCTGACCGGCTCCTGGGCACCCGACTGGCGGCCCGCGTTCAGGGCATCGAGCAGCATCGCGGCGGACTGGAATCGCTCCGCCGGCCGCTTCGCCAGGCAGCGGGCGATGATATCGGACAACCACATCGGGATGCGCGCGTTCTTGGCGGAGGCCACCGGCGCGGGTTCACTCAGATGTTTGCCCACAATCTCCTGGGAGCTCGTGCCATCGAATGGCGGGGTCCCGGTCACCATCTGGTACAGAACCGCGCCCACGGCATAGAGATCGGAGCGGGCGTCGATGTCGCCCTGGCCGAGCGCCTGCTCCGGGCTCATGTACTGCGGCGTGCCAACCACAAAGCCGGTCATGGTCTGGTGCCCCTCGCCGTCCAGCCGTTTGGCAATGCCAAAGTCCACCAGCAGGGGCCGACCGGTGCTCGCTTCGAGCATGATGTTGTCAGGCTTGATATCGCGGTGGATCAGACCCTGGCTGTGGGCGTGGGCCAGGGCCTCGAGCAGCGGCCGGAGGATCGCCAGCGCCCGGTCGGTCTGCAGGGCACCGGTGCGACGGAGCAGCGTCGAGAGCGATTCTCCTTCCACGAAGGGCATCGCATAGTAGATCAGGCCCTCGCCTTCCCCGACGAAGTGAATGGGCAGGATATTGGGATGGGAGAGGCGGGCGATGGAACGACATTCCTGGCGAAACCGGTCCAGCATGCCCGACGACCAGGCGATGTCGGGCCGGAGCACCTTGACCGCAAGACGACGCTGCAGATCGGTATCAAAGACTTCGAACACCTGGGCGAAGCCGCCCTCGCCGAGCAGCCGGCGCACCTCGTACTTCGGACCGAGCGCCCTGGCGAGTCGGCCCTGGACATCCGGCTCCACCTCCGCCGCCACCCGCGAGTCCCCGCTGCCGGTCCGACTGCCGCAATTGGGACAATAGAGTGCGCTCCCAGGCACCGGCGTCTTGCAGGCAGGACAGGGTGTGTCGGGCATGCCCCGAATCTAGGGGGGAACGGGGAATGGGGAACAGGGACGGGACCTTGCGCATCCACACCGTTTCCCTGTTCCCCGTTCGGAGTTTCCTCTAACTTCCTGCCGTCCCCTCGCCGTGGCGCCATGACCCGTCCCTCTTCCGTCACTCTGCGGTTCCTCGCGGAACCCGCCCACGTGAACTTCGGCGGCAAGGTTCACGGTGGCTCGGTCATGAAATGGATCGACCACGCCGGCTACGCCTGCGCCGCGGGCTGGACCGGAGAGTACTGTGTGAGCGCCTACGTCGGCGGAATCCGATTTCTGCAGCCCATCAATGTCGGCGAGTTGGTGGATGTACGGGCCCAGGTGATCCGGACCGGCCGCACCAGCATGGACATCGCCGTGGACATCTATGCCGCCGATCCCAAGAGCACGACCAGGCGGCGGGCCGGTCACTGTGTGATGGTCTTCTTCGCGCTGGACGGAGAGGGGATGCCCAGAGTCGTGCCCAGGTGGACGCCGACAACCCCGGTGGAACAGGCCCGCGAGGCCTACGCCGCCCGGTTGTCCCAGATCCGAAAGGGGCAGGATGCGGAGATCGAGCGCCAGCTCGAGTGGCTCGACCAGCAACGGCCTGCGGTGACTGAGCGCTAGCAATGCAACCGCCCCGGCAAGTCTCGCTGGTGGTGTTCGACGAGGCGGAGGTGCTCGACGTGTCCGGCCCCTACGAAGTGTTTACGGTGGCAGGGCGGCGGCACGGGCTCGATCCCTTTCGGGTGGCCCTGGTGGCGGAGGGAGCCGGACCCGTGATGCTGCGCAACGGATTCGCGGTGCAGCCGCAGTACACCATCCAGACCGCGCCGCCGGCCGACCTGCTGATCGTGCCGGGCGGCTTCGGCACACGACGGGAGATGTACAACGCCCGTCTGATCGAGTGGCTGAGACGGGAAGCCGAAGCCGCTGAGCTGGTGCTGTCCGTCTGCACCGGAGCGCTGCTGCTGGGGAAGGCGGGCCTGCTCAATGGCCTTGAGGTAACTACCCACCACGGGGCCTACAATCTGCTCCGGGAGGTCGCGCCTCTGGCGCGAGTGCGTGAAGGCGAGCGGTTTGTCGACAATGGCAGGATCATCGTCGCCGCTGGCGTTTCGGCGGGGATCGACATGGCCCTGCACGTCGTCGAACGTTTGCTGGGGAACGAGCTGGCGGAGGAAGCGGCCGCTTATATGGAATACCGCTGGGACCGTAACGAGGGGGGCCTCCGGGAGGAAGGGATCTAGCTAAGTTGTTGGCGCCCGGCTGGTTGGGAGCCCTTTCGGGGAGGATCTGGTTGCCGTTGACGAGGTATTACCGCACACACAGATGTGCGGTTTTTGCATTTATTGGAGCCGTGTCAAGCAGCTGTCGAGGCAAATCGCGCTGGCTGTTAACTGAATCGTGCAAGAAATGCACATTTCTATTGACAGAATTGCCTGAGGACCCTATAGTATTGCTGCCGAGCGACTCGGCCGCGCCGGTCAGCCCAGTCGCCGCCCCCGGAGCCCGGGGACGACCTCCACCTCTCTTCTTCGGACCTCGCGATGCCACGAATCCGGCTCCTCCCGTTCCTGGCGGCTCTTGCGGTACCGGCAGCCCTCGCCGCGCAGGCCGCACCGCCCGACTCGGCCGCCTCTGCCGCTCCCGCGCTGGTTGCGACCGCCGACTCTCTTGCCAAGGCGGCCACCGCGGCGGCCGCCGCCAACAGCGTCGCGATCAACTTCGTCTGGACCTTGATCACCGGCTTCCTGGTCATGTTCATGCAGGCCGGGTTCGCCATGGTGGAGACCGGCTTCACCCGCGCCAAGAACGCCGCCCACACCTTCACCATGAACTTCATGGTGTACGGCATCGCGATGATCGCATACTGGGCGGTCGGATTCGCGCTGCAGGCCGGCGGCATGGGGCCGATGCTGACGTTGGGCGGATTCGACAAGCTCGCCAATGAGTTCACCGTCACCCTGGGCGGGAAGCCGTTCGGCCTGTTTGGCCACACCGGCTTCTTCCTTACCGGAGTCGCCTACGCGGCGCCGGTGTTTGCCTACTTCCTGTTCCAGATGGTGTTCATGGATACCGCCGCGACCATCCCCACCGGCGGCATGGCGGAACGCTGGAAGTTCTCGGCGTTTTGCGTGTTCAGCATCTTCGTCGGTGCGTTCATCTACCCGATCTATGCCAACTGGGTCTGGGGCGGTGGGTGGCTGTCCCAGCTCGGGGCCAACTTCGGGCTGGGCCATGGGCACGTGGATTTCGCCGGTTCGTCGGTAGTGCACATGACCGGCGGCGTGATCGCGCTGGTTGGGGCGTGGCTCATCGGGCCGCGCCGCGGTAAGTACAACGCCGACGGCAGCGTCAACGCGATTCCGGGCCACAACATTCCCATGGCCCTCATCGGCACGTTCATCCTGGCGTTCGGCTGGTTCGGGTTCAACCCGGGCTCGACCCTGGCCGGAACGGACCTGCGCATCGGGGTCGTCGCTACCAATACGATGCTGGCTGGGGCGGCAGGGAGCATCACCGCGATGCTGTACATGTGGCTCAAGTACGGCAAGCCCGATCCGTCGATGATCGCCAACGGGGCGTTGGCGGGGCTAGTCGCCATCACCGCGCCCTGCGCGTTCGTCACCGCACCCTCGGCGGTGCTCATCGGCGGAGTCGCGGGCGTGCTGGTCTGCTGGTCGGTGTTCTTCATCGACCGCACGCTCAAGATCGACGACCCGGTCGGTGCTATCTCAGTCCATGGTACGAACGGGCTGTGGGGCATCCTGTCGCTCGGTCTGCTCGCCGACGGGACCTACGGCGACGGATGGAACGGCGTGAAGGGGAACGTCACCGGACTCTTCTACGGTGATGCTTCCCAGTTCCTGGCCCAGGCCATCGGCGGAGTCACCAGCCTCGTGGCCGTGGGGCTGATGGCGTTCATCGCCTACAAGATCACCGACGTGGTGGTCGGTGGTCATCGGGTCGCCGCCGACGTCGAGGAGCTGGGGCTTGACCTGCCAGAGATGGGTGCGCTCGCCTATCCCGATACTCAGGATATTTCGTCAGCCGTAGTGCTCGCGACCGCGTCCGCACACGGATCTGGCAAGCGCAAGGCAGCCGCGTAACCTCGTCACTTTCCGGCCGTCCGTCTCGCGGCGGGCGGGTGGCCGGACCATGCAGGACATTTCCTAGCCAGGAGGAACTGATGACAGCCACCGTAAAACCCAAGGCCAGCAGAACCCGGTCAACCGCCGATCTGAAGCGGATTCAGGACCTGATCAAGGAGCGAGGAGTTCAGGTCATCGATGTGAAGTTCTGTGACCTGCCGGGTACCTGGCAGCACTTCTCGATTCCGGCGGCGACCCTCGATGAGGACATGGTGCGGGAGGGCCTGGGCTTCGATGGCTCCTCCATCCGGGGCTTCCAGGTCATCAACGAATCCGACATGCTGCTCATGCCGGATCTGTCGACCGCATTTGTGGATCCGGTCCTGAGCGTCCCGACGTTGTCCATCACCTGTGACGTCTACGACCCTATCACGCTGGAGCCCTACAGCCGCGATCCCCGGTTCGTGGCGTTCAAGGCCGAGGAATACCTGAAAACCACCGGGATCGCCACAACCTCGTACTGGGGACCCGAAGCCGAGTTCTTCATTTTCAACTCCGTGCGCTTCGACCAGAACGCCCATGAGGGATACTACTACGTCGACGCTGACGAGGGCATCTGGAACTCGGGTTCCAACGGGACGGCCAACCTGGGGCACCGGCCTCGTCACAAGGAGGGCTATTTCCCAGTCCCACCGACCGATCGCCTGCAGGATGTCCGTTCCAAGATCATGCTGGCGATGATCGAGGCGGGCGTGCCCGTCGAGGTCCAGCACCACGAAGTGGGCACCGCCGGTCAGGCCGAGATCGATTTCCGCTTCGGACCCCTAGTCCAGACGGCGGACCGCCTGATGGTCTACAAGTACATCGTCAAGAACGTCTGTCATAACCTGGGCCTGACGGCGACGTTCATGCCCAAGCCACTGTTCGGGGATAACGGGTCGGGCATGCACTGCCACCAGTCGCTCTGGAAGGACAGCACACCAATCTTCTACGACGCCAAGGGATACGCACTGCTTTCCGACGTGGCGCGATGGTACATCGGCGGCCTCATCACCCACGCCCCGGCTCTGCTGGGCTTGTGTGCTCCCACGACCAACAGCTATCGCCGGCTGGTGCCGGGATTCGAAGCCCCCGTGAACCTGATGTATTCTCAGCGGAACCGCTCCGCTATCTGCCGGATTCCGACCTACTCGGCCAGCCCCAAGGCCCGCCGGGTGGAGTTCCGGGCACCTGATCCGTCCTGCAATCCGTACCTGGCTTTCGCGGCGATGCTGATGGCGGGACTGGATGGCATCAAGAAGAAGATCGAGCCGCCGAAGCCGATTGACGAGGACCTGTACGAGTTGCACGACGAGCGCAAGGCCAGCATAAAGACGGTGCCGGGTTCCCTAACCGAGTCGCTGAATGCCCTGGAGGCCGACCACCGCTTCCTGCTGGAGGGCGACGTCTTCACCCCAGACGTCATCGAGACCTGGCTGGCCATGAAGCGCACCAAGGATGTCGCGGCCATGACGCTCCGACCCCATCCTTACGAGTTCTTCCTCTACTACGATGCCTAGCGCCGAGGGGCTGCCAGGCGTGGGTGCTCAGTCACGGGCGTTGGGAATCCTGCCGCCCCCTCTCAGGGGCGCGGACTGGCCAGGTGAACCGGCGGTTGACGGCTGGGTGCACATGGTTGGCAGCCTCTCTCTCCCACTTTTCATGTTGGAGTGACTCATGAAGCTCATCACGACCGTTATCCGGCCGGAAAGGCTCCCCGAGGTGAAAGCGGCCCTCTTTCGCGCCGGAGTGACCGGCATTACGATCTCCCGTGTGAGCGGCCACGGTGGGGAACGAGATCTCGTCGAGACCTACCGTGCTACCCAAGTCGTTCTTGAGTTTCGCGAGAAGGTCAAGATCGAGATGGTGTGTTCCGAGCCGTTCGTGGAGCCGTGCATCAAGGCGATCCTCTCCTCCGCGCGGACCGGCGAAGTGGGCGACGGCAAGATTTTCGTTCAGCCGATCGAACGCGTGATCCGCATTCGCACCGGGGAGGCCGACAACGCCGCCCTTACTCCGATTACCGCGAACGAGGTGCAGCAGGCTGCTATTCAGGAAACGCTCGCGGGAGCCCGGTAAATCCACGCTCCTCGAGCGGTGCACGGCAGGGGGCGCGAGCCCCCTGTTTCGCTGATCGGTTGCCTCACCTACCCTCGCGCCGCAATCTCGATGCTCCTCCTGCCCCAGGTGCCCGTCACCGCCGACTCCGGTGCCCAGTTGGCCCTGGGCCTGGCGGTCATCCTGGCCGCCGCGAAATTCGGGGGTGATCTCGCGGAACGGGCGGGCCAGCCGGCGGTCCTGGGCGAGCTCCTGGCGGGAGTGCTGCTGGGCAATCTCGATCTCGCTGGGGTCGCCTGGTTTCGCGGCCTCACCGGCGATGCAACGCTCGACGGCCTGGCCCAAATCGGCGTGATCCTGCTGCTCTTCGAGGTGGGCCTCGAATCGACCATTGCCGATATGAAGCGGGTCGGGGGGCGTTCCCTCGTCGTGGCGGCCTTGGGCGTGGTGACACCCTGGATCCTCGGCTTCGCCGTCGGCGCAGCCTTGCTCCCCGATCGCAGTCCATACGCGCACCTGTTCCTGGGGGCTGCCCTAACTGCCACCAGCGTCGGCATCACCGCCAGGGTGCTCCGCGACCTGGGTCGCTTGCAGACCCCGGAGGCCCGGATCATTCTCGGGGCCGCTGTCATCGATGACGTGATGGGCCTGGTGATCCTGGCCGTGGTCGGAAGCCTCATTCAGGCCGCCGATGCCGGCACCTCGACTTCCCTGGCCGAGGTTGGACTGGTCGTCGCCAAGGCCATGGCCTTCCTGTTTGGCGCGCTGTGGCTCGGCACCCTCGCGTCGCCCCGGCTGTTCGGCCTGACAGCCCGGTTGCGCGGTTCGAGTCTTCTGCTCATCACCGCGCTGGTGTTCTGCCTGCTGGTCGCAGCCGGGGCAGCCCTGATCGGGCTGGCCCCGATCGTCGGAGCGTACGCCGCCGGGCTGATCCTGGAGCGGGTACACTACCAGGAGTTCTCCGAACGGGGTGAGCGCCCGCTGGAGGAACTGCTCCGGCCGATTTCGGGGTTCCTGGTGCCGGTATTCTTCGTGCTCATGGGCCTGAAGGTCGAGTTAGCCGGGATGTTCGACCCCGCCCATCTCGGCCTCGCCGCCCTGGTCATCGTGGCCGCCATCCTGGGCAAACAGGCCTGCGCGCTGGGTGGCATAGGCAGTTCCCTGGACAAGCTGTCGATCGGGATCGGGATGATCCCGCGGGGAGAGGTGGGCCTGATCTTCGCAAATCTGGGACTGGGCCTCACGATCGCCGGCGAGCGGGTCGTCGACCAGGCGATATTCTCCACCGTAGTCCTGATGGTGCTGGTCACCACCCTCGTGACCCCGCCGACCCTCAAGTGGAGCCTGGCCCGACACCACGCCCGGACCACGAACGAAGCAGAGCCCGTGGCTGGCCGTTAGATTAGGTGCGAGCCCCGACCCCCCACCAGCGCCCCCAGCCATGCCTCACAACCTTAGAAGTCGAGCCGTTACGCAGGGCGTCCAGCGCGCCCCGAACCGCGCCATGCTCCGCGCCGTCGGCTTCGGCGACGCCGACTTCGAGAAGCCGATCGTCGGCATTGCCAATGGCTTCAGCACCATCACCCCCTGTAACGCCGGGCTCGACCTGCTGGCTCGCCGAGCTGAGGGGGCGATTCGGCAGGCCGGAGGGATGCCGCAGCTGTTCGGAACCATCACGGTGAGCGACGGCATCTCCATGGGAACCGAGGGAATGAAATTCTCTCTGGTGTCCCGGGAGGTTATCGCCGATTCGATCGAGACCGCCGTGAGCGCAGAAAGCATGGATGGAGTCATCGCCATTGGCGGCTGCGACAAGAACATGCCAGGCGCCATGATAGCCATCGCCCGGATGAACGTGCCCGGCATTTTTGTCTACGGCGGCACTATCAAGCCGGGGCATCTGGACGGCAAGGACCTCACTATCGTCAGCGCATTCGAGGCGGTTGGCGAATACAGCGCCGGCAAGATCACCGAGCAGGCGCTGCGCGCGGTCGAATGCCATGCCTGCCCGGGGGCGGGCTCCTGCGGCGGGATGTTCACGGCCAACACCATGTCCTCCGCAATCGAGGCCCTGGGGCTCAGCCTCATGGGCTCCTCGACCATGGCGGCCGAAGACGCGGAAAAGGCGGAAAGCGCCGCCCGCTCCGGTACCGTGCTGGTGGATGCGATCCGGTCCCAGAGGCTCCCGCGTGAGATCATGACGCGACCGGCGTTTGAGAATGCGATCGCGGTCGTCATGGCGATCGGGGGGTCCACCAATGCCGTGCTTCACCTGCTGGCGATCGCGCATGCAGCCGGAGTACCGCTCCAACTCGACGACTTCGAGGCCATCCGTGCCCGGGTGCCGGTGCTCTGCGACCTCAAGCCCTCGGGCCGCTTCGTGACCACCGATCTGCACCAGGCGGGGGGAATCCCGCAGGTGATGAAGATCCTGCTGGCACACGGGCAGATCCATGGCGAGTGCCGCACCATCACCGGGCAGACCATCACTGAGCTGCTGCAGGGGGTACCGGAGGAACCGCCCGCGGGTCAGGAGGTGATCCGGCCCTGGGCCCGGCCCCTCTATCCCCAGGGCCACCTGGCCATCCTGCGCGGAAACCTGGCGGAGGAAGGAAGCGTCGCGAAAATCACCGGGGTGAAGACGGCCCGGATGACCGGGCCCGCCAGGGTCTTCGACTCCGAGGAACGTTGCCTTGAGGCGATTCTGGCCGGAAAGATCCGGCCCGGAGACGTGATCGTCATCCGCTATGAGGGCCCGCGGGGAGGCCCGGGCATGCGTGAGATGCTGTCGCCCACCTCGGCAATCATCGGTGCCGGCCTGGGAGACGCCGTGGGTCTCATTACGGACGGCCGTTTCTCCGGCGGTACCTACGGCATGGTGGTGGGACACGTCGCTCCGGAAGCGGCGGTGGGAGGAGCCATCGCCCTGGTCGAAGAAGGGGATTCCGTCACGATCGATTCGACAGCCCGGCTACTGCAGCTGAACGTTCCGGACGCGGAGCTCGTTCGACGGCGGTCCGCATGGCGGCCTCGCCCACCCCTCTATCGCCATGGCGTGCTGGCCAAGTACGCCCGAGTGGTTTCCAGCGCCAGCCTGGGTGCGGTGACGGATCTGGCGTGACCGGGTATCGTCTCTAGATTCCCGTTACTCCGGCCGGCGCCTTACGGCTCACCCCTCCAGGCCACCGCATGCAGCTGCCAGACCGGAGGGTGCCCCGCCTGTCGGCCGCGGCCTCCGAACGTGATCGCCCGACCGAACTCCAGCGCTGACTGGAGGTTGATTGCAATGCTCACGCTCGCTTTGAAGATTGCCTATCTGGTTCTCGCCTCCATGGTCGGCTTGCTGGCTGGATGGCTCGTCAAGGGGCTCCGTGGTCGCGGGGCACAGGCGGAGGAGCGCTCGAAACAGGAGCGCCTGAACGCCCTGGAGAGAGACCTCGCTGCCTCTCAGGCCCGGGAGCGATCGCTCGCCAGTGCCGCCCGAGCGGCCGAGGAGGTTGGCACCAGACAAGTGCGGCTGCTGGAGCGCGACATGGCGACCCACGCCGCCCAGCTGGCCAGCCTGCATGAAGAGAATGCCCGCCTGGCCGAGAGCCGTATCGACATGGAAGAACGGCTCGCCCAGGCCCAGCAGGAGCTGACCGTCCGCGATCGGGACTTGAAGGTGCTCCGAAGCCGCCTGAACGAGCTGGAGCAGGGCGCCGGGTCAGCTGCGTCGCCGCGAGGACGCGAAGTGAATAACCTGGTCGACCGGCTCTCGAGGGAGCTGGAGGAAATCCGGCGTACCCTGGCCCAGCGGGAGGAATCCCTGCGGACCGAGGAATCCAACAGGAGGCTGCTGCAGGCGCGCCTTTCCGAGCTGGAACCGCTCGCCGGGGAGGTGCACGAGCTCGAGCAACGGCTTGGCGCGGCCGAACGCGAGAAGGACGGCGCGCGCCTCCGGCTGGAGACCGAAGTCGACCAGCTTCACGCCAGCCTGTCCGAGTTCCAGCCCATCCAGCATGAGCGTGACGAGCTGCTGCGCACGCTGCAGATCATGGAGGAGGAGTGCCGGCGTCATTCGGCCCGCCTGGCCGAGCTTGAGGGTCTGCCGGCCGGCGCCCCGCGCAACATCCGCTCGCCAAAGGGTCGGCAACCGGCCCGGCCGGCGGGAAGCCCTCGGCGGCGGCGTGAGAGCGGATCGGTTCGCGACGACCTCAAGCTGATTCACGGAATCGGCCCGGTGCTCGAACGGGCACTGCACGGGCTCGGGATTACCCGGTTTCGACAGATCGCTCGGTGGAGTGATCGGGATCTGGAGCGAATCGCCAGGAAGCTCGACGATTCACCGGAGCGAATTCGGCGGGACCGCTGGATGGATGGAGCTCGGCGGGAGCACATCAGGAAGTACGGCAAGGATCCGCTCACCGGCGAGGCCGTTGCGGCGAGGCCGTGAGCTCGCCGGCGAAACAAACAGGCCCCGCGCTCGTCAGATCCTCCCGAAGGATCTCGAGCACCCGATGGGAGGCCCGGTATGGTATGCCAGCGCTGCAACGTCCAGCAAGCCGTGGAGCAGGACGGGCACCCCGCCCCCTGCCACCTCTTCGGCGAGATTGACGGCTACTTCTGCCCCGATTGCATCGTAGCGCTCCAGCAGCCCTTCGAAGCTGCCCTGCGCCGGGACATCGCCGAGCGAGCACCGGACCTGACCGCCGCCGATCTGGCCCAGGTCCCGGATCAGATGCTCAAGTTTACGCTCTGCCTGCCGATCCCCCGGAAGGACTCCTAGCCGACCAGCCCCGCGATTCGCTCCGCCATCGCCCGGGTGCCAAGCGCCGTCTCCCCGGCCTGGGCGATGTCGCGGGTGCGCGCCCCGTGCGCCAGCGCCGCGGCGATGGCCCTCTCGATGGTGGCGGCAGCTTCCGGCTGAGCCAAGCTGTGGCGAAGCAGCATGGCCACGCTGGCGATGGTCCCGATTGGATTGGCGATGTTCTTGCCCGCGAGCGGCGGCGCCGACCCGTGAATGGGTTCATATAGGCCCGGGCCATCGCCGAGCGATGCTGACGGAAGCAACCCGAGCGAACCCGCAAGCACGGCGGCCTCGTCGCTCAGGATGTCCCCGAACATGTTCTCGGTCAGGAGCACGTCGATGGTCGCGGGGTCGCTCACCAGCCGCATCGCGGCGTAGTCTACATACAGGTGTTCAATCGTCACGTCCGGATACGCGCTCGCGACCTCGGTGACGACCTGGCGCCACAGCTGAGAGGTCTCGAGGACGTTGGCCTTGTCCACCGAAACCAGCTTCTTCCGCCGCCCGCGAGCCGCCTGGAAGGCCAGCCGCGAGACCCGCTCGATCTCCAGCCGGGTGTAACGCAGCGTGTTGACCGCTTCCCGACCATCGTTGGACCTCGGCTCGCCGTAGTACAGGCCCCCCGTGAGCTCCCGGACAATGAGCAGGTCGGTGCCCGCGAGCTTCTCCGGCCGGAGGGGAGAGCTGGCGGTCAGCGCCGGATGAATGGTGACCGGGCGCAGATTGGCATACACCCCGAGACAGGCGCGAAGGGCGAGTAGCCCGGTCTCGGGTTTGAGTGGCCGGGGGGCTTCGTCCAGAGACGGGTCTCCGACGGCGCCGAGCAGGACCGCGTCGGCCTGCTCGATCCCGGCACGAGTCACCGCGGGGAATGGATCACCGTGTCGAGCGACCGCGGCGGCTCCGATCGGATATTCGGGAAGATCGAATTCCAATCCGAATCGTTCACCCGCCGAGCGCAGGACGAGCAGCGCCGCGGCGACGACTTCGGGGCCGATGCCGTCGCCAGGAAGGACCGCGATGCGGTACCGCGTCATCCTTCCAGGCGGGCGAGCAATGCGGCGCGTCGGCGCTCGTACGCCGCGATCGCCGGTTCCTGAAGCAGGGTCCGGCCAATCTCATCCAGCCCCTGAAGCAGGGCCTCACGGCGGTAGGGATCCATCTGGAAGGAGGCCCGGAAGCCGGCGTCATCCCGGACCTCGCACCGCTCCAGGCTCACCGTCAGCTGGTACGGGTCCGGGTGCGCCTCGTAACGGCGGAACAACTCGGCCATTTCTGCCGGGGTGAGCCGTACCGGCAGGAGGCCGTTCTGGCAGCAGTTGGTGAAGAAGATATCGGCGAACGATTCGCTCACGATCGCCCGGAAGCCGTATTCGGCCAGGGCCCAGGGCGCGTGCTCTCGGGAAGAGCCGCAGCCGAAGTTGGAGCCGGTGATCAGGATGGAAGCGCCACGCGCCTTCGGCTGGTTCAGTTCGAAGGCCGGGTTGGGGGCGCCATCAGCCAGGTACCGCCAGTCGTAAAACAGCGCGGATCCGAAGCCGGTTCGTTCAACCCGCTTCAGAAACTGTTTGGGGATGATCTGATCGGTATCGACGTTGAGTCGCGGCAGTGCCGCGACGACACCTGTGTGGGAAGTGAACGGAGTCATGGGGTCGATCGGCGGAGGGCCTCAGTCGCCGGCCATCATACGGCGCTGGTCACCGAGGGCTGAACCCGGATGGCCACCGGCTCGAGCTTACGCACATCGGTCAGGCATCCGGTCACCGCCGCGGCCGCCGCCATGGCCGGGGAGAGGAGATGGGTTCGGCCACCCTTGCCCTGCCGGCCTTCGAAGTTGCGGTTTGAGGTGGAGGCACAGCGCTCGCCACCGAGCAGGATGTCGGGGTTCATGCCCAGGCACATCGAGCAGCCGGCGTTTCGCCATTCGAACCCCGCCTCCACGAAGATCCGGTCGAGACCCTCCCGCTCCGCCTGCGCCTTCACCTGCATGGAGCCGGGGACCACCATGGCCCTGACCCGCGGCGCCACCTTCCGGCCCCGCACCACCCGCGATGCTTCACGCAGATCGTCGATCCGCGCATTGGTGCAGCTGCCGATGAACACCCGGTCCACCGCGATTCCTTCGAGCGGGGTCCCCGGGACGAGGTCCATATAGTCGAGGGCTCGCCGGGCGGCCTGGCGTTCCGCCTCGCTTGCAAAGCTGGCCGGGTCGGGGACTCGGCCATCAATGCCGCCGACCATCCCCGGGTTCGTCCCCCATGTGACCTGGGGGGCCAGGGCGCTCACGTTCACCTCCACCGCACGGTCGTACCGCGCGTCGGGATCGCTCACCAGGAGGCTCCACCGATCGACCGCCCGGCTCCATGCTGCGCCCCGGGGAACGTGGGGTCGGCCCATGAGAAAGGCGAAGGTCGTTTCGTCGGGAGCAACCAGTCCCGCGCGCGCGCCCGCCTCGATGGACATGTTGCAGACCGTCATGCGTCCTTCCATGGACAACCCGCGAATCGCCGGTCCGGTGTATTCAACCACGCAGCCGGTGGCGCCTGCGGTGCCGATCTGTCCGATGAAGGCGAGGATGAGGTCCTTGGCCCCGACGCCGGGCCCCGGAGTGCCGACGAACCGGGCCTGCATGGTCTGAGGGCGGCGGAACAGCACGGTCTGCGTGGCCAGCACGTGCTCCACGTCGCTGGTCCCGATGCCGAACGCGAGTGCCCCGAAGGCGCCGTGGGTGGAGGTGTGCGAGTCGCCACAAACGATCGTCATGCCTGGCTGGGTCAGACCCAGCTCGGGTCCGATCACGTGGACAATCCCCTGCTCGGGGGATTGCAGGTCGTACAACCGGATGCCGTAGGCGCGGGCGTTCTCCACCAGCAGGTCCACCTGCCGGCGCGAGACCGGATCCGCGATCGGAAGACTCCGATCATCGGTGGGCACATTGTGGTCCACCGTTGCAACGGTAAGGTCGGGACGCCGCACCGGGCGTCCCGCCAGCCTCAGCCCTTCGAACGCCTGCGGGGACGTCACCTCGTGGACCAGGTGGAGGTCCACGTACAGCAAGGCCGGCCCTTCGTCCGGTTCCTGCTGGACGAGGTGGGCGTCCCAGATCTTGGCGAAGAGCGTGCGGCCCGTCATGCGATCAGACAGGCGCCGCCTGCGGCGCCTTTGCCTTCGTCCCGGCGTGCTGCGCCTTCCCCTCCTCGGACCACGGCATCATGGCCCGGAGTTCGGCGCCCACCCGCTCGATCGGGTGGTTGGCCTCTTCCTCCCGGAATCGGGCGAAGCGCGCGCCGCCACTGCGGTGCTCGGCCAGCCACTCCCGGGCAAACTGCCCGCTCTGGACCTCGCCGAGGATCTTCCTCATCTCCGCCCGCGTCGCCTCCGTGATGATCCGCGGGCCACGGGTGTAGTCGCCATACTCCGCGGTGTCGCTGATCGAGTAGCGCATGAACTTGAGGCCGCCCCGGTTGATCAGGTCTACGATCAGCTTGAGCTCATGCAGGCACTCGAAGTAGGCCATCTCGGGCCGGTAGCCGGCGTCCACCAGCGTTTCGAAGCCGGCCTTGATGAGCGCCGAGACGCCGCCACACAAGACGGCCTGTTCGCCGAAAAGGTCGGTTTCGGTCTCCTCCCGGAAACTGGTCTCGATAACACCGGCGCGGGTGCAGCCGATCCCCCGGGCATAGGCCAGCGCGTTGGCCAGCGCCTTGCCGCTCGCGTCCTGATGAATCGCGACGAGACCGGGGACCCCACGGCCGGCTTCGAACTCGCTTCGGACCAGATGGCCCGGCGACTTCGGCGCGATCATCGAAACGTCCACATTCGATGGAGGAACCACTTCCTTGAAGTGGATATTGAACCCGTGGGCGAACATCAGGGTCTTCCCCGCGGCGAGGTTCGGCCCCACCGACTGATCGTAGATCGTGCGACCGTCCTGATCCGGCACCAGCATCATGATCGTGTCGGCGGTCCGCGCGGCGTCCGCTACCGGCAGAACCTCCAGCCGTGCCGCCTCGGCCTTCTTCCAGGAGTTGCCGCCGGGGCGCAACCCAACCACGACCCGGGCGCCACTGTCCCGCAGATTCAGGGCGTGGGCATGACCCTGGCTGCCGTAGCCGATGATGGCGATCGTGCGACCCGCGAGGTGACGAGGGTCCGCGTCCTTGTCGTAGTAGATCCGGGGACTGGCCGGCGGACGGTGGCTGGCGGCAGGCATCGGGACTCCGGAAGCAAAAAGGTGAGCAGCGAGGAGGTTCAGGCCGGGACTGCAGTGCCGATACGAGGCGCCGCGACCGACGCACGGGGGGCGCCCGCCGTATCCAGCGGAGCCTGCTGCGGCGGCAGCGGTGTCACGCTTCGAGCCACGTCGAAAATGCCGAACGGCTCCAGCGCACGGATGAACGAAACCATCAGGGGGGCGGACCCGCTCGCCTCGAGCAGGAGCTCCTGCGGAGTTTCATTCAGGATCGTGGCTTCGTACAGGGAGATCACATCCAGGATGGCCGAGAGCTGCGCCGGGGACACCCGGACCCGTACCAGCGCGTGCTCGCGGCAGGTGCCCTCCCCCTCCGCGTACACCGAGACTTCCCGCACCTCCGTCATCTTGCGCAGGGCGCTGGCCAGCCGGTCCGCCGCCGCACGGTCGCTGCTGACGATGCAGGTCAGGCGGAGGCTGCCGGGTCGGCCCCCGGGGCCGACGGAAACCGCCCCCACCGGAAGATTGCGACGGCGGAGGATTCCGGTGGCGCGGTTGAGGGCCAGCAGGTCATCGGCCAAGAGGGCGGAGACCACCCAGGTCAACACCGGCATCATGGAACGGGGGCGGCTGCGGGCGCCGACTCGATGGGTTCGGACAGCGAACCGCCCGGCGGAATCATCGGGAATACGTTCGCCTCCTGCTCGATCATGAATTCGACTACCGCCGGACCGGGCTCGCGGATTGCGCGGGACACCGCCTCGTCAATCTGCCGAGCGTGCTCCACCCGGTACCCGGCGATGCCGTAGGCTTCCGCCAGTTTCACATAGTCCGGGCTCCAGATCGGCGTGGCGGAGTAGCGACGCCCGTGAAAGAACTGCTGCCACTGGCGGACCATGCCGAGATATCCGTTGTTGAAGATCGCCATCTTCACGGGAATGCGCTCCTGTACCATCGTGGCGATTTCCTGCATGTTCATCTGAAAGCCGCCATCTCCGGAAATCGCCCAGACGGGGCGGGTCGGCCTGGCGAAGTGCACTCCCATCGCCGCCGGCACCGCGAAGCCCATGGTGCCAAGCCCGCCGGAGCTGATGTGACTGTTCTGCTCCTGGTAGCCATACAGCTTCGCCACCCACATCTGGTGCTGACCCACGTCCGCCACGACGGTGCAGCCCGCACCGCTTCCCTCGCGGATGGCGGCCAGGATGGTTTCCGGCGCCATGTCTCCCCGATAGGACTCGTGCCGGGCGTGCACGAATCCCTGGATCTCCTCCCGCCAATCGTCGCAATCGCGGGGCGTCACCGCCTCGGCCAGCCTGCCGGTGACCACGCGCGCATCACCCATGATCGCCACGGCCACCGGCACGTTCTTGCCGATCTCGGAAGGATCCAGGTCGACGTGGATGATTCTGGCCTGTGGCGCAAAGCCGGCGGTGTTACCGGTGACCCGGTCATCGAACCGGAGCCCGATCCCGATGATCAGGTCGGCGTGCTGGATCGCGCGATTGACATGCACTTCGCCGTGCATGCCCGGCATGCCAAGATGCAGCGGATGGGACTCGGGAAAGCAGCTGATGCCCAGCAGAGTCGTGATAACGGGGATTCCGGTCTTGTCGGCGAGGGCCTGCACCTCGGCGTAGGCCCGGGAGAGGATCACGCCATGGCCCAGCATCAGCAAGGGTCGCCGGGCCTCGTTGATCAGGCGCGCCGCGGCACGGATGCTCTCCTCCCCGCGGGGGCCCGGGGACGGATTGCCCGCCGGCCGTGTGGCCTGGCCAGGGCGCTCCTCCGACCATTCCATCTTCTGGTTCTGCACGTCCTTCGGAATGTCGATCAGGACCGGCCCGGGCCGGCCCTCCGTCGCGATACGGAATGCCTCACGCACCTTCGCCGGCAATTCGGTGATGTCATCCACCAGCACGCTGTGCTTGGTGATTGGCAGGGTGATGCCGATGACGTCGGTCTCCTGGAAGGCATCGCGACCGATCATCGCCCGCGGCACCTGTCCGGTAATGGCCACGACCGGAGAACTGTCCATCTGGGCGGTAGCCAGGCCGGTGACCAGGTTGGTCGCTCCCGGCCCGGATGTTGCCACGCAGACGCCGGGACGACCTGAGGCCCTGGCGTATCCGTCCGCGGCATGGGCCGCCGCCTGCTCGTGTCGCACCAGGATGTGACGCAGGCCCGGTGACTCCGGCAGGGCGTGATAGAACGGCATGATGGCGCCGCCGGGATAGCCGAACAGCAGGTCCACTCCCTGCTCTTCGAGCAGCCGGCAGAGTATGTGGGCGCCGGACAGGAACTCCGTCATGGCCTGCTCCCTTGGATGCGGCGGAGACGCGGACGAGCTGACGGGCGGACAACCTGGCCTCGTCGCGTGGCCAAGGTACCGTCCGCCAGTCCGATGGTCGGCCGGTCCGCCTGCATCACACGCCCCAATGCTGGGTCGTATCGTACGCCGTCGCCTCCAGTCGCTCGGCGTGGCGCTCCTTGTTGAGCGCGTGCACCAGTGCGCGGGCGCTGGCTTCCACGATATCCGTCGATGCCCCCTGGCCGGAGAGCGACTTCCCTCCGATGCGGCACTGCAGGAACACCTGTCCCACCGAGTCACGTCCAGGCGTGACCGAGCGGAGCGACAGGTTGATGACTTCCACCGACCGGTCCAGGATTTCGCTGATCGCGGCAAAGCCCGCCGCAATCGGGCCATCGCCCCGGGCCCGGGCGGCTCGTTCCCCTGCCCAGGGACCGGTCATCCGTACGTCCGCTTCCGCGTTCACGCTGCCGCACACCACCCGGAGGTGGGTGAGCTGGTATTCCTCCGGCGCATCGTGAAAGCTCACGTGCAGCAGGGCCAGGAGGTCCTCATCAAGGATCTCCCGTTTCCGGTCGGCGAGCGCGGTGAAGTCCTGGTAGAGCTGGGTCAACTTCTCCTCGGGCAGCTCGTATCCCAGTTCCCGGTACCTCCGCTCCAGGGCGTGCCGGCCGGAGTGCTTGCCCAGGACCAGCGTGGACCGTGGGATGCCGACGGATTCGGGCCGGATGATCTCGTAGGTGAGGCCGTGCTGGAGGATTCCGTGCTGGTGAATCCCCGCTTCATGAGCGAAGGCGTTGCGACCGACGATCGCCTTGTTCGGCTGCGGGAAGGCGCCGGTGAGATAGGCGAGCAGCTGGCTGGTCCGGTAGATCTCCTGCGAGTTGATCTCGGTCGTGAAGCGGGCGAGCTGCGGGCGTACCCGGCTCGCCATGACGATCTCCTCCAGGGCGGCGTTGCCAGCCCGCTCGCCGATGCCGTTGATGGTGCATTCCACCTGGCTCACCCCCGCCTCGATGGCGGCGAGCGAGTTGGCGACCGCGAGCCCCAGGTCGTCATGGCAGTGCGCGCTCCAGACCACCCGGTCCGCACCGGCCACCCGCTCGCGGACCTGCCGGAACATGGCGGCGTACTCCTCGGGCAGTGCGTAGCCGACCGTATCCGGCAGGTTGATCGTGGTCGCCCCTTCGGCGATCGCCATCTCCACGACCCGGCAGAGATAGTCGAGGTCGGTCCGGCTGGCATCTTCCGCGGAGAACTCCACGTCGTCGGTGTAGCGACGTGCCTGCCTGATGGACCGCTGCGCCAACGCCAGCGCGTCGTCGCGACTGATGCGGAGCTTGTGTTCGAGATGCAGATCGGACGTGGAGATGAAGACGTGGAGTCGTCCCCGCGCTGCGCCCTGGATCGTCTCGCCGGCCAGGTCGATGTCGCGTTCATGACAGCGGGCCAGGGCGGCGATGACCGGTCGGCGGATCTCCTGGGCAATCTCCTTCACGCTGCGAAAGTCGCCGTCGCTGGCCGCGGGGAACCCGGCCTCCATCACGTCCACGCCCAGGGCGTCCAGCTGTTTCGCGAGCCGCAGCTTCTCCTCGGGCGTCATCGTATTGCCGGGCGCCTGCTCGCCGTCGCGGAGGGTCGTGTCGAAGATGATGACTTGCTTGGCCATACCGGGTTCTCCATCCTCCCCTGAGGGGGCCGAAAACAAAAACCGCGGACCATTTCGGGGTCCGCGGCGAGGGCTTGGTTCTGCTCTGCTAGTGTCTTTGCCCGTGCATGCCGCGGTCCCCGTGCCCAAGTCCCAGAAGGACGAGCCCGAGGGTAATAAGAACCAGCACCAGCGGCAGCGCGTGAAGCATTGTGTCCCTGCGATCGGTAGTCTCGGCGGCGCCCGGTTGTTTCTGCGCCGGTTTGGATGTGGCAACGTACCGGCAGGCTCCGGGGCTGTCAAGGGCGCCGGGAACTGGTCTCCGGCCGCCCGGCGTAACTTCCCCCTTGACCCGCAGTCCGGGCCTCGTATTTTTATGCATATGCTGGCAATCCCGCATCGCCGCGTCGTTAACGTCGTCATTACCGCCAAGGCCCTCCCGACTGGGAGCGGCCCGGGACGCTGACGCGCGCAAGCGCTTGCCAGTGAACCGGCCCGCTCCCTAATGGAGCGGGCCTTTTTCGTGGGTAGCCTGAGGAGCCGCTGATGCCCGAGCACCGTGCCCGTTCCGGTTCGACCGCGCCCTTCGCCCGAACGCAGGCCCCTTCGCGCGAGCACGACGCCTGTGGCGTCGGATTCATCGCCCGCGCGACCGGTGAGCGCTCGCACGAAATCGTGCGGCTCGCCCTCCAGGCGGTGGCGCGGGTGGCTCACCGTGGGGCGGCATCGACCGACAACTCGGGAGACGGCGCCGGTATCCTGACCCAGATCCCGCACCGGCTGTTCCATCGGGAAGCCTACCGCCTCGGGCTCCGGCTGTCGCCCGGCCAGCCGTTCGGGGTCGGGGTCTTCTTCCTGCCGCCGGAGCACGAGCCCCTCAGTCGCGCCCGGCGGCTGGTGGAGACGATTCTGGCACAGAACGGCATCCCCTGCCTGGGCTGGCGCGACGTGCCGGTGGACCCCGGCGCCCTGGGACCCATCGCCCGCGCCAGCTGCCCGGCCATTCGACAAGTCTTCGTCGGCCGACCGGTGCACGCCCTGGACGAGGAGGCCTGGGAACGAGCGCTGTACCTTGCGCGCCGGGACCTCGAACGCGAAGCGGAACAGGCCGGGCTGGACCCGTTCTTCATCTGCTCCTTCTCGTGCCGCACGATCGTCTACAAGGCCCTGCTCACCGGCACTCAGCTTCCAGTCTTCTATCCGGACCTTCGCTACCCGGAGTTTGAAAGCGCCGTGGCGCTCTTCCACCAGCGCTACTCGACCAACACGCTCCCCAGCTGGCCGCTCGCGCAGCCGTTCCGGATGATCGCCCACAACGGCGAGATCAATACCCTCTGGGGGAACCGCAACGCCATGGCGGCCCGCGAGTCCGATCTGCAGTCGCCCATCTGGGGCAACGACATCGAACGACTCAAGCCGGTGATCTGGGAGGCGGGCAGCGATTCCGCAGGGTTCGACAACACCATGGAGCTGCTGGTCCGTTCGGGCCGCGACCCGCTGCACACCATCATGATGCTGGTGCCGCAGGCCTGGGAGCGCTACCCGGACGTGGAGCCCGCGATCCGGGACTTCTACCGCTTTCACGCCCATCTCACCGAACCCTGGGACGGACCCGCGGCCCTGGCCTTTACGGACGGCGTCATCGCGGGTGCGGCCACCGACCGCAACGGCCTCAGACCCTGCCGCTACAAAGTCACCCGCGATCAGCTGGTCGTCGCGGGCTCCGAGGTCGGCCTGGTCGACCTGGACCCCCGGGAAGTGATCGAAAGCGGCCGGCTCGGTCCCTGCGAGTTCATCGCGGTCGATCTGCACCATGCGACGGTGCTCCGCAACATGGACGTGAAGCGTCGGGTGGCCTCCCGCCAGCCCTACGGGCAGTGGTGTCGGGAGAACATGCAGGTGCTCGAGGCCGACCCCGCGGCCCGGTTCACGCCGCTGCCCGCCTCCGAGCTGGCGGAGCAGCAGGTAGCGTTCGGGTACGGCAACGAGGATCTGCGTTTCGTCCTCGACGCCATGGGTGGGACCGGGCAGGACCCGGTCTGGAGCATGGGGGACGATGCCCCCATACCGCCGCTCGCCCGGACTCCGGTCGGGGTGTACGCCTATTTCCGGCAGCGTTTCGCCCAGGTCACCAATCCACCCATCGATCCGCTTCGGGAATCGGTGGTGATGTCGCTCCGGCAGCACATCGGCAAGCACGGCTCGTTCCTGATCGAGCATCCGAGCCTGGCCCGCGTCCTCCGGGTCGACCACCCGGTGCTGCTTGACGAGGAGATGGCCGCGCTCCGCAACACCCCCGGTTTTTCCTGCGTCACCCTGCACACGGTGTGGCCTGCCGCAGAGGGACCCGAGGGCCTGCGGGCCGGCCTGGATCGGCTGTGTGCGGAGGCAGAGCACGCGGCCCGCAACGGTGCCCGTCTGCTGGTGCTGTCCGACCGAGCCGTCGACCGCGGCCACACCCCCATCCCGATGCTCCTCGCGGTCGGCGCGGTCCGCCGTCATCTCATGGACAACGGTCTCCGCATGCGACTCGGCCTCGTGGCCGAGGCCGGAGATGCTTGGGATATCCACCACTTCGCGGCCTTGATCGGCTACGGTTGCGAGGTGGTCTATCCCTGGCTCGCCCTGCAATCGGTGACCGCGGTATTCGGCGAGGACTCCTCCAACCCCGAGTCGGACGGGGAGGACGCCGCTACGGGGAGGCGAGCTGGGGGGGCCGCCCGACAGAGCCGGTACGACGCTCCGGACCGGCCCGGTCCCGAGGAGGCCCGCAGGCGGTATCGCGCGGCGGCGGAAAAGGGGCTCCTCAAGATCATGTCGAAGATGGGGATCTCGGTGCTGCCGTCGTATAACGGCGCCCAGATTTTCGAGTGCCTCGGCCTCGGGCAGGAGGTAGTGCAGCGCTGCTTCCGGAGTACCGATTCGCCGATTGGCGGCATCGGCCTCGAGGAAATCGCCGAGGATGCCCTCACCAGGCATCGCGTCGCGTATGGCGACAACTCCGAGATTCGACGGTCGGACACCCCGGCCGAGTCAGGCGGCGCTCCAGCCGCTGGGCCGCCAGCCGTGCCGGACTACGGTCGCATCCGGTTCCGTAAGGACGGCGAGGAGCACGGATGGGCGCCGCCGGTCGTCGTGGCACTGCAGAAGGCCGTGGGGAGCGGCAAGGGGGCGAAGCGGCTGGAGGGAGATGACGCTGCCGCGGGCTACGCCAGGTTCAAGGACTACGTCAGCCGGGTCGAAGAGCGCCGGCCCTCGAATCCTCGAGACCTGCTCGGCTTCAAGCGCGGCGAGCCGATCCCCCTCGACGAGGTGGAGCCGGTCGATTCCATCATGCGACGCTTCGTCTCGTCAGCCATGTCCCTGGGGGCGCTCTCACCTGAGGCACACGCCACAATCTCCATCGCGATGAATCGGATCGGGGCACGCTCCAATTCAGGCGAGGGTGGCGAGGATCCGTTCAACTACGCCCCGCTTCCCAGCGGTGACCGGGTGGACAACCGTGTCAAACAGGTCGCCTCCGGGCGCTTCGGGGTCACCACGGAATACTTGATCCGGGCGGAGGAACTGGAGATCAAGGTGGTCCAGGGGGCCAAGCCGGGAGAGGGAGGTCAGCTGCCGGGTCACAAGGTGACCGAGCTCATCGCCCGGTTGAGACACTCGGTGGTCGGGATCCCCCTGATCTCCCCGCCACCCCACCATGACATCTATTCGATCGAGGACCTGGCGCAGCTCATTCTGGATCTCAAGACGGTCAATCCCCGGGCCCGGGTCGGGGTCAAACTCGTCGCGGAGACCGGGGTAGGGACGGTTGCGGCGGGCGTGGCCAAGGCCTACGCGGACTATGTGCTGATCGCGGGGCACAGCGGAGGAACAGGAGCGTCTCCACTCTCGTCTATCAAGCACGCCGGCAGTCCCTGGGAGCTGGGGCTGGCGGAATCGCAGGCGACGCTGGTGGCCAACGGCCTCCGGCACCGGATTGAGGTGCGCACCGACGGCGGGTTCCGCACCGGCCGGGACGTGGTGATCGCAGCGTTGCTCGGCGCGGAATCCTTCGGCTTCGGAACCGCACCGCTGATCGCGATGGGCTGCGCCATGGCCCGGCAATGCCACCTCAATACCTGCCCCACCGGCGTGGCCACCCAGCGGCCGGACCTCCGGGCCAAGTTCAAGGGCACGCCGGACCAGGTGGTGACCTTCTTCAGTTTTGTTGCCGAGCAGGTCCGCGAGATCCTGGCGTCGCTGGGGGCTCGATCGCTGAACGAAATTGTCGGCCGGGCCGATCTGCTTGAGCGGGTCGAACGGCCGGATATTCCGCGCGCCCAGATGCTGGACCTGTCGATGCTCATGACCCCGGCCCGCCCGGGTCCCGGCACGGACGTTCGACGCACCGTCGAACGGAACGACCGCCCCGGTGTCGTGTACCTCGACGACGAGATCCTGGAGGAGTGCGGCAGTCACATCGCGCAGGGTCTGCCCTTCTCGGGCTTCTACGACATTCGGAACCACCATCTCGCCGTCGGAGCCCGGGTGGCCGGAGCGATCGCCGGGAAGCACGGTGATGCCGGCCTGCCCGCCGGCCACCTGCATCTTCGCTTCCGGGGCAGCGCCGGGCAGAGCTTCGGGGCTTTCGCCATCCATGGGATGCATCTCGACCTGGAGGGCGAAGCGAACGACTACGTCGGGAAGGGGCTGTCGGGCGGTGAAATCAGCATCCGGCCGTTTCGGCAGGCTGCCTACGCCCAGGCGACCCACGAAAACACCATCGTCGGGAATACCTGTCTGTACGGAGCGACCAGCGGCAAGCTGTTTGCCGCGGGCCAGGCGGCCAGCCGGTTTGCGGTGCGTAACTCCGGCGCGGTCGCGGTGATCGAGGGCGCCGGCAACCATTGTTGCGAATACATGACCAGCGGCCTGGTGGTGGTGCTGGGG
Source organism: Gemmatimonadales bacterium (assembly GCA_036555275.1). GTDB lineage: Bacteria > Gemmatimonadota > Gemmatimonadetes > Gemmatimonadales > GWC2-71-9 > JADJOM01. The sequence continues at coordinate 73,690 of DATBLR010000002.1, read as the reverse complement.
GCCGTCGGACGGAACTTCGGGGCCGGCATGTCGAATGGCGTCGCGTACGTGCTCGATGAATCCGGCGGATTCGAGAGCCGGGTCAACACCGACATGGTGCGAGTCGACGTCTGCGACGAGGCCGACGAAATCAGGTTGCTGAGCCTGATTCATGAGCACCAGGAGCGGACTGGCAGCGCCCGCGCCAAGCGGCTCATCGAACAGTGGGAGGAGTTCAGGTCCCTGTTCAAGAAGGTGGTACCGAACACCGCACCGGCGGCGTCACAGCGCAATGAACAACCTACCCTCCCCGCACCAGAACCCCGGCCGGTGCCGGTAGCGACGCCTTAGTAGAACAGTCCAGAGCTGAGCGAGGACCGGGCGGTAGCCATACCGCCCCCGGTGTGCCCGTTGAGCTGGCGCCCCACGGTCGGCAGGTAGGCGCCCCGAGCCTCTCTCGAAGAGCATTCTTGACCGTTTCTTGCCTCGGACTTAACTTGCTTTACGTAAAGCAAGCACATTATTCGGAAGGCAGATGCAGCGCAGCCAAGAGAAAGAGCGCAATCCGGTCCGCACCCGGGAGGCCATCCTCGATGCGGCCGAGCACCTCTTTGCGCAGCGTGGCTATGAGGCCACCAGCCTTACCGACGTAGGCGCGGCGGCGGGGGTCTCCCGGGGGACGCCGGGTTACTTCTTCGGGTCGAAGGAGCAACTGTACCGAGACGTTCTCGAGCGTTGCCTGGAGCGGGTACGGGCGGCGGTGCGGAGCGGCCGGGAGCGCGCCCTGGCCAGCGAGGAATCCCCGGAGGTCGTGCTCGCCGGCGCGGTCGGGGAGTACTTCGACTTCATCCTGGCCAACCCTGACTTCGTCCGGCTGCTCGAGCGCGAAGCCCTCGATGGTGGGCGACACCTAGCCACCCTGCCCCCGCACCTGGGAGCCGCCCAGGAAGCCCTGGGCGCGATCATGATGGAACTGGCTATCGACCCCGCGGACACGGCCGAGGCACGGCACCTGCTGGTAAGCATGCTGGCGCTTTCCTGGTTTCACGTTGTCCACGGGCCAACGGTGCTTCGGGCCCTGGGCATTGACGCGGCGGATCCGGCCTTTCGAGAGGCGCGGCGGCAGCATGTGGTGAATCTGGTCGTGACGGGTCTGCGCGGGCAGCTGAGGGTCGCAGGCCGTCAGCCGCCGACCGCCCGCGCGGAGGCGGGCTCATAGTCCCAACATTCGACGGTCGTTATTCGGAACTGGCCTTCATAGGAAGCAGACAATGACCAACGTCCTGACCCCCGAGCCCAAGACGGTTCCTGCCGGGAGCCCGCTGGCGACGGAGAAGGAAGCTCGCGATGTCGCTGAAGCCGCTCGCGAGAAGGACTGGCACGCGCCCAGCTTCGTCCGACAACTCTTCGAAGGGAACTTCGATCTCGGACTGATTCACCCATTCCCCGAGCCCAAGCCCGAGGATGTCGAGCGCGCCCGGCCGTTCCTGGAGCAGCTCGAGCGGTTCATGAGAGAGAAGGTGGACAGCGACCGGATTGACCGGGAAGGGAAGATTCCGCCCGAGGTCATCCAGGGTCTCCGCGACCTCGGCGCGTTTGGTATCAAGATTCCCCTGGAGTACGGCGGGCTTGGCCTGTCGCAGCTGATGTACACCAAGGCGATCGGGCTGGTGACCAGCCAGGACGGGAGCATGACCGCCCTGCTCTCCGCCGCCCAGTCCATCGGGGTGCCTACTCCGCTCAAGCTGTTCGGCACGGCGGAGCAGAAGAAGAAGTACCTGCCCCGGCTGGCGAAAGGGGCGATTTCCGCCTTCGCCCTGACCGAGGCGAACGTGGGGTCGGACCCTGCGGGTCTTGCTACCCACGCCGAGCTTTCCCCGGATGGCACCCACTATGTCCTGAACGGGGAGAAGCTCTGGTGCACCAACGGGACGATCGCGGAGCTGTTCGTCGTGATGGCGCGCACCAGCGGCAAGCGCATCACGGCTTTCATCGTGGAGCGGGACTGGCCGGGGGTAGAGGTCGTCCACCGTCTCAACTTCATGGGCCTCAAGGCGATCGAGAACGGGGTCATCCGGTTCACCAACGTGAAAGTCCCGGTCGAGAACATCATCTGGGGCGAAGGGAAGGGACTCAAACTGGCACTGATCACGCTCAACACCGGGCGTCTCACCCTGCCTGCATCCTGCGTGGCCGGAGCCAAGCGAGCCCTGGAAATCGTCCGGCGGTGGGCCAATGAGCGGGTTCAGTGGGGCCAACCGATCGGGAAGCACGATGCGATCGCCCAGAAGATTGGACGCATGGCCGCCGACACTTTCGCCATGGAAGCGGTCAGCGACCTCGCCAGCCTGATGGCGGATCAGGGCAATCGGGACATCCGCCTCGAGGCGGCCATGGCCAAGATGTGGAACACCGAGGTCGGCTGGCGGATCGTCGACGATACGCTCCAGATCAAGGGCGGCCGGGGCTACGAGACCGCCGACAGCCTGCGGAAGCGCGGCGAGCGGCCCGACCCGGTCGAGCGAATGGTGCGGGACTTCCGGATCAATCTGATCTTCGAGGGCTCGAGCGAAATCATGCGTCTGTTCATCGCCCGCGAGGCGGTGGATACCCACCTCAAGGTGGCCGGAGGGCTGATCGACCCCAAGTCCACACCTGCGGACAGATTCCGGGCTGCCCTCAAGGCGGCTGGCTTCTATGCCCTCTGGTATCCCCGGCTGTGGATGCCGATGAAGGGGTGGTTCGGGTACGGAGAATTTGGCCGGCTGGCCCGCCACCTGCGTTTCGTCGAGCGCTCGAGCCGCCGACTGGCCCGCACGCTGTTCCATTGCATGGTCCGCTTCGGCCCGAAGCTGGAGAAGAAGCAGGCCGTGCTCGGCCGGCTGGTTGAGATCGGCGCCGAGTTGCTGGCCATTTCGGCGGCCTGCTCCCGGGCCCACAAGTTGGTGCGGGAGACCCCCGCCCAGACGGGGCCGCGTGAACTGGCGGACGTCTTCAGCCGTCAGGCGCGCCGGCGGGTGGAGGAGAAGTTCCGGGCGATCTGGCACAACGACGACGACCTGACCTACAAGACCGCCCGGCACGTCCTGGACGATCACTTCCTCTGGCTGGAGGAGGGCATCGTGGGTCGCGACGCCTGACCTCCACCGCACGTCGGGAAGGCACCCCGCGGGGAGGCGAGCGCATGGCTCGCCTCCCCGCGCTGCCTCGGCCCTGTCAGTCGCTCAGGACGAAGCTCACCTTCATGACGACGCGGAACTCCGTGATCTTGCCATTCGTCACCACGACCTTCTGATCCTTGATCCAGGCACCGCGGACATTCTTCAAGGTCTTGTTTGCGCGGGCCACGCCCTGAGCGACGGCGTCCTCGAAGCTCTTGTCCGACGACGCGATGATCTCGGTAACTTTGGCAACGGCCATGACCCCCTCCATGCAATGAGGAAACCGCTTGAGTGCCACCGAGAATGCTGATGGCCGCCACCCGGCGCAAGGCGTGGGCTCCAGGTGTGCTCCGGGTTCGCGCGTCCGGGCCATGCGGCGGTTAGATTGATCGGAGACAGAAGGGGCGGCCACCGGGTCGCCCTTCAAGCGAAGGAGAGGCATAATGGCCCTCGCCGAAGGACGTACCCTGCCCTTTGTAGGCCCCGAGCACGTGGACGCGGCGGTGCTCGAGACTTTCGACTACTCGGGACCCGATCAGGAAATCGTGACCGAGACCGATGAATTCACAGCGGTCTGCCCGTACAGCGGTCTCCCGGACTTCGCCAAGCTCACGATCCGCTACACGCCGGCGGGAAGGTGCGTCGAGCTCAAGAGTCTCAAGTACTACGTCACCAGCTACCGCAACGTGGGAATCTTCCAGGAGCACGCCACGGCGAAGATCGCCGAGGACCTGTTCCGGGTGCTCGAGCCCAGGTGGCTGGAGGTGAAGACCATCTACAACGTGCGTGGCGGCTTCCTCACCACCTGTATTGTCCGGCTGCCGCGCTCCCCTGGTTGAGCAGGGGTCTGCGGGACGGTCCCGCCGCCTACGGGAAGGTGAAGGTGGTGATCTGAGTTCCGGCCCCTGTGCTGCCCCCGTCGCCCGTGCCAGTGAAGCTGCCGGTGAAGGTTTCCGGGTCGTGGCCCTTCCGCTGAATCGTCACCACATAGTCCGACTGAGCCTCTCCGCAGGAGGACCAATAGTCGACGCGCACAGTGTAGGTACCACTTGGGCCATGCGCCCAGGTGATGTTCTCATTCTTCTTCCCGTCGATCGAGCAGGCCGCGTTGGAGTCCAGATCGAGGGTACCGCCCGCGGCTGATGTCGGGTTGCCGTAGAAGACCTCCTCGCTGCCCGGCTCCACCACGTGCAGGTCGACGTCGCTGTCAACATTCCAGGAGACGCTTACCTGTACCTCCCCGGTCCCGACCCTGATCACCGAGACGGGAACCACCTGGTATGTCCCAACCGTCCCCGTCGCGCCGGCGGCGTAACTCAGGTTGAAGGAGGCCTGGGGAATCTGCTGCCCCAGGGTCAGGAGCAGATCGATGGTGGCTACGCTGGCGGGCAGGTTGACCTGATAGTAGCCCGAGATGCCTTCGACCGCGATGTAGACCGTCGTGAACGCGGCGCTCCCGGCGAGGGTCACCTGGACACTGCCCCCGTTGATGGCGGTGGTCCCGCCGGTCACGGTCAGCGTGGGGCCGGCGCCGGCGCCAGGGGGCGACCCGCTGTGCCGCACTGCGGTGACGGTCAGGCCGGCATCGGTGATCCCCGCGATGAAGTCGCGAATGGTGAGCTTCGAAGTCCCCTCACCGCAGCTGAGGCTGGCTCCGAGCAGGACCACCAGGACAAAAAGAGCAGTCGGAAACCGGGAGACAGGCGGAAGTACGGGCATAACGAGCTCCGGCGCTGGAAGGGACGCGGCCGTCGGTGCCCACGCAACTCATGCACCGGCGTCGGTCCCCAAAGTGGGCTCCCGCCCCGCCACTGGCAAGACGGGGCTCAGCGGGCCAAACCGGGGCTGGGCTTGATCACGACTGGAACCGAGACGGGCGTGCGGGCGCCACGGGGCAGCAGGTTGGAGAGATTGGCCAGCTCGTACGCGGTCACCGCCATGACCGCTGATGCCTGCTGCAGATCGGGACCTACCGCGTGGTCGTAGGTATCGACCTGGGAGTGGTGCGTGTGGTTGTAGCCGCGCGGCTCCTGGTCGTAGTTGAACGCAGGTACGCCGTAGGGCACGAAAGCGAGATGGTCGGTCCCGCCCTTGTTGGCCTGGCGGACGTTGCTAGCGCCAAGTGAGGCCACGGGTGCCAGCAGGTCGTGCCACAGCTGTTCGAGCTCGTCGCGCCCCTGCAGCGCCTGGCCGGTCACCCGCCCGGTTCCGTTGTCCAGCACCAGGACCGCCTGCACGCTGTCCGCCTCCCCGGCATGCGCCGCCGCATAGGCCCGGGACCCCAGCAGGCCCTGCTCCTCGCCGCTAAAGAGGATGAACCGGATGGTCCGCTTGGGCCTCAGACCCGAGCGCGAAATGATTCGCGCCGCCTCCAGAACGACCATCGACCCGGCGCCGTTGTCCGTCACCCCGGTGCCCAGATCCCAGCTGTCGAGATGCGCGCCGACGATCACCACCTGTCCCGGCCACTGGCTGCCGACGATCTCCGCCACGGTGTTCCACTGGGTCACCGGTGTGCCGCCCAGCCGGTTCTCGACCCGGGCCTCGATGCGAGGCGTAATCCCCACCCCGATCAGCCGATCGAACAGGGCATAGTCCTCGTGAGCGATGACCAGGTTGGGAAGCGGAGACACGGCGTTCGGGGAGCCGCTCATGGTGAGGAGTCCATGCTCTTTCGCGCCGTCGGTCAGAATGCCGAGAGCCCCTGCCCTCCTCAGCAAATAGGGCCGGTCGACGGCGAACTGCTGGCGGGCCTTACGCCCTTCCTCGGACGTGTCCGCCGGTGGCGGGAACAGCTGCCGCCGGCGCTCAGCCATCGCGACGGAGTCGGCGGCGGTCATCGGCGGACCATCAGGGTTCCATATCGGAAAAGGCGACCGAAGCAGAAGCCACGCTCCCCGGACCCGGCCGGCATACGCCGCGATGCTGTCGCGGGTCGAGGCGTCGATGCGCACGACCGGCCCGGCCAGGAGCTTGCCGCCGGTGCCCACGGTCCAGGCCCAGCTCTGTCCCGCCAGATTCCTGGCGAAGGGAGCGAGAATCCTGAGTGAGGCGGATCCCCGCACCCAGGTCACCCCGAACTGCCAGGGTTCGAGCCTCGTTTCCAGGCCATACTCCCGAAACCGCTCCACGGTCCAGTCGTTGGCCTTTCGCATCGCCGGCGAGCCAGTGAGCCGCGGACCGATCACGTCGGCCAGGTAACGGAGATTGGCCATCACCTCGGACCGATCCATTGCCTCCCTGATCAGGGCGCCAGTACCGGCCGTATCGACCTCGTACTGGGCGCGCACCGCCGGGGGCGACCATGCCAGCAGAGTGACGACCGACAGAATCGCGCGGATTCTCATCATGAGGACTCCCGGGCGCCCGCCGGGCGCCGCAAATGGGCTGCGACAACGATCAGTCATGGGCCGCTCGCGCTGACCAGCCGGAGGGCAAGGGTGCGCAGCCGCCGTGGGTCGGGCAGCGCGGCGACCCATCGCTCGGGCACCGCGGACTCACCATCCCGGGCACCCATAAGGCCACCGGCGACGGCCGCGTTGGTGTCGGTGTCTCCGCCCGCGTTGGCCAGCCACACCACGCCGCGCTCGAGGTTCGGCTCGTGATAGGCGAACCAGAGAGCGATTTCCATCCCGTGGACCACGTAGCCGGCCTGCGGGCCGGTCAGGGGAAGCTCGTCCCGCTTCTCCAGCGGCACTCGGCGCACCGCCTGAAGCAACTCCTCCGGGGCGGAATTGCTCCGCAAGGCCTCGAGCACGTCGCCGACAAAGTCGCGCTGCCCGCGGAGAAAGGAGGCGGCCGCAACGTTGACCGCCACTGCGGCCCAGGCGCACCGTTCGTCCGGATGAGTCAGGACCGCCGTATGGTAGGTCCCACTCACCAGGTTGCCGGGCTGGGCAAAGCTGCGCAGAGCGATCGGCAGGCAGCGGGAAATGGTGCCGTTGCCGGCCTGACCTCCGGTCGACTGCGGTGGCGAGTCGTGCAAGCGAATGTGGTGGAGCGCGGTCCGCGTCCACATCCCGATGCCCCGCCCATCCTGCTCCGCCCAGACCGCCCACCGCAGCGCCAGCCGTCGCAGATCAATTTCCGACTCCAGCAGCTCCTCCGCGAGAATCACGGTCAGGGCAAGATCGTCGTCAAACGGCGAGTCCACGGTGTCGACCCGGCGGATGTCGCGGAGGCCGCCGGGAAATTCCTGCGCGATACGCTCAGGAGTATGCAGGAACTCGGTTGGCACACCGAGTGCATTACCCGTCGCATGACCGAGCAGCGTGCCCTGCGCGCGGCTGGCAAGATCAGGAGCTTTCATGGCGGCTGTGAGCGAAGCGACCGCGGAGCGGCCGCCCGACGACCCGGGTGGTCCGCCAACGGCCAACTCGTTGCGGCCCCTAAGCTAACTCCCTCGGGAGATCCTCCGCCAAGCGTGAGCACGACGCCAGCTACAAGCCGCTGGCCGAGCTGGAGCGAGTCGCGGGCTGACCCATGCTGTGTGTCTCTGGCGGGCACCAGAGCGACACGCTCGGCCCCGACCTCCCGGCCGGCCTGGCCAAAACGGTGCGGCTCGAGGGGACCCATCATTCTGACGGCGACCACCGGGGCAAGACCCGGCTGATTCTCGACCGGGCCAAGTGAGGGCGGGGGATGGGCTTCCGTCCCGCTCCCGCCGGCCGGTTCCCTGTTCCCCTCGTTCTTGCGGCGCTATCTTTGCCGCTCCCACCGAGCGCGAAAACCGGCCCGAGGAGCGACGCGTGTCCAAAGACTCGTTGACCATCACCGACAACCGTACCGGCAAGTCCTATGAGCTTCCGGTGACGGAAGGCTGCATCCGGGCGGCCGATCTGCGCCAGATCAAGGTGAGCGAGGACGACTTCGGCATGATGACCTACGATCCGGCCTACCTCAATACCGCGAGCTGCCGGAGTGCGATCACCTTCATCGACGGTGACAAGGGCATCCTGCGCTACCGCGGCTACCCCATCGAGCAGCTGGCCGAGAAGGCGAGCTTCCTCGAGGTAGCCCATCTCCTGTTCGAGGGCGAGCTGCCGACCCGCGCCCAGCTGGACAAGTGGGAAGCGGACGTGAAGTACCACACCTACGTCCACACCAACATCATCAAGTTCCTCGAGGGCTACCGCTACGACGCCCATCCGATGGGTGTGCTGCTGGGCGCGACGGCGGCCCTCTCTACCTTCTATCCCGACGCCAAGAACATCGAGGACCCCGCCTGCCGCTACCTGCAGCGAGTGCGGTTGATGGCCAAGCTCCCGACGATCGCGGCTTTTGCCTTCCGTCATTCCCGCGGACTTCCGTTCGTCTTCCCCCGGAACGAGCTGAGCTACATCGGCAACTTCGTCAACATGACGTTCGAGATCGGCGGGAAGCACGAGCCGAATGCCGTTCTGCAGCGGGCCCTGGAGATCCTCCTGATTCTCCACGCCGACCATGAGCAGAACTGCTCGACCAGCGCGGTCCGCTCGGTCGGCTCCTCGCAGGTTGACCCGTTCTCTGCCGTTTCGGCCGGCATTGCGGCTCTGTACGGCCCTCTGCACGGGGGGGCCAACGAGGCCGTGCTGGCAATGCTCGATGAAATCGACGATAAGCGGAATATCCCCGCGTTCATCGCGAAGGTGAAAGAAGGTCACGGGCGGCTCATGGGTTTCGGGCACCGCGTCTACAAGTCCTACGACCCTCGTGCCAAGCTCATCAAGCAGGTAGCCTACGACGTCTTCGAGCAGACCGGTCTCAATCCCAAGCTGGAGATCGCGCTGGAGCTGGAACGGATCGCGCTGGAAGACGAGTATTTCATCAAGCGGAAGCTGTATCCCAACGTGGATTTCTATTCCGGCCTGATCTATCAGGCGATGGGCTATCCCAGGGACTACTTCACGGTCCTCTTTGCAATCGGTCGGCTCCCCGGGTGGGTGGCCCAGTGGGAGGAGATGCTGCGCGACAAGGATCAGAAGATCGCCCGGCCGCGGCAGATCTACATCGGCTACGACCAGCGGGACTTCATCCCGATGGCGATGCGGGGGTGACACCGGGGAGGAGCCGCGGGAGCGTGTCGCGATGACCGAGCCCGCGCCGACCGATGAGGCCGAGCTCGAGGAGCGGCTTTCGCTCCCGACGGCGGGGGCCATCGAGGTCCTCCGGCAGCGACCGGGGGACCTCGTCGTTCTGGGCGCCGGGGGGAAGATGGGGCCCACGCTGGCCCGCATGGCCCGGCGGGCGCTCGACGCCAGGTACCGGGTGATTGCTGTCTCCCGGTTCCACACGCCTGGCCTGCGCGAGCGGCTCGAGGCCGCCGGAGTGGAGACCCGGACCGCCGACCTGCTCGACCGACCAACGGTCGCGCGACTCCCCGACGCGGCGAACCTGATCTTCATGGCCGGCCAGAAGTTCAGGACTCAGGACGCGCCGCACGTCACCTGGGCGATGAACGCCGTGGTTCCCATTTACGCCGCGGAACGGTACGCGAGGACCCCCACGGTGGTCTTCTCGACGGGAAACGTCTATCCCCTCACTCCCGTCGCGTCCGGAGGGCCGACTGAAGGGCACCCCGTCGGACCGGTCGGGGAGTACGCGGCCAGCTGCCTGGCCCGCGAGCGGATCTTCGAACATGCGGCGGCAACCCTGGGCACCCCGGTCACAATCATGCGGCTCAACTACGCCGTCGATCTTCGCTACGGGGTGCTGGTAGACGTGGCCCGCAGGGTCCTGGCCGGGGAGCCGGTGCCGCTCGAAATGGGATACGTGAATCTGATCTGGCAGGGTGATGCCAACGCCCGGGCGCTCCAGTGCCTGTCGCTGGCCGCGAGCCCGGCCGCGGTCCTGAATGTGACCGGCCCCGAGACGATCGCCGTGCGCGACCTGGCCCGGCAATTCGGCGACTACTTCGGGCGGAAGCCGGTCTTCCGGGGTATGGAAGCCCCCGATGCCTTGCTCAGCAACGCCGCGAAGTCGGTCGCGCTGTTCGGGCCCCCCTCGGTCACGATCGCCACGATGGTGGAATGGACCGGCGCCTGGCTCCGCCGAGGTGGTCCCCTGTGGGAGAAACCAACCCACTTCGAGGAACGCGAGGGTCGATTCTGACATGCACCTGGCCGAGCTCCGGAGCCACCTGCTCGCAGGTCAGGTGATTCCCGCGCATCCGCTGGCTCTCGCGCCCAACCGAACCCTGGACGAGCGCCACCAGCGGGCACTGACGCGCTACTATCTCGAGGCGGGAGCCGGCGGGATTGCGGTCGGGGTGCACACCACCCAGTTCGCCATCCGGGAACCCCGGCACGGCCTGTACGCGCCGGTGCTCACCCTCGCTGCCGAGACGGTGGCAGCCGAACTGGATGCCCGGCCGCGCGGCTTTGTAAAGATCGCGGGCGTCATGGGACGCACCGACCAGGCGACGCAGGAATCCGGATTGGCGGCGCGGCTGCACTATGACTCGGTCCTGGTTTCGCTCTCGGCCTGGGCAGCGGAGAGCGACCAGGCGATGCTGGATCATTGCCGGACGGTGGCAGAGATATTGCCGCTGTTTGGGTTCTACCTGCAGCCGGCAGTGGGCGGGCGGGTCCTGGACTACCGATTCTGGCGACGGTTCGCCGAGATCCCGAACGTCGTCGCGATCAAGATCGCTCCCTTCAGCCGATACCGAACTCTGGACGTTATCCGGGCGGTCGCTGACGCCGGCCGGGACGACATCGCCCTGTATACCGGCAACGATGACAGCATTGTCCTGGACCTGCTGTCCCGGTTTCGGTTCCCCGCCGGCGAGCGACGGATCGTCGGCGGCTTGCTGGGTCAGTGGGCCGTCTGGACTCGTCGGGCGGTGGAGCTGCTGGACGATCTGCACCGGCTGGGCGACCGCCCCATCGAGCCGCACTGGCTCCGGATGGCCAGCGCCCTCACCGAATCCAACGCGGCCCTCTTCGACGCCGCCCATGATTTCGCCGGGTCGATTCCGGGGATTCATGAAGTACTCCGCCGGCAGGGTCTCCTTCGGGGCACCTGGTGTCTCGACCCGGCCGAGCGCCTCTCCCCCGGCCAGCTGGAGGAGATCGATCGGGTGCTCAAGGCACATCCCGATCTCAGCGACGACGCTTTCGTGCAGGAGCGACTCGACCGCTGGCTAGCCTAGGGACCAAGCGGTCAGTGGCATCGGCCCCTGCATGGGCCAGCGTAGCGCCGGCCCGCACCTTGACGGGGTGGTATCTTTATGATATCATTACGATATCTACCACGTCGAGGGGGCGGCCGTGATTCGCGAGATGGAACGCAAGGTGGCGTCGGGTGGGATGATGGTCGTCCTGCTGCTGGTTGCGACCGGGCTCGTGGTGCTGGGAGTCATCGGCGGCATCCGGACCGGAAACGGCCGGCAGATCGGCCTCATGGTTGTGGCACTGGTGGCACTGGCGATCCTGTGGACCGGGCTGTTCACCGTGCAGCCCGGCCAGGCGCGGGTCCTGCAACTCTTCGGCGCGTACGTCGGCACGGTCCGGGATCCGGGGCTCCGCTGGGCCAATCCGTTTTTCACCAAGCGCGCCGTCTCCCTCCGGATCCGCAACTTCGAGACCACCAAGCTCAAGGTGAACGACCATAACTCGAACCCGATCGAGATCGGGGCGGTGGTGGTTTGGCAGGTGACCGACACGGCCGAGGCGCTGTTCGAGGTCGACAACTATGACGAGTATGTCCGGGTTCAGAGCGAATCCGCCCTGCGCGGTCTGGCCAATCAGTATCCATACGATGCTCACGAGGACGGTCAGAAATCCCTATCGGCCAATACCCAGGAAGTCGCCGAGAAGCTCAAGACCGAAATTCAGGAGCGGCTGGCCAAGGCCGGGGTGCGGGTCCTGGAGGCACGGGTCAGCCACTTGGCCTACGCCCCCGAGATCGCCGGGGTCATGCTGCGGCGCCAGCAGGCCACCGCGGTGGTTGCGGCGCGGCAGAAGATCGTCGACGGCGCGGTCGGGATGGTCGAGCAGGCGCTGGAGCAGCTGGGCCGGCGGCAGATCGTGCACCTCGACGAGGAGCGGAAGGCCACCATGGTGAGCAACCTGCTGGTGGTCCTTTGTTCCGAGCAGGCAACCCAGCCGGTGGTGAACACGGGCAGCCTGTACCAGTGAGCGACTGACCCGTGGCCGAGCGCAAGGCCTTTCTGCTGCGGATCGACCCGGAGGTGTACGATGCGCTGCAGCGCTGGGCGGCGGATGACCTGCGGTCGCTGAACGGCCAGCTCGAGTTCATTCTCCGCCGCGCGCTTCGTGAGCAGGGTCGGCTGGGCGAGCGGGAGGGAAAGCGGTGACGCCCGCCCGGCGGGAGGGGAAGTACCAAGTACTGAATACAGGTTCCGAGAAACCGTACCCGGCCCTCCTACGTCCCCGGCAATTCCTCCCCTTCGAGATAGGTATACCCTTCCAGTCCGGCCACGAAGTCCGCGATGAACTGGTTGGCCTCGCTGCGTGGAAGGTCCTTCGCAGCCGTCACCTTCCGCCGGAAGGTGGTCAACAGCTCGGCGGGCTGGAACTGCACGTAGTTCAGCACCTCCGTTACGGTGTCGCCGTGGACCATGTCGGTAATTTCGTAGCCCGTTTCGGTCAGGCGAACGTGGACCGCGTTGGTATCCCCGAAGAGGTTGTGCAGATCGCCGAGGATCTCCTGATAGGCCCCAGTGAGGAAGATCCCGAGCACGTACGGCTCGCCGTCCCGGATGGGGTGCAGTTCCAGCGACGGCTTGCCTTTCCTTCCGCCGACAAACCGATCGATGACCCCGTCCGAATCACAGGTGATATCCTGGATAGTGCCGCGACGAGTCGGAGGTTCGTCGAGACGGTGGATGGGCATGATGGGGAAGAGCTGGTCGATGGCCCAGTTGTCGGGCAGCGACTGGAAGACTGAGAAATTGCAGAAATAGCGATCCACCAGCGCAGCTTCGGTATCGGCCCAGATTTCGGGGTATTCGGACTTTTCCGGCTCCACCAGCCGGACCAGCTGGTTCATGGTGGCGAGATACAGCTGCTCGACGTTAGCCCGATCGCGGAGAGTCAGGACTCCGCTCGCGAACAGCTCCTGGGCGCGCTGCTTGCCGAACGTGGCATCGTGGTGGACTTCCTCGAGCCGCTCCGGACCGATCGATTCGAGATTCTCCTTCATCTCCACCAGAATGGGGTGCGGTTCCGGGCCCAAATCCGGGATGACCGGGTCGCTCTGGGATTCCACGTCGGTGACGTTCACCAGCAGCAGGGAGTGGTGGGCGGTAATGGCGCGGCCGGACTCGGAGATGATGTGCGGCATTGGCACGCCCTCGGCACGGCAGACCGTGCCGAGGGTATAGATCACGTCGTTGGCGTACTCGCGCATGGAGTAGTTCATGCTGGCCGGACGGGTGGAGCGTGATCCGTCATAGTCGACCCCCAGGCCGCCACCGACGTCAACGTGGGTCAGGCCGAACCCCATCTTGTGCAGCTCCACATAGAACCGGCCAATCTCTTCCAGCCCCGCCTTGATGTACTGGATGTCCGTGATCTGGCTACCGAGATGGAAGTGCACCATACGGAGCACGTCCTTGCGACCCGTTGCCTCCAGCTTGTCCAGCACCTTCATGAGTTCCATGGCCGACAGGCCGAACTTCGATTTCTCTCCGCCGCTCTTGGCCCACCGACCGGACCCCTCGGTCGCCAGCTTGATCCGGACCCCCATGGTGGGCGTGACCGCCAGCTCGTCGGCCACCTTCAGGAACACTTCGACCTCCGAGGGCTGCTCCACCACGACGAACACCGTGTGCCCCAGTTTTTGCCCCGCCAGTGCGAGGCGCATATACTCTTCGTCCTTGTACCCATTGCAGACGATGATTGGCTGGGTGCTTTCGGTGATTCCCAGGACGGCTTGCAGTTCGGGCTTGGAGCCGCACTCGAGACCGACCCCGTAGGGGCTCCCGAATTCGACAATCTCCTGGACCACATGCCGCTGCTGATTGACCTTGATGGGATAGACCGTCGTGTAGCCGCCCTGGTATCCGAACTCGGCGATCGAATTCTGGAACTGGGTTGCCAGCGTCTGGATCCGGGCCCGCAGGATGTCAGAAAAGCGGAGTAGCAGTGGCAGGCCGATTCCCTGCGCGCTCAGATCCATCGCGAGTTGGAACAGGTCCAGGCCCCGTTTGGGGTTTCCATCCGGATGCACCGTGACCCGGCCCTGCGGGCTGGCCCGAAAGAACCCGAGCCCCCATCCCTGCATGTTGTACAGCTTCTCCGCGTCCTTGGCGGACCACTGGCTTGTGGCGATGGGAGTCCTCCGGACCCATAGTGAGGGGGGAAATTCTAGTGGAGGACGAGGGCCCCCTCAAGCTCGGGTCGGCACCGCGGAGGACCGGCGCCGGGGGAGGCCCGGTCCCGACCCCAAGGCGGCCGCCTGGAACGACGCAGCCGGCCGTCCCAACCCGCAGCAGGCGCCATCGACCCGTTTTCTGTTAGTATTCTCCCATGTCCTGGTCCTTCCGAGTAGCCCGTATTTTCGGCACGGATGTGAAGGTTCATTTCACCTTCATCCTGTTGCTCGCCTTCCTGTATCTCGACATTCGGAAGGCCAGCGGCGCCGAGCTTGCGCTACTGGTCACCGAGTTCCTCCTGCTCCTGTTCCTCTGCGTGCTGCTGCATGAGTTCGGGCACATTCTGATGGCCCGGCACTACGGCATCCGCACCCCCGACGTGATCCTCCTGCCGATCGGCGGCGTGGCCCGGCTGGAGCGTCTGCCGGAGGAGCCCAGGCAGGAGTTCCTGATCGCCCTGGCCGGCCCGGCGGTTACCCTGGTCATCGCGCTGGCCCTGTCGCTGTGCCTTCGGGTCGTGGGGCAGCCGCTGGTGTGGCCATGGGACGGGTTCGGATTCGCCGAGGCCAGTCTGTCACAGCTTCTGTTCTCCACCAACGTCCTGCTGCTGCTGTTCAACATGCTTCCGGCTTATCCCATGGACGGTGGCCGGGTGCTTCGCTCCGTGCTCATGGCCCGAATCGGCCTGGTCCGGGCGACCCGTATCGCCGCCAGCGTCGGTCAGGCCTTCGCGATGGTGGCCGGGGTATACGGTCTGGCCAAGGGCGAACCGATGCTGATCCTTATCGGCGTCTTCGTCTTCTTCGGGGCGGCTCAGGAGGCGGCGATGGTGGAGACCCGGGCCGCCGGACGGGGGATCACGATCGACCAGATGATGATTACCCGCTTCCTCACGATCCCCGTCTATTCGACGGTCCGGCAGGCGGTGGAGCTGCTGTTGCAGGGGGAGCAGCGGGAGTTCCCGGTCGTGGACAACCTGGGGAGAATCGAAGGCCTGGTCACGCGCGACCACCTGATCCGGGCGCTTTCGGTCCGGGGTCCCGACGCACCTGTCAGCGAAGCGATGGCCCATGGGGTTCCCCGCCTCGCGCTTGGCTTGAGCTTCGACGAAGCGCTGGGGCGCCTGCGGTCGAGCGGTCTCCCCGCCCTTCCGGTGGTCGACGGGGGAGGTCGCCTGGTGGGCCTGCTCACCATGGACAACATCACCGACCTCATCCTGGTCCGCCGGGCGGCGGCGCGGCTGTAAGCGACCGGCCGTTCAGGGCTCTCGCCACACCGGGCGGGTCAGGCAGGTGGGCCCTCCCTCGGCCTTGAGCGAGATCTCTGCTCCCCGATACGTCCATACCGTGCAGCCGGCCGCCTCCAGCCGGGCGCGGGTAACAGGATTCCCCTCCAGCATCACGCATTGCCGCGGCGCCAGGGCCAGCACGTTGCTCCCCATGGTGCCGAACTCCGTCTCCGGAACCTCGATCAGGCGGACCCGCCTGGCTTGGAGGAGTTGCCAGAAAGGGACCGGGATGAGCGGGGGGTAGACCACGGCCAGGTCGGCATCCACCAGGCTGATGAGGGACATGAGGTGGAGGCAGGCGTCCGGCCCGCCGAAATACGGCAGCTCCACCGGGATGACCTCGATCTCCGGGCCCAGGGCCTCCCGGAGCTGGGCCAATCCCGCCTGGTTAGTCCGGAAGCCGAGTCCTACGGCCAGGGTCCGGTCATCGAGCCACAGACAATCTCCCCCCTCGGCCACGGCGTCGGCGTGCAGTCGGTAGACAACGGGAACGTCCGCCTTCTCCAGTCGCCGGCCGATGGCTTCCTCCTCGCCACGGCGCAGCGGCTTGCCCATCCGCATCAGGATCGCACCCCGGGCAGTGATCAGGACGGGGTCGTGCACGTACAGCGCATCGGCCATTCCCGGAAGTGGGGCGTCGTGGCGAATGATCTCCACGCCTCCCTTCTCCAGCAGCTGAACCAGGCCAGCATGCTCGCGCCGGGCTGATTCGATGTCCGGGCGGGCGGTGTAGTGCCAGGTGGCAGGATCGGCATCGCCGAAGGCGGCGTCGGGCGTGCGGACCAAGACGCGGCGGAGCGGCGACACCATGGACTGGGCGCCGAACTGCCTCATCAATCGGTGTGGAGCGTCGGGGGCCTCGGCGCCGGCTGGGTCGATGCCTCGGTGTCAAGCCGGCGGTGCAGGCTGGCCAACGGACCGACCGGAAGGTCGATCCTGCCGGTCTGGCGGAGTCGCTCCGGTTCGATGGGCAGTGGGACCCGTTTGGCCAGGCGCCAGTGCAGGACCTTCAGAATAGGGCCGTAGAACAGGAGATCGGCGGAGAGCTTGCCGGCGAGCACGCCCAGGGCTCCGCCAAACAAGGCGATTCCGGCCCCGATGCAGAGTGGGCGGATGACCAAGTCGACGGCGTCCGCCGCATCGACTTCACGGGTGAGATTCCGGAGCACGTCGCGGATCGCCGCGAAGTCGAACGGCCGTCCGGCGGAGCGTCGTTCCCGGGCTTCATAGCGAAGATCGCGTACCGCCAGGCTGGCGTAGAACCACACGATCTCGGTCACAGTCCCCGCCACGGCCGCCGCGGCGATCCCACCGCCGGCGCGGAGGGTGCCGAGCGCCCCCACCAGGGCCGCGACACTGCTCACTACCTCCGACCATCCGTAACGCTTCCACCACCGCGTCAAGCGGGACTGCTGGGCCGGCTGAGGGCTGGGGGTCAGCTCGGGGGGGAGCGTTTTGAGAACCTGCAGCTCCGTCGTGCCGATCCGAATCACGTCCCCCTCGGCGAGGAGCAGCGGTGCAATGACCTGCAGGTTGTTGACGAACGTGCCAAAGCGACTCCGATCCACGAGCAGCGGGCCGGCCGTGGTCGGAACGACCCGGGCGTGCCGCCGTGAGATCTCCCAGCCGTCAAGCACGACGTCACACTCGGGCAGTCGCCCGATGGCAAGGGCCCGGCTGCGCAGCGCGAAGGAGTGCGCACCGTGTACCAGGAACAGCGTTGGTGGGGCAGTCACGTCGCCTCCAGTTCGGCGCGGAGCCTGGGTCCCGGGCTCCGTGGCCGCTCGAAGTACCACCAGTTCCGCTCTTCGGTCCAGCCCTCTTCTTCGGCGACTATGGCACCCCACAGGCAACGGCCCGCGGGCACCAGATGGAGCCGGGCCCTGATATCGGCGTCATGGACCCGCGGGAGGAATGCCTTGCGCACCTCCTCCGGCGACAGTTCCAGGGCGTTCTCCAGCAGCTGGCGGCCGTCCATATCGTTGAGATAGTCGTCCATTGTCAGGTTATACCTCGCAACGATCTGCCCGACCACTCGCTCCCAGTTCTCGACCAGCCCCCGGAGCCCCTGAGCCACCACGGAATAGGGGGCACCGCTGCGCCGCAGGTATTCGCGGACCGGGTCATTAGGGCCGGAAATCCGCTGGGTCATGATGCCCCCCCTGCATACCGGTGGAGCTGGCGCCGGAAGTAGCCCTCGCCTCCGTTGGGTCGGAAATAGGTCCGGATCGTCAGATCGGGGTCAAAGGCGATGAAGTCGCCACCCCTCCGGTTGAACCGGGTCACGACTCCATCCCGGCGCACGGCCTCCAGAACGGCTCCTCCGGCCGGTCCATCGCGGAGCGCCTGGGCGCGACGAAGATACTCGCTGACGGTGATCTCCCCGAATTCCGCCCCATGTTTCCGGAAATGCTCGTCCAGGTGGGCAGGATCCCGGAATCCGATGCCCGGATGAACGACCACCAGAGATGACGCAGGGAAGGACCCCCCGCTCTCATCGACCAATGGTGGACTGGCAGGCGTCGGTCCCGGCAGGGAGCGGCCCAGCCAGACCGCCAGCGCCACTACCGGCACGGCTAACACGCGGAGCAACACGCGGCGGTTCATCGGCTCCACCGGTTATTCCCGCGGTTCACATCCGGCAGGCGCTCTTCCGGATCCACGATGGCTTCGAGCAGTTTCCCTGGGCCCCGGTAACGATAGGTAAACCGGGGGCCCAGGTTCCACATCTCCACTGGAATCCCGACATCCTTGGTCACGACCTCGTGGTCGGGATTCTCTAACTTCAGGGCTAGGCCCACGGGCATCACCATCTGCCCGCGGTTGGACAGGTAGACCTCGATCAGGGAATCACCCCTGGCTGCCACGGAATCGACCGCCTGATCGAGCCGCGCGGTGGTGAACAGCCATTCCCGCCAGAACCAGTCGAGGTCCTGTCCGGATTGGTCCCGCATGAGGCGGAAGAAGTCCGCCGGCGTCGGGTGCTTGAAGGCCCAGCTGCGGAGGTATTCGCGGAAGGCCGGGTCGAAGCGGTCCCGGCCCAGAACCTCGAAGCGCAGCTGCTGCATCATGAGGGCGGGCTTCTGGTATCCCGTCCAGAACAGATCTCGAGATTCGGCGGGCCGGGTAATGAGCGGTTGCTCCAGGCCGGGGATGGCATGGTCCCGGTACAGGTGCAGCGGATGGGCCTCGATGGAATCTCCGTAGGGCGTTCCCACGAAATAGCCGGCCGCGTTCGCGAGATCGATGAAGGTATTGAATCCCTCGTCCATCCATGGGTAGAGGCGCTCGTTGGAGCCGACGACCATCGGGACCCACTGGTGGCCAAGTTCGTGGGCGAGGACCCATTGCAGGTCGACCCGTTCCGGCCCGCCCGGATCGAAAGTCATCATGGGGTATTCCATCCCCTCGATCGGACCTTCGATGCTCGAAATGTGCGGATAGGGGTAGTGGTACCACTGCTGGCTGTAGTAGCGCAGCGCCTCCCGCACCATGCGGTTCGCCTCCGGCCACAGGTTGGCGGAGGGACGATAGTAGGTGTGCACCAGGATCCCCCGCCAGCCGCTCGCATCCCAGCGGAAGTTGGGAGCGGCCGCGAAGGCGAAATCCCGGACGCTGTCGGCGTGAAAGCGCCAGGTGAGCGTTCCACCCTGCCGCGGTCGGGTGTGGGCCGGGTTACCGGCTTCCTCCCTGGTGATGATGCCGATGGCCGTGTCGGCGCTCCGGGCCCGGAGGAGGCGGGCGCGCTGGGCGGGCGTCAGGACCTCGAGCGGGTTCAGCAACACCCCGGTGGCCGCGACAACGTACGCCGCGGGCAGGGTGATGGACACGTCGAAGGAGCCGTACTCCAGGTAGAACTCGCCGGCCCCGAGGTACGGCTCGTGGTTCCAGCCCCTCACGTCATCGTAGACCGCCATCCGCGGATACCACTGCCCCAGCTCGTAGAGATCGCCGTCATGCCCCATGCGGCCGGCGCCGTAAGGCGGTACCGGGAAGCGCCACCGCACCTCGAGGTCCAGGGCTGCCCCCGAACGCAGCGGCCGCGGAAGATCCACCCGCATGACCGTGCCGAAAATGGTGTGTGGCAGCGGGCGCCCGAGGCTCGTGAGCGATTCGAGGGTGAGGCCCCCCGCGAAGCCCTTGCAGGAGAAATCGAAGATGGAGCCGAGGAAGACCAGCGGTGGCTGGTCGAGCTCGTCGGTGACGCTCCCCGGGGCGCAGATGTTCTGCTCCAGGTGCATCCAGAGGTAGGGTAGCGCATCTGGCGAGCGGTTGACATAGTGGATCGTCTCCCGCCCGGTCAGCGTTTGAGTGGCAGGATCCAGCGTCGCCCGAATGGCGTAATCGACTCGCTGCTGCCAATAGCCTGGGCCCGGGCGGCCGGATCCGGTGCGCACACTGTTAGGTGCGGGCAGACTGAGTGCGCGGAAGGGTGAGCTGTCGGCGACCTGCCCCGCCAGGGAAGCCGAGGCAAAGAGGGCAAGGGAGAGGGGAAGGAGACAGGTAGGTCGCACGGGGAACCGGACTGAGCAGGAAAGGATGGAACCGTCTATCGCAGAAGAAGATATGCGACCCCGAGAGGGTGTCTAGATGGGGGTTTCCCCGGATGGCCTCCGAGACCGGATCAGGCCCGGCGATCGAGGAGGGGCCCGATCCGGCGCCAGGCCGCTGGGGAAGGCGTATTAATCTACCAGCACCCCAACCACCCGGACTGCATGGCAATCGAGGCGGTCGAGTTCGCGAGCACGCTGCCGGTTTCGGCGGAGGAGGCCTACGCATGGCATGGCCGTCCCGGTGCGTTCGAGCGGCTGATTCCACCCTGGGCACCGGTTCGGGTCATCGAGCAGAGCGGAGACCTTGCTCACCGCGAGGTCATCCTCGAGGCGGTGATCGGTCCGGTCCGCCGGCGTTGGGTGACGAAGACCCTCGGCGCCGTACCCGGACGGCAGTTCATGGATCAGCACACCGGGGGGCCCTTCGCCCGGTGGCTCCATACCCGCCTGTTCGAGCCGGTCGACCAGACCCGATGCCGCTGCGTTGATCGGATCGAATACCAGCTTCCGTTCGGTGCAGCTGGTTCACTGGCGGGTGGCTGGGTCCGCCGCTCGCTGGAGCGAGTGCTTCGCTACCAGCACACCACGCTCAGTCATGACCTCCATGCACATCAACGGTTCTCGGCGCAGGGATCGCGCACCATTCTGATGACCGGGGCCACCGGGCTGGTTGGCCGGGGCCTGCTCTGCTACCTCACCGCGGGAGGGTACCGGGTTCGACGCCTGGTCCGCCGACAACCGGGCCCGGACGACCTGCGCTGGGACCCGGCGGGCGGGCAGCTGGAGAGCGCTGGGCTGCAGGGAGTAGATGCCGTTGTCCACCTTGCGGGGGAGTCGATCGCCGGGGGTCGGTGGACTGCGGCCCACCGACGGCGCGTCATGGAAAGCCGGACCAAAGGCACAGCACTCCTGGCGAGGGCACTCGCCCAGCTCCCGCGTCCGCCGCGGGTGCTTGTCTCGGCCAGCGCCATTGGCATCTATGGTGATCACGGCCAGGAGGTCCTCACCGAGCAGGCGCCCCTGCGCGTGGAGGGGGAGGCCGGATTCCTGGAGCGCGTGGCTCAAGCTTGGGAGGCAGCCACGGCCCCGGCCGAGCAGGCTGGGATCAGGGTCATACGCCTTCGCATGGGGATGGTCTTGACTCCCGCGGGGGGCGCGCTGGAAAAGATGCTGCCACCGTTTCGGGCGGGGCTCGGCGGACGGCTGGGCAACGGGCGGCAGTACGTGAGTTGGATCGCCATCGACGATGTTGTCGGTTCGATCCATCATGCGATCCTGACGGAGAGCATCACCGGGCCCGTCAATGCCACTGCACCAGAGCCGGTCACCAACGCCGAGCTCACCGCCACGCTGAGCAGGGTCCTCTCGCGCCCCTCACTGCTGCCCGTGCCGGCCGCGGTCCTTCGTGCCGTGTTCGGCACGATGGCCGAGGAACTCCTCCTGGCGAGCACACGGGTGATCCCCGAGCGGCTGCAGGCCTCCGGTTATCCGTTTCGGTTCCCCGCGGTGGAGGGAGCCCTCCGCCACGTTCTGGGACGCTAGCTTTCGGCCATGTCCTCCTTCCCCGCTGCTGTCGTCCTGGTCTCAGGCGGGCTCGATTCCGCCACCACGCTTGCGCTGGCCAAGCGCGAGGGGTACCGGTTGTATGCCCTGAGCTTCCAGTATGGCCAGCGTCACGCGGTCGAGCTCGCCGCTGCCCGAGACGTCTGCCGACTACTGGAGGTGGCGGACCACGCCGTGGTCACCATTGATCTGCGTTTCGTCGGAGGGTCGGCGCTCACCTCCGATCTGCCGGTCCCCAAGGGACGCTCCCTGGAGGAGATGGCCAGGGCCATCCCGGTCACGTATGTGCCTGCCCGCAACACCATCTTCCTGTCCTACGCGCTGGCCTGGGCCGAGGTCCTGGGCGCCGAGGACATCTTCCTCGGGGTGAACGCCCTCGACTACAGCGGCTACCCCGATTGCCGGCCAGAGTACATCACGGCCTTCGAACGGATGGCCAGGCTGGCGACCCGCGCTGGAGTCGAGGGATCGGCCCTACGGATCCACACGCCGCTCATCAACCTGTCCAAACGGGAAATCATCGCCACCGGCCTCGGTCTGGGGCTCGACTACGGGGTGACCCGGAGCTGTTACGACCCGGCCCCCGACGGAAGCGCCTGCGGCCAATGTGACGCATGCCAACTCCGGCTCAGGGGGTTCCACGAGAATGGAATCGAAGATCCGGCTCCGTACCAGAAGGGCAGCGGCGTTCAGAAGAGCGGCACCGGCGCTAGATTTCGGGCATCCGAGCCCTGACGCGCTCCCCTGCCCCATGCCTTACGCCATCAAAGAGATCTTCTACACCCTCCAAGGAGAGGGGGCCAACGCCGGGCGACCGGCAGTGTTCTGTCGTTTTGCCGGCTGCAACCTGTGGAGTGGCCGCGAGGCGGACCGGGCGGAGGCGACGTGCAAGTTCTGCGACACTGAGTTCGTTGGAACCGATGGCCCCGGCGGGGGAAGCTTTGCAACCGCCCAGGACCTCGCGGAGGCGGTCCGGGCGGCCTGGCCGGCGCACGCCTCCGCCCAGGCCCGGCCTCTGGTTGTTTGCACCGGCGGCGAGCCGCTCCTCCAGCTCGATGCGGCGGCGACCGTTCAACTGCATGCCGCCGGGTTCGAGATCGCCGTCGAGACCAACGGGACGCTCGTCCCACCCCCCGGGCTGGACTGGATCTGCGTGAGCCCGAAGGCGGGGGCTCCCCTTGTCCTGACCACCGGCGATGAGCTCAAGCTGGTGTTTCCACAGGAGGGGGGAGAACCGGAGCGGTACCGGGAACTGCGGTTCCGGTATTTCTTCCTGCAGCCGATGGACGGCCCCAATCTCGCGCGCCACACCGCGCTAGCCGTCGAGTACTGCCTGCGCCACCCGGAGTGGCGACTCAGCATCCAGACACATAAAATGCTAGGCATTCCATGACACTCGGGTTCTCCGATCGCATCGCCCACGCCCTCGCCTTCGCGGCGAAGCACGGCGGACCGCCGCCACGCCGGGGCGACAGCTCGGCGTGGCCCGTGCAGCCTGCCGGCGTGGCGGTGATCCTGGCGCGCTACGGAGCAGAGGAGGCCACGATCGTCGCGGGGATCCTGAGCTCGGTGGTCAATGATTCCTCACCAGCTCGCCGGCACGAGCTGGCAGAGAAGATCGCCGCCAAGTTCGGGCCACGGGTACACGAGATCCTACGGCAGGTCGTTGAGCCGCGCTACGACGCCCGCGGCAAGGAACGGGGCTGGGAAGCCTGGAAGCTGGACTTTCTGGCCGGCCTCGCCCTGGCCGACCGGAGCGCCCTCGAGGTCGCCGCTGCCAATGAGATTCATGTGTGTGGCTCGCTCCTCACCGATGTCCGCCGGCTCGGAGCCGAATATCTGTCGAGTTATGCGCCGGGCGGAACGGCCTCGGTGGTCGGATGGTTCAGGGAGATGGTTGACACGCTGGAGCAGCACCCGACCGGGCCGAGGCCAGGTATGCTGGTGGAGCTTCGCAGCTTGAGCGCTCGGCTCGCCGCGCAGGTGGAGGGAGCCTAGGGCGCTCGCCAAGAGAAAGCCCCGGTCGCTCACTCGACAGGTCGTCATTCCCCCCTTTGCGCTGCCGGCTCTGACGGGCCGCGATATCCGATTCTCCACACCGACGACAAACTGGTTCGTTCACGCATGCGGTTCTTGGGGAGTGGCCGGCCAAGGACCCAGGCCGAGGCTGGCTCCGGAGCGACAGTCAGGGGGTCGCGGTGCCTGTCCGGCTCCCGTGGGCAGGTAGGCATCGGTATATTGCCCAACACGATGGAGCCCTCCTCCGCGTCGCCTTCGCTGGCTTCGCTCCCGAGCGCGTTCGCGGCCGCCTGCCGCCAGGCCCGCTCCGACGGCGAGCTCTTCGAGCGCTGCCGCGAGGCCTTGGTCCGGCGCTTCGGCAGCGACCGCATCTGGTTCAGCATCCAATCTCCCGGCACGCCGGTCCCGTCCCTGCCACCACCCGAGTGGCTCACCAGTGCCGTAGAAATCGTTCGCCTGAGCAGCGGGCAGACCGAGATCGCCATCGTGGCCGACCCCGCCGTGGCGACCGAGCTGCGCCCGCATGCGACTCCCATCGCTCTCGGCCTGTCGGTGATGCTGGAGCTGCATGGGGTGCTGCGCGACCGGCAGAGCCAGCTGGAAGACGCGATGTTTCAGCTGCGCGCCCTGCGCCAGGTGGCGCGGCTGCTGGTCTCGGCACACTCGGCTGAGGAGACCGAGAACCTAGTCCTCGACTTCCTCGCTGAGGTCTTCTTCTGCTGGTGGGGCTGCCTGTACCGGCCGCTGGGCGAGGTGTATGTCCCCAAGGTCGTGCGGTCATTGCGGGGATCGATGTCGCTCAGCCCCATCAACCGGGCCCATCTGGACCGGGCGATGCCGCCGAACAGCTCGGTCGCTACGACCGGGGACCCCGCCATCGCGAAGCTGTTCCCGAGCACGGCCCAGGTCGCGGTGTCGCTGGACACCGGTACCGAGCGGCTGGCTGTCCTGGCCTTGGGACCGCGGCTGCACGACCAGACCTTCGGTGCGGCCGAGTGCGACCTCGCCGGCACCCTCGCTCTCGCGGCGGCAATCGCCCTCAAGAACGCCCAGTTGGTGGAACAGCTGCAGAGCGCGGCCACCAGCGACCCGCTCACGGGCTTGTCCAACCGAAGAGCCATGGAGGAACGTCTCGCCGGAGAACTGTCCCGAACCCAGCGCCACCATATTCGGACCAGCGTCGTGGTGATCGACGTCGATCGCTTCAAGCAGATCAACGACACGCTGGGGCACGCCGCCGGAGACCGCCTGCTGACTGAGGTGTCACGGATCCTCAAGCAGCAGTGCCGGTCCCTCGATGCCGTGGGCCGGATGGGCGGCGACGAATTTCTGGTCATTCTGCCGATGACGACCGCCGAAGAGGCCGGGATCTTTGTTAACCGGGTGCAACGGGCCGTGGCCCAGCTGGAGAAACACCATCCCGAGTTCGGCCGCCCATCGCTGAGTATGGGGATTGCCGAGTCGCCCCGTCATGGGGAGACGCCGGATACCATTCTCGGAGCGGCCGATGCCGCGCTCTATCGCGCCAAGCGCGGAGGAAGGGACACGGTCGAGACCGCCGGGGAGGGCTGACGATGCCCGACCCCGAGTTTCTCCTGCTCGGCGACGCGCTCTGGCTCGAGTTCGTGAACACGGCCGCCACTCCCCCCAATGGCCGGGACAGCCTGCCCAACCCGGCTGCATGGCTCAGGTGGACCACGGCACTCCGGGTAGAGCCGCCCACCGTGAGAGCCGATTTCCAGAACGCGGTACGCTTCCGCACGCTGCTCCTCAGCCTGGCGCGCGCCCTGGATATCCGTCGCGCACCGCCGCCGGCGGCCATCGAGGCCATCAACACCAGGCTCCTGACGCTCGAGGGGAAGGAACAACTGGTCCGGATCGGAGGCGCCTGGCACCTCCGGTTTGCGCCCGGGCGGCCGCCCTCTGCTCTCGAGGCGCTGGCGCGCTCCGCGGCCCAGACCCTGGCCAACCCGCTGGAGAGCGTGCGTCGGTGCGCCAATCCGGAGTGCGGGCTCTATTTCGCCGACGCGTCCCCGAGCCTCTCACGGCGGTGGTGCAGCCGGTCCCGGTGTGGTGAGCGAGGACGCATCGAGCGCCGACGCGGCGCCCGCCCCATCCCGCTGCTCGCGGAGGGCTGAACCCCGTGGCTATGACTACTCCGCCCCCGCTCACGATTTTCGAGCGCGTGGAGGCCGCCCTGGGCCACCGGTTCCGGCTGGAGACCATGGTCGCCGCTTCGCGCGAGCGAGTGCTGTTCACGGCCCAGGACCGGCTCCTGTCTCGCCGGGTCTCCCTGCGCGTCAATCTCTATCCGAACGACCAGACCAGGGCCTGGTTCCTCCGCGAGGCAGAAGCCCTCGCCCAACTCGACCATCCGGCGATCCGCCACGTGTACGACGCCGCGGTCATCGGAGACATCGCCTACCGGGTGGGGAACTGGATCGAGGGCGAGAGCCTGCAGGACGCAGTCCATCGAGGCCCCCGCCCCTTTCCCTCCGTGCACATGCTCGCTCGCGACATCCTGAGTGGCCTCGAACACGCGCATTCCTTCGGTATCATTGTCCGGCGGATCGCGCCAACGTCCGTGCTGGTCAACCTTGGCGGGCGCGCCACGGTGACCGATCTGCGGTTCTGCAACTGGACGCTGCCGGCTGTTCCCCCGGACGAGATCCCGGGCGGACAGCCTTTCATGGCACCCGAAGTGCGCGACGGGGCAACCGGCGACACAGCCAGCGACATCTACACAGCGGGCGCTATCCTGTACTTCGCGGTCACCGGCCACGAGCCTCCCCTCGATTCCCGCGATCTCAAACGCCCCTCCGAACTCCGGCCCAACTGCCCCAAGGCAATTGAACGGATCCTGGTACGAGCCCTGCTGCCCGCGGCTGACGATCGCTACTCGAGCGCGGCGGAGATGCTCGAGGATTTCGCGTCGGACGCCGGCACGTTCGAGAACCCTGCGCCCTTGGTGGCCCCGAATCCGCGGCTGCTGTCTACCGAGGGGAGCGAAGATGGGCGTCGGTGGGAGAAGCGCCTGCGCCGCGCGCTGGGCGACGACTACGAGCTGCTCTCGCCACTGGGCCGCGGCGGCTACGGCCGGGTGTACCGAGTGCGCGACCTCCACCTGGAACGGGAGGTCGCCATCAAGGTGCTTCACCCGCACCTGACGGCCGAACCGGTGGTCGTTGAACGGTTCCGGCGCGAGGCCCAGCTGGCGGCCCGCCTCAACCATCCGAATATCGTGGCCATCTATGATATCGGCGGGCGCTCAGGGCTGATCTGGTACACCATGGAACTGGTGAAGGGCCCTAACCTGGCGCAGCTCGTGGAGCAGGAGGGACCCCTGCGCCCGGAAAAGGTCATGCGGCTCCTGCGCGAGGCTCTCAGCGCCCTGGCGCAGGCGCACGCGATCGGGTTGGTCCATCGGGACCTCAAGCCCGAGAACATGCTGATCGACCAGACCGGCAGCCTCCAGATCACCGACTTCGGTCTGGCGCTGGCGCTGCGTGCCCAGGGCCGCTTCGGAGGCGCCACCAGCCAGAGCGGGACCCCCATGTTTGCCAGCCCCGAGCAGCTGCTGGGCGAGCGCGTGGACCAGCGATCGGACCTTTATAGTCTGGCCGCCGTCGCGTATTTCGCGTTGCTGGGTGAGCCCCCCTTCACCGGCCAGACGGTCGAACAGGTTCTCACCCGGCAGACCACCAATCAGCGGCCCGAGCTGCGGACCCGCCGTCCGGACCTGGTGGAGGACGTCGCCCTGGTCCTCGAGCGCGCCCTGCACGCCGAGGTCGAGCAACGGTTTCCCTCCGCCCCCGAATTCCTGCAGGCCCTGAATCGGGCCACCGGTCGGGGCCTCCGGCGCCGGAGCGGCGAGTGGGCCAAGGCAGCCCTCAAGTGGTGGAAGCCCTGACGGGGCCGGGGACGGACCGGGGTGGCTGGACTGCTGTCCCCTCTTGACGCCGGAGTCCGAGGCCCCATCTTTATCGCGGCTGGAGTTGGCCAGATGCCATGGCCGGGTAGCAATCGAGCAGAATTTCCCTTATGGATAACTGCGCGACCCGGGCAACTAGCCCGGGTCTTTTTGCAGTCGTGAGCCGGTCCTATTCGGGCTCATTGTCCCTGTCGGTGGTCTATCGGATCCTCCGGACCCCGACGATGTTCCCCTCCGCATGGAGTACTGCAGTATGCCTCGCGTCACCGGAACGGTGAAGTGGTTCAACGACGCCAAGGGTTACGGCTTCATTACCCCCGAAAACGGCTCCAAGGACTGCTTCGTCCACCACACCGCCATCAAAGCCGACGGATTTCGCAGCCTCTCGGAGGGTGAGCGGGTCGAGTTCGACATCGTCGAAGGGGCGAAGGGGCCCGCGGCGGAGAACGTCACCAAACTGAAGTAGCCGCCCCTTTCCAGCGGGTGGGCGGCGCGCGAAGGGCCGGGAGTGATCCCGGCCCTTTGTCGGTTGCCTGCCTTGGATGGGAGCCGGAGCGTTTCTCCGTCAACCGTCTCTACTTGTGGCGATAGATCACCCGGCCCCGGGTCAGGTCGTATGGGGAGAGAACCACGGTGACCCGGTCACCCTCCAGCACCCGGATCTTGAACTTGCTCATCTTCCCGGCCGCGTAGGCGAGAATGGAATGTCCATTCTCGAGGAGCACCCGGTAATTGCGGTCCGGCAGCACCTCGGAAAC
Source organism: Gemmatimonadales bacterium (assembly GCA_036555275.1). Taxonomy (GTDB): domain Bacteria; phylum Gemmatimonadota; class Gemmatimonadetes; order Gemmatimonadales; family GWC2-71-9; genus JADJOM01. The sequence goes on along the minus strand of DATBLR010000002.1, from coordinate 45,118 downwards.
GACACCTTCCATCTCAATGCCTTCTTCCTTCGCCATGCGTGCGCTCCGACGGGAGAAACCTGAGTCCAGCCACGGCCTGCGAGGGGTACAATCTTGCCTGGGATGGTGCGGGCGCGCAACGGCGAGCCGGGTAGCGATGCCGCGCGTCAGCGCTGCCACCGGTCCAGCTCCACCTCCACCAGATCGACCAGCTCGCCGATCACCCTTGCATCAAAGCTGAGTTCCACGCCGGCGACCCGGTACAGCTCGGGAAGAGAACGGGTATTTCCGAGCGCCAAGGCCTGGCGGTACCGGCGGACGGCGTCTCCCTGATCGTGCAGGCTGTTGCGCCATACCTGGAGTGCACCAATCTGGGCGATACCGTACTCAATGTAGTAGAACGGATACAGGAAGACGTGCAGCTGACGGTACCAGCGGCTGATCCGTTCCTGATCGAGACCGGTCCAGTCCACACCTCGCTCAAATCGGCTGCGAAGCCGGAGCCAAGCCTGATCTCGCGCATTCCGGTCGTGGCCTTCACCGCTGGTGTAAATCCAGCTCTGGAACGCATCGACCGAGGCCACATGGGCCAGGGTGACCAGTACGTCTTCGAGGTGTTCGGCGCGGGCGCGGGCCAACTCCTCGGGACTGAAGAACCCCCCATGCTCTCGACCGAGGTAGGGCGCGGCCAGGAGCTCCATGGACATCGAGGCCAGTTCGCACATCTCGAGCCCCGGGTGGCGCAACCATATCAGCGGTTGGCCATGAGCTTCGAAGGCGTGGAACGCATGCCCTGCCTCATGCAGCAGGGTGGAGACGTCGTCGAGAACTCCCACCGCGTTCATGAAGATGAAGGGCCGGCCGCGATAGTGGAGCGTCTCACAGTAGCCCCCCGGTGCCTTCCCCTTTCTGACACCGAGATCGAGCAGCCGTTCATCTATCATGGTCTGGAAGGCCGATCCAAAGGCGGGGGCGACCTTCCCCACGATCTGCCGGCTCTTTCCGACCAGCTCCTCGGCCTCCCGGAAGGGCCTCAGCGGCTCGCGGCCTTTCGGATCGGGGCCGACGTCCCAGGGGCGCAGCGTCTCCACGCCGAGCCGGGCCTGACGCCGGGCCATGACCCGGGCCAGAACCGGTGCCACGACCGATTCCACGGCCTCATGGAAACGGCGGCAATCATCGGGGGTGTAATCGAAGCGGCACTTTGCCCGGAAGGTGTACGCCTGATAGTCGTCGAACCCGGCGTTGCGCGCCACCCGGATCCGAAAGTCGAAGAGCTTGTCGAAGATACCTGCCAGCTCATCCCGTCTGGCGGTGTAGGCCCCGCAACCCAGGCGGAAGGCCCGTTCGCGAACGGTGCGGTCCGGCGACTGCAGGAAGGGCTGCAGTTCAGGGAGGGTTTTCTCCACCCCGTCCCAGGCTACAGTCAAGCCGCCCGTCACCTTCTGGTACTCGGCGCTCAGCTCTTCGATGGCGGTATGCAGCGGTACGTTCTCCTCCCGAAACAACTCGGCGGCCGTGCGGAAGCGCGCCAGCGTCACCTCGAGTTCCGGGCTGGTATACCCGGACGCCAGCAGTCGGCGGGCCAGCTCAACCTCAAGCTCCTCCATCTTCGGCAGGATCTCGGCGCTGAACCGGAGGTGAGCGGCCTCCTTGGCCTCGTCAGCCGTATCACAGGTGTAGGCGATCATGGCCTGGGCCGCCGCCTCGGTGACCACTTCCTCGAGGCGTGACCAGTCGGCCAGCCAGCGCGCGAGGGAGCCGGCATCGATCGGCCGCTCTACCAGCTCCCGATAGAGCGGTTGCAGATCTTCCCAGGTGGCGTCCGCCAGATCCGCTGGGCTCAAGGTCCTGATCGGGGCGAGTGACATGAGGTGGGGAGGCTACACAGGCGCGGGCGAATCTGCAATCGCAGAAAGCCTCATTCCGGAACCCCGGTCCGGTGATAGGCGTAGGCAACTGCGAGGGACACGACCCCCAGGATGAAGGCCGAGCCAACACGATACAGGGCATCGAGCTCCGAGAGATCCACGAAGACCACCTTCAGGAGCGCCAGCCCGGCCACCAGGAAACCCGCGATGCGAAGCGGCTGGACCCCTCGCCGGAAACCGGCGAAGAAGCAGCCGGCCGCGAAGCAGATCCACCAAGCGCTCACACTCAGGCCACCCGCGAGATCGGCCGTCGAGCGGGCGAGCTCGCTCAGCCGGAACGCCCGCGTCAGCTCCCCGGTCACGCCCCCGAGGAGAAGTACCCCCGCGAGCACCCAGAGAATCGGGCCGGGCCGGGCCTCCCGCGAACCCACGGAGGCCTCCTGGTCCGAAAAAATCGTCGCGAGTACTGCGCCGGTGACAATCGCCCACCAGAGCGACCCCGCCCATGCGCCGACGAAGGCCGCCTCCGTCGAGGGGCGAGACGGGAGATCGTATACGAGAAGGTGCCAGAGGGCGACAGTCAGGGTGCCAACCGCGTACCAGCGGCCGTCGAATCGCCCGAGGCTTCGATCCAGCATCGCCCAGAGGCCGGCCCCCACGAGGAGGGCCCACGTCGCCTCGAGGCCCGGCCATTGCCGGAATGCGGCCACGACCAGGGCCACCGCTCCCACCACCGCGAATGGGAGCCTCCCGGCACGCGACAAGCCGACCATGAGGTATGGAACCGCTACCAGCAGAGGGGCCAGCCCCCGGTCGGCATCGAAGGTCCGCGGTGCGACCTGGTACAGTGCCCACCCCAGCAGAATCGGCGAGGCGAAGAAATAGAATGACTCACCCAGGGCGGCACTGCGCTCCGATCTGTCGACGGGCGAAGGCCGGCCGGGCCACACCGCTCCAGCAGTAAGCGCCCGCCACCAGACCGGAGCCGTGATCACGACGCCTCCGAGCAGGGTCGGCCAACGGCTGGTTGCAATGTCGTTCGCCGCGGCCAGGACCGACCAGCCGCCGCCAAAGGAAAGCAGCCGGGTCTCGGCCCAGCGCTCGCGGAGCCCGACATAGAGTCCAAGGGCCCCGCCCAGGATGGCGTAGAGGTAGAGGCCGGCGGGGTCGGCAGCCTTCACGATGCCGGAGCTCGCGACCCCAAAGTAGGCCAGCGCGATGACGCTGGCCGCGATCCGCCAGCGGCGGTAGGCCGCGACCCAGCCCAGGGCGGCCGCCATGGCCCCAAGGTAGACCAGCAGCAGATTGACACTGCCGGTTTCCCGCCCGACCAGGACCGGAGCGAAGAGCGCACCGAGCGCGGCGGCGGCACCCAGGGCCTGGACATCGATGGCGAGAGCAATTGCGGCGAGGCTGAGCGAGACCAGCGCGAGCGCGCCGATCGCGGGGGTTGGGGCCAGGAACTGGTACAGTCTCGCCGCGGCCCACACCGCCAGGTAGACGATGGCCGCCCCGCAGCCGATCAGGGCCGCCCCGTATGTCCGTGTGCCCCGGCCGTGCAGGCGCCAGCCGAGCAGCGCGACCGCGGCTCCGATGATCGTCCCGCCGATACACCGCACCACGGGCGACACCCAGCCCCGATCGAAGGAGAGCTTGAGCAGGTACCCCGCCGCCAGGATCACGAAGATCACACCGACAGCGAGCAGCCCCCGCTGGCCCAGCCACTGTTCGCTGACTAAGGGGGTCCGGAATTCCCGGGACGCGGCTGGAATCGGATACCCCGCATCGCGCGCCGGGGCCATCCCGATTTCACTGCCGGATGGCGTGCCTGACGGAGTCTGGGGCGGGGGGACGAGGTGCGGCTCCTGCGGGGCGCTACCGCGTACCCGGGGCACGGTGGTCACATCGGAGGCCCTGGCCTCGGCAGCCTGCGCCAGCAGCTGCCGGACGAGCCCTTCGAGTACCTCGAGCCGGTGTTCCAGCCGGGACAGCCGGTCGTCGTCGCTCACGATCCCCTTCGGGGCTCAGGTGCGGATGGCTTCCAGGGCATGGAGGAGATCGGTGGCCGTCTGCCATCTCTGCTCGGGCTCCTTGGCCAGCGCCCGGAGAACGACGGCCGAAAACCCCTCGGGTAAGGCCGGCACGACGGTGCGGGGATCGGGGGGAGGCTCCTGCACCTGCTTCATGAGAACGGTCGCGAAGGAGTCGCCGGTAAAGAGCCGCTTCCCGGTGGCGCACTCAAACAGCACGACACCCGTGGCGTAGAGGTCCGCCCGGCCGTCGACCGCGTGGCCCAGCAGCTGCTCCGGCGCCATGTACTCCGGGGTCCCGATCACCGAACCTGCGGCGGTGAGCCCCGGAGCCCCAGCCACCTGACGGCCCTCCACCAGGCGGGCGATCCCGAAGTCCATGACCTTGAGGAATCCCTGGGCATCGACCACTAGATTCGGGGGCTTGATGTCGCGGTGAACAATGCCCTGCGCATGTGCCACCTCGAGGGCGCGGCACAGCTGCCGCCCGATGGTGAGCGTGACGGCCAGGGGGAGGGCGCCACGGCGGCGAATTACCTCGTCGAGCCCGGTGCCCTCGACGAATTCCATGGTGATGAAGTACAGGCCCCCGGCTTCACCGAGGTCATGGGTCCGCACCACGTTCGGATGGGAGATCCGACGGGCCAGCCGTATCTCCTGCTTGAAGCGCTCGAGCAGGGTGGGATCGCCCACCAGCTCGGGCCGAAGGGTCTTGATCGCCACTGACTCCTTGAGCTCCCGGTCGAACGCCCGGTAGACCACGCCCATCCCCCCTGCTCCCAGCTTCTCCCGAATCTCGTAGCGGCCGGCGAGGACGCCACCGACTCCAAACTCGCCGCCGCTGCCAGTGACCCGGGTCTGGGGCGGGATCACCTGAGTCCGGACATTGGTCGGGGAGGATCCCAGGAATTCCACGAGACGCTGCTTCTCACGGAGCTCGCTCAGCATCCCCTGAAAGGCCTCCGCCAGCTCGCCGATCTCATCGCGCGACGTGATCTCGACTTCGCCGGTGTACCGGCCCTCGGCAACATTCCGCGTGATCGCCACCAGTCGCCGCACCGGGTCGGTGATCTGGCGGGCGAGAAAGAGCGAGATCACCAGTGCCACCGCGAGCGCCCCCAGAAACGCGTAGAGCACCGAGCGCTGCAGGGCGGTGAACGGGGCCAGCTCCGCCTGCCGGGCCCGCAGCCCGGCGTACTCGCCGACCAGAAGTCCCGAAGCGGTCCGCAGCGGGCCGGCGGCGGCGATCCAGGTCCGGCCGGCCGCCTGGATGCGCAGCCGGGATTGCACCGAATCGGTCACGCCGGGCAAATCGACATAGCGCGCGCGGAGGGCAGAGTCGATGGTCGCGGTGGGCAGGGTAGAAGCAACGACGCTTTGTGGTTTGCCCAGGGTATCGAAGATGGTGAACACCACCTCCGACGCGGTCTGGCGCTTCAGGCGCTCGGCGAGGGCGCCGTCCACGGGAACGGCCAGAATGAGTGCCCCGGAGACCGCGGCTCCGCGCGCCGCAAGCGGCACCGACACCGCCTGGAAGAGCGAGTCGATCCCGTCCTGGGTCTCGATCCACACGCCTTCGGCGGTCCCGCCCGCCAGGGCGGATTCCACCAGCGGCCCGCCCAGCGGTTCACCGTGTATCGCCGGTGAGCGACTGGAGGCCTGCACCACGCCGCTCCGGTCGGTAATGATCGCCCAGGTCGCGCCCGCCTGGTCACGAAACTCCTCGGCCTGATCGAAGATGTCGTCCCGGGCGCCGGTCCGCAGCGCCTCGTCGATCCGCACGATGTAGCTCGGGACCTGGGCCAGCACCCTGGCGACCTGCTGCACCGCCTGGCTCCGGCTCGCCAGCGCGTCCTCGATGGCAGACTGCGTGGCGACGAGCCCGCGGTCGATGGCGGCGTCGGCCGCCTGATTGGCCCTCATCTGGATCAGCGCAAGCGCCCCGCCCAGCGTCAGTGCGACGACCAGGACGATAGCCAGAAACAGCTTGAGTCCGAGACCCCGAAGCGCGAGCGACCTAATAGCGTCGACTCCGGTCGTAGTAGGACTGGCCGTTCTTGTCCTTATGCTGGACGAAACGGTACCCTCGGGCATCGAGGGTGAGCGCCAGGGGGGGCTGGCTCCGGCCGGTGACCTTGACCGGTTGCGTCACCTCACCTGCCCGCTCGTGCCAGGCATGCAGGACATAATCACCCGGAGGCACCCCCTCGAATTGAAAACCTCCGTCCCCGCCCGGCTGGGTGTGCAGCGAACTCTCCAGGACCAGGATCAGGCCCCGCATTTGGGCGTGGACGTTACAGTACACCCGAATCACCCCGGTCCGCGGGAAGCTGGCCGTCTTGGCCTCGCCCCGCCCGTACAGGCCCAGGTCAAAGGGCCCGGCAGGTGACAGCGAGAAAACGTTGTGGTTGAACGGATCGTGGTTGGGGAAGGCGACCGTGGAACCCGCGGCCACCACCAGAATCCGAGGCACGAACTGCTTCCCCTCCGTGGCCATGTCCACCCGGCTCGCCTCTTCCGGGGGGGCTTCCGTTCCGGCGAGCCAGAGAACCGTCTGAGCCACGTCCCCAACCGGCCGGTCGTTCTTCTCGAGGAGAGTGACCTGGCCCGTAATGGTGCTCCCTGCCTGACCAGCGAGCGGGGTGGCGAGCGGGAGCAGCAGCCCCAGGAGCCGGAGCCATCCCAAGGGTCGGCGGCGTATCTTTCTCATCGAGGGTAGCTTACCCCACGGCCCCGCAAGGCGTCAACCGTAAACCGGAACGACATCGCGATGCGACTGCTTCAACTCGTGGGCGCCCTGGCGCTGCTGTCGCCATGGGCGCTCCCCCTGCGAGCCCAGGATCGGCCGGCGCCCGAAGTGAGCTTCACGGCCACCGTGCTCATGAACGCCTTCTACACCTCGACGGGAACCAATAACAGCGACCTGCCCCAGTTCGTGGCCCGGCGCGACGCGGGGGACACTACGTCGAACCTGGGCGCAACCATGCGGCAGACCCGGGTGCAGACCCGGGCGTTCCTTGCCGATGTGGCGGGCGCCGATTTCAGGGCCGAGCTGGACGTGGATTTCTGGGGCGGGCAACAACCCTCCAACGGCGGGCGCACTTTCCCGCTGCTACGGATACGGCGGGCGTGGGCAGAGCTGGCGTGGCCTCGCTTCCGGGTACTGGCCGGACAGGAGGTCCCGCCAATCGCCGAGCTCAATCCGTCCTCGCTCGCCAGTATCGGGCTCCCCGCGTTGTCCGGCTCCGGCAACCTCTGGCTGTGGATCCCCCAGCTGCGGGCAACAGGCACTCTCGTGACTGGGGCCACGCGGCTCGAGCTGGAAGGGGCCGCGCTGGCCCCAACCGGGTACGTCGCACAGGGTCCCTTCCTCACCCAGTCCGACCCGGCCGAACGCTCCAAGCGGCCCTACCTGCAGAGCCGCCTGCGGCTCCGGTTCGGTACCGGGAGGCGGCAGGGGGAACTCAGCGTTGGCGGCCACCTGGGATGGCTCGATACCCCGGGGGACTCGCTGCTCGAGTCCCGCGCTGCCGCCGCCCAGCTGCAAATGCCCCTGGGTCAGGTGGTCGAGATTCGCGGCGAAGCGTTCGCGGGCGAGGGCATCGCCGGACTGGGCGGAGGGGCGATCGGGCAGAACTTCGGTGTGGGCGGGAGACTGGTGCGCACCCATGGTGGCTGGGGGCAGCTGCTGGTCAAGCCTCGTCCGGATGTCGAGCTGGGAGTGAGCTATGGCATCGACGATCCCAAGAATCAGGATCTGGACCCCGCCACCCAGCGGCTCAAGAACGAAACCATCGGCGGGCACCTGCATTGGCGTCCCGCCCCGGTCATCGTCGGCCTGGAGTACCGGCACATCGCCACGACGTACGGCCCGGGCACCGAGAAACGCACGGCGGGGCACCTGAATCTGGCCCTCGGCGCCGAATTCTAGGCGCTTCCCGGCGCCTTTCCTCCTGCCGACTCCGCCACCGGGACGGGCGTCTCGCCGGTGTGCGACGGGATGTGCTCGACCCGCATCGCCATGAGCCCCACCAGGGCCACAATGCCGGCAGCGAGGTAGAACGGCGCTGGGTGGCCCAGCCGCTGGAAGGCGACCGTGGCTACCACCGGCGCCGCCACCCGCGCGATGCCCGCGAAGGCCTGGGCCACACCCATGGTGGTGCCCAGCTCTTCCTTGGTCGAGGCGCGGGACATCAACGCCGTGGTACTGGGAAAGAGCAGTGCGGTTCCAATCGGGACCAGCGGGATGGTGGCAGCCAGCCACCACAGGTTGGGCACTACGGTATACCCGGCGAGCCCAGCCACCAGGATCCAGGTCCCCATCCGCATGGTGCGGGTTTCCCCGAATCGGGCCACGATGGATCCGAGCAGCAGTGACCGCATGACGAAGGACAGCACACCGACGTAGCTGTAGAAGTAACCGATGGTTTTTTCGGTGATGGCGAACTCCGCGTCGAGGTAGAGCGCCAGAACCGATGTGAGGCAGGAGAACGCCAGCATTCCCACCCCGTAGATCCAGATCAGCCGAGACACCGGCCGGGCGGGATGCTCAACAACCTCGGCCGCCGCCTTCCAGACCGGTTTGCGCAGGACGGCCGTGCCGGCCGAGCCCGCCGGCCGACGCGATTCCGGCAGCCAGCGCCACGCGAAGACCACGTTGATCAGGCACAACCCCGCCGCGACCAGCCCCGGGGCGGCAGGGCCGAAGACCGCGTGGCTGAGGGAGCCGATCGCGGGGCCGATGGCCACGCCGGCGCTGGTCGCGGCAGAGAGCCAGCCCAGCGCCTTGGCCCGGCCCGACGGCCGGACCGTATCCGCGACATATGCCTGCGCGACCCCCGTCGTCCCACCACCGGCACCCTGGACCAGCCGCGACAGGAACAGGAGCCAGATCGTCCCCGCCAGACCGAAGATGACATACGCCACGGCCGATGCGGACAGGCCGACCAGCAGCGCGGGACGACGGCCATAGCGGTCGGACAAACGGCCCCAGTAGGGCGCGGTCAGGAGCTGCGCCACCGAAAAGGTCGCGGTCATCAGGCCGATGACCTCAGCGCTGGCGTTGAGCTTCAGCGCGTAGAACGGAAGCAGCGGCAGGACCATCGCGAAGCCCATCATGTCGATACAGCAGGTCGCGATGAGCACGGAGAGCTGCTTCAGCTCGCTCCGGGCGCGTGGGGCTTCGGTCACCGGGTTACCACCTTCCGCTCGCTGCCCAGCCCGAACACCAGCGCGGAGAGGGCCATGAGGAGCACCCCATACGCGGCGGCCACTCCCACGTCACCCTGGCGCAGGCTCGCCAGGATCTCGAGGGAAAGTGGCCGCGTGTCATAGGTGTAGAGAATGATGGATGTCACGAAATCACCCAGCGCTGTCACGAATGCCAGCGTCGCGCCCGCGGCCAGCGCGGGCTTGAGCAGCGGGAGCGTCACCCGCGCCAGCCTGCGCCATCGCCCCGCGCCCAGGGAGGCGGCGGCCTCCTCCAGCGCGGGGTCGAGGTTCCGGAACCCAGCCAGCACGGCCCGGCTTGCCATGGGAAGATTCCGCACCAGGTAGGCGAGCGGGAGAATCCACACGGTACCCACCAGCACCAGCCGACCGGCCCACGGTGCGTGGACGCTGAAGGCGGTCGCCAGCGCGACTGCGAACACAGTGCCGGGCACCAGCCAGGGGAGCACAAGCAACTGTTCGATGAGCCAGGCCAGCCGGCCGGGACGACGCGCCACCAGCACTCCCGTGGCCACCGCAACCAGCAAGGCCAGCAGCGTCGCCGATGTGGCCATCCACAGACTGTTGACCAGTGGACGGAGCCGCTCCGGTTCGGTCACCAGGGTCACATAGTTGCCCATGGTGTACGCGGGCGGGAGCGTCTCGATCGTCCATGTCCCCACCGGGACGAAGCTCAGCAACAGCAGAGTCAGATGTGGCAGGAGCAGAAGGACGCCCAGGATCCAGCCCCCGATCGTGGCGGCCCGCCGAAGCGCGGCGCCACGGATCGGGGCCACGGCCGGAGGCAGGCCCTTGCCCGCGGTCGCCCCGACCGGCGCCCTCCCTTCGCCGGCGAGCCCCAGTCCGAGCAGCGCTACCAGGCTCAGGATGACGGTCTGCACCATCGCCAGACCGTAATCGCCGTTGAGCCGGGTAAACACGATCTGGGTCGGCATGACCCGAAACCCGCCGCCGAAGATGTACGGCGCACTGAACGAGGCCAGCGCAGTCATGAAGGTGAGCAGCGCGGCGCCGCGCAGTGAGGGCGCCAGCAGCGGGAGGGTCACCCGCCGCAGGGTCCGCCAGCGGCCTGCCCCAAGGGAATGGGCCGCCTCCAGGGCTGCATGGTCCAGGGTCGCCAACCCGGCCCGGGTGAAGAGATAGAAGTAGACGTACATCGAATAGGCGTGTACCAGCAGGATGGCCCAGGCCCCTTCCAGCCGCCATGGCGGGTCTTCGAGTCCCAATGCGGCCTGCACCAATCGGGCGACGAACCCAGTCTCGCCATAGAGAAAGAGGAAGGCGATCACCCCGACGAGGGGAGGCAGTACCACGGGCAGCGCCACCAGCGCTCCCAGCAGCCGCCGGCCGGGAAACTCGGTTTGTTCGAAGAGGAACGCGAGGGGGATTCCCAACCCCGCGGCCAGAATCACGCTTGCCACCGAGATCCACAGGCTGGCCCACAATACATGCCATTCCCTGGGCTCGACGAGAAATCTGCGAAAGTGCTCCAGGCTGAAACCGCTTGCCCCGTGCACGCTCTCGCCGGCGACCAGCAGGAGCGGGTACACCACCAGCCAGGCCAGCACTATCACCAGGGCCACCGCCCCCCAGCGACGAGGCCTCCCGGTCATGCGGGCTCCGCCGGAAAGCACCGCACCAGGAAATCGCGATCCGCGGGATCGCTGACCGGAACCAGCACCGCCGGCTGACCCACGACGGCCGCCTCCGGCGTGGCACTCACCTCCACAACCGCACCGCTCGCGGTGGCGACCAGATAGAAGGTGCTGGCCCCGGCGAAGCGCCGGTCGGTCACCATGATCCGGAGCCCGTCCTCGCCCGCCCCGGCAAACCGCAGCGCTTCCGGCCGTACCAGGAGCCGCACCCGGCTCCCTCCCTCCCAAGCCGACGAGGAGCCCAGCCGCCAGGCTGTATTCTCCACCTCCACGATTCCGTCGGTCCCGACGACCCCCAGCAACCAGCTGGAACGTCCCACGAATGCACCCACGAACGGCGTAGCCGGCTCGCGATACAGGACCTCCGGAGGGGCCACCTGCTCCAGCCGTCCTTCCCGCAGGACGGCAATCACATCGCCGAGATCGAAGGCATCGTCCTGCTCGTGAGTCACGATGACGGTCGTGATCCCGATGCGGCGGATCACCGCCCGGAGCTCTCGTCGCGTGCGTTCGCGGAGGGCCGGGTCCAGATTCGACAGCGGCTCGTCCAGCAGCAGGACTCGAGGCTCAGGCGCGATCGCCCGCGCCAATGCCACGCGTTGCTGTTGCCCTCCGGACAGCTCTGCGACCCGACGCCGCTCGAATCCCGTGAGATCCACCAGCGCAAGCGCCTCTGCCACCCGGCGCGTGGCATCCACGGTTGAGACCCCGAGCGCCTCGAGGCCGAAGGCGACATTCATGCCGACGTCGAGGTGCGGGAAGAGCGCGTAGTGCTGAAACACCATGCCGAATCGCCGGCGCTCGGGGCGAAGTGGCACTACGTCCTCGCCGTCCACGATGATTCGACCACGGTCAGGTTGCTCGAAGCCTCCCAGGAGCCTCAGGGTCGTGGTCTTGCCGCTGCCACTCGGCCCCAGCAGCGCCAGTGTCCTCCCCCGCTCCAGCCCCAGTGAGAGGTCGAAGACACCGGCCGTCTCGGTGAAGCGGCGGGTCAGAGATTCGAGGTGGAGGTAGGTCATCGGCAGGGAGCTCGAAACGATGTACCGAGTACCGCGTACCGAGTACCGAGTACAGTCGGGAAGGGGGCAGGTCTCCTGCGATGCGCCGTCGCCCGCGCCGTTGAGATCGGACGGCCGGAAGCGGTGGGAGCCCGGGGCCGTGTACTCGGTACTCGGTACTCAGTACTGGGTACTCTCATCTTGCCTTCCCGGTGTTCCGCACCTGTTGATCCCAGTAGCTCATCCACTTCGGCCCTTCGCGCGACAGCAGGTCCCAGTCCATCGGTTCCACGACCATCGCCCGCTCCACTTCGGCGACCCATGCCGGCACCTGGGCTGGCGGCAGATCGCGGCGGGCTGGAAGGCGGAACACCCGCTCCGCCGCGATCAACTGGCCCGGAACGCTTCCCACGTATTCAATGAACACCTTGGCAACGTCCGGGTGTCGGCAGCCACGCACCAGCGCGATCGCATCGTCGATCACGGGGGTACCGCTCCGCGGGAACACGTATCCGAACGGCATTCCCTTGCTGCGGGAAATCAGGATGTCAGGCAGGTCCCAGAGGGTGACCAGCCCTTCCTGCCGGGCAAGCTTGGCGTCCAGCAGGGCCGGCGACAGCGCATACGTTCGGGTCTGGCCGTCCAGCCGGCGAAGCCAGGCCATGCCCCAGCCCGTATCACCGGTCTGCCTGAGGCTTCGCTCGATGATCAGGCCCCAGATGGCACGCATGGTTCCGCTGGCCACCGGGTCCCGGATCAGCACCCGGTCCCGCCACCGGGGTGCCAGGACGTCGTCCCAGTCCCGCGGGGCGAGGGAGTCGGGAACCGCCCTGTTGTTGTAGGCGATGACCGCCGGAGTTCGATAGGCAGGATAGTAGAGCTGGTTTGGGCCAACCCCGCCCGAATCGACGGCGCCGGCCCAACTCGGCCGGTAGGGAGCCAGCAGGGACTCCGCCGCCCCACGCTGGAACAGAGTGGTCGGACCGCCGAACCACACATCGGCCTGCGGGTTCACCCGCTCGATCCGCAGCCGATCCAGCACCTCCTGGCTGCCGAGGTCCAACCACCGCACGTCGATGTCGGGGTGTTGTCGTTCGAACTCCCGCTCAAGAAGAGTCAGGTGATCCCGGCCGTGCGGAGAGTAGATCGTCAGCGGAACGCGGCCGTTGGAGCAGCCGATCAGGAGAACTGCCGAAACCAGCGTCAGCAGTACCGAATACCGAGTACCGCGTACCGGGTACGAGTGTGCGGGCACTCGGTACCCTGTGCTCAGCACTGTTTTCCGGTTCTCCCGGCGTTCCCTCACTCGCGCTCGACCTTGATCGAGTCGCGGGGCGCGGCCGGCCGCCGGCCTGATGCGCCCTGCGGGTGGCCCAGCGCCAGCATGTTGGCGAACAGCCGCCACGCCCCCGCCACCCCGGCCGGTAGCTGCCGGAAGAAGCTCAGGCCGGTATACACGTAGCTTCCTTTTCCCACTCGAGCGACCAGGAGCCCGCCCTCGAGCGGGGGTTCTCCCGGGTCATGCATTGCCAGAACCGGCCGCCAGGCGGGATCCCACGAGTGCGCGAAGTAAAGTCCGCGCTCCTGGACCCAGCCCTGCCAGTCCGACGGACCGATCCGGTTGGGGTACCGGAGCGTAGGGCTCGCCGGATCCACCAGAACGACGGGAGCAGTCTCGTCGGTCACCCGGTCGTGGCCACCCAGCAGGGCAGGCGTTCCTGTCTGCCCGGGCCGCCGCGCAGTCGTCACGTCCGAATTCGGGGCCCCTGGCGCCCGGACGCCAACCGTGAGGGGGAACGGCGCGTAGTCACCCAGGAAGTAGCCGTACTGCTGGTACTGCACGATCACGGTGCCGCCAGCCCTGACATAGGCCACCAGCCGTTCGTTGTTTGCGGAGAGGTCCGGATCGGTTTCGAAGGCCCGCGGCCCGATCACGATCGCGTCGTAGCGGGTCAGGTTGCCGATGAGCGCCGTGGCGGGGATAACCTCGGTCGGAAGACCGGCATTCTCCAGCGCCTCGGGCACCCGATCCGCCGCACCCCGGACATAGGCCAGCCGACGGAGGCGGGGAAGGACGATATCGGCGATGCGCACAGTCGCCGCGGCCCGTCGGGTCCAGGTCCGCGGCCGGATGTGGGGGTGATCCACGGTCCGAATCCCGATGTCGTACCCGCGGCCGTGCTCGTCCACGGCCAGCGCCGTCACCTCGAAGCTGCCCGCAGTGACGCCGGCCGGCGGGCGGACGCTGAAGCTGAAGGAGGCCCGAGCGCCGTTCTCCGTAAATCGAAACTCCTGTGGGGCAGGCTGGGCCCATCCCTGGGGGAGCCGCAGCGCGACCCGCCCGCTCGCCGGTGTGCGTCCCCCGTGCGTCAGCGTGACCGTGAACCGGTGTGAGGTCCGGGCCGCGCGGGGCCACAGCTCCTGCTCGGGATCGAGACGGACATCCACCCGCGGCACCACGACCACGGGGCGGCGGAATTCCCCTGACGCCTGGTCGTTGCCCCGAAAGGCGATCTCGACCGGCGGATCCTCCAGCTCGCCCGAGCGGAGCACGAGGCGGAGCAATGCCTCCTCAAACGGCAGTCCCCAGGCCGATCGAAAATCGGGATCCCACTGGTACAGCTCGCCGAGCCGGGGCCGCCGGAGAAAGTAGGGAGTCGAATAGTCCTGTTCCTCGGGAACCGTCACCTCGAGCCTGGCCGATGCCACTCGTCCGGGAGCGATGGGGTCGTGTGTCGTACCGAGCGGCGACCACGCACCTGTCGTGGCGAGATAACCCAAACAGGCTCCCCGCGCAGGGGTCCGAGGAACGTCGACCGGCGGATTCGAGTCGGAAACCAGACGCCAGGACAGTTGCCCTGCCGCCGCACAAAGCGTAGCATCTGCGGCCTGGTCCCCCGCGTTCCACACCGACGCGTTGACGCCGAGCCGTTCGCCCGGAACAACTCTCACGTCGTCGCTCACGCCGTCGGCCACCAGGTCCAGACTGTGCACCCAGGCCTCGCCGAGGCGCCGGTACTCCGCGTCCAGGCCGGGATCGCCCACAGCGCCATCAGCGGCTGCCCGCCGGGTTTCGGCGGGAAGATCGTCGCGGATCCGGCTCCGAGCCGCTGCGAGGTCGGTGGATGCGGCTCTCAGAAGCTCGCGGAGGTGGCCTCGCAGCGACCCGGCCACCAGCCCCCGGGCAGAGTCCACCCTGGCGACATATCGGTCCAGGAGCGCTGCAACCTCCCGCCTCGGCACTGGAGAGAGCGCGGCGATGCCGGGCACGCCGGTGAGCGTGGTATCCAGGCCGCTCCACAGCCCGGCTCCCCCCTGGCCGGTACGATCCTCCAGCAGCTGCAACCGCACCCGCGAGGGACCGATCCGCTGCAGCTGGCCCATGTCCTGCGAGCGATGCAGGCTACGCCCCCGCATGGCGATCTGGTGATAGGACTGGCCGACCGCCGGGTCGAGGGCCCCGCCGTCCAGGGTCAGGGTGGTAGCCGCCGAGTCGAAGCGAGTGCTCCGATAGAGCTTCAGCGGCGTGAACGGGACCAGCCCTTCCTCCGTCAGAAGTTCCGGGAAGACCGCCGGATCCCCCGCGACGCGGAAGGCTTCCTTGGCCGCCCAACCGGCTGCCTGGTGCTGGCCGTGACCGTCCCGGGGTGTGCCGCTGAAAATCGAGACCACGATCTGCGGGCGGAAGCGGCGGATGATGCGCACCACGTCCTTGAGCACCGAATCACGTGGCCAATGGGCCCAGGTATCGTCGAGATTCTTGGAGAACCCGAAATCGTAGGTTCGGGTGAAGAACTGGGTCGCGCCATCCAGGCGTCGGGCCGCCAGCAGCTCCTCGGTCCGGAGGAGTCCGAGCGCTTCGCCCAGCTCCTCCCCTATGAGATTTTGCCCGCCCTCTCCCCGGTTGAGGGAGAGGTAGGCGGCCTCGGCACCCATCCCTCGGACCAGGACCGTGAGCAGCTCGGTGTCCTCGTCGTCGGGGTGGGCGGCGATCATCAGCGCTCGCTTGTGGTGTCCGAGCTTGCGGAGCGCGTGGTCCAGGGCAGCATAACCGCCGGTCGACGGCGGCTGCAGCTGAGCCTCGAGCGCGAGGGGGGCGAACGCGGCGAACAGCGGAAGGGCGAGGAGGGCCGGGAGACGACACACCGCGCTAAGGTAATCCCGCCCGGTGCGGTCAGAAAGGCGGGGCACCGGCCCCTCAAGCCGGCGCCCGGGCATCGGCTCTCAGGCGCCGAGTGGTTCCTGCTTCAGGATACCCCCGAGCTCCGGATAGCGGCGCCAGAAGTAGATCGCCATGGCCAAGGCCGCGAGCAGGTTCGCCGCCATGACGGTCCACAGCGGGAACAGCCCCCCAACTTCCTGGGAGACAACGTTGACGACGACATAGAAGCAGAACTCGAACGCCACGAACAGCAGCAGCAGGGCGAATCGCACAGCGGGCTGATCGACCGCCAGGCGCACGAGCGCCGCGGCCAAGAAGGCGAACAGCACGAACGCGATGAAATGGAACGCCGTATAGAGCACCACGGCACCGAAGACCATGTTGTTCGGATCGGGGTGAGGCTCTCCAAGGAGGAACAACTGACCCAGGACGCTGGGCGTGCGGAGCGGGTGGCCCGCCAGCAGATCGCGAACAAGAAACCACACAGCCACCGTAATGCCGCCCAGAAAACCGGAGTCGGTAGCCTCGGTGAACAGCCCATGATCGCGCATCATCGGTCCTCCTTCTGACCGGTCTGATGCGGTATGCCCTTCCCCGGCCCACCGGTCGAGAGCCTGGGCGTGTCTTCCCAATAAGCCGGCGCGAACGGATGCGGGCAAGGTCCCGGTTTGCGCCAGTCATCGGGGCGAGCCGCCCGAAGGCGCTCCATCGCCGGCTGGCACGATTCTGCATCAACCGCCGGCGCCCGAACGCCTCGCCTGGCAGTCGGGACAGGGACAACCGGCGAGCAGCCGCTCGAAGGTGTAGATCCCGGTTCCGTGGCCATCGCTCCACTCCACTCGCAGGCCGTAGGCACCGACGAGGGCCAGCCGCAGCGGACGGATGTCCTCCGGTAGCGTGGCCGGATCGAGCAGCTGCCGACCCGTCATTTCCTCGACGCAGGCCGCGCATGGGCACGCGAGCCGGAGCGACCGGGCGGGGAAAAACCCCTCGTGCCCACCCGCGATCCACTCGATGCGGATGCCGTCGTCCCGGCGGGTGATCGCATGCGGCACCACGCTAGGTTTGGCCATGCCGGAGACGCCCCACGGGTTTATACTTGGGCAATTGCCCCCTCATCTTCAGGGCCGCCCGACTCATGACCACTCCGCATCCCAATCCACTCGGCAGCCGCGGCACTCTCACGCTGGGATCCGATACCGCCACGATCTTCCGGCTTCCCGAACTGGAACGCAAGGGGATCACTCGCCTGGACCGCCTGCCCTTCTCGATCCGGGTTCTGCTGGAGAATGTGCTCCGCTTCGCCGGCCGGGGCATTGTGACCGAGGAACACGTGAGCGCGGTCGGCCAGTGGTCTGGCGGAGGGGGCGGTCACGGGGAGATCCCCTTCATGCCGGCCCGGGTGGTCCTGCAGGATTTCACCGGGGTGCCCTGCGTGGTGGACCTCGCGGCCATGCGCGACGCCATGGCCCGCATGAAGGGCGATCCGGACCGGATCAATCCGATCGTCCCGTGCGACCTGGTCATCGACCACTCAGTCCAGGTCGACTTCGCCGGCAGCGGCGACGCCTATCGGCGCAACGTGGAGCTCGAGTACCAGCGGAACCGAGAGCGGTATCAGCTGCTCAAGTTCGCCCAGCGCGCGTTCCGCAACTTCAGGGTCGTCCCTCCGGGGACGGGCATCGTCCACCAGGTCAACCTGGAATACCTGGCTCCGGTGGTCCAGCTGCGCGAGCAGCAGGGCTCCCTCACCGCCTACCCGGACACCTGCGTCGGTACCGACTCCCACACCACCATGATCAACGGCCTCGGCGTCCTGGGATGGGGGGTCGGGGGAATCGAGGCCGAGGCGGTGATGCTGGGGCAGCCGTATTTCATGCTCATCCCCGAAGTAGTCGGGATGAAACTGGTGGGGGAGCTGCCGCTGGGCACCACGGCCACTGACCTGGTACTGACCGCCACCCAGATGCTCCGCAAGAAGGGTGTGGTCGACAAGTTCGTCGAATTCTACGGCCCCGGGCTTTCCTCCCTGGGCCTGGCGGATCGCGCCACCATCGCGAACATGGCGCCGGAGTACGGCGCCACGATGGGCTTCTTTCCGGTGGACGCCGAGACCCTCCGATACCTGGAGCGGACCGGGCGGGAGCAGGCCGTCGTCGCCCGGGTGGAGCGCTACTGCAAGGAGCAGGGACTGTTCCGGACTGATCAGGCCCCCGATCCGGAATTCAGCAGCACGATCACCCTCGATCTGGCGGCGGTGGTGCCCAGCCTGGCCGGCCCGAAGCGACCTCAGGACCTGGTGCCCTTGAACGCCCTCAAGCGGAACTTCCAAGTCTCGCTTCCGGAACTGATGACGCCGGCGGTGCCCGCCGCGCGGCGCGAGGTCGCCCAGGCCAACTACTCGCGCTGGGTCAACGAAGGCGGCTCGGCGGGCCCCGCGGTCGCGACAGTGCACCCACCGGTCGCGCGCGCGACCCTCAACGGCGAGGCCTGCGAACTCCACGACGGCAGCGTGGTCATCGCCGCCATAACCAGCTGCACCAACACGTCCAACCCGTCGGTCATGATCGGAGCGGGGCTGCTCGCGCGCAAAGCGGTCGAGCGCGGCCTGTCGACCCGTCCCTGGGTGAAGGCCAGCCTGGCCCCAGGTTCGCGGGTTGTCACCGAGTACCTGAAGGGCTCCGGCCTGTTGCCCTATCTGGAGAAGCTGCGCTTCGATGTCGTGGGCTACGGCTGCACCACCTGCATCGGCAACAGCGGTCCACTCCCTGAACCGATCGCGCAGGCCATCGACGAGCATGCCCTGGTCACGGCCGCGGTGCTTTCGGGCAACCGGAACTTCGAGGCCCGGGTCCACCCCCAGGTGAGAGCCAACTACCTGGCGTCGCCGGTACTGGTTGTGGCGTTCGCGATCGCCGGCCGGGTAGACATCGATCTCAACCGCGAACCCCTGGGCACCGGAACGGACGGGCGGCCGGTCTTCCTCCGCGACATCTGGCCCTCGCCGAAGGAGGTCGCCGACACTCTGGCGGCGTCGCTCAAGCCCGCGATGTTCCGGGAGCGATACGCCTCGGTTTTCGATGGCGACGAGGTCTGGCGCGAGCTGCCGGTGCCCGAGGGCAGCCGGTACGCCTGGGATCCCAAGAGCACCTATGTAGCGGAGCCACCCTTCTTCCAGAACCTTCCACCTCAGCCGACACCGCCGACAGATATTGTCAATGCCCGCGTCCTGGCCGTGCTGGGCGATTCGGTGACCACCGATCACATCTCCCCGGCGGGGTCGATCCCCAAGAATGGCCCGGCCGCCCGATACCTGCTCGAGCACGGCGTCCAGCAGGTCGACTGGAACACCTTCGGCGCGCGGCGCGGTCATCACGAAGTCATGATGCGGGGCACCTTCGGCAACGTGCGAATCAAGAACGCGCTCACCCCGGACAAGGAAGGCAACTGGACGCTCCACATCCCGTCCGGCGAGGTCATGTCCATCTATGATGCCGCCATGAGGTATCAGAAGGACGGAATCCCCCTGGTGGTCCTCACGGGCAAGGAATATGGCACCGGATCGAGCCGTGACTGGGCCGCCAAGGGCCCTGCCCTCCAGGGTGTGAAGGCGATCATCGCCGAGAGCTACGAGCGGATCCACCGCAGCAACCTGGTGGGCATGGGGGTTCTGCCCCTCGCCTATGAGCCCGGGACCACACGAGTGTCCCTGGGCCTCAGCGGTCGGGAGACGATCAGCATCTCCGGGATCGCCACGGGCCTGGCCCCCGGCGGCAAGGTGACGGTCACTGCCACGGGAGGAGACGGGAAAACCATCACCTTCCCCGCGATTGTCAGGCTGAATTCAGCGGTGGAGCTGGACTACTACAGGAACGGCGGGATCCTGCAACGGGTGTTGCGGATGTTCGCCCGGGGAGAAGCGTAGCAGCCGGATGGGCGGACGGGATGGACGGGACGGTCAGGACGACCCAAACGAAACGACCCTCCGTTGAATCAGCGGGGGGTCGTTCGCATTGGAGTCCTTCCTGCCCTGCCGTCGCCGTCAGGCCACCAGATCCTTCAGCTTCTGCCCCTGTTCACCCTCGCGGAGCCGGGTCAGCGCCCGATCGCGCAGCTGACGAATCCGCTCACGGGTCACGCCCATCATGCGCCCGATTTCCTCAAGGGTGCGGCTGTTGCCGTCGTCGAGGCCGAAGTAGAGCCGCAGTACCTTGGCGTCCCGCGGCGGCAGCGTGGCGAGGGCGGCTTCGATGTCCGCCGTCTGGCTGTTGGCGATCGCCGGCGCGTCCGTGCCTTCCTGGTCCAGCGCCGCGAAGCGCTCGATGCGCTCGCTGTTGTCGCCATCGCGGGTGGGGTGGTCCAGTCGGACCGCCTCTGTGTTCAGCGCCCCGAGGCTCCGGACCGCCTCCACCGTGAGGCCGGTCGCCCGGGCCAGCTCCTCGGTCGTCGGCATGCGACCCAGCTTGTCCTTGAGCAGGGTCGTGGTCCGTCCCAGCCGGGAGAGGTCCGCGGTCCGGTTGAGCGGTACCCGGACCGGCCGCCCGTGCCGGGCAATCGCCGCCTGCACCGCCTGGCGGATCCACCAGACGGCGTAACTGATGAACTTCACCCCGCGATCCGGATCGAACTTCCGGGCAGCAGTCATGAGTCCGAGGTTCCCCTCGCCGATCAGATCCACCAGGGGCACCCCGCGGTTCTGGAACTTCTTGGCGACGGACACCACGAAACGCACGTTGTGGCGGGCGAGTCTCTCCTGTGCCGCGACGTTTCCCCGGAAGGCCTTTCGGGCCAACTCCATCTCTTCATCACGGGTCAGCAGTGGAACCTTGCTGATCTCGTCGAGGTACAGATCAAGACTCTCCCGGCCCTCATCGATCGCCTTGGCGATCTGGGCCGGCCGTACCGTACGCCGCTTCCGGCGAGGCTGCATCGTCACTCGGCGCCCCTCCTTAGGGCTAGATGCGTCGACACGTCAGTGAGTCGTGTAACCAACCAGCAAATATAAGATAAAGACGGGTCGAAAACAAAGCGAAAATGTAAACTCTTTACCAACAACGGCTTACGACCAATATTGCCGAACATATCCCGATCGCCATTTTCGACGGCCCCGGCTCGACTGGCAATGAACCCCCGAAGCGGTTCTCCGGTTCCTCCGAGGCGCCTGGATGTCCGATTCTGCTACTTTGGAACAGCCCCAAGTGCCCGGGGTGACGTTGCCGAGGCCGCCCATTGCACGCAACCGGAGTACGCGCAGACCCACTTCGGCGTTACACTTCCCGGATGAAAACCGACGCCGCCTACGAGCTGCTGCGCCAGTTTACCTCTCCGATCGTGGCCATCACCTCCAGCTGGCAGGGCCGGACGAACGGGATGATCTCAGACAGCGCCGTGCGAGCCTCGATCAGTCCCAACGTCCCGCGACTTTCGGTGTACGTCCACAAGTGGCACATGAGCCACGACATGATCTGGCAGAGTGGGCGCTTCGCCATCCACCTGCTGCACCGCGGTCAGCTCGATCTGGTGCACCAGTTGGGGTTCGTGAGCGGCCGGGACCGGGACAAGCTCAAGACCGTGCCCCATTTCACCGGAAAGCTCGGTCTCCCCATCCTGGAGGAGCGGGTGGCGGCCTTCGAGATGCGCGTCCTGAACACCATGGACACCGGATACGCCACCCACTTCCTCGGCCACGTCGAGGCGTTGCACCCCGGCCGTGAGGCAGAGATCCTCACCGCACCATGGTTCCGGGCACACATGCCACCGGAGTGGACCGAGGAGTGGGTGGCCAATTACAGGAAGGCGCAGGACGTCACCGAGCAGCACCAGGCAATCGAGAATCGACACTGGACCGGCCCCGCCCGGTCCGAATCCATCCCCCAGTGAGGAATCCAAGCATGCCGACGTGTACCCGGTTCGCGGCCCTTTCCCTGTGTGCGGCCCTGGCCGCAGGACCCCTCACCGCGCAGAGCTTCGAAGGTACGGTGGCCTACAATGTCATGAGCGAGAACGGCAAGACCGTCGAGATGGCGATGTCCATGAAGGGCACCAAGATCCGCACCGATGCCAACGCCGAGGGTCATGCCATGACCATGCTGATCGATGGCCAGACCCAGGTCATGAAGATGCTCATGCCGGAACAGAAGATGTACATGACCATGGAACTCAAGGGCATGCGCGAGCACATGCAGTCCAAGAAGCGTACCCCGCCCAAGATCACCGCTCTGGGCACCAAGGAGACGATCGCGGGCCGCAGTTGCGAGAACTATCTCGTCGAGGGCGAGGACACGAGGATGGAGTTCTGCAACTCGAAGGGCCTGGGCAACTTCCTGAACCCACGAAGCCCCATGGGACGCGGACCGTCGAGCGGGCTCACCGAACTGGAAAACGAGGTCTTCCTGACCTACTTCAAGGATGGCTTCTTCCCACTCCGGTTGACCGACCTGAAGGACGGCAAGCGCCGCGTTGTGATGGAGGCGACGCGGGTTGAATCGAAGTCCTTCGACGCCTCATATTTCGAGGTACCAGCCGGTTTCAGCGAGATGAAGATGCCCGGCGGGATGGGGCCTCGGCCGCAATAGCGCTATCGGCTATCGGCTATCCTTGAAAACGAAACGACCCTCGGGTGATGGGCCCGAGGGTCGTTTGGCATTCGGATCGTCCGAGTGGCCGATAGCCGATAGCCGATAGCGGCTCGCTGCTAGTGCATTCCGCCCTCTCCCGCGAGCGCCTTGACCAGATCGCCGATCACCTTCTTCGCATCCCCGAACAGCATCCAGGTCTTATCGGAGAAGTACAGCTCGTTGTCGATCCCGGCGAACCCAGGAGCCTTGCTGCGCTTGATGGCGAACACCGTCCTCGCCCGGTCGGCATCGATGATGGGCATGCCGTAGATCGGGCTGGTCTTGTCAGTGCGGGCCGCCGGGTTGACCACGTCGTTTGCCCCCACCACGAGACAGACGTCGCATTGAGGCATATCGGGGTTGATGTCGTCCATCTCGATCAGATCGGTGTACGG
Organism: Gemmatimonadales bacterium; assembly: GCA_036555275.1. Lineage (GTDB taxonomy): Bacteria > Gemmatimonadota > Gemmatimonadetes > Gemmatimonadales > GWC2-71-9 > JADJOM01. Next base: position 22,182 of record DATBLR010000002.1, on the reverse strand, counting down.
AATGTCTGCCTCTGCGAGCAGCACGTTCATGTGCCCCGGCATCCGACCTGCGACGGGATGGATGGCGAATTTCACGGTGATGCCTCGCTTCTTGAGCTGGTCGTACAGCTCCCGGACCTTGTGCTGGGCCTGCGCCACCGCCATGCCGTAGCCCGGCACGATCACCACCAGGCTGGCCTGTTCCAGGACCTGGGCCGCGCCCTCGACTGTTTCGGCCCGGTAGACCTTTTCCTCCCCACCCGCCTTGGCCTGCTGCACCTGCCCGAAGGCGCCGAACAGCACGTTGGTGAAGGAGCGATTCATCGCCTTGCACATGATGATGGCGAGGATCAGGCCGCTGGAGCCATCCAGGGCCCCTGCCGTGATGAGCAGCTTGTTGTCCAGCACGAACCCCATGGCGACAGCCGAGAGCCCGGCGTAGGAGTTCAGGATCGCGATCACCGTCGGCATGTCGGCTCCGCCGATCGGGATGATCAACAGGACGCCGAAGAGCAGGGCGACCAGGATGATCACTGGAAACAGCTGGGGGGCCCAGGGCGCGGTGGGATGAAGGATCAGCGCCCCGCCCGCAATGAGCGCCCCGATCAGCAGCGCGAAATTGACGGCGTTCTGCAGCGGATAGGTGACCGGGCGCTGCGGGATCCACTTCACCTCCTGCAGCTTGCCGGCCGCAAGCAGGCTCCCGGTGAAGGTCAGGTATCCCAGGATGATCTCCAGGATGATCGCGGTCATGCGGAACTTGGTCAGATTCTCGGGGCCTTCCGACAGCCAGAGATAGTACTTCGCTGTGCCGACCAGGCCTGCGGCCGCACCGCCGAAGGCGTGGGACAGCGCGGTTCGCTGCGGCACGGCCGTGAGCGGCACCATGGCAAGCGGGACGCCCACCGCGGTCCCCAGCAGGATGGCCAGCACAATCGCCCCGTGATGCACAACGCCCGGCTGGGCCCAGGTGGCCAGGATCGCGATCCCCATGGCGATCACGCCGGCCTGAACGCCTCGGCGGGCGGTCTTGGGATCGTTCATCCAGTGCAGCGCGAAGACGAAGAGCGCCGTCCCCAGGAGGTAGGAGGCCTGCACCCAGCCATAGGTCATGGCCGGCCTCCCGCGCTGGGCTTCGTTTCGGTCTTGAACATCTTGAGCATCCGGTCCGTGATCAGGAACCCGCTCACGATGTTGGTCATCGACGCGAACAGGGCGATCGCCCCCATGATCCGGATGTTCCTGGGGTAGTCGCTGCCGGTGACGATGATGGAGCCGACCACCGCGATGGCTGAGATCGCATTGGTGATCGACATCAACGGGGTGTGCAGCAGTCGGGAGACCCGTCGGATAACGCCGAGGCCGATGAACGTTGCCAGCATGAAGACGTAGACCAGCGGCCAGAAGTCCGCCTCGTGACCGCCCCCGGCCACCGCCCCGGTCGAATCAACCGGGGCCTGCTGGGCAGCGAGACCCGCCGTGACCAGCGCGAGCATGAGAGCGGTGCAGAGCCAGGGTCGTCGCGACATCCGCCAGATTCTCCTTTCCCTCCGGCCCGAGCCGGCCGGTCCGCGGAAACGGTGGTTGGTGCTCACAAGCCGGCCTGCGCCAGGGCGTCACGGGTCCGGGCATGCTTGACCTCGCCGTCGTGGGTGATGACGGCACCCTGCTGGATGTCATCGGCAAGGTCGAGCTGAAACGCCTTGTCCTTGGTGAAGGCCTGGACGAAAGCGGTGAGATTGCGCGAGAAGAGCAAACTGGCGTGAAATGGCATCGTGGCCGGCAGGTTGAGCGGCGCAATGATCGTGACCCCGCCGACCTGAACCGTCTCGCCCGGCTGCGACAGCTCGCAATTGCAGCCACCGTCCGCACCGAGATCGACGATCACGGAGCCCGGTTTCATGCTGCGCACCGTCTCTGCGGTAATCAGCTTCGGGGCGAATACCCCGCCGATCAGTGCCGTCGTGATCACCACATCCGACAGGGCGCATTGCTCGACCAGCAGCTGTCGCTGGCGCGCGGAGTCCTCGGCCGACAGCTCCTTGGCGTATCCCCCGCCCGCCGCCGCGCTCTCCGCCAGCTCGATGCCCACGTATTTCGCGCCGACGCTCTCGATCTGTTCCTTGACCTCCGGACGCACATCGGTGGCGAGGACGTGAGCGCCCAGGCGGCGGGCCGTGGCAATCGCCTGCAGGCCGGCAACCCCCGCACCGATCACGAATACCTTCGCCGGCGCCACCATTCCGGCCGCCGTCATGAGCATGGGGAAATAGCGGTTGAGCTCGACCGAGGCGAGCAGGACCCCCTTGTACCCGCTGATGTTGGCCATCGATGACAGGGTGTCCATCGACTGGGCCCGCGTGGTACGCGGGATCGCGTCGGTGGCGAAGGCGGTGACCTTCCGCGCAGCCAGCGCCCGCACGACAGCGAGGTTCCGGAGCGGCATCAGCGACCCCAGGTAAATCGACCCGGGTCGCATCCAGGCCGTCTCGTCCCGTTCACCGCCGGCGGTGGGCGCGTTGACCTTCAGGATCAGGTCGGCGGCCTCCAGCAGGCGGGCCGGGTCGGCCTCGATGCTCACCCCGACCTCCCGGTAGGCGCCTTCCCCGAAGCCCGCCGCGTCCCCGGCCCGGGCCTCGATGGAGATCTCATACCCCGCCTGAATCAGCTTTTTGCAGGACTCCGGGACCAGGGCCACACGCCGCTCCCGCGGAGCGGTTTCCAGCGGAACGCCAATACGCATCGGGGCTCTCGGGGAGTTGGGCGGACAGCGAATCTACCCCAATCGAGCCCGAGCGCGAGGGGCCAGAGTCTTCACGTTTGATTGCAGCAATCTTCACGGCCTGGTCGGTATCCGCCGCGACGACGCTGCCGACGGCTCCTCTCCCGAAACAGGAGTGCGAGGCCGCCCGGGTTGGCAGGGCGTCGCCAGTTCCCGCCGGACACCCGGAATCTGGCGCTCGGCAGGGGTAGAGGGCGAACGGCGGGGAGCCGAGAAACGATGTTACAGTTTCGGCAAGCGAATCCCGCCGGTGGCCGAGCCCGCGAGGCGTTTGAGCTGGGCCTCCAGCTGCCTCTGCGCCTCATCCAGCCGGCCCCGATCGGCCGGAAGGCGATCGGCGAACTGGTTTTCGAGGCCGCTGACCTTCCCCTGAAGGGCGGTGACCTGGTCGTTCACCAGGGCGTCAACGGCGGCGCGGGCCTTCCCTTCGACCTTGGCGACCTCCTCGCCCACGAGTCCCTTCAGCCGGGCGGCAATGGCATCATCGAGGTTGGAACGCACCTGGAGCGTGGGATGCTCGATGGTCCCACCGAGCTCGGCCCGCACCCGCAGCTGGGCCAGGCCACTCACCACCCGCCAGACGGTATTCTCGACCAGCGAGGCCTGCGCGAGGCGGCCCGAATCCGCCGACCAAGTGGCCTGGTCCGAGATGATCTCCCAGGCGCCCCCCAGTCGGTCCCCCGCGAGGGTGAAGGCGAATCCCGCGGTGCTCCTGCCCGGATTGACCGAGAAGGGAAGCTCGGGAAGGTGGATGGACGGCAGATTCACCCCGCTCAACCGGGCGACCAGGGAGTCCTTGGGCGACTTGCCGAAGTGGCGGGACATCGCTGCGAGGTCTACTCGAACGGGCTGATCGGAGTCCATTCGCCCACTGGCCAGCAACCTGGCTGGACGACCATAGAGCGCGGGTTGTGAGGTGATGTCTGCCAGATCGGCGCGGAACTGGCTCTGACCGGCTGCCCCGGCGGCGAGGTCTATCTCACCATGCCGGAGCAGGAATCGCGGGTACGCCTCGTGCTTCGGAAACTCGACGCTGGTTCCTGCCATTCGCGTCCGCTTGGGACCTGGCCGGTTCCAAGGTTGAAGCCCGGGTGGCACGTAGCGTTGCACGGTCCGGGCATAGAAGAGCGCCTGCTGGAAGTAGTCGGTACTTAGCCGCCCGAACAGCGCCGCCCCGACATTGGGTGCGTCCAGGCTAGGCAAACCGAGAAGCCCCTGGGCAAAGGCGTAGTCCCGCTGACGAGCCGCGTCCACATCGGCGAGCCCCTGCCGCAGCGTCGTTAGAGCGGCTTTGGCCGATTGCTCCAGCCCGGCGAGCTGGGTTTTGGCCTGTTTCAGGCGGTCGACGGTCGACCGGGTCGAGGCGATCGCATCCCGCACCCCCGCGACACCAAGCTGCTTCGGGTCCGACTGGGCCAAGCGGCTGGCCAGGGTCCTGGAGGAGTCGAGCAATCCCTGGAGCTGGAGCCCGGTCAGGGCCTGCTGGAGGCCGTCACTGGTCGAGTCGACCCGCCCCGCGAAGGCCTGGGCCGCCTTGAGGCTTCCCAACTGGTCGGGGTTCAGGACAAGGCTTTTCACGGTGTCGATGCGCCCCAGGGCCAGCTTCGGAAGCTCAAACTTGTCCCGGGCCCACTGCTCGGTTTCCTGGAGCAGGCGACCCGCCGGGCTGTTCGGATCGGCCGGCCGGGCCGGGCGCTTCCGGGTGGTCAGGAACCGGAGTCCTGACAGCCGGAGATCGTCCACGACAAGCTTCTTCTCCGTGAGAGGAATCGGATCGAGATCGAGAGTGATCGTTCCAGCCTCGAGCAGATTCCGCTCCCGGTGGCGGGGGTCGGCGATCTGGAGGCCGCCGATATCCACCGCCGCGTCAGCCTCGCGAATCCTGAGGCTGGCGATATCGACCTCGGTCCCGAGCAGCTGGGACAGGTTCGATTCCGCCTGTCGGCGGGCGATCGTGTCGGCGAAAACCACCCACAGCACCGCCAGCAGAACCAGGAAGAGCAGCAGGGGGCCCACGGCCCGCCAGCGGAAAATCTTCAGGCGAGCCGGTGTCATTGGGGATGGAACCAGGAGTAGACGTTATAGAGCTTCGATGCCTTGAGTCCCTTCATGAACCGGGAGTTCAGCACCCGCTGCCCATAGGTCGCCCGGTAGCGGGCCACCCCCCAGCGGGCGAGCAGGTAGATCGGCACCGAAGCCACGACCCAGAGGACGAAGCTCCCCAGGGTCACGCTGTTATTGAAGTTGGTATACGGCACGAGCGGCAGGTTGTACCAGCCGGTCCACAGGGTCCGCAGGGCCGGCGCCGTCAGCAGCGCGAGTCCAATCCGGTCAAACAGCGGATCGAGCACGAATCCCACCGGCGTGAACAGCGCCAGCCCCAGCATTCCACCGCCGAAGGACACGTTGAGGAGCACAATCGCGGCAAACAGGATCAGGTTGTGGGCCGAGAGCAGTGGGGTGAGCCCGATTCCGGCGCCCAGCATGATCCCCGCGGCGACCTGCCCCGGCGTGCCTTCGGAATGCAGGGTATTGAACAGGGACTGCAGCAGCTTGAGGAGCGTGAGCATGTCCGAATCCTAGATCGGCAGGTTAGGGACCGGCACTCCCCTGTGCTATGAACGTCTGGAGACAAGCATCATCTCGCCGCACCTGAAACAGAAAGCCGGGATCCTCGCCGCTGGAGTTCTTCAAAGTAAGCAGACCGGGGCATCGCTTGAAGACGGTGTTCGCGTCCCGGAAAATGTCGGACTCGGGCCGCCCGACGATGAGATAGTCAAGCGAGTCATTGAGGATGTGGGTTGCGAGGTAGCGCCCGGGAACGGCGAAGACCGAAGCCCGCAAGTGGCTTTCCGACGGACTGGCGGGGACTGTGACCCGCCCGGTGTAGAGGTAGATGCCCGCATGTACGTCGGCGAGGAGGCGATCCGACGGCTTGGTATGCTGTCGAACCCACTTCGCCGCGAGCGCAATGAACCGTGAATTGCGGATCAGGACGGCCAGGGCCGGCGACGCCGTAGTGGGGCGGTTCTCCCGGAAGGCGATCAGGAGCTCACTGCGGAGCTGGAATTGCCGGACGAAGACCGCGGCCGAGAGCAGGACCAGCGCCGCCGACAGCGCCCGCGCGCGCGACGGTCCCCAGCGCCGCATAACGGGACCGACGATCTCGCCGAGCGCGAGTCCCCCGAAAGGCAGCACCGACAATAGGAGCCGGTCCTGCGTGAAGGGCCACAGCAACACCACGACCAGACCCGCGAAGCCGGACAGACCGAGCACCGGATCGCGCCGCACGACGCCGAGGGTTCCCGCCATCGCACCGAGGATCAGCAGGGCGGCGGCACCCCGGCCCAGGGCCGTGATCCCGCAGAGATACAGACCCAGTTGGCTCGGATACTCGATCCCGTTCCTGGCCGCGGCTGTCAGCAGTGACCGAACCGCCCTGGCGCCGTCCGCGGGTACCCACTCGAGGTACGGTCCTTCGTCGGGAAGCATGGCAACCGGCCCCTGGGCGATCAGTGCGGCATGGTAGAAGTGCCAGAGACCGAGTGGCACCAGCATGCAGGCCAGCGCGGCCCCGCGTTCCAGCCGGGAATAGGATCCGAGGAAGAGCCCGACCGTCAGGGCCGGGACCAGCACAATCCCCTGGGTCCGGACCAGGGTCGTCGCCGAAACCAGCAATCCGGTCGCCATCAGGAGGATCATCCGGCGGCGTCCGGGCTCCGAGGTGCCGGCCGCCCACCAGGCCGCCAGCGCGGCCGCCCACCCGAGCATGTACCAGGGCTCGGAGAGCACGATGGTGTAGTACTGGATCGAAGAGTCGAGCAGCAGGGGCATCAGCACCAGCAGAACCAGCGGACCAGACGGAGCCCGGCAACGGACCCGGCCGGTCCACCATAGCAATCCGGCGGTCGCCCCGACGACGATCGGGTGCAGCCACCCGACGAGCTGCTGCACCGTCTCGATCGAGCCGCCGACTTTCCACAGCAGGGCGAGAATTACGGGGAACCCCGGCGGATACTTCACCTGGACCGGCGCCCCGACGAGATGGATGGACCGATAGCCGTCCCCGTTGGCGATCGCCCGACCCAGTACGGCATAGACGCCATCGTCGTTGAGGGCCCCGACCAGCACGGCGTCGGCGAGGCTGCTGAGCCGGTAGACCACCATGACCAGACCGGCGATGAGCAGCGCCTCCATACCAGGGGAGAGCGCCCGCCGGGGTCCCGGCGCTGGTGGGACCGAGTCCGTCATGCCTGGGAGGCAAGGGGCATCACCCTGCTGCCCTCTCGCCTATCCGCGGTGTAGAATTCCCGCCCTATGCCTCGCAGCATCACAGCACTTGAAGTCGACAAGTTTGGTGGCGCCTCCCTGGCCGACCCGCAGGCGGTCCGCCAGGCGGTCGCCCTGATCCAGGGTCGGCCGGGGCCGCGGGTCATCGTGGTTTCCGCCATGGCCGGGGTGACCGATCTCCTGCTGGCAACCGCGGGGCGGGCCCGGGCCGGAGACGTGGTCGCGGCATACCAGGCTGCGGCTACCCTGCGGGAGCGACATCACGCGGCCGCGAAAACGCTACTCTCAGCCGGGCAGGCCCGCAACAACCTGCTGGCGTTCGTCGATTCGCAGGTCGACGAGCTGGAGACTCTCGCGAAGGGACTTTCCATCCTGCGGGAGCTTACCCCCCGGACCACCGACTTCCTGATAGCCCGCGGGGAGCGGCTTTCGGCCCGGCTGGTGAGCGCCGCTCTCTCGGCCGCAGGCGTGAAGACCCGCTACGTGGACGGCGCGGACGTGATCCGGACCGATGCCCATTTCGGCAATGCCTCCCCGGACCTCGAGCGGACCGACGCCGCGCTCCGCAAGGAGCTCAAGCCGCTGCTTGGCCAGGGGATTACCCCGGTGGTGACCGGCTTTATCGGTTCGGCACCCGATGGCGAGGTGACCACCCTGGGCCGGGGCGGCTCGGATCTGACCGCGTCCCTGGTCGGCAGGGCGATGGGCGCCGCCCGGGTGAATCTCTGGAAGGACGTACCCGGCCTGCTCACCTCCGATCCGCGTATCGTGCCGGATGCCCGAGTGCTGCCGCAGCTCAATCTGCGCGAGGCCGCCGAACTGGCGTACTACGGGGCGAAGGTTCTCCACCCACGGGCCCTGATTCCCATCATCGGCCGGAAGGTGCCCCTCTTCATCCGTCCCTTCGCGACGCCCACCGAGGAAGGCACGGAGGTGTCCGAGCGGGAGACCTCCCTGGACGTGCCGGTGAAGGCGCTGTCGAGCGCATCAGGCCAGGCCCTGATCACCGTCGAAGGAAATGGGATGCTTGGGGTCCCCGGCGTCGCGGCTCGCACCTTCGCGGCGCTGCAGCGGGAACGGATCTCGGTGTCGCTGATCACCCAGGCGAGCTCGGAGCACTCCATCTGTTTTTGCGTGCCCGCCGGGAGCGCGGAGCGCGCCCGGGCGTGCCTGACGGAGGCATTCCGCGACGAGATCGTTCACCATGAGATCGACGGCGTTTCGGTTCGGGCGGGGGTCGCGACCGTCGCGGTGGTGGGGCTGGGGATGGCAGGCACTCCCGGGGTCGCACGCCGGGTCTTCTCGGCACTCGCCGAGGAGGGTATCAACGTGATCGCCATCGCACAGGGATCGAGCGAGCTGAACATTTCCGCGGTCGTGGACGAGGCCAAGGCGGGGGAGGCCCAGCGGGCCATCCATGCCGCCTTCCAGCTCGGGAAGGTGGGCGGCGGCTCGGTTGCACCGCGCGATCGCATGGACGTCCTGCTGCTCGGCTTCGGCAAGATCGGACGGAGCTTCACCGAGCTGGTCACCGAGCTCCCCAAGAGTGCCGCCAAGATCCGGATCGTCGGCGTTGCCGATCGCAGCGGGGTGGTCTTCGACCCGGGCGGCCTCTCGGCGCATCGGCTCACCGCGATCGCCCGGGAGAAGGCCAAGGGGCACTCGCTCCGACACCTGGACGGTGGCACCCCGTGGAATGCCGAGTTCGCGGTACGCTCGGCGGCACGACACGCCCTGTCACACCCGGTGCTGGTGGACGTTACGGCGGACGACACTACGGCGGTGGTTCAGGGGGCGCTGTCCCACGGTATGGACGTCGTGCTCGCGAACAAGAAGCCGCTCGCCGGCAATGCCGACGACGCGGAGGAGTTGATCCGGGTGGCCGCCGAGCACGGCCGCCGGCTCCGGTACGAGGCTACCGTGGGGGCCGGTCTCCCGGTCATGGATACCTTCGCCAAGCTGACCGAGACCGGGGACGAAATCGTATCGATCGAGGGTTGTCTCTCTGGAACGCTGGGATTCCTGCTCTCCGAGCTGGAACGGTGGCGCAAGTTCTCCCAGGCACTGAGTGCGGCGATCGAGGCAGGGTACACCGAACCCGATCCGCGGGAGGACCTGTCGGGGGCCGATGTGGCCCGCAAGGCGCTGATCCTCGGCCGCCTGATGGGCTTCAAGGGAGAGCCGGGATCGGTGGTGACCGAGTCCCTCGTCCCGGAGAATGCCCGGCAACTGCCGCTCAAACAGTTTCTCTCGAGGCTGTCGACCTGGGACGACCATTTCGCGCAGAAGGTCCGGCTGGCCCAGCAGAAAGGGCAGGTCCTCCGTTACCTGGCCACGGTCACGCCGCGACGGCTGCGGGTAGGTCTCCAGGCGGTCTCGAGCGACAGCCCGTTCGCAGGCCTCAAGGGAACGGACAACCAGATCGTGTTCACTACGGTCCGCTACCGGGAGCATCCACTGGTCATCCGCGGGCCGGGGGCCGGGCCCCTGGTGACGGCGGCCGGGGTCCTGAACGACGTGCTCGCCCTGGCGCGACGATGAGTCGGCGCTCACCTCGGCAGCCGGCCGCCTCGGTGGCGACAGTCCGGGCCTACGCGCCCGGATCGGTGGGCAACGTCGGTCCCGGACTGGACATCATGGGGATGGCGCTCGCCGGCCCGGGAGATGTCGTGGAGGCGACACGTGCCGCCGAATCGGGCGTGGTGGTGCTCGACGCGGGCCATCCCGATTTGCCGCGCGAGGCTGGCGCCAACACGGCTGCGCTGGCTGCCCAGGCCGCCCTGCGCCTGGCGGGAAGGTCGGGCGTCGGCCTGACGCTCCGCATCACCAAGGGCCTGCCGCTCTCGGGCGGCCAGGGTGGCAGCGCCGCCTCGGCGGTCGCCGGCGCTGTCGCGACCAACGGGTTGTTCGGCCTCGAGCTGACCGAACAGCAGCTGCTGGAAGCCGCGCTGGCCGCGGAAGCGTGCGTCGCCGGCTGGCACCTCGACAACATTCTCCCGTCGTTAGTCGGTGGCATCGTGCTGATCCGGGACGCCGGCGCCTACGACTACGTCCGCCTGCCGGTGCCTCCCGGGCTCCGCGTGGTCGTGGCCCACCCGAGCCAGCGGCTGCGCACCGCCGAGGGCCGTGCCGTGCTGCCGAGTACGATCCCCCGGGATGTGGCGGTGTATCAGGCGGCCCAGGTCGCGGCGATGGTCCTCGCGTTTTCCACCAATGACCAGGCGCTGCTCCGGCGTGCCCTGGACGACCGCATCGCCGAGCCGGCCCGCGCCCCGCTGCTTCCCGGTTTCAGCGCCGCCAAGCGGGCCGCGCTCGATGCGGGAGCGCTGGGCTGTTCGATTTCCGGGAGCGGCCCAACCGCATTCGCGTTCGCGGCCGACCAGGCGGCCGGGGAGCGAATCGGGAAGGCGATGCAGGCAGCCTACCAGAGCGAGGGGGTCGGTTGCGTGGTGCGGGTCACGGAGGTGAGCCCGACCGGAGCCACGAGCGAGGTGGTCGCCTGATGGCGAGCCTGCAGGTCTGCGCCGAGTGTGGGGATCGCCTCACGGAGTTGGACCCGCGGACCCGGTGCGATTGCGGCGGCCTGCTCGAGCTCCGGCATGATCCGCCCGCCGAGGATGGCGTCTCGCTTCAGCGACTGTTCGAGGAACGACGGGCCCGGCGCGATGATCTGGACCTCTCCGGGGTCTGGCGCTACCGCGAGCTGGTGCTGCCCAGCGTGGGGGACCACGCCGTGACGCACCCCGAAGGAAATACTCCGCTGCTCCGCCGCGCGCGGATCGCGGAGTGGGCCGGGCTGCCGAACCTCCGCCTCAAACACGAGGGCCACAACCCGACCGGTTCCTTCAAGGACCGGGGCATGACCGTCGGGGTGACGCAGGCAAAACGGATCGGGGTGTCCGCCGTCGCCTGCGCTTCGACAGGCAATACCTCCGCGGCGCTGGCCGCGTACGGGGCCCAGGCGGGCCTGCCGGTTCTGGTGTTCGTCCCGGCCGGCCAGGTGGCCCTGGGCAAGCTGTCGCAGTCCCTGGCGTACGGGGCGCGGACGCTGCTGGTGCGGGGCGACTTCGACGCGTGCCTCCGATTGGTGCAGGAGGCGTCCGACCGGCTCGGGGTGTATCTGCTCAACTCGATCAACCCGTTCCGCATCGAGGGCCAGAAGACCATCATTCTCGAGCTCCTCCATCAGCTGGACTGGCAATCCCCCGACTGGATCGTCCTCCCGGCCGGGAACCTGGGCAACACGGCGGCCTTTGGCAAAGCCCTGGTCGAGGCGAAGGCCGCGGGCCTCATTGATCGAGTGCCGCGGATCGGGGCGATCCAGGCGGCGGGAGCGGCTCCATTCGCGAGGGCGTTCGAGGAGGGATTCGCGCGCCGCTACCGGGTCCGGGCCGAGACCGTCGCGACCGCAATCAAGATCGGAGATCCGGCGTCCTGGGACCGTGCGGTCCGCACCATCCGGGACACCGACGGCGTGGTGGCGGCCAGTGAAGACTCGGACATTCTCGAGGCCAAAGCGGTGGTCGACGCCGCCGGCGTGGGCTGCGAGCCGGCGAGCGCGGCGAGTGTCGCCGGTGCCCGGCAGCTCAGGGAACGGGGGATCATCGGCCGGGACGATCGGGTAGTGGCCGTGTTGACCGGTCACGTGCTCAAGGATCCCGGGGTGTTGCTCGCCTACCATCAGGAGACGGAGCCCGCCCCCCGATACGCCAACCGGCCGGTGGAGATCGAGGCGAAGCTGAGCGAGGTGGCCAGGGTGATGGGAAAGTAGGGATGGCCGTCAGCCGTTAGCCGCGCGAATGTGCAGCGACCCCGGTTGTGGCACCGGAGGGTCGTGTGCTCAATGGACCGATTGCCTGGACGCGGGAGCCTTCCGTCACAGCTCGCCACGATGACGTTCTCGTCGATCCTGATGCCGCTCCCGGCGATCGCGCCCCAGCTCGCGCCGGTCCCGGCGCCATTCCCGCGCATCGTGCCGCAGCTCGCGTCGGTCCCGCCTCACGCCATGCCGGTCATCGGCGCGCCGATCATGGCGCAGCGCGCGGTGATCCCGACGTGTCTCGCGGCGATCACCCCGCAGCTCTCGATGATCCCGCCGGACTTCCCGGCGATCATGCCGCCATTCCAGATGTTCCCGCTTCGCTTGCGGGTTCCCTCCGCTTCCCTGCGCCCCGGCGGGACTCGCCGCGAGCGACAACACCACGATGACACCGATGACCATACGTCGACGCATGCCAGCAACTCCAGCCTTTGGGTTGCCGGGTTGACGCGCACGCTGGCGCCGCGTTAAGCCGGTGATCCGGATCACCCCTCACTTCACCAGCCGGTCAATGGCTCCCTGCAGGCTGGTGTACGCCTGCGGATCGATTTCCTCGAAGGGAGCCGCCACGTAGGCGATCCGTCCGTCCCGACCCACCACGAACAGGGTCCGATTGTCCATGCGGTAGGCGGGCTCATAGGCCCCATACAATCGACCGACCGCGCCGTCTGGGTCGCTCAGCAGCCGGAAGGGGTAGGCCCGGTCCTTTGCCCAGGAGGCCAGCACCGCCGCAGAGTCGACGCTGATGGCGAGCAGCGTCACCCCGTTCCCGTCGTGAAAGAGCGTCGCGTACTGATCACGGTACGCGTCCATTTGGATGGTTCAGCCCTTGGTCCTGGCCTTGTAGAAGAACGCGATGACGACCGTCTGGTCCCGCAGGTCGCTGAGCCGGATCGGGGCCTGCAGAACTCCCTCGGCGGTGGCTCCGGTCAGGCTGAAGTCAGGCGCCGGGTCACCGACCGCGAGCGGCCGGGTTTCCTGCGCGCCGAGGCCGGCGGCCGGCACGACGCCGAGGATGGCGAGGGCGACAAGGAGATGGGGTCCGCGCATGCAGCTCCCCTGGGGCCGAAGTGGGGCGGAGGGTGGTTCGCACGCCTAGGGTTGCGCCATCACCCGCCAGATGGTGCCGCTGGCTTCATCGCCAATATACAGCGAGCCGTCGGGACCGACCGCCAGCCCGGCCGGCCGCAGCGCCGTCTCTCCCCTGGCGGAGGTGGCGAAGGTCTCGTAGGTCCCCGCCGGTTTCCCCGGACCAATGAAGGGAACAAAGACAACCCGGAAGCCCTGCTGCGGGCGAGGGGCCCGGTTCCAGGAGCCGTGAAAGGCGAGAAAGAGCCCGCCGCGGTACTTCGCACTGAACTGGGTCCCCTCATAGAACACCATCGCCATCGGCGCCCAATGTCCCGGGAAACCGATCAGCGGGTTCTTCTTGGCGCCGCAACGGGCGATCGTTGTTCCGGTCCCGCCGTATTCGGGGGCGAGCACCTTGCGGCCCTGGAGCTGGTCGTAGTAACAGTACGGCCACCCGAAGTCATCGCCCGACTCAACCTGCACCAATTCTTCTGCGGGCAGTTCCGCGTTCTGCTCGTCCGAGTATCCCCAGTTCTGTCCCAACTGGTCGCGCCCGTGCGGGGCGGCATAGAGCCGGCCGGAGCCGGGCTCCAGCGCCAGGGCCAGGGTGTTGCGCAGTCCGGTGGCGAACCGGACGCCGTCGCGCTGGTGCTGGTGCAGGCGATCGGTACGGAAGCGCCACAGCCCCGCGCGGCGTTGCAGCTCATCGCACGGATCCTGACCGGGAGAACGGTAGCTGCGGTTGGCGACCTGACAGCTGTTGGTCTCGGAACCGATGTTGACGATGAGGTCATCCCCCAGCAGGGCAAAGCTCTTGGCGGCGTGTCCGCCGGTGGGCAGGCCCTCGACCACGACTTCCGGATCGCCGGCGGGACGGAGATCACCAAGCCGCCATGCCCAGCGAACCACGCGGCTGTTGGGCGCGAACCACAGGAGGCCGTCCCGGTAGAGGATCCCGGTGCCCCCGTCGCCGAAGAAGTACTGCTGCGCATCCGCCCGCGCGTCGCCGTCGGTGTCGCGCAACGCCACCAATCCGCCATTCCCGCTGGCGAGCGCCGCGACCACGTCCCCATTGGGGAGCACCGTGATCTGCCGCACACGACCAAGGCGCTCGGCGACGACCACTGCGCAGAACCCCTCGGGGAGGGTGAGCCCGCTGGTGCGGGTGCAGCTGCTCGGCGGTCGCGGCATGGGGTCCACGGGCAGCGTCGCCGAAAGGCCGAGGCCGGCGATAGCAAGGTACGGAAGCAAAGGCTGCATGGCAGTCGATCCGGGCGCAGTCACCGAGGGAAAATACCCCGGTCGTGACCCGGTTCCCAGAGGGAAAATGCAGGTTTTCCCTCTTGCATAGGGGAGGCAACCCCTTACTTTGGGACTCGCGCGGCGCGCAACTTCCTTGACTGCCGCGGTCCTGATTCCCCCCCTTGACGGAGGCACCTGATGGCCACCAAGAAGAAGGCGAAGAAGAAGGCCGCGAAGTCCAAGAGCAAGCGGAAGCCCAGTGCGGCGTTTATGAAGCCCATGACGCCGACGGCGACGCTGGCCGAAGTCGTGGGCTCGAAGGCCATCCCGCGGACGGAGGTCACCAAGAAGCTCTGGGCCTACATCAAGAGGCGCGGCCTGCAGGACAAGAAGAATCGCCGCATGATCAACGCGGACGATTCTCTCCGCGCGGTCTTCGGGGGGAAGCGTCAGGTTTCCATGTTCGAGATGACCAAGCTGGTGAACAAGCACCTGAAGTAGTGTCGCGCCCGGCGCAGCGCCGGGCCGGGCCTCGGGCTCCTGACCCGAGGTACCCAGGGCGCTCCCGTCGGAGCGCCCTTCGCGTTTGGGCTCGGCGAACTCGGCGGCTCGGCGGCTCGAGAATGATTAGGAAATGCGACCTCCACGAGCGCGACACTCGAGACCATCGGCATGGGTCTGCCGGGTGCCGAGCCGCCAAGTCGCCGCGACTAGCCCCCGGACCGCCGAGCCGCCTATAATCCCCGCCCTATGGCCGGCGAATACATCTTCACGATGCGCGACCTGCGCAAGGTCGTCCCTCCGTCACGCGAGATCCTGAAGGGCATCAACCTGTCGTTCTATCCCGGCGCCAAGATCGGCGTGCTGGGGGCAAACGGCGCCGGCAAATCCACGCTGCTTCGCATCATGGCCGGAGTTGACAAGGACTTCCTGGGGGAAGCCAAGCCGCTGGCGGGGACCCGCATCGGCTACCTCCCCCAGGAGCCCCAGCTCGACCCGAGCAAGGACGTGCGGGGCAACGTCGAGGAGGGCGTTCGCGAAATCCGGAAGGTGCTCGACGATTTCAACGCGATCACGATGCGATTTTCCGAGCCGCTGAGCGACGAGGAGATGAACCGGTTGCTGGAGAAGCAGGGCCGGCTGCAGGACCAGATCGATCATCTGGGCGCCTGGGAACTCGATCACAAGCTCGACATCGCGATGGATGCCCTGCGGCTGCCGCCCGGCGAGGCCGAGGTGGCGCGGCTCTCCGGGGGCGAGCGCCGCCGGGTCGCGCTGTGCCGCCTGCTCCTCGAACAGCCCGACATGCTGCTGCTCGACGAGCCCACCAATCACCTCGACGCCGAGAGCGTCGCGTGGCTGGAACAGTTCCTGGAGAGCTTCCCCGGTACGGTCGTCGCCATCACCCACGACCGTTACTTCCTGGATAACGTCGCCAAATGGATCCTGGAGCTGGATCGGGGCGCCGGCATCCCCTGGGAAGGGAACTACTCCAGCTGGCTGGAGCAGAAACAGAAACGGCTGGCCGTGGAGGAGAAGCAGGCCAGCGCCCGGCAGAAAACGCTCGAGCGGGAACTGGAATGGGTGCGGATGGCGCCCAGGGCACGCCAAGCGAAGAGCAAGGCCCGGCTGCAGCGGTATGAGGAACTGCGCCAGGAAGCGGAACGGCAGAGCGAGGGGACGGTGGAGATTCTCATCCCGGTGCCCGAACGCCTGGGGGACGAGGTGGTGATCGCCAGGAACCTGAGCAAGGGGTACGGTGAGCGGCTCCTGTTCGAGAACCTGACCTTCGCTCTGCCGCGCGGGGGCATTGTCGGGGTCATCGGACCCAATGGCGCCGGCAAGACCACGCTGTTCCGGATGATCGCCGGGATGGAGCGGCCCGATAGCGGCGACCTGATCGTCGGCAAGACCGTCAAGCTCGCCTACGTCGACCAGAGCCGCGACGCCCTGGACGGACGCAAGACGGTGTACGAGGAGATCTCGGGTGGCGAGGACGAGCTGCTCTTCGGAACCCGGCGGGTGAACGCCCGCGCCTACTGCGCCGGATTCAACTTCCGGGGACCGGACCAGCAGAAAAAGGTGAAGGACCTTTCCGGGGGAGAGCGCAACCGGGTGCACATGGCCAAGCTGCTCAAAAGCGGCGGCAACCTGTTGCTGCTCGACGAGCCGACCAACGACCTCGACGTGGACGTGCTGCGCGCGCTCGAGGATGCGTTGACCACCTTCGCCGGATGCGCGGTGGTGATCAGCCATGACCGGTGGTTTCTCGACCGTATCGCCACGCACATGCTCGCTTTCGAAGGCGACAGCCAGGTGGTCTGGTACGAGGGCAACTATCAGGACTACGCCGCGGACTTCAGGAAGCGCAAGGGCGTCGATGCGAACCAGCCGCACCGGCTGAAGTACAAGCCGCTCCGGCGGTAGCGGCCTGCGCGCGCCCCCTGTCGCGGCCCTCGGGGCGGCCGGTTCCGGGCACTGGGCACTGCTCCTCGGCCTGAGTACCTTCCCCTTCCCGGTCGACACCCCCAACTATTCCACGAGAGCAATGAGCCAACTGAGAGTCCGGATTCCCTACCTTCCCGCGAGGATCGAGGGACTTGCCGCTCTTACGACCAATCTCTGGTGGAGCTGGTCGCTCGACGCCCGCGCCGTCTTCCGCCGCATCGACGAGCCGCTCTGGCACCTCACCAAGCACAATCCGCTCGAGCTGCTCCGCCGGGTTGACCCGGCCCGCCTCGCCGCGTGCGCCGCGGACCCCGGCTTCCTGGCCTTGTACGATCGGGTCGTGGATTCCGCTCGCCGGTCGCTTACCGGCCCCAACACCTGGTTCGAGGTGAATTACCCGAACCTGAGCCATCCAGTCGCCTACTTCTGCGCCGAGTTCGGGTTGCACAATTCGGTTCCGATCTATTCAGGCGGCCTGGGCATCCTCGCGGGCGATCACCTGAAGGCGTCCTCGGATCTGGGCGTTCCGCTCGTCGGGGTCGGGCTGTTCTACATCAAGGGATACTTCGACCAGCGGCTCCGGATCGATGGCTGGCAGGAAGACAGCGATGTCCGCTTCGACGTGGAGACGGCTCCCCTCGAGCATCTGACGGGGCCGGGCGGCGAACCCTACCTGGCCGTGGTCCGCACCTTTGGCCGGCCGGTGCACGTCGGCGCCCGGCGGATCCTGGTGGGCCGCGTCCCGGTCTATCTGCTCGACACCGACCTGGAGCAGAACGATCCTGCGGATCGCGACCTTTCGGGCAAGCTCTACGCCGGCGGGCCCGACATGCGGCTCCGGCAGGAATGGATCCTGGGGGTGGGCGGCGTCCGGGTGCTGCGTGCCGTGGGCATCGATCCTTCCGCCTGGCACGCGAACGAGGGGCACGCGGCGTTCATGCTGGTGGAGCGTCTCCGTGAGCTCACCGCGGCCGGCATGCCGTACAAGGAGGCCGTCGCGCAGGTGCGCGCCCGGAGCGTCTTCACCACCCATACGCCGGTCCCTGCCGGGCACGACCGCTTCGGCGTGGAGCAGGTCCTAGCCTGTGCCGATGCGGTATGGGAGGAGATGGGGATTTCTCCCGAAGCGTTCCTCGAGATCGGAGGGCTGCCCGAGGATCCCCAGCCGCTGTATCACATGACGGCGACGTCGATCCGACTGTCCGGGCGGGTGAACGCCGTGTCCCGCACGCACGGCGAGGTCTCCCGCGACCTGTGGCACGCGCTCTGGCCCCAGCACCGCGTCGAAGACGTCCCCATCGGCGCGGTCACGAACGGCGTCCACCTGCCGACCTGGATGTCCAGCCGGATGCTCCGGCTGCTCGACCGGCAGCTGGGCGAGGGCTGGATCGAACGAAGCGACGAGCCGGGCTTCTGGGAATCCATCCTCGCGCTCGACGACGCCGAGCTGTGGAAACTGCACATGGACATGAAGGCGGGCGTCCTCTCCTACATCCGCGAGGAAACGCGGCGCCGCTGGGCAGATCGATGGAAGGAGGCGGCGCACGTGGTGGGAGCCGGGACGCTGATCAGCCCGGACGCCCTGGTGATCGGGTTCGCCCGCCGGTTCGCCACCTACAAGCGGGCGGCGCTCCTGTTCAGCGACTTCGACCGCCTCCACGACCTGCTGGTGAATCCCTGGAGGCCGGTGCAGATCATCTTCGCCGGCAAGGCCCACCCCGAGGATGAACCGGGCAAGGAAGTGCTGCAGCAAGTGTATACCTTCACGCGTGACCCCCGGCTGGAGGGCCGCGTGGCCTTCATCGAGGACTACGAGATGCACCTGGCCCACCGCCTGGTGCAGGGCGCCGACCTGTGGCTCAACGTTCCCCGGGCGCCGCTCGAGGCCTGCGGAACCAGTGGTATGAAGGCCGCCCTGAACGGAGTCCCTCAGCTGTCGACGCTGGACGGGTGGTGGGCCGAAGGCTATATGGGGCTCAACGGGTGGGCGGTCCCCCCGGCGCAGCCGGGCGAGACCGTGGACCTGGCGGACGGTGAGCGGCTGTTCGACCTGCTGGAGCAGCAGGTCGTCCCCATGTTCTACAAGCGCGATGCGCGCGGCCTGCCGGTCGAGTGGTTGCAACGGATGAAGCACGCGATCAAGACCGCGGGCGAGCGGTTCACCGCGCGACGGATGGTGCAAGAGTACGCGAAGGACTACTACACTCCCGCTATGCGGGGAGAGACGCCGCCGAGTGCCCCACCGCTCTGAGGGTCGAGCCGAGCCCTGCGGGAGCGAGGCCCCGCTCGGCATGACCGAGGGGGGCGCGGTCGGCGTGGTACACCTCGCCGCCGAGTACGGCTGGCTCGCCCGCACCGGGGGCCTCGCCGAAGCGGTCGCGGGACTGGCGGCCACCCAGGCGGCATCCGGGATCCCGGTGGCGGTGATCATCCCGCTGCACCGCTCGGTACGCAGCGGGGCCCCCAGCCTGGAGCGCGTCGCCGGTCCGTTCCAGGTGCAAGTCGGTCCGCGACTCGAGGAGACCCGACTGTTCCGGATCCCGGCGGAGCCGGGGAAGCCGAAGGTGTACTGTCTCGAGCACAGCTACTTCGATCGGGCCGGCTTGTACGGCGAAGCCGGCGAGGATTACCCCGACAACCTGCATCGCTGGGCGTTTTTCTGCCGGGCCGCCATCGAGGTTCTGCCGCGGGTGACCCGGTCACCCTGCGTGCTGCACTGTCACGACTGGCACACTGCGCTGGCCGCGGTCTATCTCCGCACCTTCCATCAGGACCAGCCGTTCGCGCGCGGGATCCGCAGCGTGCTTACCGTGCACAACGCCGGGTTCCAGGGTCACTATCCCCCCAGCGGGATGCCTGAGATCGGCCTGCCGTGGGAGCTGTACACCTGGCAATACTTCGAATGGCACCATCAGCTGAACGTGCTCAAGGGCGGGCTCAAGTTCGCCGACCAGGTCACGACCGTGAGTCCCACGCATGCCCATGAGCTCCGGACCCCGGTGGGTGGCTTCGGGCTTCACGATGTATTTCTTTGGCTCGGCGAGCGGTTTACCGGCATCGTGAACGGCATCGACATGGACGAGTGGAACCCGGCGACCGATTCGCACATCACCGCCGTCTACTCGGTAGATGACCTGTCCGGCAAGTCGCGCTGCAAAGCGGCGCTGCAGCGCAGCTGCGGCCTGCCGCTGCGGCGACGGATCCCGCTGTTCGCCATGACCGCGCGGATGACCCACCAGAAGGGCCTGGAGCTGATTACGGGCGAGTATACCCTGTTCATGCTCGAGGCCCAGTTCATCTTTCTGGGAACCGGGGAGCCGAGATACGAGGCGATGCTCAAGATGTACGAAGCCCGCTGGCCGGACCGGATCAGCGTGCATCTCGGATTCTCGGAGCGCCTGGAGCACCGGTTGATGGCCGGCGCCGACATCTACCTCATGCCCTCGCTGTACGAGCCCTGCGGTCTGGCCCAGCTCCGGGCCGAGCGCTACGGCGCGGTGCCGCTCGCGCGCCGGGTGGGAGGCCTCGCCGATACCATCGAGGACGGGGTCACCGGCTTCCTGTTCGACGAATACAGCTCGGAAGATCTGCTCCGGGTGGCCCGCCACGTCATGGACCGATACCACGACCCGGCGGCATGGGAAGCAATGATGCGCAATGCCATGCAGAAGGACTTCAGCTGGCCGCGCTCCGCCGACAGGTACCTTGCCGCCTACCGTCGGATTCTGGCCAGCCCTCCCACGGTGTGAGCAACCCGGCCATGGATTTCGTCCTCGCGCTGCATAGTCACCTGCCCTACGTGCTCAATCATGGCCGCTGGCCACACGGGAGCGACTGGATCTGCGAGGCGGCGATCGATACCTACCTGCCTCTGCTGGCGGCGCTGCACCGGCTGCAGGCGGAGGCGGTGCCGGCGCCGATCACGCTGGGGATCACCCCGGTGCTGGCCAACCAGTTCGAGAGCCCCGTCTTCGCCGCGGAGCTCGAGGCCTACTTCGCCCAGCGGTTGGCGACCTGCACCGAGGCGGAGGCTTCCCTGGCCAGCACCGGCGACCAGCATCTGCTGCCGCTGGCCCACTACTGGCGTGGCCATTTCACCGAGCTCCGGACCCTGTTCCGGCGCGTCGAGGGCAATCTCGCGGCCGCGTTTCACCGCCTGGAGGACCAGGGCTGTATCGAGCTGTTCTCCTCTGCCGCCACCCACGGTTTCCTGCCCCTGCTGGCCCGCGACGAGAGCATCCGGCTGCAGCTGGGTCTTGGCCGGGCCGAGCACCGGCGCATCTTTGGCCGCGATCCGGACGGGCTCTGGTTGCCTGAATGCGCCTACCGTCCCCGGGGGCCGTGGGCGCCGCTGCCTCAGGCACCGAGAAGCGGCATCCGGCGGGGCATCGAGGAGCACGTTGCCGACGCGGGGTTCCGATACTTCTTCGTCGACAGTCACGTCGCTGCTGCGGGTCATGCGTTCCGCCTCTACGGCGCCGAAGGGGGGTTCGCCGCGGAGGGAGAGGTCAAACACTCCCCCTACCGCGCCTATCGCGTGGCCGGCGCCCGGGGCGCCACCCCGGTCTCCGTGCTGGTCCGCGACCCGGTCTCCTCGAAGCAGGTGTGGAGCCGCCAGACGGGGTACCCCGGGGACGAGTGGTATCTCGAGTTTCACAAAATTCGCTGGCCGGGCGGGCTCAAGTACTGGCGGGTCAGCGCCCCTGGATCCGACCTGGGCCAGAAGCGACCGTACGAGCCCGCTCGCGCGCGGGAGCGAGTCGGCGACCACGCAAACCATTTTGTGGGGCTGCTGGCCCACATCGCGGAGGAGCGCGGTGGCCCGGCACCCCGTCGGTTCGGCGGCTTGAAGGGCGGCGGGGTCTGGCCGTTGCGGCGCCAGCCAGCCGAGAATCTGATCGCCGTTCCATTCGACACCGAGCTGTTCGGCCACTGGTGGCACGAGGGGGTGGAGTTCCTGGCCCAGGTGTATCGGTCCCTCGCGACCGAACCGCGGATCACCCCGGCAACCGCGCGCGATCATCTGGGACAGGCGCCCCCGGGCCGTGGCATTCACCTCGTCACCGGCTCGTGGGGAGCGGGCGGCGATTTCAGCATGTGGCTGAACCCGGCAACCGAATGGACCTGGCCACGCCTGTGGGCCATCGAGGCCCGTTTCTGGGACCTCGCGGGCTCGGCCCTCGAGTCTCCGTCCCACCGGCCGGTGCTGGCCCAAGCGGCGCGGGAGATGCTCCTAGCGATGGCCTCCGACTGGCAGTTCATCATCTCCACCGGGGCGGTTACCGACTACGCGATCAGGCGATTTACCGAACACTGTGCCGATGCCGAGTTCCTGCTCACCGCCCTGGCCCCCGACTCCCCGGCGCTCCCGGCCGCGCAGGCCCGCGCAGCGGAGCTCTGGCGGCGCGACCACGTCTTCCCGAACGTGCTGGAGGCGGTACACGCGGCGTTGAGTGGCTCACGAACGATGACGGTGTAGGCCCAGCCCGATCCTTCGCATGTCCGCCCCCACCTCCCGCTCGATCGTCATCCACGGCCACTTCTACCAGCC
>DATBLR010000097.1:0-101103 GCA_036555275.1 Gemmatimonadales bacterium | reverse complement strand
GCGAGTCCGAATTCTACCAGCTCCCCGAGCAGGCGTTCGCGCCGCAGCGTCGCCCCGCCGGCAAAGACGACGTTGGCCCGGAACGGCCCGCGGGCACGCAAGGGCTTGTGCACCGACGGATCACACCCGACGGCGAGATAGTGAGCGTGCTTCACGCCGGCGTGCTCGAAGGCGGAAACCACACCGCTGGCGCCGACGAAGACCTTGTCGTACACCGTCGCCTCAAGGCTCGCCGCATGCACGTCGACCACATGATCTCCCAGGAGCTGAATCCAGCGCGTCGAACGACCCCGGCGCAGCCGATCCACCAACCCTACCGGCACCACGTCCTGCCCCGAGACCAGAACCAGGTCGGGACGGTGCAGGTCTACCATGGAATGAAGGCGATGGTCGAGATCCCGGCGGACCAGGCGCTCGAGCCAGCCGGTGCGATCCGGGTCGAGATGGACCAGGGTGGTGCCGAGCCGCTCCAGCGCCCGGCGAATCAGCGCGTTGTGAGCCCGCCCCGCGTCGTCGACGGGAGCTACCAGCAGGAGGCGGAGGCCAGCGAAAGGGGGGCTCATACGGCCGTGCCGGTCAATCTATACCGGCCTGGCCGGGCGGACGGAGAGGCGACCGACGTGGCTAACCCGCGCGTGCGGCATCCCGGTCGGCGTCAAAGTGCACCTCCGACAGCCGCCGGTACATGCCGTTTCGTGCCAGCAGCTCCAAATGGCTGCCGCGCTCGACGATCCGACCACCATCGAGAACCAGGATGAGGTCGGCGTGACGGACCGTTGTGAGCCGGTGTGCGATCACCAGCACCGTGCGGTCCCGCATCAGGCGGCGCAGCGCGTCCTGAACCAGTCGCTCCGATTCGCTGTCGAGGGCGCTGGTCGCTTCATCCAGGATGAGGATCGGCGGATCGCGAAGCAGTGCCCTGGCGATCGCGATCCGCTGCCGCTGCCCGCCCGACAATCGCGCCCCGCGCTCGCCGAGCCGGGTCTGGTACCCCTGCGCGAGTTGCGAGATGAAGCCGTGCGCGTTGGCCGACCGAGCTGCCGCCGCGACCTCGGCGGCGCTGGCATCGGGGCGGCCGTAGGCGATGTTGGCGTGCACCGTGTCGTTGAAGATCACGGTCTCCTGGCCGACGAAGCCGATCAGCGCGCGCAACCCGGCCCGGGACAGGGCGCTCAGCGGCACACCATCGAGCATGATGCGGCCCGCCGTCGGCTCGCGCAGCCGGGGCAACAGCTCCGCGATCGTGGTCTTCCCCGCCCCTGAGGGACCAACCAGGGCGATCACTTTCCCCTTTGGAAGTGTGAAGGTGATGTCGTGGAGAGCGTCGCCGGCTCCGCGGCTCTCCGGCTCGTAGGAAAACCCGACTGCCTCGAACCGGATCTCCCGCTCGAACCGGACGGCGGCGCCGGCGGCGAAGTCCTTCTCCGGCGCGGGCAGGTCGAGCACCTCGAACACCCGATCCGCTCCGGCGAGCGCCAGGGCCATCTGTCCCGGGAACTGGGTGATCGCCTTGAGGGGCGCCATCACCCGGAGCGCGGCGACGATGAACACCAGCAACCCCTCCGGCGACAGCTGCACGCCGAGGCGGTGCGATGCCCCTACCGCGATGAGAACCACCAAGAGGAACCCGCCGAACAGCTCGCTGGCGGGCCCGGTGAGCGCCGCGAAGCGCTGGGTGCGCGTGACATGACGCCAGTACCGGTCGGCCTGTCCCCGGAAGCGCGCGGCCTCGCGCTCTTCACCGCCATAGGTCCGGATCAGTTTCACCGCGCCGAGTCGCTCGGCAACCGTGGCCGCCATTTCGCCCGCCTCTTCGGCCCGGGCACGCGCGTGGCGCCGGAGCCGCTTCAGCAAAGCCCGGATTCCCAGGAGCAGGACGGGCGCGGCGGCGAGGGTGATGAGGGTGAGCCGCCAGGAGAGCTGCCCCAGCACCAACAGCGTGGTGGCAATCAGCACCAGGTTCTGGAAGAAGGAGGCGAGTCCCGCGCTGACCGCTCCCTTAGCTCCGTCGGCGTCCTGCATCACCCGGGCAATCAGCTGGCCGCCGCGGGTCCGCTCCAGCCACCCGAGATCCAGCCGGAGCAGGTGCTCGAACAGCGCGGCGCGCAGATCGCGCACCAGACCCTCCTGCACCCGGATGCTGAGCTGGCCGGCGAGATAGGCAAGCCCGTTCTTGGCCAGCAGGGCCGCCCACAGGAGCGCCACCAGGCGGACCGTGACTCCGGCGGGTGATGCTCCGGCGAGCACCGGTGCCAGCAGCCGGTCCATCAGGGATTCCAGCCCGGCGGTGCCCGCTGCGAGCTGTCCCGCGCTGCCGAAGAGATGACGGAGCAGTGGAATCAGGAATAGCAGGGTCGCGCCATCGAGCACCGAGGCGATGGTTGTCGCGCCGAGTCCCAGCACCATCGGCAGCCGATAGGGAGTCAACCAGCCGGCCAGCCGGCGCAACAAACGCCCGCGCGCTCGGGTTGCGCGCGGCCTCCGAAGGCCGCTCGCCCGCCGAGCCGCCAAGTTGCCGAGCCGCGGCGTCTCAGCCACTCCGCCTCGCGGACAGGAGTGCGATCGGCAGGATCATTTCTTCCGGCGTGACACCACCATGCAAAAAGG
Organism: Gemmatimonadales bacterium; assembly: GCA_036555275.1. Taxonomy (GTDB): domain Bacteria; phylum Gemmatimonadota; class Gemmatimonadetes; order Gemmatimonadales; family GWC2-71-9; genus JADJOM01. The sequence goes on along the minus strand of DATBLR010000097.1, from coordinate 98,496 downwards.
CCCCGCGGTAGCGGGCCTGGTACTCCCGGAGCTTGGTCGGATAGACGAAGAACCGATCCCCCGTGGCGAGCAACAGCCGGGTACCCGGAGACCGGACCGGCAGACCGTAGGCGGCCAGGTCCTCGACCGCCACCGCGGCGTCGCGCTCCTGGATCCGCAGATCTTCGCCGAACTTGTACCGCAAGTTGGCCGTCGCGTCGCGCCGCGCGTAGACCGTGGCTGGCGTATGGCAGTGGATGGAGCCGTGATCGGTGGTCAGCAGGACCGGGACGTTCCGCCGTTCCGCTTCGCGCAGCGCACCCCACAGTGCGGAGCGCTCGAACCACGTCCGGGTGAGGCTGCGCAGCGCAGAAGTGTCACGGGCCACCTCGAACAGGGTGGAGTTCTCGGTGCGCCCGTGGGTGAGCTGGTCGATGAAGTTGAACACCAGGGCCGTGACGCCGTCCGCCGCCAGATGCGCCGGCAGCCTGGTCAGCAGCCCCTCACCGTCGGCGGCCGTGAACACCTTCTCGTATCGTACCGGCACGGGTCGGCCGTTGCGGGTCTCGAGCTGAGCCGCCAGCAACTCCTGTTCATGGGCGTTGAGGCTGGTCTCGTCCTGGTCACGCCACCACGCGGGATGGCGCGCCGCCAGCTCGGCGGGAAACAATCCGCTGAAGATGGCGTTGCGCGCAAAGGGTGTGGCCGTCGGGAGGATGGAGAAGTAGTAGGCTGTCTCGATGTCGAACCGGCTGCTGATGAGGGGGCGAATCGCCTCCCATTGATCCATCCGCAGACAGTCCACCACGATCAGCAGCGCCCGGCCGTGCTGCCGCATCGCCGGTTCCACGAACTCCGGAACGATATCGACACTCAGCGGCGGCCGGTCGGCCCGGCCCCCCCGGAGCCAGCCCGCATAGCGCTCCTCGATGAACCGGGCGAACTCCTGTCGCAGGCTTTCTTGCAGAGTTCGGAGCGCCTCCGAAAGCCCCGGCTCGTCCGCCAGCCCCAGCCGGACCTCCCACTCCGCCAGCTCGACGACCAAGTCGGTCCAGTCGCGCCAGTTCATCCCGGGCCGCCGCTGCGCCTCCAGCTCGCGGAAGCGGGTCGCGAAGTCGCGCGAGAGCCGCTGCTGCCGGATCCGGTCTCCCTCCAGAAGCCTGGTCACGACCGACAGCACCTGCCGCGGGTTCACCGGCTTCACCAGGTAGTCGGAAATCTCGGCGCCGATCGCGTCCTTGAGGGTGCCCGGTTCCTCGCTCTTGGTCACCATGACCACCGGCATGGTGGAATCAATGCCGCGGATAGCCCGGAACAAGTCGAGCCCCCGCCGGCCGGGCATCTGCTCGTCCAGCAGCACGACTCCGTACGGCTGGCGCTGCAACAGCACCAGCGCGTCGTCGCCGTGCGCCGCCTTCTCGACGCTGAAGCCCTGCTCCTCCAGGAACAGGATATGGGACGACAGGCTCTCGACCTCGTCGTCGACCCAGAGGATACTGCGGGGACGTGGCATGGGAGCAAGATAGACGGGGGAGTGGGGAGTGACGAGTGAGGAGGCCCACCCCTCCGGTGTCCTCCCCGGCCGCCTCCCGCGCTGCGTACTCCTCACTCCTTGCTCCTTACTCCCAACCCCCGACCCTCACTATATCTATTCACTCGTGGCTGTTCCCCGCATCCTCCTGGTCAGGTTCAGTGCGCTTGGCGACGTTTTACTGACGACGCCACTCATCCGGGCTCTGCGCGTCCGTTACCCGGCGGCCACCATCTCGGTCCTGACCAAGCAGGTCTGGGCGCCGCTGCTCTCCGCCAACCCGCATCTGGACGAAGTCGTGGCGGTGGCGCCGGGCCAGTCCCTGGTACCGCTCGCGCGGGCCCTGCGCGCGGCCCGCTTCAGCCATCTGCTCGATCTTCACGGCAGTGTGCGGACCCGCGTGCTTCGATTGCTGGTGCCCGGCGGATGGAGCGGCTTCGATGCCCGGCGCCGGGCCCGCCAGCTGCTGATCCGGACCCACCGCGACACGTACCGCGACCGGCTCCCCGTCGCGGAGCGGTACTTCGAGGCGGCGCATGATCTGCAGGTAAAACCGGATGCCGGTCCGGCGGAGCTGTTCACCAGCCCGGCGGCGGAGGCGCGTGCCGAGGCCTGGCTGGCGCGCGCCGGGTTCGAGGAAGAGCGGCCACTGGTGGCCGTGGCGCCGGGTGCGACCCACGCATCGAAACGCTGGCCGGTCCGGCATTGGCGCCGCCTCGCCGCCGAGCTGGTGCAGCAGGAGCTCAACGTGGCGATCATCGGAGGCACTGCCGATCGGGTGCTGGCGTCGGAAATCGCCGCCCCCAAGGGCTGGGTGATCAGTGCCGCGGGCGAGCTCGACCTGCAGGCCAGCGGCGCGCTGCTCCGCCGGTGCCGGGCCGCCGTCAGCGGCGACACCGGGCCCATGCATCTGGCGACGGCCGTCGGCACTCCGGTAGTGGCCCTGTTCGGCCCCACGGTCGAGCAGTTCGGATTCTTCCCCTACCGGGCGCAAGCGGTGGTGCTGCAGCGGGATCTGCCCTGTCGCCCCTGTAGCAGCAAGGGCGGCCCTCGGTGCCCCCTCGGGCATCATTCCTGCCTCGAGGAACTGGCACCGGAAGCGGTGCTGGACCGGGTCCTGGAGTTCTGCGCATGAGCGGATGGGACCCCGCGCAGGTGGAGCTGGTGGGCCTGCTCCCCCACACCGGTCGGGGACCCCGGCGGGAAGGGGTCTACGCCCTGTGGCTGGTACTTCGGGTTGCTCAGGACCTGATGCTCCAGCCGCCGATTGCGGATCGGGCTCTGCGCCGCCGGATGGGCGCCTTGGAGGCCCGGCTGTCCAGCCTCACCTTGCCCCCGCCGCTGCGGCGGGCTCTGACCGCGGCGCTGCCGCAACTGCGGGAAGGTGGGGCGGCAGCCGTCCCGGTCGTGCTCGCCACGCTGGTCGCCCCCGCCAGGGAAACGGTCGGCCATGAGGCCGGCGACGCGATTCAGCGCGCGGCCCGGGCCGCAAGACAGGGGGCGGGCTCCCTGTCCCGCTGATTCAGCGATCTGTCTATCTTCTACCAGTGATGCGCCAGCACCGCCCAGCCGCACCTGATCGGCTCTCCTCGCCGGCCGAGGCCGTCGTCGCCCGTATCGACTCGCGGGGAGAACCCGGCGTCACTGGGGATACGGTGCCGACCGGGTTCCCCTCCCTGGACCGGATGCTCGGGGGCGGGGTGCGTCGCCAGGACGTGGTCATTCTGGCGGGCGACGTGGGCAGCGGAAAGTCGTCCTTCGCCCTCGGCATCGCTCTCAGGAGCGCTAAGGCCGGGACGCCGGTGACCTATCTCTCGGGCGAAATGTCGGAGGCCCGGCTGATGGAGCGCGCGTTGGCGCTCGAAGGGCGGGTCCCGGTGGACGTGCTCCGGGGCGGCGAGCTTGATGACCTGAGCCGCTCGGCTATCGGCGCCGCCGCACTCCGCCTGCGCGGGTTGCCGCTTCACGTGCGGCCGCTCGCGGGCGAGCGCTTTGAGGAGCTGAGCGAAGCGCTGGACACCGTGCCCCGGCGCGGCCTGCTGGTGCTGGACGACCTGCAGATGGCAGCGAGTCCGCCGCCGGCCGCCACCGGCGACGAACGGCTCGCGGCCACGGTCCGTGGCCTCAAGAACCTCGCCCTCGAGCGAGACGTCGCGGTCCTGGCGGTGGCCCAGATGCCCAAGTTTCAGGCCGATCGGGGCGATCCCCGTCCCACCCTGGACGACCTCGGGGGCCAGGGCGTGGTGAAGCAGGTCTCGGACGTGGTCCTGGCGATCTACCGGGAGGAGATGTACCGGCCGGGATATGGAGTCGAAGGGGCCGTGGAGCTGATCATTGCCAAGAACCGCAATGGGCCTACGGGCTTCCTCGATCTGTACTTCTACCGCCAGTGGCTTCGCTTCGAGGATATCCTCGACCCCGACCGGTAGCCGTCCGCGGGGTGGCTACTTGATCTTCGCGCCCGTCAGATCAACCAGCGAACCGGTGGCCCCCTCCGCTTTGCGGATCATCACCCACAGGGGCGGGGCACCTTTGCGCTCGGCATACATGCCGATCGCTCCGCCGGCGATGGGCGCGTCTCCCACTAGTCGCCACGGCTCCTTGGACAGGACGCGCCGGTAGTAGTCCCGGACGCTCTCGGGATCGAGCTCGCTCCGCAACAGGATTCTGGTAATGTCGGTCCCGCGATCTACCGACAGCATGGTCGCGTTGGGTGGGAGCAGCAGGACCGGCATGGTCTCCGCCATCTTGGCCTGGGCCGAGGAATCGGCACGCCGGGACTCCCGGCAGCTTCCGAGCCCGAAAACCAGCGCGAGGCAGAGGCAGAACACGCGACGCGTCGACATGAGGGCTGGGACAATACCCGGGGGGATGGAGAGGGGTCAAGATTTACCTTATCTTCCTGCGCGACCGGGTGAGGGCCGAGCCATGGCAGGCCACAGCAAGTGGAAACAGATCAAGCGAAAGAAGGCGGTCACCGATGCGAGACGCGGGGCCTCGTGGACCAAGGTGATCCGCGAGATTACCGTCGCAGCGAAAGCGGGTGGCGGCGATCCGGCCGGCAACCCGCGCCTGCGGACCGCCATCGACGCCGCCAAAGCGGTGAACATGCCGTCCGATAACATCGAGCGCGCCATCAAGAAAGGCACCGGGGAGCTCGAGGGGGCGGTCTACGAAGAAGTCACCTACGAGGGGTACGGGCCCGGCGGGGCGGCGATTCTCATTGAGGCGACGACCGATAATTCCACGCGAACAGTTGCCGAGGTGCGACACGCGTTCAGCCGCCACGGCGGGAATCTCGGGGCCACGAACTCTGTCGCCTGGATGTTCGACCGCAAGGGCCAGATCTTCCTCGACGCGACGAAGTATCCGGAAGACTCCACGCTGGAAGCCGCGCTGGAGGCGGGCGCGGAGGATTTTGTCCAGGACGGTGAGCAGTACCTGATCACCACGACGGTCCCCACGTTCCACGCCGTCCAGGACCGCCTCCGCAGCGTGCCGTTTGAGATCGAGTCGGCTGAGATCGCGATGGTGCCCAAGACCACGGTGAAGCTTGAAGGCAGGCAGGCAGAGCAGATGCTCCGGCTGGTGGAAGCGCTGGAGGAGCTGGACGACGTCTCGAAGGTGTTCTCCAACTTCGACATCGATGCGAGCCAGCTCGCGGAGGCCTCGAACTGAGGCTCCGCCGCCGGTGAGAGTGCTGGGTGTGGACCCCGGCACCGGGGCGACCGGCTACGGGCTGGTGGAACTTGCGGGACGGGACGGCTTTCGCCTGGTGGAGTGCGGCGTCATCCGGACCACCGCCCGGGCTTCGCTGCCCACCCGGCTCCTCCAGGTTTACGGATCGCTGACCGAGCTGCTCGAGCGTCATCGCCCGGACGTGCTCGCCGTTGAGGAAGCCTACCACGCCAAAAACGCCCGCACGACGCTGGTCCTCGGTCAGGCTCGGGGGGTGATTCTGCTGGCGGGCGCGGAGGCGGGAATCCCTATCGCGGAGTACTCGCCGGCGGTGATCAAGCAGAGCGTGACCGGCCGCGGCGCGGCCAGGAAGCCGCTCGTGGGATTCATGGTAGCCCGGCTGCTCCGGCTCAAGAGCGCGCCGGCGCCAGCCGACGCCGCGGACGGGGTGGCGGTCGCACTGACCCATCTGCTGCGGCGCGGCGGGATCCCGCGCGGCCGAGCCGCCACATGATTGGCCTGGTGACCGGAACCATTCTCTCGCGCGACGGCGACCTGGTGCTGATCGAAACCAGCGGCGGTGTGGGCTACGCCGTGACCGTGCCACTGGGCGTGCTGGAACGACTGCCAGCGACAGGCGAACGGGTGAGCCTGCATACCGAGGCGGTGGTGCGCGAGGACGGCTGGGCCCTGTACGGCTTCGACCGCACCGGCGAACGCGCCATCTTTCAGCGGCTCCTCACGGCCAGCGGCGTAGGGCCCAAGCTGGCCCTGGCGCTCCTGTCCACGCTCGGCCCGGACCGCACCGTCCGGAGCATCCAGTCCCGCGACATCGGGGCGCTGGCCAGCGTGACCGGGATCGGCCGCAAGAAGGCCGAGAAGCTGGTGGTCGAGCTGGGGGATCGGTTCAAGGATTCACCCCAGGATCTGGCGCCGGCGGAGCCCCGGCCGGGCGAGGAGGCGGTGCGCGCACTGACCCGGCTGGGCTACGCCCCCAGCCAGGCCGAAGGAGCGGTTCGCGACGCGCTGGCCGGCGGCCTCACTGACACGGCCAAGCTGATTCGCGATGCGCTGCAACGCCTGGCAGCCAGGAAATAGCCGGCCGCCAGCAAGGTCCGACGCCCTGCACTGAAGGAGACGCGGCATGACGGTTCCCGCGACGACCGCGGAGTGGATCTGCACCCGTTGCGGCAGCATCAACCGCATCCTGGTACCTCGCACCACGTCCCGCACCCGGGATCGCTGTGTGCACTGCCACGCTACTCACGTCCTCGAGCCCGGTCAGCGCCCGGTGCGGTGGGACGCGAGGCTGAAAGAATAGTCCCCCGAGTCCCGATGACCCGAGTCCAGATCACCACGCCGGACTCGCTCCCCGAGGAGATGGGGGCAGAGGCCGCGCTGCGTCCCGCACGGCTGGAGGAGTTCGTCGGACAGGAGCAGGTGAAGGCTTCACTCCGCATCGCGATCGACGCCGCCAGGGGTCGCGCCGAGTCCCTCGACCACCTGCTCTTCTTCGGACCACCGGGACTGGGCAAGACCACCCTGGCGATGCTGCTCGCCCGGGAGATGGGGGTACAGCTCCGCACCACCTCGGGTCCGGTGCTGGAGAAGCCGGGGGATCTGGTGAGCCTCCTGACTACGCTCCAGCCCGGGGACATCCTTTTCATCGACGAGATCCACCGGCTCCGGCCGGTGCTGGAGGAATTCCTCTACCCGGCGATGGAGGACTACCGGGTGGACGTCCGCATCGCGGACGGGCCCCACGCCCAGACCATTCCGATGGCGATCGAGCGGTTCACCCTGATCGGGGCGACGACCCGGTTCGGGCTGCTCACTCCCCCGATGCGGGCCCGCTTCGGCTTGGTGGAACGCCTGAACTTCTACCCGCCCGACGACCTCCGAGTCATCGTGGCCCGTTCGGCCGGGATCCTCGGGGTGCTGGCCGATGAAGAGGGAACCTTCGAGATCGCCCGACGGAGCCGGGGCACCCCGCGGGTCGCCAACCGGCTGCTCCGCCGGGTGCGGGACTACGCCCAGGTCCGGGCGAGCGGCACCGTGACCGGCCCGGTCGCTCGCGAGGCATTGGCCCGGCTCAACGTGGACGAGTTCGGCCTCGATGACATGGACGCCCGCCTGCTCACCACCATTATCGAGAAGTTCGGCGGCGGCCCGGTCGGCCTCAACACCATCGCGGTTGCGGTGGGAGAAGACAGCGGAACCCTCGAAGAAGTGTTCGAGCCATACCTCATTCAGCAGGGCTACCTCGAGCGCACACCCCGCGGGCGTGTCGCGACGCCCCTCGCCTACCAGCGCTTCGGGATCACGCCGCCCCCCGGCGCGCAGCGCAGCATCTTTGAGCCCTGAACCTCCGCCACGCCACGCCCCTGGGCAGCGCACGTCGGATTTCGAGTACGATCTGCCGCCCGGACTCATCGCGCAGCAACCGCTCCCGGAGCGGAGCGGGAGCAGGCTGCTGGTGGTTCGGCGGCTGGGCGGCTCGGCGGCCCGGCGGCTTGACGGCGATGCACCTTCGTCTGCGGGCGAGCCCCCGAGCCGCCGAGCCGCCGAGCCGCCCTTCGAGGACCGCCACTTCAGCGACCTCGCCTCCCTGATCCCACCCGGCGATCTGCTGGTTCTCAACAGCTCCAAGGTTCGCCACGCCCGCTTCGTGGGCACCCGGCCCAGCGGCGCGCCCGCCGAGGTGCTGCTGATCAGCCCGGCCCACGGGGAACGCTGGATCGCCATCGGCCAGCCTGGGAGCGCTCTCCGGCCGGGCAAGCGCATCCGGATCGGCCGGGAGGCCTTCATCGAGACGCTGGCGGTACGGCCCGATGGCTATCGGGAAGTTCGCTTCGTCGGGATCTCGGCGGACGAAGCGCTCCGCTCCCTCGGACAGCTCCCGCTTCCACCCTACATCACCCGCGACCCAACGGTTGACGACGAGACCCGATATCAGACGGTCTACGCCGAGCGGGAGGGGAGCGTTGCCGCACCGACGGCCGGGCTCCACTTCACCTCCGCCCTGCTCCACAAGCTGGAGAGCCGCGGGGTCCAACTGGCCGGCCTTGATCTGGAGGTGGGCCCCGGCACCTTCAAGCCGGTGGAAGTGGAGGACCCGGCCAGGCATCCGATGCACCCGGAGTGGTTTGAGATCCCCCAGGGGACGGCGGACCGGATCGAGGAGCTCCGATGCCGGGGCGGCCGCCTCTGGGCGGTGGGCACGACCGTAGTTCGCGCCCTGGAGAGCGCGGCCACCGGCGGGGGACGGGTCAGTCCGACCCGCGCCGAAAGCCGGCTTCTGATCACGCCGGGATTCCGGTTCCGGGTGGTGGACCGGCTGGTGACGAACTTTCACCTGCCGCGATCGACGCTGCTCATGCTGGTCGCGGCGTTTGCGGGTTTCGAGCGCACGATGGCGGCCTATCGTCACGCCGTGGCCGCCGGCTACCGCTTCTATTCCTACGGTGACGCGATGGTGATCCTGTGACCGACCCCAGCATTTTCTCCAACCCCAAGGGCGCCGCCCAGGCCGACGCGGCCAAGGTGGTTCGGGCACTCCTGGACCTGCTCGGCGACCTGCCGCCGCTGGATGTGCTGTCGGAGACACCGGCCTGGCTGGCGGCGCGCGTCGGCGGCCTGAGCCTGGCCAGGCTGCAGCACCCTGAGGCCCCCGGCAAATGGTCGGTAGGCGCCGTGATCGCCCATCTGGCCGACGCGGAGCTGGTCATGGGCACCCGGTCGCGTTTCATTGTCGGCGAGGTGGATGCCCCGCTGCCGGGCTTCGATCAGGACCGCTGGGCGAGCGAGTTTCACTACCTCGAAGCCGATCCGTACGTCTCGCTGGGGTTCTTCGGCGCGGTGCGCGAGGGCAACCTGCGCCATTGGCGCAGTCTCTCGCCGGGGCAGTGGCAGCGGGTCGGTCACCACAGCGAGCGCGGCCCGACCTCCGCCATCCTCAACCTCAAGATCGCCGCCGCCCACGATCTGGTGCATCGAAGGCAGATCGATCGCATCCTCGGCCGACCGCATGTTTGAGTTTGCCCTCGATGGGGTCGAGGGGCTGGCTCGCGCCGGACGGCTGACTCTGCCCCACGGCACCGTCCAGACGCCGGCCTTCCTGCCGGTGGGAACCCATGGCACCGTTCGGGGCCTGCATCCTGCCGAAGTGGCTCGCACTGGCGCCCAAATGATCCTGGGTAACACCTATCATCTCCACCTCCGGCCTGGCGAGGAGGTGATCCGGGCGGTCGGAGGCCTGCACCGCTTCACCACCTGGGATCGCCCCATGCTGACCGATTCCGGCGGGTTCCAGGTGTTCTCGCTCGAAGGCCTGCGGAAGATCTCCGAGGACGGAGTGGAGTTCGTGAGTCACATCGACGGTTCGGTCCGGACCCTGACCCCCGAATCCTCCATGGAGATCCAGTGGGCCCTGGGGGCCGATGTGGCGATGGCGTTTGATCAGGTGGTGCAGGGCCAGGCCCCTCACGTGACGGCCGAGGAAGGCATGGAGCGGACGCTGCGCTGGCTGGAGCGTTGCCGCCGCCGGCACGAGCAGCTGACCATCGAACCGCCGAGCCGCCGACCCGCGCTGCAGGAACCGCCGACCCAGACCCTGTGGCCTATCGTGCAGGGCGGTAGCCACCAGGACCTGCGGTTACGATCGCTGCAGCAGACTCTTGATGCAGGCCCATGGACCGGCATTGCGGTCGGTGGCCTCTCGGTCGGCGAGCCAAAAGCCGTGATGTACGAGGTCCTCGAGGGCCTCGCCCCGGTCCTGCCCTCGGCGGTGCCTCGTTATCTTATGGGCGTGGGGTTTCCGGACGACCTGCTCGAGGGTATCGGCCGGGGCATGGATCTGTTCGACTGCGTGGCCGCCACTCGCAACGGACGTCACGGCAGCGCCTGGACCAGCGTAGGCAAGGTGAACATCCGCGCGGCCGGGCTGCGGCTCAGCGACGAACCGCTCGATGCGGCATGCGACTGTGAGACCTGCTCTCGGTTCTCCCGCGCCTACCTGCGGCACCTCTTCATGACGGAGGAGATGCTCGGGCTGCGGCTGGTGTCGATCCACAACATTCGCTTTTTGGTGCGGCTCGGAGAACTGGCCCGGGCCGCGATTGTGACTGGAACCTTCGACCGCTGGCGCCGCGACTGGCTCGAGCGGTATCACCATCGAGGAGACGCGTGACTCACTCCATTCTGGGGCTGATGGCCCCCGCCGACGGCCCGAACGCGGGCCTCACCGTGCTGCTGCTGCAGGTCGGTGCCATCGCCGCGGTGTTCTACTTCTTCATTCTGCGCCCGCAGCAGCAAGCCCGGCGCAAGCACGAGCACCTGCTCCAGGGCCTGAAGAAGGGCGATGAGGTCACCACCGTCGGGGGCCTGATCGGCAAGGTGAAGGACATCAAGGATGATCGCATCACCATCGAGAGTGGTTCGGCGAGTGTCGTCGTCGAGCGCGGCCGCATCGTGCGGATCGGTGACCAGGCGGCCCCCGGAGGGGTGATCCGGTGAGCGTGCTGGACCTGCACCTGCTGGGGTCGCCGGTGCTGCGCGAGCAGAGCAAACCGGTCGCGGTGGTGGATGACGACGTTCGGCGCCTCATCGACGACCTCTTCGAGACCATGTACGCTGCGCGCGGGGTCGGCCTGGCCGCCAACCAAGTGGGTGTGGCCCGCCGGGTGGCGGTGATCGATGCGGAGAGCGAGAAACTGGTGCTGGTCAATCCCCGGATCGTGGAAGCATCCGGCCGCGAGACCGGAGAAGAAGGGTGCCTCTCGATCCCCGACGTGTTCGGCGACGTGACCCGTCCCGATCGGGTGGTACTCGAGGCGACGGACCAGGACGGCCAGACGTATCAGCGAGAGCTCACCGGCCTGCCGGCACGGGCGGTGCAGCACGAGATCGATCACCTCGACGGCATTCTCTTCCTCGACCACCTGAGTCTGCTCAAGCGCAAGCGGCTGCTGGCCCGCTGGAAGAAGGAACACGAAGGAGACTCCAGCTACATCCGGTCGGTCAAGCCGGCCTCCGCCGAGTCCGGCTGATGCGCGTCGTCTTCTTCGGCACGCCGGAGTTCGCGGCTCCGTCGCTGCGGGCCCTGCTCGAAGAGGGCTTCGACGTCGTGGGCGTGGTGACCCAGCCGGATCGACCGCGGGGCCGTTCCCGAAGCCGGCTGGTGCCGCCCCCGGTGAAGCAGGTGGCGCTGGAAGAGGGGCTCACCGTGCTGCAGCCGGAGAAGCCGGTCGGTGCGTTCGCCGGGGAACTCGAGGCCCTGCAGCCGGACATCGGTGTCGTGGTCGCGTACGGCCACGTGCTCAAGCCCGAGCTCCTCGCCATCCCGCCGCTGGGCATGATCAACGTGCACGCCTCGCTGCTTCCCAAACTCCGGGGCGCGGCGCCCATCCCGTGGGCTATCCTCAATGGTGAGGAAACCACCGGCGTGAGCATCATGCAGATGGAGGCCGGCCTCGACAGCGGCCCGGTGCTCCATCAGATCGTCACCGAGCTTGCCGCCGACGAAACTGCGGCTGAGTTGACCGAGCGGCTCGCCGAAGTGGGCGCCGCCGCCCTGGTGGAAGTGCTGACCCTGCTGGAGGCAGGCGAGATCCGGCCGGTGCCCCAGGATCACACTCGCGCGACGTACGCTCCCAAGGTGACCCGGACGCTGTCTCACCTGGACTGGGGATCCGACGGGGCCGCGCTGGCGCGCGCCGTGCGAGCATTCGACCCCGAGCCGGGCGCATGGGCAACCCTCGAAGGCCAGGAAGTGAAGTTCTTCGGTGGTGGCACCTCGAACAGCAGCGGCGAGCCGGGGACCGTGCTCGCGGCCGGGGAGACCCTTGTCGTCGCGGCTGCCGTGGGTGCCCTGGAGGTCGTCGAGGTGCAGCCGGCCGGGAAGCGGCGGATGCCGGTGATCGAGTGGGCGCGAGGCCGCGGCGTCGCCGCCGGCCAGCGCTTCTCATGAGACCCCTTCCCCGGCTCCACGCGATCACCGACGGCGCCGTGCTCGCCCTGGATGACTTCCCGGTTCGAGCGGCCGCGATCGCCTCTGCCGGGCCGGGGGTTGCGCTTCACGCCCGCGACCGCGGCAGCACCGCGCAGCGGCTCACCGCCGTCGGCCGCCGCCTCCTCGCCCTTGCCCGCCCGGCCGAGGCCTCGGTCTTCATCAACGCCCGACCCGACCTGGCCGCCGCCCTCCACGCCCATGGCCTGCAGCTCGGCAAGGGAGACCTCTCCCCCGGCGACGCCCGGGAGGCCTTCGGCGACCTGTGGCAGGGATGGATCGGCGTCTCGGTGCACTCCGGCGCGGAAGCAGAGCGAGCGGTTGAGGAAGGGGCCGACTACCTCATGGTTGGGAACGTCTGGGAAACCGCGACCCACCCGGGACGGCCGGGTGTCGGACTCGGAGTGATCCGCGCCGCGGCCAGCCTGGGAAGACCGGTCATCGCCATCGGCGGGATGACCGATGAGCGGGCGGCCGCGGCCCGCCAGGCCGGCGCTTACGGGGTTGCAGCAATCTCGGCCCTCTGGCACACGTCTGATCCGGCCCGCATGGCCATGGCCCTGCTCGCACCCTGGGCGGAGGCGGCGTGAACGAGCTGCGCCTGCGCGTCAACGGCGACTCACGCCACGTGCCCGGCCCGGCTACCCTGGCGGACCTACTGGTCCATCTCGGACTCGATCCCCGCATGGTCGTGGTCGAGCTCAACCGGGAAGTCGTCCGCCGCCCGCGGCTGGCAGAAGTCCAGCTGCACGACGGCGACCAGGTCGAGCTGGTCCATTTTGTTGGCGGTGGCTGAGCCGTAGCGGCCGGGTATACCAGCCCTACAGCTCACCCCTTCCGCCCCCCTTATCTTCCCCCCATGACCTCGACCCTCGCCCTCATCGACTCAGCGCTCATCGTCGGTGGTCGCAGCTTCCGCTCTCGACTGCTGGTCGGTACCGGCAAGTACAAGAGCAATGGGGAGATGGTTCGGGCCATCGAGGCCTCGGGCGCCGAAGTCGTGACGGTCGCGGTGCGCCGGGTGGACCTCGATCGTACCCGGGAAGAGGGGATGCTCTATCATCTCGATCCCACGCGCTACTTCCTCCTCGCCAACACTGCGGGCTGCTACACGGCTGATGAAGCGATCCGCTATGCCCGCCTGGCCCGGGAGGCCGGCTTCAACGAGTTCATCAAGCTCGAGGTGATCGGGGACAAGGCCACCCTGCTGCCCGACACCGAGGGCCTGATCGAGGCAACTCGCACGCTCACCCGGGAAGGTTTCCGGGTGATGGCCTACACCAATGATGATCTGGTCACTGCGCTCCGGCTGGAACAGGCCGGGGCCGCCGCGGTCATGCCCCTCGCCTCACCCATCGGCAGCGGACTCGGGCTGATCAATCCCTTCAGCATCCGGGTCATCAAGCAGCGTCTCCAGGTTCCCGTGCTGGTCGACGCCGGCGTGGGCACGGCCTCCGATGCCTGCATCACGATGGAACAGGGAGTGGACGGGATCCTGATGAACACTGCACTCGCGGAGGCCCGTGACCCGGCCGGCATGGCCGCCGCCATGCGGTACGCCGTCGAGGCCGGCCGCCTGGCGTATCTCGCGGGTCGGATGCCACGCCGCGAGATCGCAGTCCCCTCCAGCCCCATCACGGGGATGCTGGGGTGACAGCGACCGGGCTCGGCGCCCGCCGGGCGGCGTACGCCGTGCTCCGCGCCGTGCAGGGTGGCGAGCCGTTTGATCAGGCGCTCGGGAGGTCGGTCGGCGACCTCCAGGATGATGATCGCCGCCTGGCGCATGAGCTCGCCGCCGGCGTGTTGCGGCACCGGAGCGACCTCGACGCCCGGCTGCAGCCACTGGTGCATCGCGGCTGGAGCTCCGTCGGACCGGAGCTCCGCGATGTGTTGCGGTTAGGTGCCTACCAACTCAGTGTCCTGGACCGGATCCCTCCCCATGCCGCTGTCTCCACGACGGTCGAGCTGGCTCGTAGCGCGCTCGGCGAGCGCGCAGCGCGGTTCGCCAACGCCATCCTCCGCGGCATGGGCGGCCGGGCCGCGCCACCTGCCCGGAGCGGCGACCCGGCCGCCCATCTGGCGGACCGCTACTCCCACCCGCTCTGGCTGGTGCGCCGCTGGCTGGAACGGTTCGGGATGGAAGAAACCGAACAACTCCTCGCCTGGAACAACCGCCGGCCGGCACTGGCGCTGCAGCCGGCTCGGGCGTCGCTCGAGAGCCTGCAGCGGGAGCTGTGGGAGCACGGGGTCGCCGCTGAACGCGCCCCGTTTGATGCCGGCCTCAGGCTGACGACCACCCGGCCGGCCGAGCTGCCCGGATACGAGGAAGGACACTTCGTGGTGCAGGACGGCGCGCAGGCGCTGGTATGCCGCTTCGCTCAGGTTCCGGTGGGAGGTACGATCTATGACGCCTGCGCCGCCCCGGGTGGCAAGAGCGTGGCGCTGGGCCGCACGGCGAATCGCGTGCTCGCGGGAGAACTCAGTCCCGACCGCGCCAGCCGACTGGCGGAGAACCTTCGCCGCGCCGGAAGCGGGCGGGAATTCGTGATCGTGGCCTCGGCGGCGGAGCCCCCGGTCCGGAGTGTGGACCTGCTCCTGCTCGATGCTCCCTGCCTCGGCACCGGCGCGTTGGCCCGCCATCCTGACGCCCGTTGGCGGGTGACCCTGGCGGCGCTGCACCGGCTCACGGAACAGCAGCGGCAGCTGCTGAGTGCGGTTGCTCCAGTGGTCCGGCCGGGGGGGTGGTTAGTTTACGCCACGTGTTCGCTGGAACCCGAGGAGAACGAGAACCAGGTGAACGCCTTCCTCACCCGCCGCCCGGACTTCCACCGTGACCCGGGCCATGCCGTCCCGGCCGAGCTGCTCACGCCGGCCGGCGATCTGCTGGTGCTGCCCATGCGTCATGGTCTTGACGGCGCGTACGCCGCCCGGCTGCGCAAGGCGGGCTGATGCAGTTCCGGCGACCCGGCGGCGGCAGCGAGGCCCCCGGATTCTTCTCCACTATGGCGGGCCGCCGACTGCTGCGACAGGCCGCGGTCGTATCCGGTACCTTCCTGCTCGCCTACCTGATCACCATTCTGTGGCTGTTCCCGGCGCCGCTCTTCAGTCATGAGCACGCGGTCCCGCGGGTGCTGGACCTGGGGGCGACCGAGGCCCGGGAGAAGCTGGAGTCACAGGGCTTCCGGATGCGGGTCGAGGATCAGCAGACCGATCCGAGCGTGCCAAGGGGAGCGGTGGTCTGGCAGGATCCCCCTCCCGGAATGGTGCTCACGCCAAACAGCCAGGTGTCGATCATCCTGAGCGACGGACCGCCGGACGTGCCGGTGCCGGACGTTGGCGGGTTCCCGCGACTCCTTGCCGAACGGGTGCTCAAGGCGGCGGGCTTCACCCTGGGCAAACCGGACACACTGCCCGCGCTCAGCGAGCCGGGAACCGTGGTGCAGACCCGGCCGCCTCCCGGCATCGGCCGACCGGCAGGCAGTGAGGTCGGCCTGGTCCTCAGCTCTGGCCCCGCCGAGCTGAGCGTCCCCGGGGTTCTGGGCCTGCCGCTGGCCCAGGCGCGGGAGCGAATCGAAGTGCTGGGCCTGATCGTCGGCACCACGACCGGCCGAGTGGTCGCGGGTCGGCCGGAGGGCATCGTCATCGACCAGCGCCCCTCCGCGGGTACCCGCTCACCCAAGGGAGCCCGGGTGGATCTGGTCGTCACGAAGAAAGGGCTCTGATGAACGTCCGGATCGCTCCCAGCCTGCTCTCCGCCGACCTGGGGCGTCTGCGCGAGGAGGTGGAAGGGGCCCTGGCCGGGGGCGCGGAATGGCTGCACGTGGACGTCATGGACGGACGGTTCGTGCCGAATCTGACCTTCGGGGCTCCGCTGATCCGGGGCCTCCGGCGATTCACCGACGCCCCGCTCGACGTCCACCTCATGGTGCTTGAGCCCGAGCGCTACATCGCCGAGTACGCCGACCTGGGTGTCAACGTGTTCACGTTTCACCCGGAGGCGACGGTGCACGCTCAACGGCATCTCGCCGAAGTCCGGGACCGCGGGATGGCCGGGGGGCTGGCGCTGAATCCCTCGAGCCCGCTGGCGCTGGTCGAGGAGCTGCTTGGTGATCTCAACCTGCTGCTCCTCATGAGCGTCAACCCTGGGTTCGGCGGACAGGCTTATCTCAGCTCGGCGACCGACAAGATCCGTCGCGCCCGGGCGCTCCTCGACCGTGCCGGCTCGTCGGCCACGCTCGAAGTCGATGGCGGAATCACGGTGGACACGATTCGAGAGGCCTGGCACGCCGGCGCGGACACCTTCGTAGCAGGTACGGCCATCTTCGGCCAGCCCGATATCGCGGCGGCCGTCCAGGCGCTCAAGCGGGCATGTCTGGAAAGGGTGTGAAGATGTCGAAGCAGCTGGTGCTGGTACTGGCGGTGCTCGCGGGATTGATCCTCGGTGGCATCGCCCTGGTCTGGTATGGCCCGGAGGTGGATGCCGTGGCGGTCGGGACCAGGGCCCCGAACTTCAAGCTTGTCGACATGGCGACCGGAGACAGCGTCGCCATCCGCGACCACTACCGCGGGCACGTAACGCTGGTAAACATCTGGGCCACCTGGTGCGACCCGTGCAAGGAGGAGATGCCGTCGATGCAGCGGCTCTACGACTCGCTGGGCCAGCGGGGCTTCCGGATCGCAGCCGTGAGCATCGACCAGGAGAGGCCCGAGGTAGTGACACGGTTTGCTCGCGATCTCAAGCTGACCTTTGACATCCTCCACGACCGGAGCGGCAACATCCAGCAGGCCTACCAGACCACCGGCGTACCGGAGAGCTTTCTGCTCGACACCACCGGTGTGATCATGAAACGGGTCATCGGGGCACATGACTGGGCCTCCCCGGCCAACCGGGCGCTGGTGCGCCGGCTGCTGGGTGATTCGACCACAGCCGCTCTCGCCCGCGGAGACTCGGCAACGGCGAACCGCCTGCCGGCGGCAGCTGGACAATGATCCTTCTTGCGATCGAGACGTCATGCGACGAGACATCGGCGGCGGTTCTCCACGCGGATCGCGGTGGCACGACGCTCAGGAGCTGCGTAATCCTGTCCCAGGACATCCATCGCGTCTTTGGCGGGGTCGTTCCGGAACTCGCCAGCCGCGCCCATCTGATCACCATCGTGCCAGTCGTTGATCGTGCGCTGGCAGAGGCCGGAGCGTCGCTGGAGCAGCTGGGCGGCATCGCGGTGACCGCCGGGCCCGGACTGGTAGGCGCCCTGCTGGTGGGCGTCATGTATGGCAAGACCCTCGCCCGCCGCCTGGGACTTCCGCTGATCGGGGTCCATCATATGGAGGGCCATCTCTTCGCTCCGACCCTGGAGTATCCCGACTTCGCTCCCCCGTTCATCGCACTGCTGGTCAGCGGCGGGCACACTCTGCTCCTCGAGGTTCCCGCCTGGGGCCAGTACCGCCTGCTTGGTGCCACCAGGGACGACGCCGCGGGTGAAGCATTTGACAAGGTCGGGACGCTGCTGGGGCTGCAGTATCCGGGCGGACCCGCCATCGAGCGGCTGGCGCGGGAGGGGCGGCCGGGGCGGTTCACCTTCCCCCGACCCCTGCTGGCGACGGTCCTGGAGGAAGGTCCGGAGCAGTACAGCTTCTCCTTCAGCGGGCTCAAGACCGCCGTCCTGCGCGCGGTGCGTCAGAGCGAGGACCTCGACCGCGATCGGGCCGATCTGGCCCGCGGGTTCCAAGATGCCGTGATCGAGGTCCTGGTGGAGAAGGCGGCCACCGCGGTCGCCGCCTCGGGGCTTTCGACCCTCATGCTCGGCGGCGGCGTGGCATGCAACCGGGCCCTCCGTGCCGCGGCGGAGCAGAGACTCGCCGGATCGGCGCGCGTCGTGTCAGCCTCCAACCGGTTGAACACCGACAACGCGGCGATGATCGGCGCCGCGGGCCTGTTCCGCCTCTCCCGGGGGGACGTCAGCGACGCCGCACTCGAGCCCCGAGCCGATCTGCCCTTCCCTGGCCTGAACGTGACCCCAGCATCGTCGGGAATCGCGCCATGAATATCTATCCCCTGATCTTCCGTCTCGGCCGCCTGGAAATCACCGGCTACGGCATCATGATGATGGTGGGCTTCCTCCTTGGCGGCTGGCTGATCGCGCTGGAGCTCCGGCGCCGCGGCCTCTATGAGGAATACGCGGCCGACATCACCGTCGCGGCAGTTGTCGGCGGCATTGTCGGCGCCAAACTGTGGTACTGGGTGATGAACGGCGGCAGTCTCTTCGCCCGCGGCGGCCTGGTGTGGTACGGCGGGTTCGTCGGCGGAGCAGCTGCGGTGCTGCTCAATGGGTGGCGCTTGAAGGTGCCAGCCCGGTGGACCTTCCACCTCTGTGCACCGGCCCTCGCCGCGGCCTATGCCCTGGGCCGGATTGGCTGCTTCATCGTGAACGACGACTACGGCCACCCCACGACGCTGCCCTGGGGAGTCAAGTTCCCGCAGGGTCTCCCCCCGTCGACCGCGGAGAACCTGCAGCATCAGTTCGGAATCGCGGTTCCACCCGGCACGGACCCGGCCGAGGTCCTCGCCGTCCATCCGACCCAGCTGTATGAGGTCGTGCTGATGCTGATCGCCTTCGCAGTCCTGTGGCGGCTGCGCGTCCGCCCAAGGCCGGTGGGGTGGTTGTTCGGGATCTACCTGATCTGGGCCGGGCTGGAGCGGTTTCTCATCGAGTTCGTGAGAGCGAAGGATGATCGATTCTTCGGTCCCCTGACCCTGGCACAGGTGGTCAGCCTCGGGCTGGTCCTGCTGGGCATCCTGGTGACGCACCGCCTCGGCTCCGCCTCCGACGTGGAGGCGGGACCATATCTCAGGCGGCCAGCCCCGGCCTGAGGGCATGGCAGCCCGCTATGCGGAAGCCCGCCGGCACCGAGCCGGCGGGCTTCGCTCCTCCGGCAGATGGTCAGCGGGATCGCTGACTGGACTGCTGCAGGACTGTCTTCAGGCGTTCGACTTCGGCGCGCAATTCGGCGAGATCGGCATCCATCCGCTCCAGTGACCGGAGCATATCCAGTTCGACCCGGCCCAGCCGTTCGGTCGAGACCGCGTAGGGTCCCTCCTTGGATGCAGGACGAGAGGTCAAGCCCTCTGGGGCGGGATCCGGCACCAGTTCGCTGGTCACCCGCAGGCGGCGCGGTTCCACCACGAAGGTCCAGACCAGGCCTCCCGCAAGCAGGGCCAAGAGCAGTCCCTGGAGCGCCAGAGATTCCACCGTGGGGTATATCCCGAGCGCCGGCAGGCGAGGCCCCCAGTCAACCACCGTGGTCCGGATCAGACCGCCTTCCTGCAGCTCCGCAATCCCCTTCCCCGCAAAGACGAATGCCATGTAGTAGAGAAACGCGCTGGTGATGGCGAAGAACGGCTTGAGCGGGATCCGCATGCCCCACTGGTTGATGGCGAAGTAGACGATCCCAAGGCAGGCGCCCCCCAGGACCATGCCGGTCACGACGGGGAGGACCGAACCGGCGCCCGCCAGGAACAGCGCCTTGTAGAACAGCACGGTTTCAAACCCTTCCCGGTACACCGCCAGAAACGCGACCGAGGCCAGCGCGAGGGCCGAACCGCTGGAGACCGCGCTCTCCACCCGACCCTTGACGAACCGGTTCCACTTGGCGACTTCCATCTTGGACAGCAGCCAGTAACTCACGTAGAACAGCAGGGCAGTCGCCAGCAGCATCACGCCGCCTTCCAGCGATTCCTGGGAGGCATGGCTTACCTCGAATATGGTCTCCAGCAGGACCGCGGTGAGGAGACTGGCCCCGATCGCCGCCACCACTCCGATGTGGATGTCCCGCCGTCTCTCCTGGGCTCCGGTCTTGAACAGGAACGCCATCAGCGCTCCCACCACCAGGATCGCCTCCAGCCCTTCCCGAAGGAGCAGGATGAACGACTGCACAAACAGATTCATCGGAGCCAGCCGATCACTCACCGTCCGTTCGGCGTTCTCGAGATCGGCTCGGAGTCGGGCGTCGATGCCGGCCAGTTCCTGGGAGGTGGCCCCGCCGGCAGCCCGGGCCCGGAGCGCGGCGAAGTCGCCCTCCAGCGCTACGGCCAGTCCCGGATTCTTGGCCCGCACCACGCGCTCGACCTGCTCGAACGTCATGTAGGCGTCAAAGGCGACTGCTCCCGCGGCTCCGCCCTCTCCGAGCCGTGCCAGAACCAGGGCCGAGTCGAGTTGGCGACGAACGGCTGCGAAGACCTGGCCAGCCTGGGCGTCGGGGGAATCGGCGGTCCCGTAGCTCCGGACCGCCGCGAGACGGGACCGGGTTTCGGGCTCGGCGACGTTGGCATCTGGCGTGAGCATGGTCGCGAGCTGCGCGTCACTCATCCGGGCCGTGATGGGAAACGCCCGCAATCCAGCCGGCACCTCGCCCCGCGGGCCTGGGAATCGCAGCATGGTCGCGTACACCGCCACCGCCCACCGCTGGTCGGTGCTCAGTCGGCCTTCGTAGGCCGGCATCGCCGTGCCGGTGACACCGATGGTGATTCGCCGATAGAAGTCCAGCGGCGTCGCGGCCGCGAGGGCACGGAAGTCGGTGAGGTCGGCAGGCGGTGGTGTCAGCCCCTGGCTCGCCGCCCCGTCCCCGCGCCCTACCGGGCCGTGACAGGAGGCGCATTGGGCCTGATACACCGCGGCTCCCTCCGCCGCCACGGGGGTCCGCTCGGGAATCTCCTCGAGCGAAACACCGTAGCGCGCGGCAAGCGAAGCGCCAAGTTGCCGGACCCGGGTGCTCACAGAATCAGGTGGGGCGGATCGCGATACCAGGGCGATCAGCGTATCGATGTCCGCGATGGTAGCCGGTCCGCTGTCGAGTGGCAGCAGGCCAGCCGTGCGGCGCGCCTCGGTAAGGAACAATCGAGCTTCCTCTACTTCGGCGGGCGCGACGACCTTGCCGTCACGGACTCCCAGACGGTACTCCTCCGCCGCCAGCGCGGCTGTCGCCGCAATGCGGCGGACAGTCGCCCCCTGATCACCCGGGTCGGCAGACGCCGACAGCGTGCCGAGAGCGAGAGCCAGGATTGCCGCCCGACCAATGATGAGAGCCATTCTCAACCGAAGTTACACGTTGGCATTAAACTAGACCGCGCCCATCGGGATTGCCAGCGGAGGGGCCCCCTCTCCTTATGAAGTACTTTTCCGCCCATGACCGCCAACCCCGCCATCGATCCCGCTACAGGCAAGATCTTCGCCGAAACGCCCGTTACCCCCGTGGAGCTGGTGGCCGAGGCCGTGCGGCGGGCGCGGGCCGCGCAGCCCGGCTGGGCCTCGCGACCCTTGGCCCAGAGGGAGCTGGTGATCAGGCGGTTCCAGCGGCTGCTCTTCCAGCATCGGCAGGAAGCCGCCGCTCTGGTCACCAGAGAAAACGGCAAGCCCCTCGCCGAGGCGCTGCTGACGGATCTGGCCGTAACCCTCGACATCGCGAGGTACTACCTCCGCTCGGCGGGGCCCCTGCTTCGCCCCCGCCGGGTCCACTTCGGCAACATCGCGTTCCTCGGAAAACGGGGCTGGCTCCACTGGGATCCGATGGGCGTGATCGGCATCATTTCCCCCTGGAATTATCCGCTCCTGCTCCCGTTCGGGGAGCTGATCCCGGCCCTGCTTGCGGGCAATGCGGTCGTGCTCAAGCCAAGCGAATTCACGACTCGCACGGCGCTGTTCGGGGTCCACCTGCTCCTTGAGGCCGGCCTCGCGCCGGAGTTGTGCCAAGTCGTCGTGGGCGGCGGGGAGGTTGGTGCGGCGCTCGTGGCGGCAGGGCCCGACAAGATCTTCTTCACCGGCAGCGCCCGCACCGGCCACAAGGTGGCGGTTGAGGCCGCCGCCCGGTTTATCCCGGTCAATCTCGAGCTCGGCGGGAGCGATCCATTCGTCGTCCTGGCGGACGCCGACCTGACCCGCGCCGCCCGGGGTGCCGTGTGGGCCCGGTTCAACAACGGAGGACAGACCTGTGCGGCCGCGAAACGGGTGATCGTCGAACGCGTCGTATACCAGCCCTTCCTTGATCAGCTGGTCCGGATGGTGGGTACCCTGCAGCTGGGGCCCGGCGGGACTCCAGGCTCGGACCTCGGGCCGATCATCCGGGAGTCCCAGCTCGGCGACCTGGAGCGCCAGTTGTCCGCCAGCATCGCCCTGGGCGCCCGGGTGCTGACCGGGGGCCACCGGCGACCGGACATCGGACCGACCTTCTTCGAGCCGACGGTGCTCACCGATGTTCCGCTCAACGCTCCCGTCTGGCGAGAGGAGGTCTTTGGACCGATCCTCCCGGTCGTGGCCGCCGAGAACACCGAGGATGCAATCCGGCTCGCCAACGACAGCAGCTACGGACTTTCCGCCAGCATCTGGACCGGCGACCGGGCCCGCGGGGAGGTCCTGGCCCGGCGGATCCAGGCGGGTGCGGTGCTGGTCAACGACGCCACCTGCCAGGTCGGCGCGGTGGAGGCACCGCACGGCGGAGAAAAAGAATCGGGACTGGGGCGGACCCACGGTGAATTCGGCCTCCTGGACACCTGTCGGCCCCGCTTCGTCAGCAGCGACCTGCTTGACCGGATCCGGAAGCCGTGGTGGTTTCACTACACCGCCGAGAGTCTGAACGCGCGGGACGCGTTCCTGCGGTTCGCTTTCTCGCCTTCGCTCTGGGATCGGCTGCGTGCCGTTCCCCAGGTGCTCCGCCTGCTGGTCAACCGCTGGTCGGTATAGCCTGTCCATCCCTGATCAGCACCGCGACGGCGCCAGCGGTCATTTCCGAGTGCGACAGGGAGAGCTCGATCCGGAGCGGACCGAACCGCTCCGCGAGCTCCCGCGCCGGGCCGAGCAGGATGAGGGTGGGGCGGCCCTCGGTCTCGCGTTCCACTTCCAGATGCTGCCACCCGACGTCGCGTGCCCCGGGGAGAGCCTGCAGGGCCTTGTAGGCCGCCTCCTTCGCCGCGATGCGTGCCGCGATGTGCATGGCGGGGCGGTGACGCCCCGCGACGTAGCCCTGTTCCCGTTCAGTCAGGAACCGGGCCAGGACCCGCTCCCCGTGCTGCGCCATCATCCGCTCCACGCGAACGATGTCCACCAGATCGATCCCGACGCCGATCAGCTCCACCGGGTCCAGATCGCTTCCGCGATCCCCCGGAGCGGGGCCGGCACCGGCAGGTATCCGCCGAGCACCAGGCCGATATAGCCGCCCAGCAGCAGCAGGACTGCGGCGATCGCCAGCAGCGGCCACACCGGGCGGCGCCAGCTCCGCACCGCTTCGACTTCGTCCGCCCAGGTGTTCCATTCGCGTCCGAGCGATTCTTCCAGCTGGAGCCAGGCCGCCTCCAGCCGGCGGGCGGCCGTGAGCAGCCCGTGGTGCCACGCGGCAACCGCCTCGCGGGTTGCGTGATCGCTGCGCGCCTGGTGAGCGGCCTGATCGAGCACGGCGAGTGCGTCTCCGAGCAGGGAGCCGCCCCCATCGAGTCGGGCCGCGAGCGCCTGGACCTCGGGCGGGTCCAGCGGCAGTCTCCGGGCTCGGCGAGCGGGGACCCGCGCCTCGCGAGCCGCTGCCAGCAGCCGCTCACTCACCGCGTCGGCCGCCCGCTTCGCGACCGCGTCGACCGCCCGCCGCCATGCCTCCTCCCAGGCCTTGCGATTCAAGGTTGCCAGGGCCAGTTCCCGGTCTCCTTCCTCGGCCCAGCGACGCGCATCCCCGGCGAGGTCGAAGAGCTGGGTAACCAGAGCGATCCGGATGTCATCCAGCAGGATCCAGTGGGACGGTGTCCCGGGTGGGGGCGGGGGCGGGGCGACCAGCTTTCCGAGCGGAGGACCGAGCTCCGGAATCACCAGCTTGCCCTGGCGCATCGATGCGGTCATGCGGCATTCCAGCTGGGAGGCTCACCTTGCAGGCCGGATTCGGCCAGAACCGCGGGACGCCCGGTGCGCGCCTCGTAGCGGGCGACGAACGCAGCCAGCGAATCCGCAACGTAGTCGCCACGGGGCAGCCCGGTCGCTCTGATCAGGCGCTCCATACCGCCGGGGGAGCCTTCGATCTCCACCAACACGTCCATGCGGGGGTACCACTCGAGCCGCGCCACGGCCTCGGCCAGTTGGTGCAGCTCCACATACCGGTCGATCACCTGCACGACGCGATACCCCAGCGCCGCGAACAGGGCCAGTGCCCCGGTCGCGTCCTGGACTGCGCACTCGACCTCCTCCCTCTGCTTGTATCCCTCGGAGCTCACCGAGACCGGGCCCTTCCATCCCACCACCACCCGTCCGGTTCCCTGGGCTGGTTGCCATTCCCGGATACGGAGTACCTGATCCGCCTCCCGGCGCTCGGACCGGTCGAGACGCCGGTCGCGGAGCATACCACGAAAGGTCTCCCGGGCGCCCGCAGCCCGCAGGGCGCGGCGGAGCGCCGTCGGATCCGGTACCACGGCCTTGAGCTCGAGCTCACTCGCCAAGAATCGCCTCGAGGACCCGGCCGGTATCGCTGAGATCGGAGAAGGCGGCGTGCGCGCCGGCGTCGTTCAGGGATTGCAGCGAGTACGCCCCGGTAGCGACCCCGATAGCGCGGGCAGCGATGCCGCGCCCGCAGGTGACGTCCGCCGGAGTATCGCCGATGATGACCACTTCCCGGCCCCGGGGCTCCCGGCCAAAGTGGGTTGCGGCCCGCCGCGCCGCGATGGACGGCAGATCGGGCCGGTGGGCGGAGTCCGAGCCGTAGGCCCCCACGCGGAAGCGCGTCGGCGTGATCCCCGCGGCCGAAAGCTTGAGCGCCGCGCCGTCCACCATGTTGCCGGTGAGGAGTCCCAGCACGACCCCGGCCTGCTGCTCCAGGGCGTCCAGCAGCGGCAGCACGCCTGGCATCACGGTGGCGCGACTCCTCGGATGGCGCAACTCATCCGCCAGCAACGCCACGTAGCGGCGGCAGAGATCGCTGACGAACACGACGTCCCGCGCCCGGGGATCCCCAGCGGTCTCCAGCAGTTCGACGACGATCTGCGGGTCGGTCTTCCCGTCGAAGCGCACCTGCTCGAACCCCTCCGATGTCCCGATTTCGGCCGTCAGCGCGGCGGTAAGGGCGCGACGGCCGGCCCCTGCAGTGAGCAGCAGGGTCCCATCGATGTCGAACAGCACCAGAACAGATGCCATCAGCCCTCAATCAGCGCGACGTAGATCACCAGCGGGGAGCGACCCATGGTGTGGCACTCCTACTCGAGCCGGCGAACCAGCACCAGCTGGGTCCGGAGCATCATGGCGCGAGCGCCGGGGCTCCAGGACTCTCGCATCAGCCCGCCGCAAGCCAGGGTCGAATGGACCAGCGTGTCGCCTTGCCCGGCGATCGCCACGTGGCTGATCCGGCTGCCGTGCTCGGCGAAGACCAGCAGGTCACCGGGACGCACCGCGCCCGGCTCCACCGACACGCCCTGTTCGGCCTGGTGGACGGCGTCTCGCGGCAGCTGGACGCCGCGGGCCATGAAGGTGGTCTGCACCAGCCCGGAACAGTCCGCTCCCCACGGCGTCACCCCGCCCCACTGGTACGGGGTCCCCGCGAACACCTGCAAGGCCCAGAGGTCCGGCGAGACCGCCCGCGCCCGGGCGATGACCCGGTCATAGCTGGTGACGCGCCCCGCTAGCACCGTGCCCCGCCGTCCATCCGGCAGGTCCACCCGCGGCGCGGCCAGGCCCACCCGGGCCCGAACCGGGAGCCGGACGACCTCACCGTCCTCGGCGCGGACCACGGCGCCTTCACTCCAGGCCGACGCCGTTCCCCGCCAGGCGCGGGCAATTTCATGATCCGTCTCCAGCGCGTACCCGCCGTGGACCCAGCCTTCGTAGCGATCGTGGTCCAGGCGTACCCGCCGCCACTCGCCCTGATGCGCGAGGACTCGCGCGGTCTCGCCCAGGACGAACTGGGTGACCTGCTCGGAGCGCGGTGACGGCTCGCCCATGACCGGGGCCACACCGGCCCGGGCGATCAGTGACGTGGTCGTCACTTCGCCTGACACTCGCGGCAGAGCGTCACGCCCTTGAAGGTGCACATGATGCAGATGAAGGTCCCGCACTTCTCGCACGGGTAGCCTTCGGAGGCCCGCTCTTCCCGGCCGCAGGCGCGGCACCCCATGGCATCGTGTTCCTTCAGGTCTTCTTTTTTCACCTTGCCTCCGGGGCTGTCGGCCGTTGGGTATCGGCTATCAGCTATCGGCTATCGGTACTCCCAAGCTGGTTCGTCGCTCAGCTCTCGGCTTGAACGGCCGCCGGCTCCGATAGCTGATAGCCGATAGCCGATAGCCATTAGCCATTAGCCAAACCGCCCTCCCTAGACCGTAATCGCATACCGCTTGATCTTGTTGATGAGGGTCGCGCGCGAGATGCCCAATTCCTGCGCCGCCCGGGTCCGGTTGCCGCCGTGGTGGCGCAGGGTCCGCTCGATGTGGGCCCGCTCGAGCTCATCGAGCGTCATCGGGGTGTGGCGGCGATCACCGGGACCAGGACGATTACGGAACTCGCCGGGCAGGTGTTCCAGCGAGATCACCGGCTGTCCCCGCGCCAGAATGAGGGCCCGCTCCAGGACGTTACGCATTTCCCGCGCGTTGCCGGGCCAATGGTGTGCCAGGAGGCGCTCCACTGCCTCGGGGCTGATGGCTGAGGCGGCGCCGGAAATCTGCCGCTGCAGCTCGCTAGTCAGAGTCATGAGCAGTGACAGCCGGTCCTCCCGGCTCCGTTCCCGGAGCGGAGGCAGCGTGAGCGGCATGACGTCGAGGCGATAGGCCAGGTCTTCGCGGAACTGCCCGCTGTCAATCAGCTCGGGCAGGTCGCGCGTCGTCGCGGCGAGGATCCGCACGTCGGTCGCCAGCTCACGGCTACCGCCGACTCGGCGGAAGGTGCGGGTCTCCAGCAGGCGGAGCAGCTTGGGCTGAAGCTCGGTCGGCAGGTCAGCGATCTCCTCGAAATAGAGGGCGCCGCCGGCGGCGGTCTCGACCAGGCCGGGGCGGCGCTCCCGCGCCTCCTGCTCGCTCGCCCGCTCGGCACCGAACAGCTCCGCGTCCAGCTGGCCGGCCTCCTTGCCCGCCGCCTGGACCTCGACGAAGGGTCCGGCCGCCCGGGGGCTCAATTGATGCAGCATCCGCGCGAGCCAGGTTTTCCCGACACCGCTCTCGCCCCGAAACAGCACCGGCGTCCGCTCCGACAGGGCCACCAGTCCAACCTGGCGGATCAGCTCCCGCATCTCGCTCGAATCGCCCAGGGACTCGAGCCGCTCGCCGGACGCGCCGCGCAGGAGCAGCAATTCATTGAGACGCCGCAGTCGGACTTTGTCAGCAACGCGGGCGACGGCCGCCAGCAGATGCTCGATATCCACCGGCTTGGTCAGGAAGTTTTCGGCACCCAGCTGCATCGCCTGCACTGCGGTCGGCACGTCACCGTGACCGGTCAGCAGGATGACGGCGGCACCCCGCTCGCGGAACCGCCGCAGCGCCTCCAGCCCGTCCATGCCGGGCAGATGCAGATCGAGCAGCACCACTTCCGGCCGCAGCCGGTCGTAGGCCGCGAGCCCGCTCTCGGCCTCGAGCTCCCGGCACACTTCGTAGCCGGCGTGCTCGAACACCTGGCCCACGGCGCGGAGCACGTCCACATCGTCGTCGATGAGCAGTACCGAATCAGGCATCTCGGCTCCTCACGATCCGGGTCGGGTCCCGCGGCAGCCGGAAGGCGAACCGCGCTCCGCCCTCGGGACGGTTCTCCCCATAGATATCGCCGCCGTGGGCGCGGATGATCCCATGGGAGATGGAAAGCCCGAGGCCGGTCCCCTGGCCCTGGGCCTTGGTGGTGAAGAACGGCTCGAAGATCCGGGAAAGCGCCTCCCCCGGAATCCCCGGACCACTGTCCAGTACTTCGAAGCCGGCCCACTGGGCGTCCCACCAGGTGCGCACCACCGCTTCGCGGCGGGCCGGGGTCGCCATCGCCTGGGCGGCGTTGACCAGCAGGTTGGTGATCACCTGACGCACCTGGTCGGGGTCACCGCTCACTACCGGCAGCGTGGGATCGAGCCCCAGGGTCCACACCACGGCGTGGTTGGCGAGGGCCGGGGTCGCCGCGAAGGTCTCCCGCACCAGCCGGTTGAGGTCGGTGTCGCGTCGCTCCAGCGGGCGCAGTCGTGCGAAGGTAAGCAGGTCCGTCACGATGCGCGCGGCGCGCATCGCTTCGCGCCGGATGGTTTCCAGCCCCTGGCTCACGTCGGCTGGTTCACTCCCTTCCAGCTGCAGCGCCTGGGCCATCCCGGCGATCCCGGCCAGCGGATTATTCAGCTCATGGGCGACGCCGGACACGAGGCCGCCCAGCGCCGCCATCTTCTCCGAGTGGCTGAGACGCTCGCGCAACTCGGCTTCCTCGGTCACGTCGCGGGCGATCGCCAGCACGGCGCGCACACCGCCCCGCTCCTTCACCGGCACCGTGACGGCGGCGGCCTGCCGGATGGACCCGTCGGTGCGGCGGAAGTGGAACATGAAGTCGCGGGTCTCTCCCTGGAAGCTCCGCGCCAGCTCGCCCTGGACCAGGGCCCAGTCGTGCGGCACCACGAAGTCCTCGAGACCGGGGCCCTGCGTCGGTCCGGCGATGCCGGCCAGCCGGAACGCGGCCCGGTTGGCGGACACGAACCGCGCGTCCCGATCCAGCGTGAAGATGGCGAGTGGGGCCCGGCTGAACAGCGCCCGGAACCGTCGCTCCGAGCGGCGCAGCGCATCCGAGGCGAGCCGCTCCCGGGTCACATCGCGGACCACCGCCACGGTGCCGGCGGGCGTGCCCCGCTCCTCCAGCGGCGCCATCGAGACCTCGGCGATGCGCATGCCGTCGGGGCGCCGGATGATGGCTTCGTAGCGGCGCGCCGTGTCCGCTCCGGCCCGGTCCTGCGGCGACTCCTCCGCCAGCAGCAGTTTCAGCTCCTGGCCGATCAGTCGCCCCGCGGGCACTCCGAACAGTTCCGCCGCCGCGGGGTTGGCGAACAGCACCTGGCCGTTGGAACCGGCCAGGATGATGGCGTCGTGGATGGTCTCCACCAGCCGACTGTAGCGGGCCTCGAGGCGAACGTACTGAGTCAGGTCGTCCAGGGCGACCACGAACCCGCCGTCCGGGCGCGGGGTGGCGGTCACCACCAGATGCTGCCCGCGCGGCGTGTCCAGGAACTGGCTCACCCGATACCCGCGCACCTGAGCCAGCGACAGCGGATCCTGCCCGCCCGCCGGCCAGTCCAGGAACAGACCAGCCAGCCACCGCCCAGGCAGCTCGGTCACATGCACGCCCGCCAAGTCGGCCACGAAGCGGTTGGCACGCTCGATGTGTCCCTCCGCATCCACCAGCGCCAAGCCGTTGCCGGTGCCATCGAAGGCGGACTGCCATTCGGTCTTCACCCGCACCATCGTGTCGACCAGCCGGCGCATGCCGATGGCCAGGGCCGCCTGGTCCGCGAACGCCAGCGCCAGGCTGCGCTCCTCCTCGGAGTACTCCCGCGGCTTGTCGTGGTAGAACGCCAGCCAGCCGATGACCCGTCCGCCGTAGCCGAGCGGCAGCGCCGCCACGCCCGCGAACCCCTCGGCGCAGACCGCGTCACGGATGGGACTGGCCTGATCCTCCCGCGCATCCCGGACGAAGTAGGCCTTTCCCTCCAGCACCGTGCTCACGGACCGGGTCTCCCGGAACCGGCCCCGAATGGTGCGCACGTACGAGTCGGAGAGCCCGATGGCCACGACCGCGCGCACCTGGTCGCCTCGCTCGTCCAGCAGGTAGACCCCGACCCGCTCCGCCCCCAGAACCCGCATGCCTTCTTCCGCCACGGCGTGCACCGTCCCGGCCGTGTCCGCGGTCTGAGCAAGGAGGTGGGCGACGCGCCCCAGGGCCGCGACGTGGGAGGAGCTCATGGTCGGGGAGGCGCGATAACGTTGATCGCGTGGGGCACGATCTCGGCCGTGAATGGGGTGCAGCCGTGTGGCTCTCCATCCAGCTGCACCGGCTCGCTGGGCTCCGCCGCCACCGTCACCACGCGGCCGCGGGCGTAGCCGACATAGCCCCGGCCTGGTCGCCCTTCCGAGGGGGGTTCGCGGAGCAGCTCCCACACCGCCCGCACACCTTCCGTGAAACTGTCAGCCCGCATGACCACCACATCGAGGAAGCCGTCGTCGTGGGCGATGCCCCGGCGCAGTTTCACGAACGGGGGAATGACCTCGCCGCAGTTGGCCACCAGGACGAGTGCCGCCTCGGCCTCGTACTCCGCGCCGTCCACCGTGATCCGATGCGCTCGACTGCGCAGCTCCGGTATGAGCCGGAGAGTGGTGGCGACGTAGGCCGCGAACCGCCAGCGGTGCTTCTCGGCCGCGCTGGTCTCAGCCATGACCCGGGCATCGTAGCCGGCGCCACAGGCCACGGCGAAGTAGTGGGTGCCGTCCGCCCGCTCCACGCGGCCGAGGTCGAGCGGAGCCACCCGGCCGGTGAGCAGGGTCCGGGCCGCCTGCACCGGATGACTCGGTATCCGCAGATTCCCGGCGAGGAGATTACCGGTTCCGCCGGGAATGACCCCGAGGGCGGTTCCGGTCCCGACCAGCGACGCAGCCGCCTGCATCGTGGTTCCGTCGCCCCCGAAGACCCCAACCACATCCATCCGGTCTGTCACGGCCTCGGCGGCGAAGCGGCGGGCGTCGCCCGGCCCGCCCGTTGCGCGGAGCTCCACGACCCAGCCCCCGCGCCGCAGCGTCTCCACTACGGCCTGCACCAAGACCTCCTCGGTCCGGGCGGCGGCAGGATTGGTGATTATGAGCGCGCGGGTCATGGTCAGTACTCCCGCTCCCACAGCACGTCGAGACCGACCTGATACTTGTTGGTGGACAGCGCCGGGTTCACCTGCGCCGCCTGACAGCTGTAGGTCGGCTCCAAGCTGGTCTTGAGCCGGACCTCCCGCGTCATTCGGAATTCCGCGTTGGGATAGAAGCGCTGCACATTGGTGCAGAGGTCGGCCACCAGGGAAACGAACCACTTGCGGCCGATCTGCCAGCCCGCCGCGACCTGGGCCACCTGGGCCGATCCGCCCTGCCCGCCGAAAACGGCCCCGCCGGTGGTGCCGGGACGGATGTCGAGATAATCGATCGGCACCCCGAGATCGCTGATCAGCGTCCGCTGCAGCTCGCTGGAGAAGGCACTGGTCAGGTAGGAGACCCCCGCCTGCACCGCCGCGTACTGGCTCCCCTGGGTTCCCTGGCCTTGAAGGCTGAAGGTCGGCCGCCCGAACATGAGGTAGGACACGAGTTCGGTCTGGGAGAGCGCGCCCCGCTGGGCGGTGGGGGGGCTGGTGAGCTCCAGCCTGGGCTGCAGCATGGTCCCGGTGATCCGGGCGATGACCGGGATCTCCTCGTTCTTCTCGACCGCGATCACGGTATGGCTCGCCTCGATATCGAGGTCGGCGTTCAGGTCAGGCGTGCCGAAGTAGCGCACGGTACCCCGGTCGACCGTGAAGTCACGGGTCACGAACCCGCCGATCCGCAGAGTGTAGTTGCCGCGCACAGCGTTCAGGGTGCCATCGAACCGGTAGCGGTCGCGGACCTTGGCCACGGTCAGGTTGCCGTCGAGCTGAATGTTCGCCTCGTCCGAGCGGAGCCAGAAGCTCTCCCCCATCTGGATCTGCATCGCGTCGATGGAGAGCGAGTCGAGGAACCGGCTCTGGAAATTGGCGCCCAGCTGCTCGCTGCGGATCAGGTTCAGGTCGATGAGCCCGGAATCCCCGGGGTTCTCCAGGTCTACGATCCGCTTGGTGATGAGATCGGCGAAATGCAGATTGCCCGCATCCGCGGTCATCCTGCCCGTGAGGTGGGCGCGGAAGACCGGACCGGTCAACCGCACCGTCCCCGTGGCATCAAGCGTCAGGAAGCGCCTCACATCGATGGCCCGGAAGCGCCGGGCACGAAACGTCAGGTCGAGCACCGGGCGGGTGAGCCGCTCCAGCCGGAGTCCACCGGTCGCCCGAAGGTTCCCCTCGCCGCTCCGCGCCACCAGGGAATCGACAGTCACCGAATCGCCCGCGAGATGGGCCAGCGCGTTCACCCGGTCATAGTGCACGCCCAGCCCGGGGACGTCCGCCGAGGCGTTCCGGATCTCCACGATGCCGCCCAGCCGCGGCGACTCCCAGGTCCCGGCCACCTCCACGACCGCGCGCAACGTGCCGCGGACCCGGCGCAGGTTGCGGGTGAAGGCCTCCGCGACGACCAGATCGGTGCTGTCGGCAATAGCCCGCACGCTGAGCGGGCCGTTAACCTGGCGCCGTGGCACCGAACGGAGGGCGAGGTCGAGCGGCAGCCGGGCCTCCACCCGGAGCACCGGCTGCCCGGTCTTCCACATCAGCAGGTTGGCGTCGAGACTCCGGTCGGCGTAGTCGATGACGCCCTGGACGAACGGTGAGCCGAACTCGCCAAACGAGAGGTCGGCTATCGATCCGGTCCCCCGCGCCGTGGGCTTCGCCGCGGTGCCACCAAGCGCGAGATCCAGCTGCAAGGTGCCCCCCATGCCGGCGGTATCCAGTTCCAGCAGGCTGTACACGTCGCGCAACTCGACGCCCTGGGCACTCACCCGAAGGTCGCCGGGCGTCGCGCGCGGCACCCGACCAACGACGTCGAGAGATCCCGACCCATCGGAGGCCTCGACTCCCACCGGGGAAACCTCGATCTCACCCTTGCGAAAGGTCACCGTCGCCGGGGCCCGGAGGTGCCAGGCATGTTGGGGCAGCTGCGCCACCAGGCTGTCCAGGACGAGGCGGCCGGCATCGCTCCGGGACCACCACTCTCCACCAGCGGAGAACGAAGCCGTCTCGGCAAGGCTCCCGCTGGCCAGCCAGCGGAGCGAGTCCTGGAAGCCACCCGCAACGGTATTGACCCGAGTGAGCACCCAGTTGCCGACCGTGACCGAGTCGGCCTGGAGTGCGGCCCCGATCTCGGGGCGCTCCGCACGGTTCCAGCCGAAGCCGAAGCCCACGGCCGGCGCCCTGATTTCGCGCCACGCGAGATCCCGCCCGCGCGCCCACACCAGGAACCGGGGCTCGCTCACGCTCCCCAGCACGTTGACCTCGCCGGTGAGATGACCGTGAAGCGGTGCCGACGCCGGGCCCGAGTCGGACGGCGGACCGGTGAACCGCTCCACGAACGGCTCGAAAGGGCTCAGGCTGTCGGCGGTGAATTCGGCATGCAGCTGCTGGTCGCCCTTCTCCCGCCACGGCAGGCGGCCGCTCCCGGCGAGGCGCCCTGCCGGCCAGCCAACCATCCCGGTGTCAAGCTGGATCAGGCCGTTACCCGCCCGAACCCGGGCGGAAACAGTGTCGAACGCCAGCTCGGCGATGGTTCCCTGTCCCAAATCCAGCGCCAGCGTTCCCGCCGGGCCGGTGGTGGTGTCGAGCGCGCCGTCCGCGAACAGCCGTCCAGCGAGCGAGGTATGGGGCCCGCCCCCGCGGAGCAGCGCCAGGTCCAGGGCCGAGAACCGCGCGGTGAGGCTGTCGGCCTCGATCCGCTCACCCTGCGCGGCGATCATGCCTGACACGGCGAGGGCGCCGAGATCTCCCTGGACGGCCGCCTGCAGGTGGAATCGCTGCACCGTCCCCTCGGCCGCGACCAGTCCGCTCACCGCACCCTGGCTGACCAGGCCGGGATAGCTGGGGCGGAGGCCGTCGAACACGACCGGGGCGACGTTGAGGCGGGTCTCGAAGCGCAGCGTGTCGCCGCGGGTGTCGAGCGTCGTGGTTCCCGTGGCACGGCTCTCCGGGTGATCACCGTCCCGGTGGGTCAGGTCCCCCGAGTAGGTCACGTCGCGCCATGGCCCGCGCAGCACGCCGGCGAGCTGCAGCCGGCCGCGGAGCGCCACCGAAGGCGAGATCAGTCGGACGCTCTGCAGATCCACGTCCGCTGCCGCTACCACCACGGTATCGAAGACCGTCCCGTCGGGACCGCCCAGAATCAGATGCCCGCTGCCGGCGATGGTGCTGGTGGCCCCGCCCTCAATGGCTGCGTCCCGAAACACGAGGTCCGCGTCCAGATCCAGGCCATCCCTGAACCCCGCCCCGCTGAGCCGGCCGGTCAGGGTTCCATGGAGCGGCATGGTGTCGAGGTACGGACGGGGAACGTCGAGGTCCAGGTCAGTGAGCTCCACCGCCATATCTTCGACCCCCAGGCCCCGGCGCTGGTCGGTCAGGGCGGTCACGTCGCCGCTGATGCGCCCCCCCCGCCCGCG
The DNA here is from genome assembly GCA_036555275.1 of Gemmatimonadales bacterium. Taxonomy (GTDB): domain Bacteria; phylum Gemmatimonadota; class Gemmatimonadetes; order Gemmatimonadales; family GWC2-71-9; genus JADJOM01. The sequence goes on along the minus strand of DATBLR010000097.1, from coordinate 64,049 downwards.
CAGATCCAGCCGGTGAAGGGTGTAGGCGGTCAGCTGCTCGGAACGGGACCGGGCGGTCACCACGGCGCGCCCGGTCATGTCGGGAAAGTCGGGAGAGACCCAATGCAGATCGCGGAGATCGAGCCGGGCCGCGTCGAGTGTGAAATCGTACAGGACGGGACCGTGAGGCCAGGTGATGACCCCGCCACCGGTGAACCGGCTATGGGGCAGCGCCGCACGGTGGGCGGTGAAGGCCAGGCTGTCGCCATGGGTCCACGCATGCGCGGCAAGGTCCACGACCGTTAGAGCGGGATCGCTGACCCGGGAGGAGAGCGAGTCCACATCGAACGTCAGGGGCGATCGATCCGGGGAACTGATCCGGACCCGCGGCAGCCTGGCGGTCAGCCCGTTCAGCTCGACCACCCGGCGGAGTCCATCGGGAGTCTGCAGCACGACACGCCCCGGACGGGCCCGATCCGCGGCCAGCGCCGCCCCCACCAGCTGCGGGGTATCGGCAGTGTCGGGTGGATTCCACGGGAGCCGGAGTTCGACGTTGGCGTCGTGGAGGCGGAGGTTGCGGATCTCGATCAGCGGCGAGCGCCCTCCACCTGGCCCTTCGCCGAGCCGGAATATCTCGTGCAAGTTGAGACGGCCGTTGGCCCGCTTGACGATGTGAACCTCAGGGCGCTCCAGCTCCGCCGCCGAGAAGACGAAGCGTCCGGCGAGCAGGTTCGGGGCGGCATAGGCTACCCTGAGTCTGGGGACCGAGGCGAAGAGCTGGCCCATGGTGTCGCGAATGACGACGTCCCGGAGCTCGATCGAAGTCGTGAAGGTTCCGCTGACCCGGCTGATCGTGAACTGCCCGCGGAACAGGCGGCTCAGCTCCTGCCCGGCGAGTCGCCCCAGCACGGTGTTGCCGGCATCGCTGTACAGGACCGCCGCCACGGTGCCGAGCACCGCGGGAATGATCCCCATCAGCAGGGCGACCGGCAGCCGCCTGAGGGTCCGGCGCATCAGAACGGCTGCCCGAAGCTGAAGTGGTAGGTGAAGTGGCTGCGGCGCGCCTGCTGGAAATCGGATTGCACCAGGGTGAGCGTGCCGTCGCCGCGCTGCAGATAGAGCGCGCCCGGAGGCTGGCTGTATCCGTTGTAGGCCACGTCGAATCGGGCGGGGCCGAGCGGAGTGTTCAGCCGCAGGCCGGCACCCGGGGTGACCCGGAGCTCTATGGGGGCGAGGTTGGTCTTGCCGCGCTCGTACAGGGTCCCAGCGTCGACAAAGAGCGCAAGCCTTAGCCGGCGGCTCCAGATCGGCGCCGGGAACCGCAGCTCCAGCTGGGCGACACCCAGCGTGTTGCCTCCGGTGGCGGAAAAGCGAGGCCGCAGGGTACCGTCGTTCAGCGAGTCCCGGGTTTCCGCCGGGATGCTGTCGTGATCGGTCAGGACGTACACGACCGGCCCTAGCTCGTTTCGGTCGTAGCCGCGTACGTCGTTGGGGCCGCCGGCGTAGAACCGCTCCTCGGGTGGAATGAAGTTGCCGCTGGCACTGTCCAGCGACACCCGCGGAGAGAAGATGATCCCGCCACGCAGATGCCAGCTCAGCACCACTCCCGACGAACCCAGGGTCCGGTACCACGCGGCATCCCCGGTGAAGCGGGTAAAGGTCTGCAGCCGCGCGGAGCCGGTGAACCGGGAGCTGTGACTGGCGTCGAAGGTGTAGTTGTGGCCCCGGGTGGGATCGAGGGGATAGTTCTGGCGAGGCCAGGTGACGGACGCGGCGACGATGCCCAGCAGCCGCTTTTCCCGCAGCCGGGTGGTGTCGTCGGGGGTACAGGCGTTGAAGAAGGCGCAGAAGGTCGCCGCGGTCGCCGCCGTGGCGCCGAAGGACAGCCGGTAGCTGAGCGAGATCGGAACCCGACGAGCGGTCTCCCGGGTGAGTCCCAGGCTCACCCCGATCTCCTCGCGCCGGTACACCGCGAACTCGCTCCGCCGCTCCGCGTACAGGCTGAACGATCCGGTGACGGTGGGCGTGAAGAACCGGGGCTGCCGCACCAGGGCGGTCACGTTGTAGTTCGCCTTGGAGGACCCGATGGTGTCGTCCTGGAGGCTCTTGCACAGGGAATGATCCAGCCCGAAATCGAACGGCTGGCCGACGCCGACCTTGGAGACCTGGCCAGAAATATCGAGCAGCCTGCCGGTCCCCAGCAGGTTGCGGCCGGTCCACCCCGCCCCGCCCCGGAAACAGTCGTTGGTGGCAAAGCCCAGGCTGCTTCTGAGCCGATGGGCGCGCCCTTCCGCGACCTGGACGACCAGCGGCACCACCGTGCTGTCCGGCCCATATCGGGTCGAATCGATCGTGACCGTGGCCAGCCGGAACAGCTCGGTCTGGTACAGTTTGCGCTGGCTCTGGAAAAGATCCTGCTGAGAGAATCGTTGTCCCGGGCGTGCGGACAGAAGCTGGCGGACAAAGGCGCTGTCCACCCGGGTCGCACCCTCTACCCGCGCCGGGCCAAACACCGAGATCGGCCCCGGTACGATCTCCAGCGAGACCTCGGCGGTCCGCGTCTTCTGATCCACGGCGTAGTTTCGGAACACCTCCGCTGCCGGATAGCCCCGGTTTCGAAGCCGGGCGACAATGGTGTCGACGCTCGCCTGGAACTGGAACAGGCTGAAGGGCCGACCCTCGCGGAGCGGGAGGTCCTCCAGGATGTCCGCGTTATCCTCGACACCCCCGAGTCCGGCGGTCTCCATCCGGGTGACGATGATCGGCGGGCCTTCCGTGATCCTGAAAGTCAGATGCACGTTCCTTCCCTCGCGCTCCACCAGCGTGTCTACCTTCACTTCCCGGTACCCGCTCTGCCGGTAGAAGAGGGTGAGTCGGAGCACGTCCCGGCGGAATTCCACGGGATCGAAACTTCGCTTCTCGCCCAGGCCCAGCCATCGCACCAGCCAGCTGCGGGCGAACCAGCTGGAATTCGTGGTGCCGATCGCGATGCTCAGCGTGTAGTCGTCAATCGCCCGATTACCCTCGAAGCGGAGTCCCCGCACCACCGTGGCGGTGTCCTGAGCCGCGACCGCAACCGGACCGGCCGCAAGCAGCACCGCCGCGCAGAGCGCTCTGCGCGTCACAAAATCAGACAGGGGCCCTGCCCCAGCACGCTGCGCGCGGCAGATTTGACGACATGGTCCAAGTGCTGTAGGATGGCGGGGTTACATCACAGAGTCAACGCCGAGAAACCGGGACCCCCGTGCGCCGTATAATCGCGACCCTTCCACTCCTGGCAGTCCTGGCCACCCCGCTTGCGGCGCAATTGTCCCGCACCGCCGTCAGGCGGCTCGACTCGCTGCTCGACAGCCCCCCGTTCGATCGCAACCTCTGGGGCGTCGCCCTCCTGAACGAGAAAGGCCGGCTACTGTATGGCCGGAATGCCGACCGCCTGTTTATCCCGGCCAGCAACACCAAGCTGGTGGTGGCTGCGGTGGCCGCGGCGCTGTTTGCGCCCGACTGGTCGGTCCCCACCAGCGTCTACGGAGCCGGCCCGGTGACGGAGGGGGTGGTCCAGGGCGACCTGGTGCTCTACGGGCGCGGCGACCCGACCTTCGGCCGTCGCTGCTACGGCACCGACACCACCATAACCGGCTCCTGCGATACCGATCCCTTCACCCACCTCCGTGAACTGGCCGAAGCGCTGCACCAGAGAGGAATCCGAAGTGTGCAGGGAAATCTGGTCGGAGATGGGAGCTGGTTCGACGGGGAGTTGGTGAACCGGGCGTGGGAGAACTACGATCTCAACTGGTGGTACGCCGCCCCAGTGTCGGGACTCGGCTTCAACGACAACAGCGTCGACATCCGGTGGGGGCCGGGCCCGGCGGTGAATGCCCCGGCGACGCTCGCCCTGAGCCCCGATGTTGGCGACGTCACTCTGGAGAACCGGACCTGGACTGTTCCGCCAGGCGGCGACACCGACGTGGGCGATCGGATGTACCGGGAACCCGGCACCCTGCATCTCTGGGCGGAAGGGACCGTGGCCCTCGATCACTCGGGCGGCACGGAGTCGTTCGCCCTCCCGGACCCGAATCTGTACACCGCCCGGGCCTTCCGGCGCATGCTGGCGGAAGCCGGTATCAGCGTGCGCGGGACGACCGGGAGTACGACCGACTCGCTCCGCTACCTCGCGGCACGCGCCGCGGCGCCACTGGCGGAGACCCGAGGCCGGCCGCTTCGCGACTGGATCTTTCCGATCCTCAACACCAGTCAGAACTGGTATGCGGACATGCTGCTCAAGCAGCTGGGGCGACAGTTCGGGGCGGGCGGGAGCTGGAGTGAGGGGCTCGCCGTGGAACAGCGCTTCCTGGTCGACTCGGCGGGGATTGATTCCACTCGCTTCGCGCTCGCCGACGGCTCCGGCCTCGCAGCCTCGAACCTGGTGGCTCCGTCAGCCTTCGCGAAATTGTTGCTGTTCATCCGGCGGCACCCGCACTATGCGGAGAACTTCGAGCGCGGCCTGCCCCAGTCGGGCCAGAACGGCTCACTCAAGAGTCGTTTTGTCGGCACGGTGATCGAAGGGCGGGTGCGAGCCAAGACCGGCAGCATCTCCCGGGTGAACACGCTCTCCGGATATCTCGACATGCCCGACGGTCGGACCTACACGTTTTCGATCCAGGCCAACAATCACGCCCAGGGCAACCGGGTGATCCTGGCGGAGATCGATTCGGTCGTCGTTGCGATGGCCCGGGCCGTGGCCCGCACGCGTTAGGAGGCCAGCCGATGCACCTGATCCTGATCCGCCACGCCGACGCCGGCGACCGCAATCCCGGCCTGTGGCCGGACGACACCCTGCGGCCCCTCACGGACAAGGGCCGCCGTCGCCACCGGCGGGTTGCCAAGCGCCTGAAGCGCCGCGGCCTCGTGCCGGAACTCCTGCTCACGAGCCCCTGGCTGCGCGCCTGGCAGACGGCGCAGATCGTCGCGAACGACACAGGCGGCCCCGCGCCGGTCGCCTGCCCGGCGTTGGCCACCGCCCCCAGCCTCCCCGCCTTGCAGCAGGCCGTCGCCCAGGCTTCCGTCGACGCGCGGGTCGCTCTGGTAGGGCACGAGCCGTGGCTGAGTGAGCTGGCCTCCCTGCTGCTGGCCGGGGATCCACACCGGCTGAGCATCGATGTTCCCAAGAGCGGCGTGCTCGGGCTGGAGTGCGAGTCGCTCGCCCCGGGGACGGCGACACTCGGCTTTCTGTGGAGACCGAAGGGAAGCTGAGCCCGAATGCCCGCTAACGGGCCGCCCCAGAGAAGCTTATTTTCAGCCCCCATGTCCACACCATCACTTCGGGTCGCAATCGTCGGGACCGGCCCATCCGGTTTTTACGCGGCCGAGCACCTGCTCAAGCAGCAGCCCGGCACCGAGCTGGACCTGTTCGACCGGCTGCCCACGCCGTTCGGGCTGGTGCGCGGTGGCGTGGCTCCCGATCACCAGAAGATCAAGTCCGTCATTCGGGTGTACGAGAAGATCGCCGCCAACCCGGCGGTCCGGTTCTTCGGGAATGTGGAGGTCGGCGTCGATCTGAGCCGGGAGGATCTGCTCCGCCACTACCACGCCGTGATCTACGCCTACGGGGCCTCGAGCGATCGGGCGCTCGGTGTTCCCGGCGAGGAGTTGCCGGGGAGTCACGCCGCGACCGAATTCGTGGGGTGGTACAACGGCCATCCGGACTACCGTGACTGCCGCTTCGATCTCACTCAGGAGCAGGTGGCCGTGATCGGCATGGGCAACGTGGCCGTGGATGTCGTTCGCATTCTGGCCCGCACGCCGGAGGAGCTGGTCTCGACCGATATCGCGGACTACGCCCTGGAAGCGCTGCGCCACAGCCAGGTGCGTGAGATCTACATGATCGGGCGGCGAGGACCGGTCCAGGCGGCGTTCACCAACCCCGAGCTCAAGGAGCTGGGGGAGATGCCTGGTGCCGACATCGACGTCCAGTCGGCTGAGTTGGAACTCGACCCGGCCAGTGCGGCCAGCCTCGCCGGCGGCGAAGATCGCGGCGCGGAAAAGAACCTGGAGACCCTGCGCGCGCTCGCGGCCCAGCCGAAGCAGGGAAAGCCAAGGACCATTCACATCCGATTCCTGCTCTCCCCCGTCAAGCTCGTCGGGAAGGATCGCGTGGAGCAGATCGTCCTGGGCCGCAACCGGCTTGTGCCGACGGACGGGACCGACGTCCGGGCGCAGCCGACCGGCGAGACCGAAACCCTCCCGGTCGGCCTGGTCTTCCGGTCGGTCGGATATATGGGTACCGGCATCGCCGGACTCCCCTTCGATGCGAAACGGGGCGTGATCCCCAACGAGGGCGGCCGGGTGCTGGCCGGGCCGGATAGCATCGCCCGGGGAGAGTATGTGGTCGGCTGGATCAAGCGCGGTCCTAGCGGAGTGATCGGGACCAACAAGCCGGATGCGGTGGAAACGTCCGATCTGCTGCTCGAGGACTTTCGCGCCGGGGCCCTCAACGTGCCGACCGACCCGGCCCCCGACGCCGTGCAGCGGCGGCTCACCGAGGGCCGGGTCCGGGTGGTTTCCTGGGCCGACTGGCAGCGACTGGACCAGCTGGAGAAGCAGAACGGCGCCAGCTGCGGGCGCCCTCGCCTCAAGTTCACTCGGGTCGCGGAGATGCTGGAAGCGCTGGCCGACGAGGGCGACGGCTCGGCAGCTCGGCGGCTCGGCGGCTCGGCGGGTTGAACAGTGGAGATGGGGAAGCGGGTCGTTCCGGTCGGCCTGGCGCTCCTGATCGGCGTCGCGGGGTGCGCCACGCTTGGCCACGTCATTGACGAATTGGCGACCGAGCGGCCGCCAGCCCCTCTCAGCGAGGCCACGGTGGCCAGCGACGCCCGATTGGACTCTTCCGGAGCGATTGCGGGCTCCTTCGTCGGCGAAGGGACCAGCCGCCAGGTTCATCTGCTCTCCAGCGACACCGCGCTGATCGCCGGGCTTGGGCGACGCTACCGGCCGGTGCACGACCGCCGGGGTGACACCTGGGCCTGGCTGGCCCAGCGCGGCACCTTCCTGATCACCCTTGATCCAATCGCCGATTCCGCCCTTGCACGACAAGGGATCCTGGCCGGATCACCCGACGGTCACACCCCGGTCCGACTCCGGAGCATCGTGCTGCACGGCTCCCGATGTGGCTGGCGAGGCGCCCAGGCCGAACTGGTGGTGGAGGCCTCCGGAAGGAGCGGACCGTCGTTGCGTGGTCCGGTCGTCGGCGCGCTGTTCGCGCCCGATGACCTGCGGAGTCAAACCGGCCGCGGGTACCGGGACGAGGTGCAGGCGCCGACGCCGGAGCTGACCGACAGTCTCATCGTGTGGACCTCGCGGGCGATGGATTCGCTGCTTGAGCGCCGGCTCCCCTCGCGGGAGCTACCGCTGTCGCCGGAATCCGATGTGAGGCTGTCCGTCAATGGTCTCACCGACGAGAATGCGGCGGACGTGCTGGCATTCCGGCTGGATGATGGCCGAGTGCGATACGCCGTGTCGCTCCGCGAGGCACGGCGGACTGCGCCGGGAGTCCGCCTGCAGGCCGCGATCGTCATGGTGTGGGACGCCACGGGAGCATGGCGGCAGGTGGTGTTTCGTCCCACCCTGCTCGAGTACCGCCGGCGCCGCCTCGCGCGGGCCTACACCGGCGCTACCCAGCCGCTCTACTGGCGCCGCCTTGATGCCGTAAGCGGTTTCGCCTACCGCCGGGATTACCTCTGGATGGAGCAGGTGGACGTGGAGGAAGGGAGCGTCCTCTGGGTCATCTTGCAGCCCCGGGACAATACGGTCGTGGCTGCCGCCGAGATGGAGGGGCCGTGCTAGACGGCTCGGCGACTCGGCGGCTCGGCGGCTCGGCAACCGGGCGCTCCGCGGGCGCGCGAGCTCTGTGGCGCACCCTGGCGTCGAGGGACGTGTGACGGATACCCAACGACTGGAGACGGCGAGGCTCGTGCTGGAGCCCTTCACCGCGGAGGCCATCGACGCCCTGTTGGGGGGTGACGAGGCCCTTCTCCGGGGTCTCACCGGCTATACCTTCCCCCGGCCGGTTCGGCCCCCGCCGCTCATGGCGGATGTTCTGCCCATGGTACGCGACCGACTGCGGGCGGAGCCCGAGACCCTGGGCTGGTGGACCTGGCTGGCAGCCGACCGCGCCACCCGCCAGGTCACCGGGGCGCTCGGATTCGGAGGTCCGCCGGACCCGGACGGGGTGGTCATGATCGGCTACGCGACCTATCCGGGAGCAGACCACCGCGGCTACGCCACCGAGGCGACCGAGGCCCTGGTGACGTGGGCGCTCGAGCAAGCCGGCGTCGAGCGGGTGTGCGCCAGTATTCCGCCCGACAACATTCCCGCACGCCGGGTCGCCGAAAAAGTCGGCATGCGGGTCGCCGGAACCGTGTGGGAGGAGGATATCGACGACGTACTGCTGTACGAGAGGCGCCGGGACCAGTGAAGATCTACACCGGGACCGGCGATGCCGGCGAGACCGGCCTCTTCGGTGGCGGACGAGTCCCCAAGGATCACGCCCGGGTGCAGGCCTATGGCGAAGTGGACGAGCTGAACTCCATTCTCGGGGCCGTACGCGCCACGCCGCCCGCGGGGTTCTGCGACGAGTTGCTGGAAACCATCCAGCGCGACCTGTTCGCGCTCGGCGGTCAGCTCGCCACGCCCGATCCGGCGAAGGTGAGGGCGGCCCTGGAGAAGGCAGAGCTCTCCCCGGCCCGGGTCGCCGCCTTTGAGCGGATGATGGATGACGCCGCGACCGAGGTGCCCGAACTTCGCGCCTTCGTGCTCCCCGCCGGGACGCCCAAGGCTGCGGCGCTCCACGTGGCCCGAACGGTCTGCCGCCGGGCGGAGCGCAGCGTGGTGCGCCTGTCTCATGAGGCCGAGATCCCCGAGTTGTTCCTGGTCTATCTCAATCGACTCTCCGACCTGCTCTTCACGCTGGCGCGGCTCGCCAACCGGCGGGAGGGGGCCGGCGAAGCGACGTGGTGAGGGGAACGGGGAACGGGGAACGGGCAAGTCAGGAGTAGAGCTGGACCTGCATTGTGGCGGCAGCATCTATCACCGGGACCTCCAGACAAAGGACCTTCCCGTTCCCCTTTCCCCGTTCCCCGTTCCCCCATTCCCACTCTCCCTTCTCCCCGGCCTACGCTTAGCTTTGCCCCATGCCGGTCGTCACCGTCCGTCACGCGCTGGGCCAGTACGATGTGATCGTCGAGCCAGGAATCCTGCTGTCGCTGCCCGAGTTGTTCGGCACGGCGCTGGGACAGCGCAAGCTGGTCCTCATCACCGACGACGTGGTCAGTCAACGCTACGACGAGTGGACCCGGGCCACTGCGGAGGCCCGGGCTCTCGGCGCCCGCTCGAGCGATGCCGGTATCCGGCTCCGCTGCGACGTTCGCCTCAGTTTCCCCGCGGGTGAGGCCAGCAAGACTCGCGAAACGTGGATGAGGCTCTCCGACGAGATGCTGGCCCAGGGCCTGGATCGGCAGACCGCGGTGGTCGCCCTCGGTGGCGGCGTGGTCGGCGATCTGGCGGGTTTCGTGGCCGCGACCTTTCTCCGGGGCATCCCTTATGCCCAAGTCCCCACGACGCTGTTGGCCATGCTGGATGCGTCGGTCGGCGGCAAGGTTGGGGTAGATACACCGCATGGCAAGAACCTCATCGGCGCGTTCCATCCACCGGCGATCGTGGCGGCGGATCCCCTCACGTTGTTGTCTTTGCCGGACCGCGTCTTCAGGAGCGGGCTGGCCGAGGCGATCAAGCACGGGGTGATCGCCGACGGCGGTTACTTCGAGTGGATCGAGGCGAACGCCCGCCACATCCTGGCCCGGGATCTCGATGCGGTGACGCATCTGGTTCACCGAAGCGTGGAAATCAAGGCAAGCGTGGTCGGGGAGGATGAGCGCGAGGCAGGGCGACGCGCGATTCTCAACGCGGGTCATACCATCGCCCACGGGCTGGAACAGGAGTCGCGCTATCGGCTGGCTCACGGAGAGGCGGTGGCGCTTGGCCTGATCGCGGAGTGCCGTATCGCCGAGCGGATGGGCCTCGCATCGGAGGGCCTGGCCGAGCGGGTGCTGGGCGCGACTCGGGCGCTCGGGCTGCCAACCCACACCGGACCCCGAGTACGGATCGCGACGGCACTCGAGGCCATGCTGCACGACAAGAAGAACCGCGATGGCCAGGTACGGCTCGCGTTGCCGGTGAAGCTCGGCGTGATGCATCGGGGCGAAGGTCGCTGGACCGTTCCCGTGACCGAAGATCTGCTCGCCTCCGCCATCGCCGGCCTGAATTGATCCACATTTCCAAGCCGGTTTTCCGCAGGCAGTGCACTTGTCCCCACGAAGTAACAATTTATTTGACAATCACTTAAGCCGTACCTTCCAAATGATAGCCAGCGCTCCGGCTGCGGGTTGGCGTGGACAAACTCTGCAATAGCCTGTGCCAGAATGTTTTGTGATGTGGAAAGAAAAATCCGCTTGACCCGGTTTTTGGCCCGTCCTATATTCGCACACTCTTGCCGCGGCCTCCCCCATTCGGGCCGCATTTCTACTCAAAACCTGCTGGTACGACTTCGCGGAGCCGTCATGTCTGCGCAGCATGAGAGCCGGGCCAAGGCCTTTTTTCGTCCTGCCGCGACCGGCGCATTCGATCAGTACCTGCAGGACATCCAGAAACTCCCGATGATTACCGACCCGGCCGAAGAGAAGCGATTGGCTCGGCTGGCGCAGAAGGGAGACGAGAAAGCGGCGGAACGCCTGGTGACGGCGAACCTCCGCTTCGTCATTTCCTACGTCAAGAAATACCAGGGTCACGGTCTGGACCTGTCCGAGCTCGTCGCCATCGGCAACGAGGGATTGCTGAAGGCGGTCCGGAAATTCGACCCCGATCACGGCGTCAAGTTCATATCCTACGCCGTCTGGTGGGTGCGACAGGCGGTGCTGAAGGCCCTCGCCGAACAGACCCGCAGCGTCCGGATTCCACTCAACCAGAACTCCGCCCTGATCAAGATGTCCAGGGCGGAGCTGTTTCTTTCGCAGGAACTCGGCCGCGAGCCGACCGACGAGGAGATCGCCACGGCCCTGAACGACACCGTCGACAACATCCGCTCGGCCCGGCGGATGACCTCCGCCGAGTTGTCCCTCGACGCCCCGGTGGAGCGGGGTGACAAGACCAGCGGCACCCTGGGTGAGCGCTTCGCGGGGAGCGAAGGTGGGGACATCGAGGAACGGACCGACGCCCGCCTCATGCGGGAGTTCATCGACCGGATCTTCGAGCGCTACCTCACTCCCCGCGAGCGCAAGATCCTCTACCTCTACTACGGTCTCGAGGAAGGCAGCGAGGCGCTGACTCTCGAGAAGATCGGCGAGCTGCTGGGTGTCACCCGGGAGCGCATTCGCCAGATTCGGGAGCGCGCCTTCGAAAAACTGCGCGAGTCACCCGACGTGAAAGGCCTGAAGGGATTCTGGGTGGCAGCCTAATCACACGAACCACCGGGAAACGGGGAACGGGGAACGGGCAGGGCTCCCGTTCCCCGTTCCCTTTTGCCCCGTTCCCTGTTCCCCCGTCTAGATTCCCCCCATGCCCTCCCGCTTGCCGCTCTTCCCGCTCAACCTGGTGCTGTTTCCGGGCGAGCTGCTGCCGCTTCACATCTTCGAGCCGCGGTACCGGCAGCTGCTGGCAGACTGCCTGGAAGGCGATCAGCGGTTCGGCATCACGGCCGCCGACCCTCCTGGACCCGGCGCGGTCGGTTGCGTGGCCCGGATCCGAGCCGCCGAGCCGTTGCCGGACGGTCGGTCCAACATCCTGGTGCTGGGCGAACGGCGCTTCGGTGTGCGGGCGCTTCTCAACGAGCAAACCCCCTACCTGGTCGCGACGGTGGACGAGTTCGGAGACGAACAGAGCACGGCCCCTCTTCCCTCCGAGCACGCCGAGCTGCGGCGGCTCGCCGGCAAGCTCCGGGACGCGCTGCGCATTCTGACAGACCAGCCGGAAGCGGAAACGGAGTGGGCCGAGGACGCGGAGGCGTTCTCATTCCAGGTGGCGGCACTCAGCGAACTGGAGCTGGCGGCCCGCCTTCGGCTGCTTGCGGGACGCTCGACCCGGGATCGGGCGCGTGCCCTGCTCGCCATGCTGCCAGCGGTCGTGACCGAGACCAGGATCCGGGCCGAGACTCACGTGCGGGCACGATCGAACGGTAGTGGCCATCGGGGCACGGACATCGTGACGGAGTGATGCGGAAGAGCCTGGTGGAGGCGCTTGGGCGCATCGCAGGCTCGCGCTGGGTGCGCTACCGGCCGGCTGAGCTCAGCACCTACGCGGCCGACGGCCTGCCTACCCACGAGTCGCTTCCCGGCATCGTGGTGCTGCCCGGCGGTCGCGCGGAGGTGGCGGCCGTGCTCCGTCTGCTGCATCTGCTCGAGGTGCCCTTCGTCGCCCGCGGGGCGGGGACTGGCCTGTCGGGCGGAGCACTGGCGGAGCGGGAGTCGGTGCTGATCGCGCTCACCCGGATGAACCGCATCCTCGAGGTCCAGCCGCAGCGGCGTCGCGCGATCGTGGAACCCGGAGTGGTCAACGCGAAGCTGTCCGAAGCGGCGGCCGTCTACAACCTGCATTACGTTCCTGACCCCTCCAGCCAGAGCGCCTGCACCATCGGCGGCAATGTCGCCGAGAACGCCGGTGGTCCGCACTGCCTGAAATACGGGGTCACGACCAACCATGTCACCGCGCTCGAGGTGGTCCTTCCCGACGGCCGGGAGGTGCGGCTGGGCTCGGCCCATGGCGAGCCGTGGGGCCCCGACCTCGTCGGGCTCTTCACCGGCAGCGAGGGCATGTTCGGGGTCGCCGTGGAGATCACCGTGCGGCTGGAGCCGATCCCGCGCGACATTCGCACCATCTTCGCTGATTTTCTGGCCCTCCGCGCCGCCAGCGAGGCCGTGTCCGCGATCATCGCCTCCGGTGTCGTGCCCGCCGCTCTGGAAATGATGGACCAGTCCTGTATCCGGGCCGTCGAGGCCTCGATCTTCGCGACCGGGGCCCGCACCGATGCCGCCGCGGTTCTGCTGGTCGAGCTGGACGGCTCGCCCGAGGCCGTGGCGGCCGATGGGGCGATCGTAGAGCATCTCCTCAGACGACATGGTGCCCGGGAGCTCGCCATGGCGACCGCACCCGCCGAACGGGCTCGCCTCTGGCAGGGGCGCAAGAAGGCCTTCGGCGCGCTGGGACGGATCGCGCCCGATCTGGCCGTACAGGATGCCGTCGTCCCCCGCTCGGTGCTGCCGGAGATCCTGGATCGCATCGCCGCTATCCGGGACCGGCTGGGCCTCCAGATCAGCAACGTCTTTCATGCTGGCGACGGCAATCTCCATCCCTGTATCAGCTTCGACCGCCGGGATCCCGACCAGGCCCGACGGGTCGAAGCGGCCAGCCGGGAAATCATGGAAGCCTGCCTCGCCGTCGGCGGGAGCATTACCGGCGAGCATGGCGTGGGCAGCGACAAGATGTCCTACATGCCACGCGCCTTTGACCCGCCTTCCTTGGAGCTCATGTGCGAGGTGCGACGGGCCTTTGACGCTGAAGAGCGGGCCAACCCCGGCAAGGTTTTTCCGCTGCACAGCTGTCGCGAATGGCGACGGGGAGCGGGGCGGTGAACGACGCCACCTTTGATCGGCTGCAAACGCTGCTTGGCCCAGAGGGGGTCGAGCGGGACCCGCGCGGCCAACCACGCGCTATGCCGGAAAGCGACGACGCGCTGGCACTGGTCTGCCAGACCGCCCTGAACGAGGGTTGGCGCTTCCGGCTGGAAGGGCGCGGCAGCTGGATTCCGCCGGACGGCCCGGGCGACCTCACCGTGAGTACCCGGGGTCTTCACCGGATCGTGGCGGTGAGCCCGGAAGACCTGGTCGTGACGGTCCAGGCCGGTGCCTCGCTGGAGGCGATTCGCGCGGCGCTGATGCCGCACCGGTTGTGGCTGGCCCTGGATCCTCCCGGGCGGCCCGACCGGTCCATCGGCTCGGTGGTCGCGACGGGAACGGCGGGGCCTCTCCGCCACGGGTTCGGACCGGTGCGCGATCACGTCCTGGGCTGCACCGTGGCGACCGGAGACGGCCGCCTGGTGGACGCGGGCGGTCGGGTCGTGAAGAACGTGGCCGGCTACGACCTCACCAAACTCCACGTCGGCGGGTTCGGGGGGTTCGGCATCATCACGGAACTGCATCTCCGGCTCCGCGCCCTGCCCGCCGCGGACGCCACTTACCTCGCTCACGGCGGCCGTCATGCGCTGGCCGGCGCGGGGCAGGACACGGTGCAGGCTCACCTGGGCCTCGTCGCCCTGGAGCTACTCGCTCCCGCGTTCGCCGCCCTGCCGGAATGGACGCTCGCCGCCCGATTGACGGGCGCGCCTGAGGGGGTGGAAGCCGAGGCTGCCCGACTGGAGCGGGAGACCGGTCTCTCCTGGGAGAGGCTCACGGCGGAGCGGGCCGCCGCCTTCTGGAGCCTGGTCAGCCGCGCTCCGCTGGGCGGCCCGGTCGCCATTCGCCTTGGTTCCCTGCTCGACGGGATTCCGGATACGATGGACCTGATCGTGGAGACGCTGGGTGAGGGATTGCTTTCCGCGGGGATGGGCACCGGCCAGCTGCGCTGGGCCGGTGAGGCCGGGATCGAGCCGCTGCGGGCAATCAGGCACCGCGCCGCCGAGCGGGAGATACCGGTGACGCTCGAACGGGGACCGTGGCCGATTCGACGTGCGGTCGGCCACTTCGGGGCCTACCGCGAGGGAGTGGGCGTGCTGGTGAGCCGGCTCCGCACCACTTTTGACCCCAAAGGGGTGATCGCGGTGGCGCTGGAGGGCAACGAGGGATGACCCGGGGCCTGGCTTCTCCGTTCTCCTCCCTCGATCCCTGTGTGCATTGTGGTTTCTGCCTGCAGGCCTGCCCGACCTACCTGGCCACCGGCGACGAGGCCGACAGCCCCCGCGGCCGCATCGTGCTGATGCGGGCGCTGGAACGGGGCGAGGTGTCGTCCACCGATGCGGCCCTGGTCCAGCACCTGGATGCCTGCCTCGGATGTCGCGGCTGCGAGCCGGTGTGTCCGTCAG
Source organism: Gemmatimonadales bacterium (assembly GCA_036555275.1). Taxonomy (GTDB): domain Bacteria; phylum Gemmatimonadota; class Gemmatimonadetes; order Gemmatimonadales; family GWC2-71-9; genus JADJOM01. The sequence goes on along the minus strand of DATBLR010000097.1, from coordinate 48,952 downwards.
GCGTTGAATACGGCCGCGGCCTCGAGGCGGCGCGCGAACTGCTGGCGCGCCAGGGCAGCATTCGTCCGGTTGCCCGGTTGGTTCTGGCCGTGTTTCGGCACACCTGGTGGTGGCGTATCGTGTTCGGCGCTGCCCGGCAGCTGCGCGACCTTCGGGTACCCGACCTCCTGAGCGGGGCCGGACAGGTCGGGTTCGGCATGGCGATGCTGGCGGCCACCCGGCCGCCCCGGGTTGCCGACGGCGCAGCCGGATGGGACCCTCCCCGGAGCAGCACCACCGCTCCGACCGTCGCGCTGTTCCGCGGCTGCGTGATGGACACGCTGTTCAGACATGTCCATGACGCGACCCGACGCACCCTGGCTGCGAACGGGTATCGAGTGTGCGAGGTGCCCCGGCAAGGATGCTGCGGCGCCCTGCATGAGCACGCCGGAGATCGCGCCAGTGCCGTCGGGCTCGCGGAAGCGAATGTCCGCGCCTTCGACGGACAGGGCGATTTCATCGCGGTGAACAGTGCGGGGTGTGGCGCCCTCCTCAAGGACTACGGGCACCTGCTCGGAACCGAGGCTGGGCGGGCGTTCGGGGCGAGAGTCCTGGACGTGACCGAGCTGCTGGCCCGGCGGGGCCCCCGTTCGGCGGGCACCCTCGACCTCGACGTGGCGTACGACGCGCCCTGCCACCTGCAGCATGCCCAGCGGGTCGCGGAGCCACCCCTCGCAGTGCTGCGCGCGATCCCCCGGCTGCGGCTCCATCTGCTTCCGGGTTCCGAGCGTTGTTGTGGCAGCGCAGGGCTCTACTCCCTCCTGGAACCCCAAATGTCCCGCGCCGTGCTGGACACCAAGCTGGCCACATTCACCGACGCCTCTCCCCGCCCGGACATCGTCGCCACCGGGAATCCCGGCTGCCTGATGCAGATCGGAGCCGGCCTCCGGGTGGCCGGCCTGTCGATCCGGGTCGCCCATCCCGTGGAGCTGCTGGACTGGGCCTACGCGGCCGGGGGAGTGTACCGGGAGCGGGAAACGGGGAACGGGGAACGGGGAACGGGGACAAGAGCGGGGAAACGGGATAGAGAGCGGAGATCGTGAAAAACTTGAACCACCTTGGGCCACCCGTTCCCCGTCCTCCCGTTCCCTGTTCCCTGTTCCCCGTTTACGCTTCCCCCATGTCTCGTGCCATCCTGTTCGATTTCAACGGCGTCATCGTCAACGACGAACCACAGCATTGCGAGGCGCTCATCGCCACGCTCAACGGCTACGGCTTCCGGCTCGATCGTGATGGCTATTACCTCGACTACCTGGGCTTCGATGACCGAGCGTGCTTTCGGTTCGCCTTTGCCCGCATGGGCCGTCCGGTGGACGAGGCTACCCTGCTGGAAGCGATTGAGCGCAAGGCGAAGCGGTACCAAGAGGCGATCCGGGCGTCGCTGGAGCTGGTGCCCGGGGCGGCAGATTTCGTCAGGGAGGCCGCCGCCGGGGGATACCGTCTGGCGGTGGTGTCTGGGGCGCTGCGCCGGGAGATCGAGCTGGTGCTCACCGAATCCGGGTTGCGTCCACACTTTCCGGTGATCGTCGCGGCGGAAGACGTGGTCCGCTGCAAGCCCGATCCGGAAGGTTATCGCCGCGCGCGGGAGGCCCTTGGCGTGGACCCGGGAAGCTGCCTGGTGATCGAGGACTCTCTGCCGGGCCTCGAGGCGGCACGGCAGGCGGGAATCCGCTGCCTGATGCTCGCGACGTCGCACGGCCCGGAGCAGCTCGCTCAGGCAGACCAGGTGTGGACCGATTTCCGCGGCCGTCACCCGAGCGAGCTCCCCTGGGCGGCCTGATGCTCCCGCCAATCGCCCTCGACTTGAATCGGCTTCGCCACCTCCGCGATGGCGCCGTGCTGGTCCGCCTGCCGGCATCGATTATCGACGTCGCCGGACCGGGCGCCCTCAAGTGCCTGCAGGGGCTGCTCAGCAATGACCTGGTGGCACCCGGCGATGGCAGCATGACCTTCTCGGCGCTGCTGACGCCCAAGGGCATGATCACCGCGGATTTGTGGGTCCTCCGCCTGACATCCCAGCGGCTGCTCCTGATCGGCGACTCAAGTTCCCTGAGCGCGACGCTTGCGGTCTTCAACCGCTCCCTGCCTGCACGCCTGGCCGTTGCCACCGACCGCTCCGGGGAGTGGGAGATCCTGTGGCTGTGCGGCGACCTGGCCATCGCGGCCCTGGCGGCCGCCGGTTTCACCGTGCCGGACGGTGAAAGCCGGGTGCTCCGGCAGGGAGAGCCCGAGCGGCAGCTGCTCCTCGCCCGACCACACAACAATGCCCACTTTCGTGGCATGCTGATCGGCCCGCCGTCCGAGCTCGACCGCGCCGTGGAAGGGCTGGCTCAGGCCGGTGTGACCGAGGGCGTCCCCGAGGATCTCGAGGCCGCGCGCATCCTGGCGGGCTGGCCCCGGCTCGGGATCGAGATTCGGGACAAAACCCTGCCCCAGGAGGTCCGCTACGACGACCTCAGGGGGATCTCATACACCAAAGGCTGCTACCTGGGCCAGGAGACCGTCGCGCGGCTGCACTTCCGCGGGCACACCAACCGCGAGCTGCGCGGCCTGATCTGGCAGGGCGTCCCGGCTCTCGAGAACGATGCGGTACTCGGCACGGAGGGGCAGGACCTCGGCACCATCGGATCCTTGCTGGTGCTGCCGCGGGTCACGGTGGGGCTCGCACTCCTGCGTCGAGAGGTGAGCCCCGGCGACGTGGTCTCGACCGGGGGCCAGTATGCTCGGGTGGTTCCGCTGCCCTTCTCCACGATCGAGTCCTACACCTGATCGGCTGCCGCGACCGGGTCGGGTAATACTGAGGGCCAATAACCAGACGGGCCGCTCTTGCGAGCGGCCCGCGAGACGATTCTTCCCTCCGGCGTTCGCCGGCTTACATCTTCGCGGTGTCGCGCGCCATGGAATCGGCAGCGGCCGGGGCCGCAGGGGTCTCGGTGGCAGGCGCCGGGGCTTCCTTCTTGGCGCATGCACCCAGAAGCAACAGGGCGGCAAGGGCGATGTACTTCATGGTGTTCCTCGACAGAGAATAGGGGGCGTACTGCAATCGGTCACGGACAACGCTCAAGCTCCAAAAAACCGCGCGCAAGTTAGTGAGGCGCCCCGAATTGTCAAGCACCATGTCGTGCACTGAACCGGGAACGCGGGAGCCCATCCTGGGTACCAGCCCATGGAGCGACATCCGGCACCGGTTCCCTCGATCTCCCTTTCCCCCTATTCTCAAGCATGACCCGCCTTCCCCAGACCCTTGGCGATCTCCGCCGTTCTCCCTGGGCCGAGCCTCCACTGCGAGGCCGCTCGGTACGCGACGAGCTCCGGGCCAACCTGCTCACCCAGCTGGAACGTGGAGCGCCCCTGTTTCCCGGCATCGTGGGCTACGAGGATACCATCCTCCCGCAGCTCACCAATGCCCTGCTCGCCCGACACCATTTTATCCTGCTCGGTCTCCGCGGCCAGGCGAAGAGCCGGATCCTTCGCCAGCTCACCGCGTTCCTCGACGAGGCAATCCCCATCGTGGCGGGAAGTGAAGTGAACGATGACCCCTTCGCGCCGATTTCCAAGTACGCCAGGGAGCGCCTGGCGGAATGTGGGGAGGCCACCGCCATCGCCTGGTTGCCGCGAGAGCAGCGCTATGTGGAGAAGCTGGCCACCCCCGATGTGACCGTCGCCGACCTGATCGGCGACGTCGATCCCATCAAGGCCGCCCGAGGAGGGCACCTCCTGTCCGATGAGCTCACGATGCACTTCGGGCTGCTGCCGAGAGCCAATCGCGGCATCTTCACGATCAACGAGCTGCCGGATCTGTCGGGAAAGGTGCAGGTGGGCCTCTTCAACATCATGCAAGAGGGCGACGTTCAGATCAAAGGCTATCCGGTTCGATTGCCGCTCGACGTCCTCCTGGCTTTCACGGCTAATCCCGAGGATTACACGGCCCGCGGCAAGATCATCACTCCGTTGAAGGACCGGATTGGCTCCGAGATTCTGACCCATTACCCTCGCACCGTCGACCTCGGCATGGCGATCACGACGCAGGAAGCGTGGACCAGGCGCGGCGGACGGCCGGTGCGGACTCCGGAGTTCGTGCTGGAGGTGATCGAACGGGTGGCCTTCGAGGCCCGAACCGATAAACGGATCGACAAGCGTTCGGGTGTGAGTCAGCGGCTCCCGATCAGCGTGCTCGAGCATGCCATCTCCAATGCCGAACGGAGAGCGCTCGCTGTGGGTGAACCGGCGGTGGTGCCACGGATCAGCGATGTCTACGCCGCGTTGCCGTCGATCACCGGCAAACTCGAGCTCGAATACGAAGGAGAGCTGCAGGGCGCCGAGCCCATCGCCAAGGAGCTCATCCGCCGGGCGGCAGGGCGTACCGTCGAGGAGCGGATGGGCGATGTCGCCCTCGACCAGATCGTCGACTGGTTCAACGGCGGCGGTGCCCTCAAGATGAAGGGCGACGAGCGGAGTGATCTATGCCTCAAGGGCTTCACCAGCGTACCCGGGCTCCTCGATGCCGCCATCGCCGGAGGGCTGGCGGCCCGCGACGACGCGCCGGGGCTGGTGGCCGCCGCCGAGCTCATTCTGGAAGCATTGGCGGACCGGAAGCTGATCAGTCGGTCGGAGGAGTTGGGTTACATCCGGGCCAAGCCGGATCGCCGTGATCCGATGGGAGGGTACGGCAAGGGGTTGAATCTGGGCTGACGGCTGGATGGCTCGGCGGCTCGGCGGCTCGGCAGGAGGATCGGTCTACCACCCCATGGCCCGGGCCCGGGCGACGATGATCTCGGCCGTGGCCTCGAGGCCAAGCAACCCGGTGTTCAGGACCATATGGAAGTGGACGGGGTCCTGCCAATCGCGGCCGTAGTGCTCGCGATGGTACCGGGCGCGCTGCCCGTCCGTCTCGTCCAGCATCCGCTCGGCCGTCCGGGCATCGAGATGCTCCAGCTCCTGCGCCAGCCGGATCCGGAAATCCCGAGCGGCAATCACCTTGACGTGAAGCGCGTCGGCTGCCTGGCCCAGCACCGCGGGAGCGGCTCTTCCCACCAGCACCACCCGCCCTTCCGCCGCAATCTCGCGCACAATGATCTCCGTCAGATGAACCAGGCCTGGCTCCTCAATCCGGGCGGCAACGCCGAGCTCCGGGACGGCAAACTCCTGTGACGAAGCCGCCAGGGCGCGGCCCAGCCGCTCCACGAACCCCGGCACCCGCTCATCCTGCTCCGCGACTCGCTCGGGCGCGAGGCCGGCGCGGCGGGCGACCAGGCCGACGATCTCGTTGTCCACGACGCTCCAACCCAGTCGTTCCGCTACCATCCGGGCCACCTCGGAACCGCCGGCACCGTACAGACGGGAGATGGTGATGAGCATGGGGGAGGGAGCAGTAAGGAGTGAGGAGTGAGGGGTGATGAGTACGGGTGCAGACAGGCGTCGCGAACCGGCCACCAGACGTGGCAAGAAGGCCTGCGGCCGTTTTCCCTCTGCTTTTTAGCGCTCCCGTTTCACCTTCGCAAGCCGGAGGGCCGCCAGCGCCGAGATGCCGGCGCACAGCGCCAGGCTGACCCGGACTCCCTGCCGCTCCGAGACCCACCCCGCCTGCAGGGAGCCGAAGGGTGCCAGCCCGAGCACGACGAAGGAATAGAACCCCATCACCCTCCCCCGGAGATGGTCCGGCGCGTCGGTCTGCAGCAGGGCATTAGTACTGATGGCTGCTAGCACACTCCCGAAGCCGGCGACTGCGAGCCCGCCAAGGGCAAAGGCGAAGGAGCCGTGCACGGTCGAAAGGGCGAGGCTCGCCGCGAAGAGGAGCGTGGCGTCCCGGATCAGCCGATGGCGGTCCACCCGGTGACCGACGGCTGCCATGGCGATCGCCCCCAGGCCTGCCCCCACGCCGACGGCGGCCATGAGGGCACCGTAGCCGCTCGCGCCCAGACCCAGCACCCCCCGGGCGTAGACCGGCAGCATCGCCAGCGCGGCCCCGAGACCGAAGACGCTGAGGGTCGCGGCCAGCCCCAGGAGCGATCGAGGCTCGCGCCGGTCCAGCACGTAGCGGATGCCGTCCTGGAATGTCGGCTCACGGTCGTGGGGAGTTCGCATGGCCCCGGGGAACGGCGGCCGCATGAGCCGGAAAGCCACGATGACCGCCAGGAAGCTCGCCGCGTTGACCCCGAAGCAGGCGGTGCTTCCGAAGCTCGAGATGAGCGCTCCCGCGATCACCGGACCGACGATCCGCGTGAGGTTGAAGATGGACGAGTTGAGCGCGATGGCATTCACCAGGTCCTCACGGCCAACCATCTCGACCATGAACGACTGCCGGATGGGTACCTCGAACGCGCTGAACGTACCAAGCGTCGGGGCCAGCACCATGAGCCAGCCGACCGTGAGCCGGTGAGTCGCGGTCAGCAGGGTGAGCACCAGCGCCTCCACCAGCATTCCGGTCTGCAGGAACAGGAGGGCCCGGCGCTTGTCCACCCGGTCGGCGACCACACCACCGTACAACGTGAGCAGCAGGATCGGCAGCGACTCGAGCGACGTCACCAGCCCCACCAGGAACGGCGAGTTGCTCAGCTCCAGCACGAGCCACCCCTGGGCCACGACCTGCATCCACGTCCCCACCAGGGAAGTGAACTGCCCGATGAAGAAGAGCCGGAAATTCCGGTGGCGGAGAGCGTGGAAGGGGTTCTTGACGCCGGGTGGCACGGAGGAAGGGTAGGAGGCCGGAACGTGAGAGGGCAAGAAGGCGAGGAGGGGAGGCAAGAGGCGGGCCGAGCCGGGGATTGGACCTCTGCACCTGGTCGGGGTAACTTGGGGTGTACCGGCCGGCCGGGATCTAGCCTCCTGGCCTTCTGACGTCCTAGCCCCTCTCCTCCTCGCCTCTTCATGCGCTTCACCACCTACTCCAAATACATCCCCGGCCTGGCGGAGGCGGTGAACCTCCAGGCCTTGCTCGACCAGCTGGGAGATTTCCTGCTGCAGTCGGGGTTTGCCGGGGAGGGCTGGTGGGGCGAGGAGCGGGGCGACCGGTCTCTCGAGGCGCTCCGCGATGCCATTCTGCAGGCGCTGATGCAGTCCGGCCAGCTGTCACCCGAGATGATGCGTTTGCTCCGCGGGGAGTCCACCGGGGACCCGGCGAAAGACGCCGAGGTGGAACGGCAGCTCGCCGACCTGCTCGACCGGATCGTCCAGCGGCTGATGGAAGAGGGCTACCTCAACCTGACCGAAGCGCCCCAAATGCCGGCGGGATACACCTCGCTGTTCGGGCCGCAAGGCCAGGCCCGATCCGCCGCGCAACAGGTGCAGTTCTCACTGACGGAGAAGGGCGCGGACTTCCTCGGTTACAAGACGCTCAAGGGGCTGCTCGGTAGCATTGGCAAGTCGAGCGCTGGAGCGCACGACACGCCGCACCTGGCTACCAGCACGGAGGCCGAGGCCGCGAGCAAGCCGTACGAATACGGTGACACGCTCAACCTCGACGTCCCGGCAACCCTCACGCGCGCCATCGCGCGGGAAGGGCTGCGGGTGCCGATCGCGCTCGACTACGGTGACCTGATGGTGAACCAGTCCGAGTACCGGTCGTCCGCGGCGACCGTGCTCATGCTGGACTGCTCACACTCCATGATCCTCTATGGCGAAGACCGCTTCACCCCCGCCAAGAAGGTGGCGCTGGCCCTCACCCACCTCATCCGCACCCAGTTCCCGGGCGATTCGATTCGCTGCGTGCTGTTCCACGACACCGCCGAGGAGATCCCGCTGGCCGCGCTGCCCGCGGTGCAGGTGGGGCCCTACCACACTAATACGGCGGAAGGCCTGAAGCTGGCTCGGAGGATCCTGGCGGCCCAGAAGAAGGACATGCGCCAGATCATCATGATCACCGACGGGAAGCCCTCGGCCATGACCCTGGGGGACGGCCAGGTGTACGTGAACTCGATCGGCCTCGATCCCCGGATTCTGGAGGCGACCTACCGCGAGGTGGCGAATTGCCGCCGGGCAGGGATCCTGATCAACACCTTCATGCTTGCCCGGGAACGGTCGCTGGTGGAGTTCATCAAGAAGGTCTCGGAGATCTGCCGGGGCAAGGCCTACTTCACCAGCACCATGACGCTGGGCCAATTCATCCTGATGGATTTCATGAAGCGGAAGACCCGGCGGGTGTCGTAGGCAGCATTCAGGGTTCAGGGCACAGCGTTCAGGGTGCAGGGAACTGAAGCTTACAGCCCGGCTCCCCCTGTACGCTGAACGCTGATCCCTGAACGCTGAATACCCCTAATTCGCCACCACCCGCTTCACCAGGGTGCTCGTCGAAAACCCGCTGCTCCCATCCTGCACTCCATTGATGAGCGCGAGGGCCTCGATCGGAATGGTCGAGGGGTATTGCTGATTGAAGGCACTCAGGGTCATGGGGCGTGACAGTCTCACGACCTGGATCCGGTTTGGCTTCACGCCGAGGGCCGCGGGATCGGTGAGCCGCCGGAAGCTTGCCACAAACCCCTGGAAAGTCCGCTCGTAGGCGGAGTAGGCCGCCGCGGTGATGCCCAGGAGCTGATAGGTGGTGCCGCCGTAGCTGATGAACGCTGCCAGGCCCGACAGGGTGCCACCCTCCTGGCTCTGCGCGGTGAACGTCCCCAGCGCGGCGGTGTTGCCGTTGATCGTGGTCTGGCCGGACCGTCCCGCCTGGATCCCCTCCTGCCCGAGAAATTGCTGCAGCGCCTGGGCCGGAGCGACCTGCCCGGCGAGACTGAGCTGCACCTGCGCGTCCTGCTGCGAACTCACCCCGATCACGGACGAGGGTTGATTGGCGGTTTTCCATCCGGTTGGAAAGTCCAGCTGGAACGCCAGGTCAGGATGCAGGAACGAGGTCCCCCTGAAGAACCCCTGCCGGGGATTGTCGCCGTAGACCATCCCGTCGATGGCCCGCAGGAACTGGTCACGATTGACCTTCTTGTCATCGAGCGGCACCGTGACCTTGCTCAGGCGCCGCTTGGTGGCCTCAATCCGGTTCCCGGGATCGGGGTGGGTGGACTGCCACTCCGGAACTCGCGCGCCGGCCTGCGCGGTGATCCGCTGCAGGATGGCGAACATGTCCACCATTTTTCGCACGTCGTAGCCGTCGTTGAGGGCGTAGCGGAAGCCAAGGTCGTCGGCCTGGGTCTCATCGTCCCGGCCGTACTTGAGAAACAGGACGCCCAGCCCCTGGCTGATGACTCCGATGTTCTGGGCGATCTTCTCGGACGCGATCGCACCGGCCACCAGGCCGATCTGGGCGATCTGCTGCCGCGTCATCTGCTGCACCGAGTGGCGGGCCGTGACGTGTCCGATTTCGTGCCCGACGACGGTGGCAAGCTCCGCCTCGGAGTTCATATGGGTCAGGATGCCCCGGGTAACGAAGATGAAGCCGCCCGGCAGGGCAAAGGCGTTGACCGCCGGATCATCCATGACCGTGAAGGTCCACGGCAACCTGGGCCGCTCGGTCGTCACGGCGATCTCCCGGCCCAGCCTGCCCACGTAGCTCTGCACCGAGGAGTCCGGATACACGCCCATTTCCCGGGATACCTGGCCGGCGTACTCCCGACCCATCGAGATTTCCTGGCTTTCCGACACAAACGACAGCTCGCGCTTGCCGGTCACCGGGTTGGTGGCGCAGGTGCCGGTCGCCAGGCCCAGCAGCAGGGCGCCGCCGGCTCGTGCTCGGGCAAGGAACCTGATAACGGGACGCACGGCATCCTCCAGAGCGGGAACGATGGAATCTCACCCGGGAATCAGGCGTGGGAAGGTCCAGGCACCGGCCCGCTCGCTACGCCACCCACGGTCTGAGTCGGGAACCGGCCTACATGGCCGGCTGACCCTCCGATCGAGTCTCCAGCTCGTCGGCCAGTCGCTGCGCGTCATAGACCCGCCGAAGAGCGTGGACAATGGCCCGGGAGTCGACCCAGACGGACCGGGCGACCCGCTCGGTGAACAGGAACCGGTTGGGCAGACTCTCGATATTGCCGTCGAAGATGAGTCCGACCACCTCGGCGTCGCGGTTGATGATCGGGCTCCCCGAATTGCCACCGATAATGTCGTTGGTCGAGACGCCGTTGAACGGCGTGTCTGGGAGCAGGGAGTCCCGGCGCTCCTTCCAGCGCGCTGGCAGATCGAACGGCGGCTGTTCCCCGAACGCCGATGCCCGGTCGTACAAACCGTTGAAGGTCGTATAGGGGGCAGCGACCGTCCCGTTCATCGGATAGCGGCGCACCTCCCCATCGGAGATCCGCAGGCTGAAGGTGGCGTCCGGGGCGACGGCTGATCCGAACACCGCCAGCAGCGCCCGGGCCACCTGCTCGTTAGCTTGGGCCTCGCGATCATTGAGGTCCATGACCTCGCGTGTCAGGGCGCGCTCCAGTGGGTCAATGACCCGCGCCAGCCGGATGAATGGGTCGTCGGAGGCGGCGCGCGCTGCGGCCGGTCCGGTGGCGAGCGCCCGCCGGCTCTCGCCGGTCGTCAGGGTCGCCGCCTGCACCAGGGCCCGGGCGGCAGCCTCCGGAGTGCGGCCTTGCAGCGCCTGTCGCAGCACCGGATCCGTGGCGGGCAGCTCCCGCTGCATCGCCGTGAGATAGGCGGTCAGCAGTGCGGTCTCCTGCTCGGGGTCAAGCGGCGTTTCCCCGAAGAGCACCCGTTCCAGGTTCGCCTTGTTGGCGTCCTGATAGGCGGGAAGCCGTGCCGAGTCGGGCTTGGCCATCTCGGTGGAATAGCGCAGCGTCCCCAGCGCCAGGTTCAACAGGCGAGCACCGTATGCGCCGGCGGCATGATACCGGCGCCGCAGGTCAATGGCCCGACGGCGCGTGGTAACATCGGCGATCGTTCTCCAGGCGCGTCCGTACTGACGGTGGAGCCTCGGGTCGGCATCCACCTTGGCCCGAAAGGTCCGCTCCCATTCGCGCTTGCGCGCCATGAGCTTGGGATCGAGCAGACCGGACTGATACCCCCCGATGGCCTTCTGGGTATTCTCGAGACTGAAGATCTGATTGCGCAGCGCCCTCCCCCGAGCCTCGTCCGCGCGAGCCAGGGCGTGATAGGTCTCGATCTGCCGGTGAACAGCGTCCAGCTGCGCCGGGTACTGCACATCGCGGAGGAACTCGAGCTGGGCCACCGTGTTCAGCCGGCCGGTGGAGCCGGGATTCCCGATCACGAACGTGAGGTCGCCTTCCTTCGATCCGCTCCGGCTCCACTCGAAGTGGTCCCCGATGGAAGCCGGCTTGCCCTCCGCCCAGGCCCGGACGAAACTCACGTCCAGATCCCAGCGAGGATAAGTGAAGTTGTCGGGATCGCCCCCGAAGAAGGCGATCTGGCCCTCCGGAGCGAACACCAGCCTGACGTCGGTGTAGCGACGGAACCGGTACAGCTTGTACTGGCCACCGCGGTACATGGTCACGACCTGACAGAAGGCGTCGACCTCGGTCCTCCCGCACTCCTCCTCGATCCCCCGAATCGCCTTGGCACGCTGCTCCCCGGCGGTTTTGGGGGCCGCGGTGGGCGGAGCCGAGCCCGCTACCCGGTCGGTCACGTCGGTGATCTGCTGGAGCTGGTCCAGGAAGAGGCCCGGGCAGGGCCGCTCGTCTTCCGGCTTGGCGGCATAGAACCCGTTGGTCAGGAAGTCCTCTCCCTCACGCGTCACTCCCTCGATGCAGGCCCGGGCGCAATGGTGGTTGGTCATGACCAGCCCGGCACCCGACACGAAGGAGGCGGTGCAATTGTTGCCATAGCGGAGGGCGGAGAGTCGCACGTGCTCGAGCCATCCTTCGGACGGTGCGAAGTTGTACCGTTTCGCCCAGTAGTCTCGGGGCGGCACGTCAAAGGTCCACATCTTCCCGGTCTCGAGCCCGGGATACTCGCCCTCGAGAAGTTCCTGGGCGTTGAGGCCGCCCGGGAGGGCGGCGAGGAGGATTAGCAGGAGTAATCGCGGGGTGCGCATGAATGTCGCTGGTTCAGGGTGGAACGGGATGGAGCAAACCGGCCCCCGCCCGGCGCGGGCAAAGCACCAGCCGAGTATCCAAGTCCTGGCACTCGTCTCAGCGAGGCCACAGCCAGCCGAAGGCGCCACCGGTGAGCAGGCCATACAGCAGGCCGTCACCCATCTCTTTCAGGGCCACAGACCAGGGCTTTCCCATCCAGATGGTGCCGGGGATGGACCCCATCGCATAGGAAACGAAACTGACCGTGCCGGCGATTTGAAACACGCGAAGATAGTCAGTCCCGACCGCCAGTGTACGACTCGCTACATACGCCGTGAAGAAGCTGACTACGAGGTTGAACCCGAACCACTGGCCCAACATGGGGCCCATGTTCGGGAGCCCGTTCCGTCTGATGAAGGCCAGGCCCACCGGCCCTTCGACAAACTTCTGCTGGTTCTCGGGCTTGGCCTGTTCCTTGGGATCCACACAGTGTGGGAAGACGTACTGGCCCGGCGCCGGGTTGCCCTTCCGTATCGCTGCCCGGACCTCGTCTTCGTTGGGGAGCTTTCGATAGTCGGAGTTGTGCCACTTCAACACCATGTGCACCAGGCTGCTGCCCACGAAGACCAGAAACCCGGAGAGGATGATCGGGGCCCAGAGCTGCATCAGAGAGATCATTCGATATCTCCTGAGTCAAGGAAACGAACGGGACGAGCTTCGATTTACAGCCCAGCATCCCCCCGTCAAGAGCTTGCCCGACTCAACTGGCCGTCCGCCCGGCCCTTCCCATTTTCAGGCACAACCAGCCGCCGAAGCCGAGCGAGGCCACCAGCACGATCATGGCAAGCCCACGGCAGAGCCCCGCCAATCGGGTATCGTACGGCAGCAGGCCAAGCCGGCTCAGCAGCCAGGCCCAATCGTGTTGCGCGTTGTCACCGAATCCCACCAGGTCCAGATCGAAGCTTCTGGCATCGCCGATGTAGCGGGCCAGATCGAGCAGGCTCGAGGCAAGCCACGCTCCGGCTCCGGCCAGGCCGAAGTAGTCGCGATGGTAGTACAGGAGGCATCCGACCCCCACCGGGATGAGTACCTGGTTGAGGCTGCCCCCAAGGACCGTCATGAACTCGCCGAACCACGCGAAGATCAGATGACCCAGCTCGTGAGCACCGAACGTGATCCCCGCGAAGAGCCCACCAGACTCGGGATCCTTGAGGTGGCGGAACCCATCCCAGCCGAGGATGCCGAGCACCGGGAGGCGCCACTGCCACCAGCGACCGGCGCACCAGCGTGCCGCCTCGTCAAAGAAATGCCTCACTCGCCGGAGACTCCGGCTCGCGGGGGTGACTGGATGACGGCGCAACAACGCCCGCGGCAGCAGCGGCGTCTGCCCTCATGGTGCGGGTTCATGGCGGTCCGGAAGGGAGGAAAGTAGCATGGAAGATAGCCCGCAAAGGTGGGGCAGCGAGCGGCCGGTCACCGCGCAGGGGCCGTCTGCCCGCCGGCAAGGTCCCCGGTTACCTTGAGCACACCGTCACCCGGATCCATGCGACCCACTCTGCTCCCCGTGCTCCTGCTTGCGCTCCCCATGTCTCTCGCCGGACAGCGCCAGCCGCCGGTCATGCCGTTCCCGCTGGAGGCCACGCCCGCGCCGGGCGGGCTCCGCCTCGACAGCACCTTCGCCATGACTGCGACCGGATTCTCCGACGAGCGCCTGCGGGCCGGAATCGGCCGGGCCCTGGCCCGCCTCGCGGCCATGATCGGCCAGCCGTTGAGCAGCCCGCCGGCCACCGGCGGCCGAGTAATGCTGGAGGTATCGGGCCCGGGCCAGGTGGTGCAGACGCCCGACGAGGATGAGTCCTACACCCTCGAGATAGCCCCCGCCGGGGCCCGCCTGAAGGCCCCAACGGTCGTCGGCGCGCTGCGCGGACTGGAGACCCTGACCCAGATGGTCAGCGCCGACGGCGAGGGCTTCTTCCTGCCGGCAATCCGCATCACCGACCGCCCCCGGTTCCGCTGGCGCGGCCTGCTGGTGGACGTGGGACGCCATTTCATGCCGGTCGAGGTCCTCAAGCGGACCCTCGACGGCATGGCGGTGGTGAAGCTGAATGTTTTGCACTGGCATCTGTCGGAGGATCAGGGCTTCCGGGTGGAGAGCCGCCGCTACCCCAAGCTCCACCAGCTCGGCTCGGATGGGTTGTACTACACCCAGGAGCAGGTTCGCCAAATCGTCGCGTACGCCCGCGACCGGGGCATCCGGGTGGTGCCGGAATTCGACATGCCGGGCCACTCGACCAGCTGGTTCGTGGGGTACCCGCAGTACGCCAGCGCCCCGGGGCCCTATGAAATCGAGCGCCGCTTTGGCGTCTTCGATCCGGCCTTCGATCCGGCCCGCGAGGACACCTACCGGTTCATCGATGGCTTCATCGCCGAGATGGCTGGGCTCTTTCCCGATCCCTACTGGCACATCGGCGGGGACGAGGTGACCGGAAAGCACTGGAACGAGAATCCCCGCATCCTCCGGTTTAAGCGTCAGCACGGGTTCAAGGACAACGCGGCACTGCAGACCTACTTCAATCAGCGGTTGTCGCGCCTGCTCACCCACCACGGTAAGCGCATGGTAGGGTGGGACGAGATCCTGCAGGACAGTCTGCCCCGGAACGCCGTGGTGCAGTCGTGGCGGGGCGTGGAGTATCTCGCCAGCGCAACCAGCCAGGGGTTCGGCGCGATCCTCTCCGCCCCCTACTATCTGGACCATATGGACCCCGCGGACGTGGAATACCTCTCCGATCCGCTGCCCGAGGAAAGCGGACTGTCCCCGGAGCAGGCGGCGCTGGTGCTCGGGGGAGAGGCCTGCATGTGGGCCGAGCAGATCAACTCCGAGACTATTGATTCCCGCGTCTGGCCCCGTCTCGCTGCTATAGCGGAGCGGCTGTGGTCCCCACCGTCGGTGAGGGATCCGGATGACATGTACTTGCGCCTGTCCCGGGTCAGTATCCAGTTGGAGCGCGTCGGCCTCGGGCACGAGGCGCACACCTTCCGGATGTTGCGACTGCTGTCAGGCCGCCGAGGTGTCCAGCCGCTGCACGACCTTCTCGCGGTGACCATGCCGGTGACCTTCGGCCAGCGGGTACGGCTGCAGGGTACGACCCAGCTTACTCCGCTGACCCGGCTGGTCGACGCGGCCCGACCCGATCCCTGGGCCCGGCCGGTGCTGAACCGGCTGGCAGTCGATGTCGTGCGGGACCCTCAGGCCGCCACCGCGGCGCGAGAGCAGCTCCGTCGCACCTTCGCCGGCTGGAAGCCTCTTGCTACCGCCCTGGCCGCCCTGGGCGACAGCATGCCGTTAGCGCGCGACGGGATTCCCGCCGCCCTCGGGCTGGGCCAGCTGGGAGATCTCGGGACGGATGCCCTCGAGTATCTCTCCGGCGGCGGCGCCCCTCCGGGCTGGAAGGCATCGGCCACAGCCATGCTCGATGAGCTGGCCAAGCCGCAGGGCCTCCTCAGGCTGGCGGGCGTGGAGGCGGTGCGAACGCTGGTAGACGGCCTCCCCTAGCAACGCCCATTCCCAGACTCGATATTGCCGGTCCCGCCTATCAAGCCGAATTCAGCGAGGAGTTCGCATGAGTTTGTCAGACCAGCCGGGAGACGACTCGCTTGATTTCCACGCGCCGGAGGCCGGGGTCGGCCTCACCTGCGCCGCCTGTAAAGGCCCGATCGGCGACCAGTACTGGTCGACTGGCGGCGCCGCGGTCTGTACCCGCTGCAAGACGGCCGTCGAAGAAGGGCAGCAGGCGGCGCCCGATCCCCTCTCACGCGCCGCTCGCTTTGCGAAGGCACTGACGTATGGCCTGGGCGCGATGCTGGCGGGAGCCGCGGTGTGGTATGCCGTGGCCCGATTCGCCCACCTCGAAATCGGCATCATCGCGATCCTGCTCGGCTATCTCGTCGGGCGGGCGGTGTTCCACGGGTCCGCCAGCCGGGGCGGGCTTCGCTACCAGCTACTGGCGGTCTCCCTCACCTATCTCGGCATCGGAGTGGCCTACGCCCCGCTGGTCTATGAAGAGCTGCGGGGGCGCGCCCGAACCGAGGCGGATTCGCTCCGGGGAACGCGTCCGACGCCGGATCCTTCCGCCAGCCTGGCAGACAAACCAGCAAATGAGCTGACTCCCGGTGAAGGGGAGGCGGAGGCCGCCCGACTCGACAGTGCCATCAGGACGGCAGAGTCTCAGGCCCAGAATCCGGCGACCACACCGCGACCGAATCTCCTGGTCGCGCTCGGCTTCCTGCTGCTCGGCACTCTCTCTCTGCCGGTCATCGTAACCATCGGCGGGCTCCCGGGCTCGCTCATCAGCCTGCTGATCTACTCTTTCGCCATCGTGCAGGCGTGGCGACTGACCCGCTCGGTGCGCGTCGAGTTCGCCGGCCCCTTCCAGGTGGGCAGCACGCCGGTGTGACGCCGCCAGCTCCTGCCCGCTGTCAGCGCTGCGCCACCGAGCTGGCCCCCGGCCTGCTCTCCTGCCCCGCGTGTGGTACCCTGGTCTTCGCCGAGGCCCTCACCACCCTGGCCCGCGCCGCGGAGAGCGCCGAGCGCGCCGGGGACGCCAGCGCCGCACTGGGTCGCTGGAATGAAGCCCTCGGTCTCCTGCCCTCGGAGGCGCGGCAGCGAGGTGTGATCCTGGCGCGGATTGGGCGGCTGGAGGAGGCCGTTCACGGGGGCAACGGACGCGCCGGCAGTCGCAGCACTCCCCGTCCCGGCGGTCTCAAGGGCATCTGGGTCGCGATTGCGAGCGCCGTACTCTTCCTGCTGGGCAAGGGCAAGCTCCTGCTCCTGGGCTTCACCAAGCTGGGGACGCTGCTCTCCATGGCCGCGTTCTTCGGGGTGTACTGGGGGGCCTTCGGCTGGAAGTTCGCCCTGGGGCTGGTACTCTCAATCTATGTGCACGAGATGGGGCACGTCGCGGCGCTCGCTCGCTACGGCATCCCCGCCAGCCCGCCGATGTTCATACCGGGCCTCGGGGCGCTGGTCCGCCTCAAGGCCCACCCGCCCACCATGGCCCAGGATGCCAGGGTCGGACTGGCCGGGCCGATCTGGGGAACCGTCGCTGCGCTGGTGACCCTGGGACTGTACCGGCTGACGGGAGACGGGCTCTATGCCGGTCTCACCCATGTGGGAGCCGTGATCAACCTCTTCAATCTGATCCCCATCTGGCAGCTGGATGGCGGGCGTGGCGTCCAGCCCCTGGCGAGACTGGAGCGCGTGCTGCTGGTCGCGGCGATCATGGTGGCCTTCGCGCTCACCCACGAAGCGATGCTGATGCTGGTCGGAATCGGGCTGGCCATCCGCTGTTTCATGCCGTCGCCCGCGGAGGGAGATCGGGGCGCCCTGGTCCAGTTCCTTCTTCTGATCCTCGCGCTCGCAGCCCTGGCCACGGTTCGCGCGCCTGATCTCGGTCCGTGAGACGAAGTCCTCAGGCGGCAGCAAGGAGAAACCGCGCCGCGAATCCAAGCAGCAGTCCCGCGAGCAGGAGGTTGATCGGACGGGTCCACCGGCGATAGGCCGCCTGAGCGACCTCCGACGAAAAGCCCACCGCAAGGGCGCCATACCAGAGGAAGCACAGCACCAGCACGCCGGCCGCGGCCGCGAATCGGACCCACTCCGGCACCGCGGGAGCGAAGGTCGTGCCCAGCAGGCTGAGGTAGAACGGCAGGGTGTTGGGATTGGTCAGGCTCGTGACCAGCCCCGCGTGGAACGGAGATTCAGGCGCCGGCGAGCCCCCGGGACGGGCCAGGATGTCGCCGCCGCGGAACGCCGCCTGCCCGGCCCGAAGACCGAGCCAGCCGAGATACAGACCGCCTCCCACCCGAAGCCCTGCCGCGAGTCCGGGGATCCGTTCGAACAGGAGGTGCGCACCTCCGAGCACCAGGGTGAGCCATCCGAGGTTCCCCAGCGTGATGCCCGCGACCGCCACCGTTGCCGGGCGGCGACCCCCGGCCAGGGACAGGCGCGTCACAATGAAGGTGTTCGGTCCGGGGCTCACGACCGCCGCCAGATAGACGGCATAGATCGAGGCCAGTAGCCCGGTCTCAGCCAGCATAAGCGGCTCCCCCATGGCCCGGGGGGAAAACCACTGCCGGGCCCCCACCCTCGGGGGCCGCCACGGGCCCGGCACAGCCTCGGGTGCGGACGGCCGGCGCGGCGGGCGGGGGCAGGAACGGCCCCGGGCTACGGTGACGGCGAATGTGTGCCCCCTAGGATCTCGTGGGTCATGGTCCGGCAATGTGGCGTGGAAACCGCTGCGACCGGGGTGTGGACCAGGCGCCACGGCGTGCGAGGACGCCACTCTTTCGCATCGACCGATTCATCGGTAACTCTATGTACCAAGCGGTCCCGGACGATAGACCCGGGAGTCCTGACATGCTAGAATCCGGCCTGTCGGGGCCGCTCGCATTCCCCGCGCTCTGCCCCCCTTTGGACCCCTCACGCGTGGCCCGGATGTCCGTGACCTCGGCCTGCATTCGCTGTCAGACTCCTCTCGACGCCGGTGCGCGGTATTGCCAGGTGTGCGGGTTGAGTGTGTCCGGCGAGCAGACGGCCCCGCTCCCCACCCTTCTGCAGGTGGTCCGCCAGGCGACGCTGGGGGAATACGAGATCCTGCACGAGATCGGCCAGGGGGGGATGGCGACCGTGTTCCTGGCGCACGAGATCGCCCTGGATCGCAAGGTGGCGATCAAAGTGATGTCGCCCCAGTTCGTACACGGGGCGGATATGATCGAGCGGTTCAAGCGCGAGGCCCGCACCGCCGCGGGGCTCAACCATTCGCACATCATTCCCATCTACGCCGTCCGCGAGTCCCACCAGCTCCTGTATTTCGTCATGAAGCACATCCAGGGCCGGTCGCTGGACGCGATCCTCCGGGACGTTGGGCCTCTGCCGTTCCCCATGGTGCGCTCCATTCTCGCGGACATCGGCTCGGCGCTCGATTACGCGCACCGGCAGGGCGTCGTGCATCGGGACGTGAAGCCAGGCAACATCCTGATCGATGAGGAGGGCTTCGCGGTCATTACCGATTTCGGGATCGCCAAGGCGGCCCAGGGCGAAACCCTGACTCGGAGCGGCACGACAGTGGGAACACCGAGCTATCTCTCGCCCGAGGCCTGTTCGGGCGAGATCGTCGGCCCGGCCGCCGACCAATACTCGCTGGGCATCGTGGGCTACGAGATGGTGACGGGGCAGCTTCCCTTCAGCGCCGACTCGAGCCTCGGGATGATGTACGCCCAGGTCCATTCGCCGCCCCGACCCAGCGATCAGCTGCGGCCCGACTGTCCCACTGACCTGCGTGACGCCATCATGCGGATGCTGGAGAAGGCGCCGGCGGACCGCTTCCCGAACCTCAAGGAGGCCGTGCTGGTCCTGAACGGCCGTGGTGTCCGGAGCAGCGGCAGCCACCTGGAAGGGGACGACAGTGTCCGCAGTCATATCGGGCTGCTTGCCGGCCCTCGACCGGGGCGCCCGGTGGGGGAGGTGCGAAAGACACCGGCGAGCCCGGCGCCGCTCTCGCGCATTCCACCCAACACCCGGGTGGTGGCGCGCCAGCGGCGGGTCCAGTTTGGCCAGATCCTGATCGGCCTGTTCCTCGCCGCCCTGGGCGCCGGCGCGGTACTGGTCACCCTGCGCGACCGGCTGGAAAGCGTCTTTTCGGCTGACACCCTTCCGGCTCCGGTCGCGACTCCACCGCTGGATCTCAAGGCGGACAGCATCCTGCTGGTCACGCGGGGAGCAGCCGAGTATGCCCGGGAGCAGGCGGTGGCCGCCGCGGTGCCGGCCTCGCGGCTGGCTGGCGGTGATTCCCTGCGGACCGTGGCGGAATCGCTCGCCGCCAGCGGGGCCAAGAGCGAGGCGGCCCTGTTCCTCCAGCGCGCTGCGTCGATCTACAGCACTGCCTCCAGCGCGGTTCAGACGGCCCAGCAGGTCCCCGCTCCGCAGCCGGGCCAGCCCGCTCCGGTTCCGGCTCCGATCCCCAACCGTCCCACGCGATCGCCCGCCCCGCCCCAGCAGAGCGGAACCCAGTCAGCCGCCAACCCGAGCCAACCGAATCCGGTCGGGACGACTCCTTCGCCGGCAATCTCCGATTCGGCCGCCATCACCCAGTTTTACGCCGAGCTGGAACGCGCAGTGGAGTCGCGACAGGTGAGCGAGGTGCAGCGGTTGTTGCCCAACATGACCGAGAAGGAAACCAAGGAGTGGCGCGACTTTTTCGTGGACGAGAACGTCAGCTCGGTCGAAGCCTCCTATCAGGTGTTGAAGGTCGCCCGGCAGGGCTCGGTGGTCTACGCCCGGATCCGGGAGATGGTGAAGGTGCACTGGGCCGATGGGAAGACCGCCGGAAAGCGGGATGACGAGCTGTGGACCCAACTCACCTACGGTCCGCAGGGCTGGCGCCAGATCCGCGCGGGAAAAGTGCCGAGGTGATCCCGCCGTTCCACCTTGCTTTCCCGGTCCATGACCTCGCGGCGGCGCGAACTTTCTACGGCGGCCTGCTGGGCTGTCGCGAAGGCCGCAGCAGCGCCCAATGGGTGGACTTCGACTTCCACGGGCATCAGATCGTGGCCCACCTCGCCTCCGGGCAGGAGAAACAGCCGCCTACCAATCAGGTAGACGGGAAGGACGTCCCGGTCCGCCACTTCGGCGTGGTGCTGCAGTGGGAAGAATGGCAAGCCCTCGTCGACCGGCTCCGGCGCGCGCGCACCCGCTTCGTGCTCGAGCCGGGTATCCGCTTCGCCGGACAGGCCGGCGAGCAGGCCACCATGTTCCTGCTGGACCCCTCGGGCAACGCCCTGGAGTTCAAGGCCTTTCGCGATCCATCCAGACTCTTCGCGAAGTGAGGACGGACCCGTCGCCCGGCCGGCCGGCGGCGCTGGCCGTTGAGCCGGCCAAACCGCCGTGGACCCTGCTGCGCGGCCTATTTCGGGACGCCGGTGCCATTGCCCGGGCCGCTCATCGCCCCGATGACCTCGCCCTGAATGGCCACCCACGCTCCCACCAACCCACCCGTTACGGCGCCGCCCAACAAAAGACTCCGGAATACTCCAAGGCGCCGTTGGCCTACCCGGGCGACGGCCGTCCGCGGAATGCGGACCACTTCACGACGCCAGGGCGTTGTCACGCCCCGATGGTCTTCCACCGCTCTCACCGCCAGTTCCAGCGAGTCCGCTTCGGCAGTAATCATGTCTCCCCGGACCACTGCCGCGTTGGGCCCGATCACCTCCGCCATCCCGGCGGTCCCTTCGGCGGTCAATTCTACGGCCACGGTTGCTCCCGGGGCCGGCGCCAATTCCGGTACGCTCTGATAGCTGTAACACCCGGTGAGCACCACCAGACTCAACGTCCATCCCCACCCGAGCGTGCCGGTGGTCGGGCCACCTCCCCGGGGAGGGCCTGTGGCCCGCCCCGGGGCGCGAGGGTGCTCCCTCATCGGTTGCTCAACAGTGATTCGGGTCGTTGGGATTCCGGAACCCCACTCCGCCATCAATGAGCTGCTGGGTCTTTGACGGGATGTTGGGGTTCGCATTCTCCTCCCCGTTCCCGTAGTACACCCGACCCGGGACCAGGTTATCGAAGGTTCCGGCCGCCGGCACGATGGGCGGGTAGCAGGTTCGCTTGTAGTCGTTCCAGGCCTCGAAGTTCTGGAACAGGGCCACGTATTTCTCCTCCATGACGTCATTGAGCGAGACGACCGTCTTCGCCCCCAGGCCGACGGCAGCTCGGACCGCATCGACGAAGGGCTGCGCCGCCGCCGCCCCGTTCAGGCGGAACTCCGTCTCGGCCAGGATCAACTGGGTCTCCTCCCAGGTGAGGATGGGCTGGCGGAAGGTTGCGGAGTTCCTGGTACCTGTCAGTTCCGAGAATCCGGCGGGCGAGCGCCCGCCAAAGGGATCCTGACCGCCGTACCCCGGACCCGGCGTTGCCGGACCGAAGTATTCGGGGAGGCGGGGATCATTCCGGCTGACCATGAGGTCGGCCAGGGACCGCCCGGCCACGAGGAACTGTCCGAAACCCGAGCGGGCAGAGAACTGGAACCACAGGTTGTCCTCACCGGGATTCGCCCCGTGCACGGCAACCCAGTCGCCGGCGCCGGATGCATCGCTGATACCTAGCAGTGCCTGATCGCGTGCGCTGGTGTAGTCGGCGGTCCCGTTGACCTCTGCGGTGTGGAGGTACAGTCGGGCCTTCAACGAATGGGCAACCTTGATCCACGGGGCTGCATCTCCGCCGAACACCAGGTCCGCCCCCCACGGCCCGGCGCCGGTGCCGGAGTTCAGGTCGGCCAGGGCATCATCGAGCAGTTGCTGCAGATCGGCGTACACCTGCATCTGCGGGTCCAGGTGAGGATTGGGGAATTGTGCCGGATCGGTCGCCTCCCGATAGGGAATGTTCCCCCACGCGTCGGCTGTGGTTGCCACGTTGAGGACTTTGTAAATCCGGACGATCCCGCGGCGAACCCCTGGACTCAGGGCCCTTTCGACGACGTTGAGGTCGGTCAGGCCGCCCCCCTCGTAGGCCGCGGACCAGGGGGCGCTGTGCAGGTCCTCGTTGACGGTATTGTACTCCTCGATGGACTGCAGAAAATTGCTGGTCCCGGTGCACTGCTGGGTCCACACGCAGGCGAACATCGCCAGCAGACCTTCCTGCTGCGCGAACTGGCCGACCTGCGCCCCGAGAAACAGCTGCTCCGCCGTCGCCGTGCTGGGGTTGTTCGGGTCGTTGACGGCCTGGTCGGCCCCCAGAAAGCCCTCGCACCCGATCAGCGCCGCCGCGACGAGCGGCGTGGCAAGCAAGAAGCGGTATGTCGATGACATGGTCAGGTTCCTCGGCGGTTAGCGGCTCAGGGTCACAGAGAACACGTAGGACCGCGCCTGCGGCTGGTTGAAATAGTCCTTGCCGCGCGTGGCCGACTGAGCCTGGCCGAGATTGGTCTCCGGGTCGTAGCCCGTATACTTGGTCCAGGTCTTGAGGTTGCGAGCAGAGACACGCAGATCGACGATGAATCCCAGGGCACGCTGGATGCCCGGCGAGTCGAGGCGGTAGGAGAGGCTGATCTCGCGGAGCTTCACGAATCCGGCGTCCTCGATCCACTGCTGATCGGTGCCCGCGAACAGGCCCCCGACACCCGTGTACCAGTTTTCTCCGATGGGTACCGGTCGCCCGACGCCCGTGGCCGGATCGACACCGGCACCGACCACCGGGCCGTTGATCGGGCCGTCCTTCCCGAATGAATGCTCGTTCCCGGTGCAGTCGAGCACGTTGCCGGTGAATTCGTAGGTGTAGCAGTCGGCCCGGACCCGGGTATCCTTGTGCGTGCCATAGGCAAGCAGCGCGGCCCGGGTGCCGTTGTACATCTGCCCGCCGTGTTTGATATCGAGCAGCCCGCTCAGCGTCAGCTTCCGGTAACGCACGGTTGTCCGCACGCTGCCGGTCCAGCGGGGATTGGGATTCCCGATGATGCGGTCGTCGGGGTCCGCCACCGGGAAGCCATCGGCGTCGAGATACAGGGCTCCCCGCTTGGCGCCGGCGCACCACGAGGCCAGCGATTGTCCGTCGAGAATGACACTGCCGTTGCTGATGCCGCAGCGAGTGAGGCCCTGGCCGCGGAAGACCCCGACCTCCTCTCCCACCTGCGCCACCGCCGGCGGCTCGATGTCGTTCGGGTCGAGCTTGACGAAGTCGGCGCCGCCGAGGGTCAGGACTCTGGAGCGATTGCGAGCCCACTGGAGCCCCACGTCCCAGGAGAAGTCCCGCTTCGTGATGGGTCGGATGTTGAGCGTCACCTCCTGGCCAAAACCCCGGAACGACGCCTGATTGTTGGCCTGGAGCTGATATCCCGAGGACGGCGGAAGCGGGGTCAGCAGGATCACATCCACGCTCTTGGAGCGGTAGTTCGTGAAACTGATGTCCGCCTTGTCCTTGAAGAGACCGACGTCGAAGCCTACTTCCCATTCCTTGGTGCGTTCGGGCTTGAGCTGGTCGGCGCCCTTCACGATGCTGCTGACGAGCCCACCGAATGGTCCGACGTTCACACCCGTCCCCTGGCTCTGACCGCCGACCAGACCACCGGTATAAATGTTGGAGGTCAGGTACGGATCGGGCTCCTGACCGGCCTCTCCGTAGGCCGCGCGCAGCTTGCCGTAAGTGATCAGCGAACCGCTGCCAGTCGCCCGGGTGAACTCCCAGGCCGCTCCGGCCTTGGGGAACCATGCCCGGCGGTGGTCCTTGTCGTAGGTGGAGGAGCCGTCGTTGCGAAGTGCCCCGTTCAGGTACAACTGGTTGAACAGATCCAGGGTGACCTGCGAGAAGACCGACGACTGCCGGACGGTCGACTCGTCGTCGATGGCCGGATCCCGCGCGATCGTGTTCGAAAGCTTGAACGGCTTCGGCGCGATCAGGCCACGGCCCACGTTGGCCAGGCTGCGATAGGTCCGTTCGTTCAGGTTCTGCCCCAGGGTAATCGTCCCGGCCACCTTCGGGCTGATCCGGTAGCGAGCGGTTCCGGTCAGGTTGTGATCGATCTGGTAGGTCACCGCCTTGCCTTCGACGATCCGGCCGCCATTGATCGGCGGGGATGCGTCCCCCGGTCCTCCGTCCAGGCGCTCGTCATTGGCGTAGTCCGCACCCAGGGTGTAAGCGAACTTGAGCCAGGAGAGGGCGTCCCAGTCGGCACTGACATTGCCGAAGGCCCGGCCCACCCGCTGGGTATTGATGAAGTTGTTCAGGGTGTAGAACGGATTGTCCCATCCCGGGTTGCCATTGATGTCTCCCGCAGCCGGGTTCGGATGCCGGAAGGTGCGCTGCAGGCCGGTGGCCGGGTCGATGTAGGGCCGGTTGTTCCAGTTCGGTGGCGAGCGCAGCAGGTCCAGCTGCAGCCCGCTGGTGTTGTTGCCACGCTGCACAAAGCGCCCGTTCGCGTCGGTATACGCGAAGTTGCCGCCGAGCTTGAAATTGTCTGCGAGCCGATGGGAACCATTGAACCGCACCGTGGTGCGCCGATATTCGTTGTTCGGGCCTTCGAAAATCCCTTTGTCGAGATCGAACGACCCCGAGAGATAGAACAGCGTGCGGTCATTGCCGCCGGACACGGTGGCGGTGTTGGTCGTGTGAAAGCCGGTCCGGTAGGCTTCGTTCGCGTGGTCGTACACCGGGGTACCGGCTTGGATCCTAGGGCCCCAACTGGTGCGGCATTCGAAGCGGCCGGGGGTGCAATCGCCACCGCCCAGGTCCGCCGAGTCGGGAGCCATGCCGCCGATGCCCTGGGCCCATGACTGCTGCAGCGGATAGGTGCGGTTGAGGTCGTTCGCGGCCGCGGTAGACGAGAGAGTCCAGCGGGTAGGACCCGGCTTCCCCTTTTTCGTCGTGATGAGCACCACTCCCTGGCCGGCGCGCGACCCGTAGATCGCCGCCGCCGCGGCTCCCTTGAGGATTTCGATCGACTCGATGTCATCCGGGTTGAGGTCCGAGGCCCGGTTGCTCGATGCACTGCCTTCGACCGCGCCGAGGGTCAGGCCGTCAGTGGGGTTGAAGTCCTCAGTAGAGAGGGAGGAATTGTCGATGGGCACACCGTCTACCACGAACAGGGGCTGGGCTGAGCCGGAGCCCTGGATGCCGACGGTCCGGCTGCCCCGGATCGTGATGTAGCTCCCCGCGCCCGGCTCGCCGCTGGTCGACGTGACCTGCACGTTCGCCGCCTGACCCGCCAGCGCCTGGACAATGTTCGTTTCATTGGTCCGGGTGATCTCCTCAGCGGTTACCACGCTACGCACGGTCCCCAGCTTCTCCACCTCAGTTGCCGTACCCGCGCCCGTCACCACGATCTCCCCGAGCTGCAGCGGGTTCTCCGCCAGGCTCAGATCCTGGGTCAGGATCCCGGCTACCAGCGTCACCTGTGCCGTGCGCGGCTTGTAATTGATGGCCCGCGCCAGGATGGTCACCTGCTGGCCCTGGACCCGACCGCCCGGAACCAGTATGGCGTACTTGCCGTCCTGCCGGGTGGTGGCCGAGAGACCCAGTTCCTGGATCACTACCGATGCTTCACTGATTGGTGCCCCCGACTCGGTCCTGATGGTTCCGGAGACGGTGGCCGGCTCCTGGGCCGTGACCCGGGTAGCCGCCGCAAGCGAGAACGCCGCGACAAGTGAGAGCCAACGAAGTCCTGGTCGCATAGCTCCTCCGTGAGTGGTGGTGCTGGGGCGGGCTCACCCGCCGTGGGGATCGAAGCGATAGCCCCGGTACGGGGCGGTCCGGATGTGCCGCGGTGCAGCCGGGTCGGCTTCCAGCTTCCGGCGCAGTCGGGCGATATGGGTGTCGATGGCCCGGGAGCGGAGTCGGACCCCGGGGCCCCAGACCTCGGTCATCAGCTGCTCCCGGGGAACCACCTCACCCGGTCGCCGCATCAGGGCGTACAGCAGTCGGAATTCAGTACGGGTGACGGCGACCCGGCGCCCTTCCCGGCGGATAACTTGGGTGGCAGGCTCGACCTCGACGTTCCCGAAGCGCAGCACAGCCCCCGGAGGTTCGTCTCCTTCGTTCCGTCCGCGCAGCCACCGCACCACGTCTTCCAATCGGCGTACCAGATCGCCGAGCTCCTGCGCGTCCATGGCCCCCTCCGCGTTACCGGCGAAGGGGAGGCTCAGGTCTGGTCGGATCGGTCGGAAGGGAACGGTGGCGAGCGCGGCGGCTCCCTGCGTCAGGAACTCCACCGCGATCCTCCGTTTGGTTGACAGGGTCACGGTAGCCTGGACTGGACGCGCCAGAAAACGACTTGGGGGCGAACTGCATTGTGGCGGGGGCGAGTGGCACTCGCCCGGGATTCACCGCCGGTGCAGGCCATGGACGCGGCGGTGATCCCGTGCGACTCGCCTCGGAGTCGCGCGATGCATGGTGCGGCTACATCGTCGCGCGACGTCACCATTCCATGAGCGGGGAAGACAACCGTGAGGTCGCCCCGTTTCACCCGCGAAACATGAGGATGAGCGATGGGCCGGAGGGCGGAGCGAGAGCGCCCCTCCCGGCCCTTCTCCGGTTGCCGAGGGAGGCATGCGGCCGACCAGCGCGATGGAGAACCTGCCGGACCGGCGAAACCTGCGTCTGCAGGCGATGCTGGTGCTGGGGGGGTGGACCGGGTTCGGGCTCTTCTCCTTCACCCAGGTGCTCTGCTACACCACGGTTGCCGACGAGGCGTCGCTCCCCTGGCGGCCGCTACTCCTGGTTTCGCTGGCCAGCGCCTGGGCCTGGGCGGCGCTGACGCCCGGTGCGCTGTGGGTCGCCAACCGGCTCCGGTTCGATCCCAGCCACCGCACCCGAGGTGTGCTGCTGCACGGGCTCGCCGCGATCTGCTTCGTGCTGCTCTCCACCGGAGTGGACCGGATCCTGGCGGTCGCCCTCAGTCATACCTCACTCCGGCCGTTCCTCCCGAGTCTGCTGTACCGGTTCGACAGCCGCCTGCTCGCCTACCTGTGCATCGTGACGGTGTCGCAGGCCGCGCGCCACGCGGTGCTTTCCCGCCAGCGAGGGCTCCGGACGAGGGAGCTCGAAGCGTTGCTCGCGCGGGCCGAGCTGCAGCTACTCAAGCTGCAGTTGCAGCCACACTTCCTGTTCAACGCGCTCAATGCCATTGCCGAGCTGGCCCATAACGATCCCAACAACGCCGACCTGCTGATCGCACGCCTCGGTCATCTGCTCCGGCTGTCCCTGGAGCAGACCGGCCACCAGGTCATCCCCTTGCATCAGGAGCTCAGGATTCTCCAGGCGTACCTGGACATCGAGCAGACCCGCTTCGAGGACCGCCTCGCAGTCCGCACCGACATGCCGCCGGAGGTGCTCGAAGCGGGGGTGCCAGCGCTCCTGCTCCAGCCACTGGTGGAGAACGCCATCCGGCACGGCGCCTCGCCGAGGACCGGGCGGGGTGAGGTCGCGGTTCGTGGCAGTCGGGAGGGCGATCGGCTCCGGCTCGAGGTCCGGGACACCGGGAGCGGGTTCCCGCCCGGCGGGCAGTGCCGGGAAGGACTGGGCCTGAGGAATACCCGCGCCCGACTGCGTCAGCTGTACGGCCCCGAGCAGGAGTTCGTCCTCAGCAACGATCCGCGGGGCGGGGCCGTAGTGACCATCGCGCTCCCCTTCCTCCCCTGCCGCGAGGTGCATACCCCCCTCCACCTCAGGCTGACATCACAAGCCGTCCCGGCATGAAGGTGCGGGCGCTGGTCGCCGACGACGAGCCGCTCGCCCGACGGCGCCTGATCCGGCTCCTGCAGCAGGAGCCCGATGCCGAGCTGGTGGCAGTCTGCGGCACCGGGATCGAGGCCGTGGCGGCCGTCCGCCACCACCACCCCGACCTGCTCTTTCTCGATGTGCAGATGCCCGGCCTGGACGGCTTCGCGGTAGTCGAGGCGCTGGGAGCCGACGCCCCGCCCGCCGTGGTGTTCGTGACCGCCTACGACGCCTACGCCATCCAGGCCTTCGAAGCAAATGCGCTAGATTACCTGCTCAAGCCTTTCGACGCCGAGCGGTTCCAGCGGGCTTTCGAGCGGGCCCGGGAGCGGCTGCGGCGCCCCGAGGCAGGGACGGCGCCGGCACAGCTCGCGGCGCTCTTCGAAAGCCTGGCGCGGCCGCGGACCACGGCCGAACGGCTGGCGATTCGCGCCGAGGGGCGGGTGTACTTCGTGCGAGTGGCGGACATCGACTGGATCGAGACGGCGAGCAACTACGTGCGACTCCACTCGGGCAAGACCTCTCATCTGCTGCGGGAATCGCTGTCGAGCCTGGTGACCCGGCTCGATCCGGAGCGCTTCCTGCGCATTCACCGCACGACGGTCGTGAACGTCGAGCGACTGCGCGAACTCCAGCCCTGGTTCTCCGGTGAGTTTATCGCGATCCTGCAGGACGGGACCCGGCTCAAAGTGAGCCGCGGCTACCGGGACCGCGTCGCCCGCTGGCTGGGGCAGAGCCTCTGAGCACGGTCCCCGAGCTTCACGCGGCACTTCTCCAGGCGGCGATCACCCTGGGCATCGCCGGTCTGTGCGCGCTGCTCTACCACCGCTATCACAAACCATACTTCTTCTGGTGGGCGATCGCCTGGACCCTGTACTTGTGCAGGCTCGGCGCGATCGTCGTCTATCTCGTCGCCCGGAACCCGGGCTGGCTGTTCGCCCACCAGGTCATCACCGGGTGGACCGCGATCACCCTGCTCTGGAGCGCCCTGGTCTTCTCCCGCCGGACCCGCTTCCGGGGCGCATTCCTCGCGCTGGCCCTGTTCCCGCCGGTGTGGTCGCTGTTCGCCATCTACGAATTCGCCGAACGCGACAGCTTCCTGGTTGCGGCAGTGCCCGCGGTCCTGTTTCTGAGCGGGGCCACCCTGTGGACGGCGGGCGTGTTCTTTCGCTTTCGCCGCCAGACCGGCTCGGTCGGCGCGCTGGTGCTGGGCATCGCCTTCCTCCTCTGGGGCCTGCACCACCTGGACTATCCCGTTCTGCGGGCCAAGGGCGCTTGGAATCCGTGGGGGTACTACCTGGATATTGTGTTCACGCTCGCCGTCGCCGCCGGAATACTGCTCTTGGTCCTGGAGGACATCGAGCGCGGGTTGGGGGCCCTGGCAGCGCTCTCCGGCGATCTTCAGCAAGGCCCGGCCACCGAGGACGTGCCGGGAGCGCTGCTGGCCCGGGCGCTGGTGCTGCCGGGAGTCCGCGGCAGCGCCCTGTTCGATCGGGCGAGCGGCACTGTGCTGCGCGGGCTGGGCGTCTGCGCCGCCTGGGAAGGGGCGCCCCCTCCGGGTGACACCGCCCCGCTGGTTGCCAAGGTGTTGGCCGGGGGCGCGCCACAGAGCGAAGCGGGTGGCGACTACGCCTATGCGGCGGCACTCCCGGTGGCGCAGGGGAGCGAAGTTCGGGGCGCGATGCTCATCGTGGGCGACACCCGTGACCCGTTCACCGCGCTCGACGCTTCCTTCCTCAAAGCCCTCGGACAACAGGTGGGCGCGGCGCTCGAGCACGCGGATCTCGACCGCCGCCTCCGCCGCCGGACCGATGAGTTGGAACGCCTCTCCGGGCGGATGGTAGCCCAGCACGAGGAGGAACGCCGGCGCCTGTCGCTCGAGCTGCACGACGAAACCGCCCAGGTCTTCTCCGCGGTGAAGCTGCAGCTGGGCATCGCGCGCGAGGAGGTACCGGCGCCCCAGGCGGAGCGCCTGGACCGGGTGATCGACCTGGTAGACGAAGGAATGGCGAGCATCCGGAGCGTCACCGAGGCACTTCGGCCACCGCTCCTCGACGACCTCGGTCTGCTCCCGGCGGTGCGGGCCCTGGTCACCGACTTCGAATCCCGCACCGGCATTCCGGCCAGCTTCAGCGGACCCGAACGCCTCCCATCACTGGCCGAGACTGCCGAGGTGGCAGTATTCCGCGCGGTCCAGGAGGGACTCTCCAACGTGGCCCGGCACGCCGAGGCGGAGCAGGTAGCCGTGACGGTGACCCTCCAGGCAGACCGTCTCCACATTCATATAGTGGATGACGGGCGCGGCTTCACGCCGCAGGACAGGGTAACGGAGGAGCGGATGGGTCTCGCGGGGATGCGGGAGCGGTTCGCCTCGCTCGGCGGAGGCGTCGCCATCACGAGATTGGCAGACGGCGGGACCCGGCTGGCTCTGGAGCTCCCGCTCAACGGATCCCCGGCGTGACCGAGGCGCCACCGATCCGGGTCATGCTGGTGGATGACCACACCCTTGTTCGGGAAGGTGTGCGCCACGTCCTCGCCGGCACCCCGGGCTTCGAGGTCGTCGCGGAGGCCGGCGACGGCGAATCGGCAGTCCGGCTCGCCCCCGCAGCTCGGCCCGACTTGGTGGTGCTGGACCTCTCCCTCCCCGGCCCGGGTGGCTTGGAGGTAACCAGCCGGCTCCGTAATCTGCTACCCTCGGTGCGGGTGCTCATCCTCAGCGTGCACGACCATCCCGAGTACGTGCTGGGAGCGGTGCGCGCCGGTGCCCAGGGTTACCTGCGCAAGGACACCACTCCCAGCGAGCTCAGGGCAGCGCTGAGGGCCGTGGCCCGGGGCGAGTCATACTTCAGCCCCCCAGTCGCCCGGCACCTCAGTGCCGCGGTACGCGGGGATGCCTCGGCCGACGATGCCGGTGCCAGGCTCGACCGCCTGACTCCGCGAGAACGGGAAGTGTTGCGGGGGATCGCGGCGGGCGAGACCAGCCGCGCGATCGCCGCCCGGCTCGGTCTG
The DNA here is from genome assembly GCA_036555275.1 of Gemmatimonadales bacterium. Lineage (GTDB taxonomy): Bacteria > Gemmatimonadota > Gemmatimonadetes > Gemmatimonadales > GWC2-71-9 > JADJOM01. The sequence continues at coordinate 17,731 of DATBLR010000097.1, read as the reverse complement.
TCCCCGCGCACCATCGAGAGTTACCGCGAGAGCCTGGCTCGGAAGCTGGATATCAGAACCGTGGCCGGGCTGACCCGCTTTGCCGTGGAGGCGGGGTTGGTGAGGGGTGAGGAGTGACGAGTGGGAAGGAGTGCGCGGGGTAGGCAGCCCTTCCTCCTGGATTCACCTTTCCTTATAGCTGGATCGCCCGGCTCGGCCGCACCTGCCAAGTCCCTTTGGTGTTCGGCAGTTACTCCTCGCTGCTCACTCCTCAATCCGCACTGGCTACCGTAGTTCTACGGGACCCGCCCCCGTAGCTTCCCCGATTCCGCGTTCTCCCGCCCGTCGCTACCGTATTGGCGCACCACGAGGTGCGGCCCCCTTTCCCACCTGCGGCAGGAACGACGCTGATGCAAACCCATTACTGCGCCCTCGCAGTTCTCGTAGTTGCCGGAACCTCCGCTCTCTCCGCGCAGGAGACGCCGCAACGCGTGCAGCAGGACTCCGCTATCGAGCTTCCCGCGATGACCGTCACTGCCACGCGAGACCTGCGCGAGGTCTTCCGCACCCCGGCGCCTGTGAGCGTGGTGGACTCCACCACGCTCGCCCGGCGCACCCCGGCCAGTGTCACCGATCTGTTCTTCGACCTGCCGGGTCTGGACGTCAACGGCGTGGGCCCGAGCCAATCGCGGCCCATCATCCGCGGCCTGCTGGGACAGCGCATCCTGCTGCTCCAGGACGGCATCCGCATGAACAATTCGCGCCGTGAGTCGGATTTTGGCGAGATCCCCTCCCTGGTGGGCATCGAGGCCCTGGGCCGGGTGGAAGTGGTCCGCGGACCCGCCTCGGTGCTCTACGGAACCGACGCCATCGGCGGCGCCATCAACCTGATCACCCGCCAGCCGCCCCAGCCCCTGGGTGCCACCACGCTGCACGGGTCGCTGGGATACCGCTATCAAGGTGCGGGTGACCAGCAGCAGCCCTTCGGCCTCATCAGCGGAACGGCGGGACGCTTCAGCTTCCTGGGCTTCGGCTCGTATCGCGACGCCGGCGCCTACATTGTGCCGCCGGGCAACTTTGGCAAGGACACGCTCACCTCGGGCACCCGGGTCCATGCCACCGGAGTCACTGACCAGAGCTACGCGGCTCAGCTGGGGTATGCGTTCTCGGAGACCCAGGGTTTGCGGGCGCGGTACGAGCGCTACACGGCCGACGATGCCGGCTTCGGCTATGTGAAGAGCGCTGACCTCGGGCACCCCTTCGATCCGGACATCATCATCCGCTATCCGACCCAGGGAGTAGATCGGGTTTCCCTCGGCTATTCCAACCGATCGCTGGGATCCGCCCTCGCTGACCGGCTCGACGTGACCACCTATTACTCGAGCAATGCCCGGCGCCTGACGTTTGACATCATCATACCCACCGGCCCTAGCTCTCAGGGGGTGATCTCGGCCCACAACTACACCGACGTGGATACCTGGGGCTTCCGGGTCGAGGCGGCCAAGCCCGTCGGGAGTGTGGCACTGACATACGGAGTGGACGGCTTCCGCGACCGGTCCAGCAATACCGACACGACGACGATGACCGGCCTGGGCCCGCCTTCCACCGACCCGGTCTCCAAGACGCCGAATGCCACGTTCCGGAGTCTGGGCGCTTTCCTGCAGGGCGATTTCCATCCGCTGCCGAAGCTGAGCCTGATCGCCGGCGTCCGGGTGCAGGACATCAAGGCCGAGTCGCGACCCACGCCCAACGTGACTACGCCGCTGGTGTCCCACGAGGACGCGACCGTGGTGGGCACGCTCAACACTGAGTACCTGATCACGTCGAACTTCAGCATCATCGGTACACTGGGACGTGGCTTCCGCTCACCCAACCTGATTGAGCGGTTCTTCGAGGGCCCCACTCCCGAAGGGTCCGGGTTCGAGGTACAGAGCCCCGACCTCAAGCCGGAAACCAGCATCAACCTCGACCTGGGCGTGCGGTTCCGGAATCGGCACGGGAGCCTGGAGGTCTTCGGATTCCGCAACGAAATCACCGATGCCATCAGCCTGCAGCCGACGGGCGACACCATCCAGGGGCTGCCGGCCTTTACCAACGTGAACGTCGACAAGCTCCGCTACATTGGCATCGAGGCGAACGGTCACCTGATCGTCGGTCACGGCTTCTCGACCGTCGCCAATTTCACCGCTTTCGACAGCAAGGACGTAAGGGACAAGAGCAATCCCGTGGCCAGCAGCTACGGAGTGCGCGTGGGTGCTGAGGCACGGTACGATCATCCCGGCGGGCGCTTCTGGCTGACCTACGGCGTGCGGCATAACGGGAGACAGAGAGACCTCCCGGCCAACCCGGCTCCCGCCTTCACCGTCATGCAGGCGCGGGGCGGCCTGAGGCTGTTCCGGGCGGGCCGGAGCCAGCACAGCGTCTCGCTTACGCTCGACAACGTGGCAAACAAGCTGTACAGCGAGACCTCGAACTCGAACTTCTTCCGTCCTTCGCCGGGCCGGAACGTGACGGCGGCCTATCGGGTGGACTTCTAGAGGTACCAAGTACCGAGTACCGGGTACGGGGTGTTCTGTACTCGGTACTCGGTACTCGGTACGCGGTACTTTTAATGACCCCCTCCCTCGTCCATTACATCCCCATCCTGACAACGCTGCTGTCCCTCGCCTTCGCCGTGGTGCTGTTCCGGCGCTATCGCGAGCGAGGTGGGCGGCATCTCTTCTGGTGGGGCCTGGGCATGCTCACCTACGCGGCCGGCACGGTCACCGAGTCGGTGACGACGCTGTTCGGGTGGCATGAGCCCGTGTTTCGGGCCTGGTACATCACCGGCGCCCTGCTCGGTGGCGCCCCGCTCGCACAGGGAACCGTCTATCTGCTGCTCTCTCGCCGGGTGGCAGACCGGCTCGCTGTCGCCCTCGTCGCCGCGGTAGGGTTCGGGGCAGTCTGCGTCCTCCTCTCGCCCATCGACCACGCGCTGGTGGAGCCCTATCGATTAGCGGGGAAGGTCCTGGTGTGGCGGTGGGTCCGGCTCATCAGCCCATTCATCAATCTCTACGCTCTGACGTTCCTCATGGGCGGAGCCATCCTGTCGGCGGTGCGCTATGCCCGACGGACTGAGACCCGGCACCGTGCCCTCGCCAACGTATTCATCGCCGTGGGTGCGCTCCTGCCCGGCATCGGCGGCACCTTCACCCGTCTGGGTCACGTCGAAGTACTCTACGTAACGGAACTGCTCGGCCTCGCGTGCATCGCGGTCGGATATCGTCTGAGCGTCGGTCCGCCCCTCCCCCGCCCCGGCATCGTCACCTCAGCCGCGCCAGCTCCTCAGGAGTGAGCGGGGTGGCGCTCTCCGCCGTTCGAAAGACCGGCACCTCGAACTGAGCCTCGAAGTCCACGCCCGGGACCGCGGAGCTCACATCGAGCAGCCACAGGATCCGGTCGTTGCGATTGAGCGTCGCTGTCTCCGGCGCGTCTGAGGGAATTGGAATCGCGACCGGCACGACGATGCCGCCGTCCTTGGGAATCGCCCCGGGCAGGGTGCGCCCGGCCTCCCACACGACCTCGTCCCGGACCCGCCGGTTCTTGCCGGCGCCGGTCACCGTCCTGTGGATCGCCCGCAACCGGAGGCTTACCTCACGGTCGGGGGCGAGGCCGGACCCGATCCGGACATGACCCGCGAGCGCTCGCCCCAGCGGAGCGGGCAGGGTCGCCAGCTCGAGCACCGCGACGCCGTAGCGAATCCGCCTGATGGCGGCGAGGAGCGCAGCCACCAGGAGCAGGACCCCGAGGAAAGGAAACAGCAGAATCAGGTAGTGCTCTGGTCCGCGCTTCGGAGCTCCACGCCAGGTTGCGATTGTTACACCCCAGGCGATGCTGTTCCAGAACAGCGAGAAGAGCAGGAGAAACCAGATCCCGCTCCGGTTCTGGTCCCTGATTCGCCGCTCGGACCAGTCCCTTCGCCAAAGCCAAGGCGCCGCGGGATTCGGCGGGCTGGATTCGTCGCTCAAGGCGCACCTCGGGCAACCGGCATTCCGCCCCCAGCCCATTCGGTCCAGGACCCGTCGTACAGTGCGTTCGCCTCGTGCCCGAGGCGATGCAGGGCGAGGAGCAGCGCGCAAGCACTGGTGCCGGAACCGCAGGTCGCAATGATCGGGCGATCGAGGCGCACTCCCGCGCGGGCGAGAACCGAGCGAAGTCCGTCGGGGTCCAGCATAGTCCCGTCGGCGCGGACCAACTCGGGGTACGGCAGGCTGATCGCGCCCGGCATGTGACCGCTCGGGATGCCCGGCCTTGGCTCCGGCTCGGTGCCCGCGAAGCGCCCAGCCGGACGCAGGTCTACCACCTGGGCATCCTCCCGTGCCAAGGCGCCCTCCACCGCCCGCAGGTCGCGCACCCCGCCCGGATCACTGGCCTGGAATACCTTCGGTGCCAGAACCACTTCCCCAGCCTCCATGGGCCTGCCTTCGGCTCGCCACTTGGCGATACCGCCGTCCAGCAGCGCCACCCGCGGGTGCCCGAAAGCGCGGAACATCCACCAGACCCGGGCCGCGCTCAGATTGCTGCCGGAGCCGTCAAAGACAACGACCGTGTCGTCGGTGCCGACGCCGAGTCCCCCGACGTAGGCGGCGAAGGCCATCGCCGACGGAAGCATGTGCGGCAGTGGGGAGGCGCGGTCACTCGCGGCGTCGAGGTCGAAGAACACCGCCCCCGGAACATGACCCGCCAGGTACTCCTGGGTCGCCAGCCGCCCGCTGGTCGGCAGGTACCAGGATGTGTCGAGGATCACAAACCCGGGCCGGCCCAGCCGCTCGGCGAGCCAGTCGGTCGAAACCAGTGGAGGGAGTGGGACAAACGGCATGGCTGAGGCGTATCTTAGCCAGAGGCCCCACCCCAATGCGAGAGGATCCGACCATGTCCCGAATCGCCTTTGCCCTGGCACTGGCGCTGGCCGCCGCCAGCCTGTCTCCCCTCTCGGCCCAGCAGCGAAATGTCGTGGTGAACCGGGTTCGACTCACCGAGACGCAGCTGACCGGCTTCGAGCGACAATGGAACGTGCGGGTGCCGGATGGCAACTACTGGTATGACAAGTCCTCCGGGGCCTGGGGCATGATGGGCGGCCCCACGGCCGGCTGGATGGCGGCCGGCCTCAACCTGGGAGGGCCGCTCCCACAGGACGCCTCCAACGGCAACACCGGCGTGATCATCAATGGGCGGGAACTGCCGATGCAGGACGTGGCTGCCCTCATGCAGATCACCCCGGTCTACCGCGGCCGGTGGTGGGTGGATAGCCAGGGCACCTTCGGGGCCGAGGGGGGGCCGCCGATAGGGAACCTGCGTTTGCTCGCGCAGCAGCGACAACAGGCTGGAGCAGTCTACGCCAATGGCGGGCGGGACATGCTGGGAACCGACTCGAACGGCTGTCACTACTTCAACAGTATCGGCACCGGGGGAAGCGAGTCGATTTCCTGGGCATCGCCGGGCTGCTAGCCTCGGTACGCGGTACCCGGTACCGAGTACTGCGTTTGCCCGGCTGGCCGTGTTAGTTCCGGTTCCCCAGGCCTTCGGCTGCCCGTCTCCTCACTTCGGAATCCGGATCCTTCATCGCAGCGACCAGATGCGGCGTGACCGCGTCATCCTCGATCTGGCCCAGGGCTTCGACTGCGTGGCGTCGCACCTCCACGTTTTCGTCCTTCATCGTGGCGGCGAGCGCCGGAATGGTCGCCGGATCCGCTATGGAACCGAGCGCTTCGGCGGCGAGGGCCCGGAGCTTCTGGTCCTGATCGTTCAGGGCCGTGATGAGGCCGGCGGGCGCATGGTGCAGGTCCTCGAGCCGACCGAGCGCGGACGCCGCTTCGCGGCGCACTTCCACCACCGGGTCGGCGAGCGCCCTCCCCAGCGCCGCCGCCGCGGACTGATCCTCGATCTGGCCGAGGGCGGACGCGGCGGCCGCCCGCACCTCCGCATCCGAGTCCTGCAGCGCGCGGGTTAGAGCCGGGACGGAGCCCTTGTCCTCCATCTGGCCAAGAGCCTCGGCTGCAGCCTGACGGATGTCGCGGGAGCCATCGCGAAGCAGTTCCGCCACGGGCCCGGTCGCCCTGGGATCCTCGATCTGCCCCAACGCCTCGACTGCAGCCAGGCGAACCTCGGGCACCCGGTCTCCGAGTGCCTGGGTCAGGCCGCTGGTGGCGGACTTGTCCGCAATCTCACCCAACGCGACGGCGGCGGCCTCACGGACCTCCGCATCGGCGTCACGCAGCAGCGGAAGCAGCGACTTCACGGCACGAGCGTCTTCGATCTCGCCCAGCGCCAGCGCGGCAGCCTTCCGGACGCCCGGGTTGGTGTGGCTGGTAAGCCGGCTCAAGGGCTGCACCGCCCTGGAATCCTCGAACTGCCCCACGGCCCAGGCGGCCATGCGGACGACTTCGATGTCATCGTCCCCGAGGGCCGCAACCAGCGCGTCATACGCGGCGGGATCTTCCCTGACGCCGAGCCCGAGCGCCGCCGCTTCGCGGACCCGGGCCTGCGAGTGACGTAGGGCGTCCCGGAGCGACTTTCCGGCTTCCGCGAGGTAGCTGTTCCCCAGCAGACGCGCCGCTGCCCGACGGACGCAGGGTTCAGGCTGATTGAGGGACGCCGCGAGCAATGGTATCGCGCCGCGGTCCCGGACCGATGACTGCAACGCCCGTCGTTCTTCTCTCGCCGACCTGGGTTCGTCGCTGAGGGCGTTCACGTTGCCGTGCGACTCCCAGCCGTTTCCCAGCATGGCGACGGCCATGCCGCACACCGCCGGTGGTGTTTGGGCCAGGGACGCCAGGAATGCGGCCACCCCGGCGGAATCCGGGCCATTCTGATCACCCGAGCGCCGAAACTCCCGAGGCGGCCGCGGGGGATGAGGAGGACGGGGAGGCATCGGAGGCCTCGGGCCCCGGGACGTGACCTCCTGCGCCGGTGCGGGTTGCGGCGATGGCATGGGCGCCTGGAGCATGGCCGCGAGAGTCAGGATCACCGGCAGCATGCGCTACTCCTCCTCGCGTTGACCCAGCGCGTCGGCCGCGCTTCGTCTCACCGCCGGATCGGGGGACTTCAGCGCGCCGACCAGGGCCTCCAGGGCCGACCGGTCGCGAATCTCGCTCAGGGCGTTGACCGCCTGCTCCCGCACGTCGGCGTTGCCGTCCGTCAGCAGTTCCCTCAGTGCCGGTACAGCCCGCGGATCACCGATCGATCCCAGAGCCTCGGCGACCTGTTCCCGAACGTCGGGGTCCTTGTCCTTCGCCGCGGCGAGCAGGGGAGCGGGGGCCTCCTTGAGCCCAAAGGACTGCAGTGCGTTGATGGCGCCCTCACGCACCTCGGCGTTCGGATTCGGGATCAGCCCGATCACGGCCTGCACGATCCGGGGATCCTGGGGCTTCTGCTCTTCGCAGTCGCAGCTGCGAGCCAGGTTCAGCGCGGCCACCTTGATCTCCGGATCCTCGTCGCCGAGTGCGCTCAGAATCGCCGCGGTGGGCACCTGGTCGCGGAAGTTCTCCAGGGAGGAGAGGGCGGAGTGGCGGACATCCCGGTTGCTGTCCTTGAGCAGGGCCACCAGCCCCGGAACCGCGCGCTTGTCCTCGAACTGTCCCAGCGTCCCCGCGACACAGGCGCGGATCCCGGCATCGCTGTCTCGCAGGGCGTCGATGAGCGCCGGGATCGAGCGGGGATCTTCCAGGTTGCCGAGGGAACGTGCCGCCGCCCGGCGGACCTCCACGTCGCCATCCCGAAGCGCCTCGATCAGCGCCGGCACCGCGATGCTGTTGGTGTCGCGCTGGGGGCCGGCGATCCGGCTCCATACGGCATCCATGCGCGCTACACTCGCCGCCACGGGGGGCAGAGGCGGCAGTGGCGGCGAGGGGGGGCGAGGGGGCTTGGGCACCGAGGCCATGGCGGTCCGTGCCTCACGTAGCGCCCGTCGGGCCTCGACCCGGGCACGATCCCGCGCCACGCCCATGTCATGAGCCAACCGCCCGTACCACGGGGCGCCTGAGTCAGGCTCCGCAACTGGCGCGGCGTGCGCGACGCCAGTGGTATCCACGCCCTGAAGCTCGGGACTTGCCGCCGTGATGCCTGGTGCCGCGACCGCGGTAAGGCCAACCAGCGTGACGGCGCCGGCCAGCAGCCAAAGGGAGCGGGGCGTTGCCGGCACGATGTGACCCTCGAGCAGGCGATGGATACGGCTGACCAGTTGGGAACGTCGCTCGGCCATGCCCACGAGGGGGACCGCCCGGGGAGTGTCCACCCACTCGGCGACCTTGACCAGACAGGCAGCGAGTGAGAGGCCGGAACCGGTCCGGTGCACAGCCCAGTCATCGCAGAGGTACTCCGCGGCTTCCTGGATCCGGATTCGGGCGAGTCGGTTGAGAGGCTGCAGGAAGAAGGCCCGCTCCACCAGGCAGGCGAGGGCCAGCCAGGTCGGATCTCTGCGTTCCAGATGGGCCAGCTCATGCGCCAGCATGCAGCGCTGCTGATCCGGGTCAAGGTCGGTCAGCGCAGCATCGGGAAGGGCGATCTCGTCGTGTCCAAGGGCGACCGGGCTGGCGAGCCCCTCGGCGGCCGTCAGCCTGATGATGCGGCGAACATTTCCAGCCCGCCGGAGCGCGTCCAGCATGTCGAGCATCGCGGCGTCGGACACCTGACGACGAGGGCCGATCCGCCGCAGAGCCCGCGCCCGCTGAACCAGATACAGCCCACAGAACGCCAGTGCGAGCGCGGCCCAGCCACCAAGCGCCGTGCGAACGATCCAGTCGGCTCGGCGGTTCGGCGGCTCGACGGCTCGGCGGACGATTGGAGTCCCCGGTGGTTCGTGGGCTTTGGCTGTGGGAGCGGCTTCAGTCGGCACGGTCACAGGCTCGGCCGTGGCGGGGAGGAGCCCGCCCCAACCCGGGGCGCCCTCACCAGCCGTTGAGCCGCCGAGCCGCTGAGGCGTCGCGTCGCCAAGCTGCAGCGCCAAGGCGCCGCCCAGTGGCTCGAAGCCCAGCCCCTGCTGTAGCGTGGCGGTGGCAAACCCGCCCAGCAGCGCCGCCTTCCATAGTAGATCGCGGACAGCTGCCGTTGCCACCAGCCGCCGGGTCACGAGCCACACAATCCCGAGCAGGAGGGTGCTGTGCAGCAGATAGGTCAGAAGCCAGCTGCCGAAGAGCGGTATGAGGTCAGTGCGCATGGGACTTCCTCTCCTTCCTGGCGGTCCGCTCATCGAGCAGGGTCTTGATCCGCTCGAGATCTCCGGGGGTGATTTCCCCGGCGTTGAGAAGGTGGGACATCATCGCGGCTACATCGCCGTCGAACAGCCGTTCGGTGAGCTCGAGAACCATCGAGTGACGAACTTCTGCCTCGGTCACGAGCGGGCGGTACACAAACTGGCGCTGGCGGGTCTCGTGGCCAACCACACCGCGTTTTTCCAGTCGGGACAGCAAGGTGGCGACGGTGGTCAGCGCCAGGCCTCGTTCGGCCTTGAGCGCCTCACAGATCTCGGCCACGGTCGCGTGGCCCCGCTCCCACAGGACCCGCATGATCGCGATCTGTAAATCGGTAAGCTGATGGGTCTCGGGCATGGGACCGTCCTGGGAGGCCTATGGGCTTGCCGCTGTCAGCTGTCGGCTGTCAGCCTCTTAATGTCAACTACAACCGTAATATTACGCCCGTAGTGGCTCTGTCAAGACGGAACCGGGAGCGGCAGGGTTTCAGCGTGTATCCCAACCTCATCGCCGATAAGCAAGAGACAGCGGGGGCCCTTGGAGGGTTGAGGGCTACAGCCCGCGAATTCCGGGAGGGCGGCGGTATATTCCGCCGTGCCTGCATCCTACGACGCCCCAGGAGCCCGGCTCCTCCGCCTCTGGCAGACCCTCTCACCGCTTCCGGGCGGGCCCTGGTTGTTCAGCCTCATTCTCGGGTTCATTGTGCCATACACCGGTTCGATCCGGCCCTGGGTCAGGGTACTGGAGCCAGGTCATGCCCGAGTCGAGCTGCGGGACCGGCGGGCGGTAAGGAACCACCTGCGGTCGGTGCATGCTGTCGCCCTGGTCAACCTGGCCGAGGTCACCAGCGGCCTCGCCATGCTGGTCGGATTGCCGGCGACTGTACGAGGAATCGTGATAGGCCTGGCCATCGAATACCGCAAAAAGGCCCGGGGACCGCTGGTCGCCGAGAGCATCGTAGCTGTCCCTCAGGTGACCGAGCCGAGCGAGTATCAAGTACAGGCGGCCATTCGGGATCGTGAGGGCGACGTGGTGGCCGAGGCCACCGTACGCTGGCGGCTCGCTCCGGCGTGAGCACCCCGTCTCTGAATACCCCCCTCACCCGTCACGCCGGGATTACCGTGCCGCTCATCTGCGGCGCGATGTACCCGTGCAGCAACCCGGAACTCGTGGCCGCGGTTTCCGAGGCCGGGGGGATCGGGATCGTGCAGCCGATCTCCCTCACTTACGTCCACGGTCACGATTTCCGTGAAGGGATCAGGTTCATCCATCGCCGCACCAGCAAACCGATCGGGATGAATGCCCTGATCGAACAGTCCTCGAAGGCCTACCGGGAGCGGATGGTGCGCTGGATTGACATCTCGCTCGAGGAAGGGATTCGCTTCTTCATTACCTCGCTGGGCAACCCGAAGTGGGTGGTTGATCGCGTGAGCCAGGTTGGCGGGGTGGTCTACCACGACGTGACCGAGCGGAAATGGGCCGAGAAGGGTCTGGCCGGGGGCGTTCAGGGATTGATCGCAGTGAACTCCCGTGCCGGCGGCCACGCCGGGCCCAAATCGGCGGAGCAGTTGATCGAGGAGCTGGCGGACCTGGGCGTGCCGGTGGTCATGGCCGGGGGGATCGGCGACGAACAGGGCTTCGTAGAGGCCCTCCGGATGGGCTATGCCGGCGCCCAGCTCGGGACCCGGTTCATTGCGACTCCCGAGTGCCGGGCCAGCGAAGCCTACAAGCGAGCAATCGTTGAAGCCGATGCGCAGGACATCGTGCTGAGCGAGCGGATCACCGGCGTCCCCGTCGCGGTCATTCGCACCCCGTACATCGAGCGTATGGGCCTCACGGCGGGACCGGCCGCACGTTGGCTGCTACGCCATCGGCGGACCAAGCATCTGATGCGAACAGTGTACGCCCTCCGTTCCCTGTGGCAGCTCAAGCGGGCTTCGCTTGATGAATCCGGTAGCCGTGACTACTGGCAGGCCGGAAAGAGCGTCGCCACCATTGACCGGATCGAGCCCGCCGCCGCTATCGTCCGCCGGTTCGCCGCCGCCGTCCCCTCCTGAGGTCCCCCAGGGCCCCAGCCTCCCCAGAGCCCTCGGCGGGGGGGCTTGGCCCCGCGGATGCTCGTTCGTCACAGCGGCGAGCGTTCTCCGGGCCGTATTATCCACAGCCGCGGCGGCGGCGAAATTGGGCAGTTGGCGGCAGGGGTGCTGCGAGAGTGCCGCAGAATCGCTGAAACTTCCCATTCTACCCGGCAACCAATTAATACGTAAGACATTTGTTGGTAACGACTTAAGATATCGGCGCGAGTGTTGCACCGATCAGTACAGTTGCACTGGGTTCACGATCAAGCAGGGTAGATGGAGGCAGGCTCGAATGTACAGGATCCGGTCGGCTTCAGGGGCCGAAACGGTCTATCCCTCTCTGGAAGAGTTCACCGCCGCGGTGCGCCGTGGTGAGGTCGCTCCCGAGGATGAGATTTTCCATTCCCGGGCCAACCGCTGGCTGGATGTTAAGAGCCACCCCCATTTTCACAACGCGGCCAACTGGTCGGGACCGCTGTCGGCGGGTCTTGTTCCCTCGCCCGCGCCGGCCCGGCCGCCGGAACCCACCCCGACTCCAGCCTCCCCGGCTACCCATGCGTCATCAAAGCCGCGACCCCAGGTAGCGGAGTTTCCCGCGCTTAGCCAGCCAGCGCCGCAGCAGACCGTCGCCCGGCCCCAGCTGGCCCCACAGGCGCCCGCCGCTGCCAGCCCCGCGCCCGCGGCCCTGCCGCCACCACGAAGTAATGAGATCCTCTACATCGACGTGGGAGATCCCCGCCTTCTGCCGCGGCAGCACGCCGCCGAATTCGAGGCTCCGAAGCAACTCCCGGCGCCTGCCGCGCCGAAGCCGACCGTCGCACCGCCGAAGGAGGCGGAGTTCCTGGTGATGGACACCGGTCTCGACCGGCCGGTCCGCGCCTCCAACGGGCACCTCACCGTGCAGGGCGATGTGGACATGCTGTTCGACACCCCGCTCGCTGACGCCAAGCCAGGGGCCGCCGCCTCTGTGGTGCCGGCACCGGAGGCCGCCCCGAAGCCGGCCGAGCCGCCCAAGGCGCAGGCGCTCCAGGCACCCACCCTGGAGAGGACCACCCCCACACCACCGGCCAGGCCTTCGGTGCAGGTAGCACCGATCGAGCATAGGGAGCGAGAGGACCTCGACATTCCAGGTCCGCCGCTGCTTGAGACTCCTGTAGTCACTTTTTCTCGCGCTCCGGAGAGCGGCACCCGGGGGGGCCAGGTCGGCATGGTCGTGGGTTCGAGCGCGGCGCTCATGCTCGCAGCCGGTGCGCTGCTGGTCTGGCAGCCGTGGGGCGTCCGCGCCTCCGGCACCGCGTTCGCCACCACCCGGTCGGTGGTCACCGTTCCGACGGCGGAGACACCCGTTGTCCCCTCCGCCGAACCGGTGCCCGTCCCCGCGACGGAATCGGCGCCTGTCCCGGCTCCAGCGGTCCCCAGCCGACCCGGTCTGGCACCGCTGATCATCCCCAAGCCGACTCAGGTGACCGCCCGACCCGATTCCGCCGGGATGACGACCGATGAAGAGATCGTCCCGGCGGCTCGGCCCGATTTCGGGAGCACGGTCCCCATACCCTCGTCGGACCTGGCGGCCGATCTGGAACCGACTTCGAGGACGCCAGTCGTGGCGCCCAGCGAGTTCACCCGGCGTCTCGAGGCAGCGGAGAAGCAGGCCCAGTTGGATTTGGCCGGCCGTCTCACCGGGTTCCGCGCCGTCATCACGCCAGCGCGTCTCGCGACCGCGGCCTCGGTCGCGCTGGTCCGGGCCCAATGGAATGGTGGCGCCGAAGCGATCCGACAGTACCGGGACAGGATTGGCCGGCTGGAACAGGCCTATCAGGACAGCGTGCTCGGATCGCAGCGCGCGCAACGGTGGCCAAGCGAAGAGATTCGGGCGTGGACGGCGCATCAGAGCCGGGCCGAGGCGACAGAGGCCGCGCAGCTGAGCGACCTGATGTTCGCGCAGGTGAATGAAGGGCTCGACCTTCTGGCGGCGCTCGACAACCAGTACGAGATCACGGGCGACGTGATCCGCTTCCGAAACCCCGCCTCCGTGGCCCGGTACGCGAGCATCCGCTCCTGGGTAGAGCAGCGGCGTCAGGCCTGGTCCGCGATCCCACCGAGCGCCCGGCCGTTGTCCGTCAACTTCATCATGCAGGCCCTGGGCGACGGCTTCCCCCGGACCCAATAGTCCGTCACATTTCGCATCATCGGAACCCGGGACGCGGAGGCTCCGTACGGAGCCTCCGCGTTTTCTCTCATTGGCCGAGGACACCCTATGCTCCGCTTGCTGCTTGCCGCCCTGGTGCTGCCGCCGATGCACCCCGCCGCGGCGCCGCCCAAGGTCACCGAGTATAAGATCCCCCGCCCCGGCAACTTTCCGCACGATCCCGCCGTGGCTCCGGACGGGACCGTGTGGTACACCGACCAGAGCAACAGCTATATCGGTCGCCTCGATCCGGCGACTGGCAAGATTACCGACTACCCCACCCCCACGCCCGCTTCCGGTCCCCATGGGCTGGTGGTGGGCCCCGACGGCACTGTGTGGTACACCGCGCAACGAATCGGCGCCCTGGGCCGGCTCGACCCGACCACCGGCCACATCACCGAGTACCCGCTGCCCCGCGAAGCACGGAACCCGCATACGCCGATCATCTACCGGGACATGGTGTGGTTCACGGATGCCAACAACAACAGCTATGGACGCCTCGATCCGGCAACCGGGAAGGCCGAGGTGTGGATCGCGCCGACTCCGCGATCGGTGCCGTACGGAATCCGGGCCGCGCCGGACGGATCGGTGTGGATCGCCATGCTGGGCACCAACAAGCTTGGGCGGGTCGACCCAGCGTCCGGTGTGCTCGAGGAATTCGATTTGCCGAATCCGGAGGCCAGGCCTCGTCGCCTGGCGGTGGGCCAGGACGGAACCGTGTGGTATACGGATAACGCCCGCAGCTATCTGGGCGTGCTTGATCCGCATACCCGCAAGGTACGGGAATGGCCATCGCCCACGCCCAACTCGGGGCCCTATGGAATCACGATCGGGACCGACGGTCGAATCTGGTACAACGAGGCCAGCTCCAGCCTGATGATCGCCTTCGATCCCCGGACCGAGACGATGGAAACGGTCCCGATCCCCACGCCCGGCTGCGTGGTCCGCCACATGGTCACGGACAGCACGCACAAGCGGTTGTGGCTCGCGCTGAGCGGCACGGGACGCATCGGAAGAATCGATCTCTGAAGCACTGTATACCTGGCGCTCCGGCGACCCCCGATCCCGGAGCGCCGTGTTGTCCGCACTATTATCCACACCTATCCACACCCTCAACAGAGTCCACACGTAATCACGGTCAAGAGGCGTCGGCGACGGCTTGACGCGAGAGTCGGTGCGTCACAACTTGGGCCCTCGTTCATTTCCTCCCGCGCCTCAAGCGTCATGGCCTCGTCTCTCGACGACCTCATCAGTGCTTTCCGCTGCACGTTCTTCCCCGTGCAGGTCCTCGTCGTTGACGATGACGTCATTGTCCGCGCCTCGATCCGTCGCATACTCGAGCGCCAGGGCTATTCGGTCATCGTCGCGGAAGATGGTGTCGACGCGCTGCGCCTGCTGGAGCGCACCCACGTCCCTGTGGACCTCCTCGTGACCGACATCCAGATGCCCGGCATTTCCGGCGACCAGCTCGCGCTCAAAGTGCGGGATGCCTCGCCCGATTTGCCGGTCTTGTTCGTCTCCGGACAGCAGCACAATGCGAATCTCGCCGGTCAGCTGGGAGGCCGGGCCAGCTTTCTGCTCAAGCCCTTCCTGCCCAGCGAGCTCGTGGGTGCGGTCGAAACCGTGCTCGAGCCGCCGGCCGAGCCCGACCTGCTCTTCGAACCGCTCGCGCGGCTCTCCTGACAGGTCAACGAGGCGGGCTACGGCGCCACAGTCACATCACTGGGATGAGAGCAGATCAGGGCTTGCGCGACCACGATGCCGGTCCGGCCTAAGGGGGGAGCTCGCCCGGGCGCGTGTGATGTCAATCACGACGACCGTCGGCTCAGCCCTCTTGTCCGATCGTCGGTCACTCACGCGACGCATCCGGCAACGACTCACTCACCAGTAGGGGCCGGTTTCCCGTTGGCCCGCGCGTTGCCATTGAGGCGAGAACCTGCCCGAGGACCGGGTTTCGTCTAACGCATCACGCCTCTCCGATAGGGAAATGCACGGTGGCTCACCCTGACCACAGACTCGTGAAGGGCTTCCCCACCGGAGCACTGCTCCAGGGACGCTACCGCCTGGGACGGGAGCTGGGGCGTGGCCCGGTCTCCATCACCTACCTGGCTCACGATCATCAGCAAGGTGACGAGGTTGCAATCAAGGCCCTGGCCCTTGCTCCGGCCGAACGGGCCCGGGCTCGTCATGAGGTGGTCGCGGCCTGGGCGGTCGTTCACCGGAACATCGTCGCAGTACGGGGATGTTTCGAGGCGGGGGAATGCGCCTGCGTCGCGATGGACTACGTCGACGGCCCCGATCTCGGCACCAGGATCCTGTCGGGTCCGCTTTCCGCGGAGGAGGCGGCGGCGGTCGGGCGAGGCGTCGCGCTGGGTCTTCAGGCAGCCCACAGGCTCGGGATTCTGCATCGCCACGTAGTCCCAAGCAACATCCTGATCGGGGCCGAGGTGCGCGCCAGCCTTTCCGACTTCGGATCGGCTGGATTCGGGGCGCCGCGGGGCAACGACAGGTCCCGGGACCTGCTGGCGCCGGAAGTGGCGGCGGGTCAACCCGCCGACGCTCGGACCGACCTCTACGGCCTGGGCCTCTGCCTGTTCATCTCACTCACCGGCCAGCTGCCCGCTCGGCCAGCTTCTGATCGTTCACCAACCGCCAGCGCCGACGGGTTCCGCCCGTCGTGGTTCTGTCCCACAGTCCCCCCTTGGCTGGATGATGCCGTCGCCCAGGCCACCGCCGTGCTTCCCGCGGATCGCTTCAGCTCGGCGGGACGCTTTGCCGAGGCCCTCGCCCAGGCCAGGAGCGCCGCGCTGGGGCGGTGATTACCGTTCGTAGGTGACCACCGAACGGCTGTACTACACCGACAGCTATCTCTCCAGGTTCACCGCCACCGTTGTTCACCAGGACGACGGAGGTCGGCGCATTTACCTCGATCGAACCGCGTTCTACCCCACCTCGGGCGGCCAGCCGCACGACACGGGACGGCTGGGGGGTGTGCGGGTGGTTGAGGTCGTGGACGAAGAAGACCGGATCGCTCACCTGCTGGATGCCCCGCTGGTCGCAACATCGGTTGAGGGGACGGTGGACTGGCCGCGGCGCTTCGATCACATGCAGCAGCATACGGGACAACATCTGGTCTCGGCGGTTCTCGCCGAGTTGTTCGGCTACCAGACGGTGAGCGTCCACTTCGGCGCGGTCTGCACCCTCGACCTCGAGACCGGCGCAATTACACCCGAAGAGATCCGCCGTGCCGAGACCCGGGCGAACGCCATTGTCTTCGAGAATCGGCCTGTGACCATTGACTTCGAGGACGCCGGCACGGCGGCAAGCCTTCGCAAGGCCAGTGGTCGCAAGGGAGCTCTCCGGATTGTCACCATTGCCGACCTGGACCGGAGTGCCTGCGGTGGAACACACGTCCGCGCGACCGGAGAGATCGGCCCCATCCTCATCAGGAAGGCGGAGCGGGTAAGGAAGCAGGTCCGGCTCGAGTTCCTCTGTGGGGCGCGGGCGGTGGCTCGGACCCGGGCGGATTTCGAGATCCTGTCGGCCATGGCGGCCTCGGCCACCGCCGCATTCGAGGACCTGCCGGCGGTGCTCGAGAGGCAACGGACCGATCTCAAGGCGGCGGAAGCCGAGCGGCGAAGGCTCGAGGAGACCCTGGCGGGATTCCGGGCGCAGGCTCTCTATGGCGACACCACACCGGGAGCATCTGGGCGGCGGTGTGTCATCTACCGTCAGACCGACGGCACACTCGGGTCGCTGGCCACCGTCGCCAGAACCATCGTGGGCTTTTCGAACGTGGCCTTCCTTGCGACGCTCACGGCTCCCCCCACCGTGCTACTGGCCACGTCCGCCGATAGCGGCCTGGATGCCGCGGCATTGCTCAAACCGGTTCTGAGTGCCGTGGGAGGTCGGGGGGGCGGGTCCGCCCGCCTCGCCCAGGGGACGGTCCCCGGCACCGAAGCAATTGAGACGGCGCTCGCCCAGCTGGCGAGCGCCGTCCGCGACTCCCCCTGAACCGGCCGCTACAGCCGGACCCCCCACTGAGCCCGATCGCAGGTTCCACCCGGGCTTGCGCCCCTGCACTTCCCTGGATGATGTAACCTCCATTCCGGCCGCCCGTTGTCAGGCGCGGCGCTGAAGGGGATCGTCACCCGAGCGAAACCGATTCGTCATCTGTCTGGCGAGGGCGACGCCATGGACACGCCATACCATGGGATCACCCTCGTATCGAATGATGCGAGGGTGATCCACATCACCTT
>DATBLR010000048.1:0-40875 GCA_036555275.1 Gemmatimonadales bacterium | reverse complement strand
CCCGGGCCACAAGAGGATGGTGAGCTCGCAGAAGGAGAAGTCCCAGCGCTCGGGAAAGCGGCGCCGCCCGGTCTCGCACCACTTGATGGCCTCGTCGCCCCGTCCCAGGTCGAGCGAGGTGTGATACAGCCGGAAGAGGATTTTCGGACTGTCCGTGAGGAAGGCGTCGACCTCGTAGGCCTTCTGGGCCGCCAGGCTCGCCTCCGCCAGCCGTCCCCTGGCCTGCAGCACCGCGCTGAGCGTCCCCCAGGCCCGCGCTTGCGAAGGATTCTCCGGCACGGCGGCGGCCCGAAGGTCGCGTTCAGCCGCCACGATTTCGCTGGTGTCGGACGCCATGGCTTTCCACCGCTCATATAGGAGGGTTCCGCGCAGCTCCAGCGCCGGAGGATAGCCCGGCCGGAGCGCCAGGGCGCGCTCCGCCTGCCGCAGGCCGTCACGGATCGGCGTCAACACCGTGTCCGGCATCGCGGTCTCGTACAGCTCGATCTGGTCGACAGCGGTCCAGCCCAGCAGGAGAATGGGGTCAGGCCACTTGGGATCCAACCGGCTGGCCAGGCGGAGCAGGGAGTCCACCCGCCCCAGGGCACGCTGGGCCGCCGAGGTATCGCCCTGGGCGTTGAGAGTGCGAGCCTCTTCGCGCAGCTGTTCCGCTTCGCGGGTCCGCTCCCACGCCTCGACGCTGCCCGTGCCGGTGCGGCGCTCCTGCACCTGGATCTGCTGGCCCAGCCGCTCCCGGAGAAACTGGGAGACCTCCTCCGCGAGATCGCGCTCGAGTGAGAACAGGTCTCCCATCGGCCGCTCCAGGGTGCGGCTCTGCAGCTGAACTCCGGTCGCGGCGTCGATCAGTCGCACCGTCAGCCGCAGACCGTTGACTGACGACTCGAGGCTCCCACCCACCAGCGTCCCCACCCGGAGCACGCGGGCGATGCTGTCCGGCGGGATCCGGTGGTCGACATAGGGTCGGACGCCGTTGGGAGAGATGACGTGCAGCGTCGGAACCTTGCTCAGTTCATCGATGAGATCTTCGGTCAACCCGCTGGCGACGTGCCGGAGCCGGCCCGCCTCGCTCCGGTCCTCGAAGTACAGGACGGCGATGTCGGTGGGATTCACGCCGAGCGCGAAGCTGCTCGGGGCTCCGGCATACCGTCGCCACGCGAACCACGCCAATCCTCCCACCACCACGCCGAGGACGACAGCCAGCAGCCGGGCCCGCGGCGTCTTCCCCCGCCTGGTACGAGCGAGCGCAGCATCCGGCCGGCTGAGCGCCTCGGCGAACTGCGATGCGGTCGGATAGCGATCGGCCGGGACCTTCTCAAGCGCGGTGAAGACGGCTTGCTCGACCGCGGGCGGGATGGTGGGCCGCAGCACCCGGAGCGGGCGCGGGGTCTCGCTCTGCTGCCGGGCCATGATGGCGTGCGCGGTCGCTCCGGTGTGGGGCGGCTCACCTGCCAGCATCTCGTACAGCACGCAGCCCAGGCTGTAGATATCGGCGCGACCGTCGAGCTCGACGCTCCCTTCCGCCTGCTCGGGGCTCATGTATGCTGGGGTTCCCACCGCCAGCCCCGGCTCGGAAATAGTGTCGCCCCGGGCCACGCTGATGGCCTTGGCGATTCCGAAATCGGCCACGAACGCCTGAACCCCCTGGAGCAGGATGTTCTCCGGCTTGACGTCACGGTGCACGACGTTGCGGCTATGGGCGTAGGCCATGGCGTCAGCCACCTGCCGGGTGATCTCCAGGGCATCAGCGACCGGGAGCTGCCGCTCGCGGTTGAGCCGGTCACGCAGGGTTTCGCCCTCGATGTAGGGCATGACGTAGTACAGCCAGCCGGCGGCCTCGCCGGAGTCGTACAGCGGCAGGATGTGGGGGTGGGTGAGGCCGGCAGCGATGCCGATCTCGCGGAGGAAGCGCACCGGGCCCAGCACCGCGGCGAGGTCCGGGCGGACGACCTTGAGTGCGATCAGCCGATCGTGCCGGACATCGCGAGCCAGGTAGACGGTCGCCATGCCGCCCCGTCCGAGCTCGCGCACGATGGAGTAGCGGCCCGAAAGTGCGGCTTGCAACTGGGGGAGCTGGTCGACCTCCACCGTCCGCGTTCCGTGGGGGACGGGTCAAGAATACGGTGGCCTGGAGTCCACAGCCAGTGGCGGGGCGTACCTGCGCTGGTTGGGAACCGACCGGTGAAACACTCGATGCGTTGGAATTACAGGCTCGCCGGGAACAATCCTAGGCATCGCCCGCATGGCCTTTGGGGGCCCCCCCTTGCAAAGCAATATCGGCTGCAACGGAGAGTCCCACCTAGCCAAAACGACTTTCTGCTGACCATTCCACCGCAACCGCAACCATTCAGCGTCCAACTTCCGATCAACCATCAGCGCGGAAACGCTTCGGGCAGCCCTCCATCGATCGTGAGGATGTCGCCCGTGGTGTAGCGGAACCGGTTGCTGGCCAGTAAAACCGCGAGGTCCGCCACCGCTTCAGGCGGGATGAGCGCCGCGCCCATCAGGTTCCTCTTGCGATAGCTCTCCAGCTGCTCCTCGACCGAGATGCCCCGGCTCGCGGCCCGCTCCTTGACGAACTGCAGGAACAGCGGGGTCTCGACCTGGTCGGCGTTGATGGCGTTGACCCGGATCCCGTCGCCACCCAGCTCCACTGCCGCGACCCGAAGCGCCTGCAGCAACGCTGCCTTGCTCCCGGCGTACGCCACCGCATCCTTGCCAGGGACCACCGCGGCCTTGGACACCGACGCCACGATGGAGCCGCCCACACCCTGGCGGCGCATCACCGCCGCGGCACGCCCGATGCCGATCACCGCGCCCAGGTAGTGCACCTCGAGCTGGCGCTGCAGGTCGCCGCGGCGGATGTCGGTAATCGGGGCGAAGCGGGGGGCCAGCCCGGCCGTGTAGAACAGGCAGTCCAGGCCACCGAACTCGAGCACCGTCCGGCGGAACAGCACGTCGACGCTGGCGTCCTCCCGCACGTCTACGGCCACTCCGATCACCCGACCGGGAAACCGGGTCGCGATTTCCGCCGCCACTCCCTCGGCCACCGCGCCGTCCAGGTCCGCCACCACGACGTGCGCGCCTTCCTCCGCGAACCGCCGCGCTGCGACTTTGCCGATTCCACTCCCCCCGCCGATCACCACAGCCACCTGCCGGGCCAGGAGCCGGGTGGCGCGCTCCCGGGCGATCTGCTCCTCGACCTTGCGCCGCTCCAGCGGCCAGTGCTCGAACTCGAAGACGTCCGACTCGGGAAGGAACACGAACCGGTCCACCGCCTCCGCGTTGGCGATGGTCTCCAGCACGGCCCGGTAGCAGAGATTCGCCGTCACCGCGCTTCGCTTTTCGCTGAAGGCGGTGATCATCCCGAGCCCGGGCGCCAGGACGACCTTGGCCCAGTCATCGAGCGGGCGCTCGCCCGGGGCCGCGTGGCGCTGGTGGTATTCCTCGTATTCCGCCCGTTGCTCGGCCACCTGGGCGCGGACTGCGGCAGCCAGCTGATCCCGGGATGCGGTGAGGTTGAGGTCCAGCCAGATCGGGAGGCGGCCGGCCCGAAGCAGGTGCTCCGGCGTAGCCATGCCCCGCCGGGACAACTCGGGCATTCGTTCCGCGCCGAGCATCGCCAGCACGTCGTCCCCATCATCGAAGTGGAGAATGACCCGCTCCGGTGTCCCCAGCGCGCCCCGGAGGGCCGGCAACACCGTTTCGGCCAGGCGCCACCGCTCCTTTTGTTCAGGAATCGTGGAGCGAAGCGGCCCGAGGACCTGGCGGCCCCGGCGACAGGCCGCCAGGTAGTCCTCGATCTTGCCAACCACCTGCACCAGCCGGGTATAACACTGTCGAACATTGTCTCCGAAGACCACCAGCCCATGATGCGCCAAAGTGAGCCCGATCGCGCTCGGCGGGATCCCCTCCACCATGCCGCTCACCGCCCGCGCGAGAGGAAATCCCGGCCGGGTATAAGGGACGTAGACGACGAGACCTTCGAACAGCTCCGTGACCAGCCGCTCGGCGGTGGCGTCGGGGAGGTTAGTCAGGCTCATCGTTGCCACGTCGTGGGTATGGGCAATCACCCGGTGCGGCAGTAGCGAGTGCAGCGGGGTCTCCACGCTGGGCGCGGGTCCTTCCCCCAGCATGCACCCCGCCATGAACCGCATCATTTCGGCATCGCTCATCGTCTCCGTGTCACGGAGCGCCGCGAGCCGGGGGAGTGACAGCCGGGTGAAGCCGTCGCGTCCGATGGTGCGGAGGTCGGTGCCACTTCCCTTCACCAGCAGCGCCTCCACCTCGCCGCCATTCGCCGGCAGCTTCACCTTGATGGAGGTGTTGCCACCGCCCGGCTGCACCAGCCGGGTCTCCCGGCCCAGGAGGTTGGAGAGGTAGACCAGACCCTCCAGCGGGTCCGCCTCGACAGCGCGTTTGGGGGCCCAGCGGTCGGTGATTTTCGGAGGGGCGCTCGGATCAGGCATGGGAGGAAGATGCGGGGGCGGGCGGGCGGGCGGGAGGCAGGCGGGCAGGCGGGCAGGCGGGTCGGACGGCACACAAATGCGAAGCCGGGCGCCGCGTCAAGCCGCGACGCAACCGGGGCGGCGGGTGGGTGGTATGGGTCGCGGCGGCGAGGCGGCGCCCGGCGAGCAGTGTGGCGGCTCGGTGGCTCGCCGCCTACATCCGCCTCTGACCCGCTCGCCGAGCCCGATATACCGAGAACCCGATCAGCCCCAGCGCGACTACAAGCCCCACGGTGACCAGCAGCGCCGTCGACCGCGGGTTCAGGAGCAGGCTGGGCGTGACGGTGAAAACGAACGTGCTGGGCAGCAGGCCGACCGCCGTGGTCCAGTAGAAGATCGGCCGTGAGAGCGCCAGGATTCCGCTGGCCCAGTTGATGGCGGTATACGCCATGACCGGCGACAGCCTGAGTCCCAACAGCGTTGGCCAGCCGGCGCTGGCCACCAGCCGTTCCGCCCAGGCCATGGGTTTGTCGCCTACCAGTCGCACCGCGGGCACCCGGCCAAAGCGACGGCCGATTTCGTAAGACGCTGCGGCACCCAGCATGGCAAACGTCCAGGTGAAGGTGAATGCCACCGCCGGGGGAAAGAGCGTACCATTCAGCAGGGCCGTGGCTTCCTTCGCCGGGAGCGGCAGCAGGACGATTAGGAAGGTGAATAGCCCAGCCAGGGCATACACCCCCAGTTCCGGGCCCAGGCCGCTGGCTCCGCGTGCCGCGTCACGAATGCCCGCCGCCGCGCGCGACACCATGGTGCCACCCTGAATCGCGAGGATCAGGGCCAGCGCCACTATCGCGAAGGCCAGGATCAACAGAAGCCTTCTTCTGGTCTGATTGGAGGATCTGTCCATGTGCCGGAATATCAGGACGCTCTACCACTTTGAGCCGCCCGTCACCGACGAGGAGATCCGGGCCGCCGCGTTGCAGTTCGTCCGCAAGGTGAGCGGCTTCACCAAGCCGTCCGCCGCCAACCAGGCGCCGTTCGACCAGGCGGTCGATGAGGTCTCGGCCACGGTGCACCACCTGCTGCACTCCCTGGTGACCACGGCCGCGCCGAAAAACCGGGAGGTCGAGGTAGCGAAGGCACGGGTCCGGGCAGCGAAGCGGTTTGCGCCGCGGGAGGGAAGGTAGGCGGGCGGGCGGGCCCGCCCGTCCCTCACCCCTGCCGCAACTTCCCCCGATCCACCTTCCCCAGGTGCGTCCGTGGCAGCGAGTCCACCAGGGTGATCTGCCTCGGGTGCTTGTACGGCTCCAGCCGGTCGCGCACGAAGCTCTTGAGGTCTTCTTCCAGACCTGGCCGCCGCTCCCGGGCCACCACGTACGCGTGCGGCTTGGTGAGGCCGCTCGGGTCCGCCACTCCCACTACCGCCGCCTCCAGTACCAGCGGGTGCTGCATCAGGCAGTTCTCCACCTCCTGGGGGGAGAGCCACTTGCCGGCGACCTTGAGGAGGTCATCCCCGCGGCCGCAGTAGGTGAAGTAGCCATCCGGCTGCCGGCAGACGATGTCGCCCGACACGAACCACTCGCCCTGGAAGGCCTGCCGGGTCTTCTCCATGTGCTGCCAGTAGCCGATGGCCCGCGAATTCCCCCGCACCCACAGCCATCCCGGCTCGCCGTCCGGCAGGTCGTGCCCCTCATTGTCACGGACTCGCACCTCGAACCCGGGGACCACCTCGCCCAGGGTGCCGCGGCGGATCCGGCCGGGCCGGTTGGACAGGAAGATGTGCCACATCTCGGCGGTACCCAATCCGTCCAGCAGCGGAACCCCGAACAGTTCGTCCCATCGCGCGTGCAGCTCCGCCGGCAGCCCCTCCCCCGCCGACGTGGCCAGCCGGAGTGACGACAGGTTCTGCCTGGCTGCTTCCGGATGGGTGACCATATGATTGACCATCGTCGGCACGGTGATCAGGATCGTAGGACGATGCCGGGCGATATGGCCGAAGAGACAGTCGGCGGTACACCGCTCCGGGAAGAGCACGCTCGATCCGCCGGCTGAGAAGGGGAAGAACAGGTTGGAGCCGGTCGCGTACCCGAAGAACAGCTTGGGGACCGAGATGGTAACGTCGTCCTCGCGGTACTGAATCACCTGCCGAGCGTAGCAGTCGGTGGTGTTGGCGAAGGAGGCGTGGGTCTGCACCACCGCCTTGGGATGGCCGGTGGTGCCCCCCGAAAACAGCCAGATGGCCGCATCATCCCGGTGGCTGGGGAAGGTATTGGCCGTTTCGGGTGCGCTCGAGAGCAGCTGCTCCCACGCGCCGTCGCCGACCATCAGGATCCGCTTGAGGAGCGGCGCGTTGGCCGCCGCGGCGCGGAAGGCCGGGGCTGCGTCGCAGTGGACCAGCGCCGCCACCGCCCGGGTGTAGTTGACGAAGTACTCGATGGTATCGGCCTTGAGCTCCGGGTTGACCATCACCACCACGGCGCCAATCTTGAGGATGCCAAACAGCGCCCCGACATAGGCCGGTCCGTCCGGCAAGGCGATGATCACCCGCTGCTCCGGTTCGACGCCCGCCTGCCGCAGGATGTTGGCATACCTGTTGGCGAGCGCCTGAACCTCCCGGTAGGTCATTCGCTCCCGGTCGGTGATGAGCGCGACCCGGTCCCCCCTGTCCTCCCGAATCCGGGCATCGAGGAAGTGATCGGCGATGTTCAACTGCTCAGGAGGCTGGATGACCATCGTTGCACTCCCCGCTGACGGTACAGGATAACCGTGGCCGAACTCGCCGCAATGACCTGGGAAGAGATCCGCGATCTCGACCGGCCCCGCACGATCGCCATCCTTCCTGTCGGCGCCATGGAGGCCCACGGCCCACACCTCCCGCTCAACACCGACGTCGTCATCGCCCTCGCCATGGCGTCGGCAGGCGAGAGGCGGCTGGCGTCGCAGGGACGTCCCGCCGTGGTGCTGCCGCCCCTGGTCTATACCGCCGCCGGGTATGCCGCAGGATTTGTGGGGACCATCTCGGTCGAGCCGGACAACGTCACCCGGCTGGTGGTCGACATCGCGCGCGGGCTCGCGGCCCAGGGATTTCCACTGCTGGCCGTCGCCAACGCCCATCTCGATCCCGCGCACCTCGCCGCGCTGGACAAGGCGGGGACGCTGGTTCGCGAGGAGTCGCTGCTCGAGTTCGTCTTTCCCAACATCGCCGCCCGTCCCTGGGCGCCGCGCCTGACAGAGGAATTCCGGACCGGGGCGTGCCACGCCGGGCAGTTCGAGACCTCCATTGTCCTCGCCCGGGAGCCCGCGCTGGTCCGGGCGGACATCGCCGGGAGGCTGCCGGCGGTCCCGGCCTCGATCGGTCGAGCGATCCGGGAGGGAAAGCGGACGTTCGAGGAGGCAGGCGGCCCCCGCGCCTACTTCGGCAATCCGGCCGCGGCGACACGCGAGGAAGGGGAGCGGACCATCGAGGTACTCGGCGCGATCCTGGAAGAGGCAGTGCTTGGCGCGGTGACCCGGATGGAGGCCCTGCCGTGACCGGACTCCCGGGCCGGAACGCTCTCGTCACCGGCGCGGGCCGGGGAATCGGTGCGGCGGTTGCCCATGCGCTGGCGGCCGCGGGCGCTCGGGTCGCGCTCACGTCGCGGAGCCCCGCGCAGATAGAACGGGTAGCGGCGGAGCTCCGCTCCGCCGGCCGTGACGCATTCGCGATCACCTGCGATGTCAGCGACCCGACCAGTATCGCCGAGCTGGCCCGGGTCACCGGCGAGCGGCTGGGCGCGGTCGATATCCTGGTGAACAACGCCGGCATCGGCTTCTCCGGTCCGCTGTTTCGGACCCCGCTCGCGGATTGGGACCGGCTGATGACAGTGAACGCGACTGGCGCTTTTCTCTGCACCCAGGCCTTCCTGCCGGGCATGGTCGAGCGGCGCTGGGGCCGCATCGTCTTCGTGGCGTCGGTCGCAGGCCTGACCGGCGGGAAGTACATCGCCGCCTACGCCGCGTCCAAGCACGCCGTGATCGGCCTGGCCCGCTCCGCCGCGGCGGAGGTGGCCGAATCAGGCGTCACCGTCAATGCCGTTTGCCCCGGATACGTGGACACCGACATGACCCGGGAATCGCTGGACCGGATCATGGAGAAGACCGGCAAGACCCGGGAGCAGGCCCTGGCTGCCATCCTGGCCACGACGCCGCAGCGGCGGCTGATTGCTCCAGAAGAGGTCGCCCATGCCGTGCTCTCGCTGTGCGACGAGCAGGCGCGCGGCATCAATGGAGAATCGCTGGTGATCGACGGCGGCTGGCTGATGCGGTGAGGGTTGATGCGGGCGTCCCCGCCCGCCTGAAGCGTAAGCGGAGACGAGTGCGGCGGGCGTGCCTGCCCGCGCCCCCAACGGAATCAAAACATGTCCCCCTATCGCATCATCAATCCTCCAGCGCTCGGCACCCCCCATGGCTGGAACAACGGCATGCTGACCGAACCGGGCGGGCGGGTGCTGTTCGTTGCCGGGCAGACCGCGCGGGACGCGTCTGGAACGGTGCCGCCGCTGGGATTCGTCGAGCAGTTCGGTCGGGCGCTGGAGAATGTCCTGGCGGTGGTGCGTGAAGCCGGCGGCCAGCCGGAACACATCGGCCGGCTCACGATCTATGTCACCGACATGGCGGCCTACCGGGCCGGCCTCAAGCCCCTCGGCGAGGTGTACCGAGGCCTCATGGGCAAGCATTATCCCGCGATGGCCCTGCTGCAGGTGGCCGGACTGGTTGATCCGCGGGCGCTGGTGGAGATCGAGGCGACGGCGGTCATACCATCCTGAAGCCCGATGGCGCTCGGATCAGCTCCGGCATCGGGACAGCGCCGACTCGGGGCGGTTAGGCCTCGTGCCCGGCCGGGGGGCCGGGGGGCCGGGGGGCCCCCCCGTCAAAGAATTTCGACGACAGCGAATGGCGGGCGACAACCAGGAAACCGCCAAACGGCGCATTACCACCGCCCCGGCGAGCGCCGCAGCCTTGGAGCAATTCGCCGACCAGACCCTCGACTCGGCCATGGACCACATGACAGCTCGTTCCGGCATGCTTACACAACGGGCATCTTGGCATCGGCACGCGACATGAGCGGCTTTCGGCATCGCGTGCCTGGTGCGGCCGGATAGATTCGCACTGGATCGCTCCGGGGGACGCCGGTGATTCTCATGGCGCGATCGGGGAGAGGGCCTTCTGGGCCGCCAACGGGCGGCCGAGTACCTTCGTGCTGAAGGGCACCAAGGGTCTGGAGATATCGCTTCGTTGCATGCCGCGTTTGGCTTCCCTCGCCGTCGCCATCTGCCTGGCGCTTGCCGCCTACTGGGCCCTTTTGTTCCTCGCCCAGCGGGCTATGCTGTTCCCGGCTCCCTCGCCCGCCGGCGCGCCCTCCCGCCCGCCGGACGCTCGGCAGGCCTGGCTGCCCACTCCGGTCGGGCAGGTTGAGGCCTGGTACCTTCCTCCCTTCGCCACCGGGTCCCGACCGGTCCCGCTGCTTCTATTCGCCCATGGCAACGGCGAGCTGATCGACTACTGGCCCGACGCCTTCGACCCGCCCCGGCAGTGGGGCTACGGCGTGCTTCTCCTTGAATACCCGGGCTACGGGCGGTCCCAGGGCAGTCCCTCCGAAGCCGCCATCAGCGCGGCCGCCCTCGCGGCATTCGACTGGGCAGCGCGCCAGCCCGACATCGATTCCACCCGCGTCGTGGGCTATGGCCGGTCCCTCGGCGCAGGCGCGATCTGCGCCCTGCTCGGCCAGCGTCCGCTGGCGGGACTCATTCTCGAGGCCCCATTCACCACTATTCGCGCCTTCGCCTGGCGCTACGGCGCCCCCGGGTTCCTGGTCCGTGATCCGTTCGACAACCTGACCCGGCTACGCAGATACCACGGCCCCATCCTCATCCTGCACGGTGCCGACGACGCGATCATCCCACCGACCCACAGCCGGACCCTGGCCGCCGCAGCTCCCCAGGCGGAGCTTCACCTCCTGCGCTGCGGCCACAACGACTGCCCCCGCGCCTGGGACCTGGTCCGTCACTTTCTACGCCGGCACGGCCTGTAGGGGTCGCCTTCCTGGTCAGCAGCACGTCCTCATCACGAGGTCGCGTAGCGAGCGAGGGATCTGCTGTCCCGGCTCCTGAAGTCGGTGGAGTAGATCCCTCGCTGTGCTCGGGATGAGGAGCGCGACTCATGCGTGCTGGTCAATGTGTCGGTGCCGCAGATTGCGGTGTCGCACAGCGGAGTCAGCACGCCTGTGACCACCACCGAGAGACCGCCGCGCCTGCCGCCCGCAAGCGCAGCTTCGGCTTCGAGACCCGGATGCTGCACGCCGGGCATATCCCCGATGCGGTGGTCGGAGCCCGCGCAGTGCCGATCTACCAGACCACCTCTTTCGTTGTCGACCACACCGAGATCGCGGCCCAGCTGTTCGAACTCAAGCAGTATGGCAACATCCACACCCGGATCGGCAACCCAAGCAGCGCGGTCTTCGAGGAGCGCATCGCTTCGCTGGAAGGCGCCATCGGGGCAGTCGTCCCCCGCATCCGCGCCCACTTCGCCGAGGGCGAGACCATCGGACCGCCGTCTGGTGCGCGCTCTCATGACTCCCCCGATGGCGTTATTCCCGCCGTCTCCAGAGCGCCAGGTAGGCGGCCGCGAGCGTAAAGAGGGCAAGCACTCCCACGATCAGCAGGAAGCCCCGCCGGTGACCGGCGAACGGAATGCCACCGACGTTCATCCCGAAGAGACCGGCGACCAGGTTGATGGGGAGTGCCAGGACGGTCACGACCGTCAGGACGAAAAGGGTGCGACTGGTCTGCTCGCCGACCAGGGCGGCCAGCTCCTCCTGCTGGAGCTTCACTCGCTCGACCAGGGCGCCAGAATCGGCCATCGCAGCTGAGAGGTCCTCCGCGGACTGGCGCAGCTCCTGAAGATCCTCTGCGCCGATCCAGCCGGGGGAGCGGCCGAGCAGCCTAAATAGCGCCGCCGGCTCCGGCGCCAGGAGCCGCTGCAGGCGTACCAGCGTCCGACGCAGGGTGCCCAGCTCCCGGCGGCTGGTCGGGATCCGGTTGGCGAGCAACTTGTCCTCGATCAGATCGACATGTTGCGCCGCGCGGCGGCTGATGTCCGTGAGGACCTCGGCCTGGTGGTGCAGCAGCTGAGCGAGCAGCTCTGCCGGGGAGCGGAAGACGTGGCCCGCCCGCACCGTGCCCCGCAGCCGGTCCACCGATCGAATCGGCCGGAGCCGGGCCGAGACCACGAACCGGGGAGCCATGCAGAGGTATACCGTCGACACGCTTTCGGGATCGAAGGTGAAGTCGAACAGAACGTCATGGAGCACCGCGACCAGCGTGTCCCCGTCCTGTTCCAGTCGGGTGGAGCCAGCGTGCTCGCTGAGGGAGTCGTAGAACGCCTCGGGCAGGGCGAGGCAGCGACGGAGCCAGCGCTCCGATGCCGCATTTGCGAGGGAGAGGTGCAGCCAGAGGAAGGACTCCCCGGCCGTTGCGGTTGCGGCGTGCAGCCACCCCGGAACCTGATCCGAGTCGATCGCGACCGGGGCTGCCTGGGGCTCGAACAGGTAGGCCCAGATCAGGCCGTGCTGGTCGGAGCCGTAGGTCGACTCAACGGTTTCCAGACATCCCCCGGCGATCGGAACCCACCAGACAATACCGGCGCCAGTCGGCCAGGGCAACCAGAGGGTCCGGGCGCCTTGCGGCAGGCCGGGTGGCCTATTGAGCGAGTGCCTCGCTCAACGACCCCACCACCGCCGGTCAGGCAGCCGCGAGCCGACTCACCCGCCCCCCCCTGCCCGGCCGCCGTGACGGTCGAGGCGCCGGCTGCGCAGGCCCAACCAGCTGCCGCGACGGGGGCCACCACCGCGGAACTCGAAATGGGCGGGTGGCAGTATCCGGTCAGGTAACCGCGCGTCGGCGCCCTCGCGAACGATCCGCGTGCCCTTGACGAGGCCGGCGACGGCAGCGGCGGTGTACCAACGCCCCGGAACAAGGGAGGGGTACTCCTCCGCAAATGCCGGGTTCAGCTGGACTTCGCGCAGCATGAAGACTCCTGAAAGCGGTGTGCGGAAGGTTAGCCCCGGCGCCTACAACGCACCGTGAGGCCACCATGAAGATAGGGCCGGGCGGGTATCAGGTCAGACTTGTCATGTAACGGGAGATGGACGCCTCAGGAAGGCCTCGCACCGCCCCGGGCGTGCTGAGCGCCCGCCAGGCCAGGGGCTGACGTTAGCGCGCCGGGGCCATTCGCTCGGGCCGAAAGCCCCTCATCGCAGCTCTGCCAAAGGCAAGGAACAACGCGAGCACCAGCAGCTGCGTCCCTAGGAAGGCAGGGGCCTTCTGGGTGGGAGCGATCACGATCAACCCGGGGAACTTCTGGAACAGCTGCACCACCAGCACGAAGACATTGAAATAGAGCGCGAGCACCGTGGTCACGACGAAGACCCGGCGCCAGGAGCCGGCAAGGTTCTTCCAGTAACGTGCGGCGATGGCGACCGGCAGGACGACGAGGGAAATCCCTCCCACGATGTGAGAGGGCAGCAGGGTCCTGAAGGGAAAGAAGAACCCCGTGACGTTGGTCAATACCGTGGTCACGAGGAAGATGCCGAGCCAGCCATCGAGTCGGACGCCCGCCATCAGGCCTCCCACCACGACCAGGCCAGCGAGGATTCCCATGAGGCTCAGGACCACGTGGATGAGCGTGAGGGTCGGGAAGTCGAAGATCACGGGTGGGTTCCTCTCGTGGTCGCGAGTAACCAGCGAAACGGCGACGAGTGCGGCCGCGCCTCACCTGCGCGGCGCGCGGCGAATTGCGGAGAACCTACGCGACCACGGCCGGCCGGGCCAGCCCGCGCCGCCCGGCGAGGCGAGCGCCATTACGAGCAGGGCCAAAGCGCCGGCTATGCGTCTCACGCGGGTGGCCAGGAAGCGTTCATATGGAGGGGCTGCCACCTGACTGGGGGCTCTTCAGCTCGGCGCGTCGAGTCAGGCGACGGCCATCAATGACCGAGGGGAGATCGTGGGCAACGTCAGTCTGCCAGGATCCACCCACGCCGTGCTGTGGCGAAAAGGCAAGACCATCGAGCAGGAATGGCGTGGTGCGGACGCCACCGTCACCCTAGCCGACCACGTTGGCGCCGCCTGCCGCTGCGTCCTCTGCCTCTGCACCTGAAGATGGTAGGTCCCACCGTTGCCGGAGAGCTCGACGATGGGAAGGGCCGAACGCGCTCGGCTAGCGACTCCCGGCGCTCGCGATCGTCCTGCGCGCCAATGCGAGTTGCTGACGCAGCTCCGGGACCGCGCCCGCGGTGGCGGGGTTCGCCGCCAGCTTGGCCACCGCGAGGTCCACCGCGTCCAGGCCCAGGTTCGCCCCGAAGCGCGTCGACACCTGGCGGAGCGCGCTCTGGAAACCGGGATCGGACTGCAGCTCGGTTTCGCCCAGCGCCTGCGCCTTGGCGAGGATGTCGGAGAGGACCGAGACTGCCCGCCTTGCGTTCTCGGGCGAGGCGAGGTTCTTCGAGCCGGCGAACTGCGCAACCTCCGGCAGGCTGGCCGCGAAGCGTTGCAGCGCCGCTGCCTGTGCCGCATTGCGCGGGTGGTCCTGGTGCATGACCGCCTGGGCGACGCCCATGATCGCGAACGGCGCCATCGCGGCGTGGGTCAGCACCGGCGCGCCGGAGACGACCCCGGCGAGCGGCAGGGCGACGAGCGCCAGGCCGCCCAGGCCGTGCACAAGGTGCAGTACCTTGCCCTCGATCCTGAACACGACGCGGACCAAGTCGCGCACCGGCGCGAAGCCGAAGCCCGCGGCCGCCACCAGGCTCGCGAGCGACGCGCCCGAGTGGCCCTCGATCTTGAAATGCTCGTACGCCGCGAGACAGCCCACGGCGATCAGCAGAAACCCGCCGTGCAAAAGGACCCTCGTGGCGACCGATCCCAGCGAAGCGCGGGGCGAGGCCGGACTCTGCGAGGCGGGCTGTTCGGACGCGTTCATTGGTTCACCACCTTTGGCTGTCGCAGTCGGACCCGAGCCACTTGCCTGCAGTCGGGACATGGACAGTTATCAACGGGCAGTCCGTAGTCCCGAGCGAACTGACCTTCCTCGGTAACATAGCGCCCGGCAGCTCCGTGCGCCGGCTAGACAGCCAGCGGCGGCCAAGGGCCTTCGTCGGCTCGCGCCTGAGCCGCGGGGTGCGGTGGCCATAATCAAGAGAGAGCCATTCCCGGCCAAGCGGCCGCCGCACTCCGCCGGCTTCAAACGCAGTTAGGCAGGGCCTCGGGGGGAGCCGCCCAGGACACGCTGGCGGCGCCGAACCAGCCAGATCAGGACGCCAGCCAGCGCACCAATCAGTGTGGCGAAGTTAGCCGCCATTAGTGGCAGGCCAAGCGTCCAGAGGACGGGACGGAGGCCTCCCAGGCCGAACAGCCAAACGAGGCCGATCCTGATCGCGTGCGGCCAGCCCTGCGTGCTGGGCTCGTGTTGAAGAAGAATCGCGAGAACCGCCCCCGTGACCGGAAAGAGGACGGCCTCGATATGCATGACTCGGTCGAAGTGGAAAGACGCGCCGAACCGGGCGAGCAGGTCGAGAGCCGTGACGGCGGCGACGACCAGGATCCAGCGCCAGCGAGAAGGCATTGAGTCACCCACTCTTGCCCGACTGCGGAGACCTGCCCTCGGGTGGCTCAGAGTCGCTTTTCGAACCAGTGGTGTGCATACGGCTCGTCATTGAACGGTTGGACTTCGCTGTAGCCGCTCTTCTGGTAGAGGGATTGGGCCTCGGTCAGGGCCTTGTTCGTTTCGAGCCGCAGCAGCGGTATCCCCTGCTCTCGCGCAAGGTCCTCAAGGCGATGGAGGATGCGGGTTCCGATGCCGAATCCGCGTGCGGATGGGGCAACCCACATGCGCTTGATCTCTCCGTAGTCCGCATGGCACTTGAGGGCGCCGCAGCCGGCCGGCTCGCCATTCAACGTGGCCAGGACGAAGTATCCGTGGGGCGGTACGAGCTCCTGGGCCGCTGCCGGAATGCTGCGGGCCGGGTCAAAACCGGCGTCGAAGCGCGCTGCCAGCTCGTCGAAATAGGACCGCAGGCAGTACTGCGCAGCTCGGCTGCGCGGGTTCTCGACCTGGAGACGGACTGCACCGGCCAGGAGGAAACGTTCGACGGTCTCCATGGCGGTGAGGAGGCTGACGCGTTGTTTTTCCGAGAGGCGGTCGAGGAGTGCGCTCGCAGCCTTGTCTGAAAGACGATTGAGCAGGGCCAGTTCCCTCCGGCCCGCGCTAGTGAGGGTGGCGCACCGTACCCGGGCGTCGGTAGGGGAAGGACGGATGCGGATCAGGCCGTCGGCCTCCAACCCTCGAAGTAGCCGACTGGTGTATCCGGAGTCCAGCCCCAAGCGGGCGCGGAGGCTGCGGATCTCTATGCCCTTTGGGCCGATCTCAAACAGGACCCGGCAGGCGCCGAGGGAGCGATTGCGCCCGAGGAAGCCGCTTTCCAGGGCCCCGATCTGATGGGTAACGGTCCGGTTGAAACTGCGCACCTGGGCGATGGCGTCCATATCTCTGACCATAGTCAGAGGTATGCCGAGGGGCAAGGGGAGGCCCGGACTCAAAGGTGCATGGGGCAGACAATTCTGTACCGAGCGACTCCGGACCCGCGAGGTCGCCAGCTTGGGGGTTGAGCTCCGGCCCGCCCGAACGCCTGCGTTCTCGTAAGCCTAGGGCCTGAGCGACGCTGTAGAATCGAGGGTCAGGGCGGGTTGGCGGGGGGCGGCGGGCACTATTCCGGGCGAGGCGGGGAGCGTCCGCCGCGCCATCCGCCCTTCTCTCGGCTGCGCGTGCGCCGGACCCGCCACCGCCGCCAGCCGGATGGAGTCCCGCACGACTATCAGGGATGAGGCCAGGGAGTCGACACGGCTCCGAAGCCGGGCGAGCTCGGGATCCGGGGTGGCCGACAGGGACCTGGTTGCCGCCGGAGAACGGAGACCGAGTGCCACGGAGAGCGCCATGAGGAGCACCGCCGCCCCGATCCAGAAGCCACCAGGGACGGCGGCCAAGGTGCTAAGGCGCGACGGGCTGGCCTCCGGATAGAGAGCGGAGAGCAGGGCCCGCGGGGCACGGCCGGAACGGCGACCCCTTGGCTCCGGCGGCGTGCGCAGCTCCTCCAGGCCATTGCGCAGCTCACGAAGCGCCACGGCCAGCTGAGCGGCGGCCATCGCGAGGGCGACAACCGCAAGGGCCGCGGTCAAAACCGAGAAGGAGGACGACATAAACACTCAACGGGCCGGATAGCGTGATACCGCGGGTGTGGGCCGCCGGCGGCCTGGCTGAAACGAAACACGGTGGCTGGTGTCACGGACGGATCACAGGCACACACCAGTCCAACCAAACCGACCACGGTGGAAGGCCCCTCGCTCACTTCCCCGGATCCACCACCCTCCCCGCAAACAGGACTGTCCGGCTGCTGTCGTCCTGAAGCATGAACAGGAACGGCCGGTTGACGACGACTGGGACGGGTGGTGGGGGCGCGGATGTAATCGCTATACCGATCTCGGTCACCGCCGCCGCTTCGGTGCCTTCCTCGTTCACCTCAAGGAACACCTTCTGCTTAGCCTCGCCTACGAACGGCCGCAGACTGCCCGCGGGTGGCTGGGCGAACATCGGCCAGAAGTCGGCGCTGTCAGGGCTGAAAATCACACCGAGCCGCATCGCGGTGAGCGAGGGTATGAGATTCTCGGTTGCCTCGAGCCGGAAGCGGGGCAGGCCCAGCCGGACGTCCTGGAAGACCAGGGAGTCCTGCCAGGAGCGCCACCGTGGGCTATCGAGCCGGCGCTCGATCTCGGCCAGGCTATGGCCGCTGTCGGGGAGCGCCACGTAGAAAGCGTAGCGATCACCCCGGTAGGGAAGGCGAATGAGCTTGGCACTGCCGAGCTGAGCCAGCCGGTACGAGCCGGTTCGCCACATCATCCTGATCGGAACCCGCTTACCGCTCCTGAGGTCGAAGGAGTCCGGCCGAGTCAGCGTGCTGTCGAACTCGGCGGCCCAACGGCCCTTGAAATAGACGGCGTTGAGCAGAATGAGCAGGGTCGTGTCATCCGGCGGCTGGTCGAGGATAGAGGTGATCTTGTCGCGGGTCGCTCGCTTGACCCAGGCGTTGATCCGGTTCTTCGCCGCCTCATTGCTCAGGACCAGCGAGGCTACCTCGGCCCGGAAATCCCGCTTCAGGATGCCCACCCACGCGGGCGCGGGCGTAAGGTCCGACCTCACCCAGACCGAATTGCCCACCGCGAGCGTGACGGCCGAATCCTCACGCGAAGTCGCGATCCGGCCACCAGGCCGCTCCGTCCCGATTGCGCAATCGAGGGCCCGCCGGGTGCTGCCCCCGGCGCCCGCCTGGAGCATCTGCAGCGCCTCCGCCGCGCTCGCCGGAGAAACGGCGACGTTCTCGCCGGGCTTCCGGGCCGCCACCGCCGAAATGAATTGCCAGGCGAAGCTTTCGACCGGCGAGCCGGCGCCGGGCCCGCAGGCCGTTGCCTGCGCCGCCACAGTAGAGGAGCAGAGTACCAAGGCGGAAATGAGGCTCACAGCCGGGGTGAGGCGGAGCATGGTCCTGTCCTGGTGATGAGCCGTCAGGCGCGAGGTGTCAGGCGTCAGGTGTTAGCCGATGATTGCCACCCGACGGCGGTCGCGGCGATCCCTGGAGCTGCGTGCCGCTACACTACGCAGCCATCATGATAGCCCGCGGCTGAACCCGATTACAGGCCAATGACGTGCCGATGAGCCGTTGCCACGGCCCTCGGTGGGCGGAGCAGTAGCTCCGCCCCTACCCCAGAGGGCGGGTGCCCGGCACTGGGCACCCGGCACTGGGCACTGATCACCGAACCCTTACCTTTCACTCAACCCCCACGCCGAGCGACCAATGGCCCTGGCCCCGCGGTCCTTCCTTTATCAGGCGGATCCCGAGACCGGTGTCGCGACCATCACCTTGAACCGTCCCGAGCGCCTCAACGCCCTGACCTTCGAGGTCTACGCCGAGCTGCGGGACACCTTCCGGGCGCTGAGTGAGGAGGACGGCGTGCGGGCGGTCGTGATTACCGGGAGCGGCCGAGCCTTCTGCACCGGCGGGGACGTCGAGGACATCATCGGCGCGCTGTTCGAGCGCGACTACGAAGGCCTGCTGGACTTCACCCGCCTCACCTGCGACCTGATCCTGTCCATCCGGGAGTGCCGGCGGCCGGTGGTGGCGGCGCTCAACGGCACAGTGGCGGGGGCCGGCGCGGTGATCGCGGCGGCGAGCGACATTCGCATCGCATCCGAGACCGCCCGGATCGCCTTCCTCTTTACCAAGGTCGGCCTGGCCGGCGCCGACATGGGCGCGGCCTGGCTGCTGCCCCGGATCGTGGGACTCGGCGTCGCGAGCGAGCTGCTCATGACCGGCGAGTTTATCGATGCGGAGCGGGCCCAGCGGATCGGCCTGTACAACCGGGTCGTCGCCCCCGATCGTCTGCTTCCCGAGGCCCAGGCCCTCGCGACCGAGCTGGCTCAGGGGCCCTCGTTCGCGCTGGGCGTCACCAAGGAGTCTCTCAATCGCGAGGCATCGATGGATCTCCGCTCTGCGCTCGAGTCCGAGGCCCAGGCGCAGGCCGGGTGCATGCTGAGCCCCAACTTCCGCGAAGCGTACGAAGCCTTCCGCGCCAAGCGGTCGCCCCGGTTTGTCTGACTCACCACAACCCCGGTCTGCCATGCCCGACAGCACAGCCGTGCGGGCGTTCCTCGACCCCGATCACGCCGACCTGGCAGAGCGGATCACCACCTTCACCGGGAAGCAAGTGGCGCCGCGGCCCGAGCCGGTGGACGATGCGGCCGGCCGGCGCGAGGCGCGCGAACTGCTGGCGGCGCTGGGGAAGGCCGGCTGGTTCGAGCCGGTGCTCAAGCAGGACTTCCGCGCCTGCTGCCTGATTCGGGAGGCGCTGGGCTGGGCCTCACCCCTGGCCGATGCGGTTTTCGCGCTCCAGGCGCTGGGGTCGATGCCGGTGCTGCTCGCGGGGTCCGGAGCCGTGCGCGACCGCTGGCTCCCCGCCGTCGCCCGCGGCGAAGCGATGGCCGCGTTCGCCATGACCGAGTCGGAGGCCGGGTCCGACGTAGGGGGCCTGACCACCCGCGCCACCCGGGACGGCGATCGCTACGTCCTGAACGGCAACAAGACCTTCATCTCCAACGCCGGAATCGCCGACTTTTATACGGTGTTCGCCACCACCGACCCGCCCCGCGGGTCGAAGGGTATCTCCTGCTTCCTCGTCCCCGCTTCAACCCCAGGGTTCCGATTCGTCCGCCCGCTCGAGATCAGCACGCCGCATCCGCTTGGCGAGATCGCCTTCGAAAACTGCCGAGTACCGGCCGAGTCCAGGCTCGGCGAAGAAGGCGGCGGGCTCCGCCTGGGCCTGGCGACCTTGGACCGGCTGCGACCCACCGTCGGCGCGGCGGCCTGCGGCATGGCCCAGCGCGCCCTCGACGAAGCCCTCTCCCACGCGGCCGCTCGGCGCCAGTTCGGCCGGCCACTGGCAGAGTTCGAGCTGATCCAGGAGAAACTCGCGCGGATGGCGACCGACCTCACCGCCGCCCGGCTCCTGGTCTACCGCGCCGCCTGGGAGCGCGACCACGGGAAGGAGCGAACCACGCTCGAGGCGGCGATGGCCAAGGCTTTCGCCACCGAAGCTGCGCAACGCGTCGTGGACGACGCGGTCCAGATCCTGGGCGGCCGCGGCGTGCTCGCCGATCACCCGGTGGACCGGCTGTACCGCGCAGTGCGCGCACTCCGCATCTACGAGGGAACAACCGAGATTCAGCACCTGATCATCGCGGGGGAGTTGCTCAGGGCCAAATAGGCGTCAGGGGCCAGACACGAGGATTGCTGACGCGAGGGAGTGGCGCTTCCCGACGGCGACTCCGAGGGGTGGAGGGGATGGGTGGTCCTGGAGTCGAGCCGGAGGGAAGCGCCATCCCGAGCGTCCACAGGGGTCCGAGCCACTGAAAACAGAACTGACAACCACAGAGTCACAGAGGCACAGAGAGTCAATTGCAGGCGACGGGATCGCACTGTGCCTCCGTGTCTCTGTGGTAGTTGTTCGAGGCGCGATGAGCGAGGAGGTGGCGCTTCCCGACGGCGACTCCCAGGGGTGGAGTGGATGGGTGGTCCTGGAGTCGAGCCGCAGGGAAGCGCCACCCCGAGCGTCCACGCGGGTCCGGGCGACTGAAAAACCACACTGAAAACCACAGAGGCACAGAGACACAGAGGAGTCAATTGCCAGCGGCAGAGATCGCTCTGTGCCTCTGTGTCTCTGTGGTAATCTTTGCCGAGGAGGTGGTAGGACGCCCGCCCCTTCTGGCGGGCAGGGACGCCCGCCTCTACCCTGGTACTCCATGTGGCATCCTGAACCCGTGGTTCGCCATGCGATTCCACCCGCCCGCTGGCCATCGGCCGACGAGGCGGCGCGGTCGCTCTGGTTCAGCCCGATCCGGATCGGACCCATCGAGCTGGAACAGCGCACCTGGGTCCCCGCCATGGTGCCCTGGCGCGCGACCGACGAGGGTTACGTAACTCCCGAGATCCTCGCCTGGTACCGCCGGTTCGCGGAGGGACGGCCCGGCGCGCTCGTCGTCGAGGCTACCGGTGTGCGCGACATCCCCAGCGGGCCGCTCATGCGGATCGGCGATGACCGCTTCATCCCCGGGCTCCACGGCCTGGTGCAGACCGTCCGAGCGGCAAGCAACGGGCACACTCGGCTCTTCATTCAGATCATTGACTTTCTGCGCATCCGGCGCAGGCCCGATCCGGTCCGGTACTTCCGCGAGTTTCTCTCCGTCACCGACCGCCACCGGGAGTTGATCGGCGGGACCGATGCCCAGATCCGGGAGTCGCTGGCCCGCATGCCGGATGCCGAGCTGGAAAGCGTGCTCTCGGCCCGCGAGCTCGACGCGCTGCGATACGGCGAGCGTGAGCTGGTGACCGATCTGGATCTGCCCCATATCCGCGATCTCCCGGCCGTTCTCCCCGGCGTGTTTGCCCGGGCGGCCCGGCGGGCCGAGTCGGCCGGGTTCGACGGAGTGGAGCTGCACTTCGCCCATGCGTACACGCTGGCGTCGTTCCTGTCGGCGCTGAATACCCGGCCGGATGGCTACGGTGGCAGTCGCGAGAACCGGGTCCGCCTGCCGCTCGAGGTTTACCAGGCGGTGCGCGCCGCGGTATCTCCGCGCGTCGTGGTGGGCTGCCGCTTTCTGGCCGAAGAGTGCATCGCCGGCGGGAGCGGCGCGGAGGACGCGACCTGGTTCGGCGCTGAATTCGCTCGGGCGGGCATGGACTACCTTTCGCTCTCCCGGGGTGGAAAATTCGAGGACGCCAAGCAGCCCAAGGTTGGCTGGGCCCGCTATCCCTACACCGGTCCCAGTGGCTACGAGTGCATGCCGACCGTCCGCTCAGACGACCGCGGGCCCTTCGGCCGGAACGTCGCGGCGGTGAGCGCGGTGCGCCGCGCCGTGCGGGCCGCGGGATGCACTACGCCGGTGGTCGTGTGCGGCGGGATCTCGACCTTCGATCAAGCCGAAGCGCTGCTGCAACAGGGCGACGCCGACATCGTCGCTTCCGCCCGGCAGTCCTTGGCCGATCCAGACTGGTTCCGGAAGATCCGCCTGGGCCGCGGAGCGGAGGTTCGGCGCTGCGTGTTCACCAACTACTGTGAGGGGCTGGACCAGGTGCACAAACCGGTGACCTGCAAGCTGTGGGACCACGTGGGGCTGGATGACCCCGGCGTGGCGCTGACCACCGACGGCCGCCGGCGTCTGACGGCTCCGGAGTGGGAGCCGGGCGAGCCGGGCAGGGCGCGGGACACGGGGCCGGCCACGGAGGCCCGGCCACTACTATGAGGATCGTCTGCATCGGTGGCGGCCCGGCGGGTCTCTACCTCGCCATCCTGATGAAGCGGGCCGACCCCGATCACCAGGTAACCGTTGTCGAGCGGAACCGGCTGACCGACACGTTCGGCTTCGGCGTGGTATTCTCGGACGCCACCCAGGAGGGGCTGGCGGCCGCCGATCCGCCGAGTCAGGCGGCGATGGCCGCACGGCTGGCCCGCTGGGACGACATCGAGATCCATTTCGGCGGCCAGGTCGTCCGGTCCACCGGCCATGGATTCGCCGGCATCTCCCGCCTGGTCCTGCTCGAGGTGCTCGCCGAGCAGGCCTCGACGCTTGGCGTTCAGCTCCGATTCTCCACCGAGGCCTCCGACCTCAGCGCAGTGAACGAGGCGGACCTGGTCGTGGGGGCCGACGGGTTCAGCAGCATGGTCCGCACCCGGCTGGCGGAACATTTCCAGCCGACCATAGACTATCGGCCGAACCGGTTCGTGTGGCTGGGCACCACCCGGCCGTTCCCCGCCTTCACTTTCTACTTCAAGCCCTCGCCGCAGGGATTGTGGCGGGTGCATGCCTATCAATACGAGCCGGGCCATTCCACGTTCATCGTCGAGACCACCGAGGCATGCTGGCGCGCCACCGGGCTCGGCGAGACCGACGAGGACGCAACCGTGGCCTTCTGTGAGGCGCTCTTCGCCGAGGAACTCGACGGTCACCGGTTGCTCCGGAACCGCTCGATCTGGCGCCGCTTCCCCACCGTGCGCACCGCCCGCTGGCATCACCAGAACGTGGTGCTGCTGGGCGACGCCGCGCACACCGCGCATTTCTCCGTCGGCTCGGGCACCAAGCTCGCCATGGAGGACGCGATCGCCCTGGCCGGAGCCCTCCACGACCATCCGGCCGTGCCCGAAGCGCTGGCGGCCTACGAGGCCGGGCGCCGGCCGGCGGTCGAGAGCCTGCAGCGGGCCGCCCAGGCCAGTCTGCAATGGTTCGAGGACACCGAGCGCTACCTGACGATGGAGCCGATTCAGTTCGCCTTCGCCCTGCTCAGCCGGAGCCTCCGGGTCACTCACGAGAATCTCCGGGTACGCGATCCCGGGTTCGTCGCGAAGGTGGATCAGTGGTTCGCGGGAGAGGCCGAGCAACAGAGTCGGGTGCCGGTGCCGTGCGACCCGCCACCGCCGCCGTTGTTCACCCCGTTCCGGCTCCGTGAGCTGGTGCTCCCCAACCGCGTCGTGGTGTCGCCCATGTGCCAGTACAGCTCCGACGACGGCATGCCTGGCGAGTGGCACCTGGTTCACCTCGGCAGTCGCGCCATCGGTGGCGCCGGCCTGGTGATGACCGAGATGACCGACGTGAGCCGGGAGGCGCGGATCTCCCCCGCGTGTGCCGGGATGTACCGGCCCGAGCACGCCGACAGCTGGCGCCGCATCGTCGAGTTCGTGCACCGCCACAGCGAGGCGAAGATCGGGATGCAGCTGGGCCACGCCGGGCGCAAGGGCTCGACTCAGCGCCTCTGGGAGGCGCCTGACGAGCCACTGCAAGCCGGTAACTGGCCGCTGCTGGCACCGTCGCCCATCCCCTACCTGCCTCACAGTCAGGTGCCACGGGAGGCATCGCCGGCGGACCTTGCCGCGGTGAAGCAGGACTATGTCCGCGCCGCGGAGCTGGCGGACTCGGCGGGCTTCGATCTGCTGGAGCTGCACTACGCCCATGGCTATCTGATGGCGAGCTTCATCTCTCCCCTCACCAACCGGCGCACCGATCAGTACGGTGGGTCGCTGGAGAATCGGATGCGCTTTCCGCTCGAGGTCTTCGACGCGGTGCGGGCGGTCTGGCCGGCCCCGAAGCCGATGTCGGTGCGCATCTCGGCGGTTGACTGGGCACCGGGCGGAATGGAGCCGGAGAGCGCGGTGGCGGTGGGGCGGCTGCTCGCGGCCCACGGTTGCGATGTGGTGGACGTGTCCACCGGCCAGACCGTCCCCGACGCCACCCCGGTCTACGGCCGCCTGTACCAGACTCCCTTCAGCGACCGGATCAGGCAGGAAGCCGGAATTGCGACCATGGCCGTTGGCAACATCTCGTCCTACGCAGACGCCAATACCATTCTTGCAGCGGGCCGTGCCGACCTGGTTGTCCTGGCTCGTACGCACCTGTGGGATCCGTACTGGACCCGCCACGCAGCACGCGCGCTGGGCTGGCCGATGCCCTGGCCCCCGCAGTATGAGGCGTTGGATAGGTATACGCCGAGGTTATGACGCAGGGGTTAGGGGACGGCGGAGGGCTGACGGCTATCGGCTATCGGCTATCGGAAACCGGACGTTACCGTTGGCGCGGTGCCACGAGATCTTGGCCGTCAGCGGTTGCCCTTTGACTGTTAGCCCACAGCCGAGCGAACACCCATAAGCGATGCCTGATAGCCGATAGCCGATAGCCGATCAAGAGTATCGTCACCCCACACTCTCATGCCAACCTACTCTGAGTATCTCAAGCTCGACCAGCTGCTCGGCCTGCAGCAGCCCCTCTCCGAGGGGCCAGAGCACGACGAGATGCTGTTCATCGTCATCCACCAGGTCTATGAGCTCTGGTTCAAGGAACTGCTGCACGAGCTGGACTACCTGCAGCGGCTCCTGGTAAGGAGCGACGCTGTTCGAGCCCAGCACACGCTCAAGCGCATCCTGACCATCCTCAAGGTGCTGGTGGCCCAGCTGGACATCCTGGAGACCATGACGCCGCTGGAGTTCCTCTCCTTCCGGGACCGGCTGGAGAGCGGCAGCGGCTTCCAGTCGCACCAGTTCCGCGAGTTGGAGTTCTCCCTGGGGCTCAAGCGGCCCGCCTCGCTGGACCGCTATCCCGAAGGCTCCACCGGCCGGCAGCAGCTCGTCAGGCGGCTGGCTCAGCCCACGCTCTGGGATGCGTTCCTGAAATTCGTGGAGGTCAACGGGTTCCCGGTACCCGACGAGCTGCGGTCGCGGGACATCACCCAGTCGGTCGACCCCTCACCGGCGTTCCAGCAGACCCTCATCGTCATCTACCGAAAGAACCCGGCGATCGCCAACCTTTGCGAGCGGCTGGTGGATCTGGACGAGGGCCTCCAGGAGTGGCGCTACCGCCACGTCAAGATGGTGCAGCGAACTATCGGAACCCGGCGTGGCACCGGCGGCTCCGCGGGAGCGGAGTATCTGATCACCACCCTGAATCAGCCGCTGTTTCCGGATCTGTGGGCGATCAGGACGGAGTTGTGAGGGGAACGGGGAACGGGGAACGGGGAACGGGGAACCATGGATGCGTCGGCAACCAGCACTCGTCAAGCTGCACCGATATTCCAGCATCGGGCAATCTGTACTCGGTACGGGGTACACGGTGCGCGGTACCTTCTGGCACTGGGCACTGGGCACCCGGACGTGGTACGTGGTACGCGGTACACGGTACACGGTACCTGGGCACTGGGCACTGGGCACTGGGCACCATGTACGCGGCACTAAACCATGAACCCAAACGATCTCTACAACTCCCCCAACGCCCTCGCCCCGAACTACAGCCGTTTCCGGGTAGCCGAGCGGCTTCTGCTGACCGGCCACTCGCATCAGGCCTGGCCCGACTGCGGCTTCGAGGGCCAGCAGGCCGCGTGGCTCGACGCGGCGAAATACGTGGACGACAAGTGGGAGCACGCCTTCGCCCGGGCCGAGCGGGTGCGGCGCGGCTTTGCCAGGCTGCTCGATGACACCGACGGCTGCATCGCGCTCGCGCCCAACACCCACGAGTTGGTGGTCCGGTTTCTCTCCGCGCTGCCCCTGAAGACCCACAGTCAGCTGATCAGCACCGACGGTGAGTTCCACACCCTGCGTCGCCAGCTGGACCGCCTTGCCGAGGAGGGTATCGAGGTGGTGCGGGTTCCGCAGGATCCCATCACCACGCTGAGCGAGCGGCTGGGCACCGCGATCAGTGATCGTACGGCCGCGGTGCTGGTATCGGCGGTGTTCTTCAACACCGGCCTGATTCTCTCGGGGTTGGCCCACCTGGCCGAGTCATGTCGTGGGAACGGCGTGCCGCTCCTGGTGGACGCATATCATGCGCTCAACGTCGTGCCGCTCTCGCTGCGGACCGAAGGTTTGATGGATGCCTTCGTGGTCGGGGGCGGATACAAGTACTGCCAGCTGGGAGAGGGCAACTGCTTTCTTCGTTTTCCGCGGAACTGTGACCTCCGGCCGGTGTTTACCGGCTGGTATAGTGAATTCACCGCCCTCGCCGACCAGCAGACCCCCGGGCGAGTCGTCTACGGCCAGGGCCCCGATCGCTTCGCCGGCGCGACCTACGATCCGACCAGCCACTACCGGGCTGCGGCCGTATTCGGTTTCCTCGACGACCAGGGTCTCACCCCCGCCCTGCTCCGCGAGGTGAGCCAGCACCAGATCGGGCTGCTGGCGCGGGAATTCGACGCCCTCGGCGTCGATCCCAAGATCATCCGGCGCGATCAGGAGATCCCGCTGACCCGGATCGGCGGCTTTCTCGCCCTCACGGCTCCCAATGCCGGCGGCTTGTGCCGGCGGTTGCACGACCGCGGCGTGTGTTCCGACTCCCGCGGCGACGTGTTGCGGCTGGGGCCGGCGCCGTATCTCACCGACGCACAGCTCGTAAAGGCGATCGCGACATTGGGGGAGGTCCTCCGGCAATCCACCGGGTGAAACCCGCCGGCAGCCCCTCAGGTAACCGCCGGCGCCCCATCCCAATCTTTCTTCTCTCATCTCCCTTCACATTTCTCCCTTTTCCTTTCTGCCCCTCCTCGCATCCTTCCCCTGCAACCCGTA
Organism: Gemmatimonadales bacterium; assembly: GCA_036555275.1. GTDB lineage: Bacteria > Gemmatimonadota > Gemmatimonadetes > Gemmatimonadales > GWC2-71-9 > JADJOM01. The sequence goes on along the minus strand of DATBLR010000048.1, from coordinate 13,697 downwards.
GCTTCATGCCTGCATGAGCACCATCGCGTCCCGCCTCACCGCCGCCCTGGCCGACCGCTACCGCATCGAGCGCGAGCTGGGCCAGGGCGGCATGGCCACGGTCTATCTCGCGCACGATCTCAGGCACGATCGCGACGTGGCGCTCAAGGTGCTCCGGCCCGACCTGGCCGCGGTGCTGGGTCGAGACCGGTTCCTCACCGAGATCCACCTCACCGCGAAGCTCGACCATCCCCACATCCTGACACTGATCGACTCCGGGGACAGCGACGGCTTTCTCTGGTACGTCGTGCCATTCATTCGCGGCGAATCGCTGCGTCAGAAGCTGCAACGGGAGACGCAGCTCGGCGTGGAGGAGGCCCTCGTGATCACGAAGCAGGTCGCTGGGGCCCTCGACTACGCCCACCGGCACGACGTGATCCACCGGGACATCAAGCCGGAAAACATCCTGCTCCATGAGGGGGAGGCGATGCTGGCCGACTTCGGCATTGCCCTCGCGATCCGGGAATCAGCAGGGAACCGGCTGACGGAGAGCGGCCTGAGTGTGGGCACACTGCAGTACATGAGCCCGGAGCAGGCGACCGCAACACGGCAGCTGGATGGCCGGAGCGACGTGTACAGCCTGGGAACGGTGCTGTACGAGATGCTGGCAGGTGAACCACCGTTCACCGGGGCGACGGGGCAGGCGGTGATCGCCAGGCTGATGACCACCGAGGCGACGCCGCTGGCCGTGCTCCGGCCTGCGGTTCCGCAGCAGGTGAGCCAGGCGGTAGGCCGGGCGCTGGCCAAGGTGCCGGCGGATCGCTTCGCCACTGCCGGCGATTTCGCCGCCGCGCTCACCGCGGCCCCCGGCCGCGAGCCGCCGGCACCGTCGGTCGCCGTCCTGCCGTTCCAGAGCCGGAGCGCCGACCCCGAGCAGGAGCTCTTCGCCGACGGGATCACCGAGGATGTCATCGCCCAGTTGTCGAAGATCCGCTCATTGAAGGTGATCTCCTGGACCTCCGTGACGCCCTTCCGGCAGCGGCAGCAGAGTCCGCGGGAGATCGGTGCCGCCCTCCACGTCGCTACCCTCCTCGAGGGCAGCGTGCGGCGGGCCGGCGACCGGGTGCGCATCGTCGCCCAGCTGATTGATGCCGAGCAGGGGCACCACCTCTGGGCGGAAACGTACGACCGCCAGCTCACCGATGTCTTCGCGATCCAGACGGACGTGGCGCTGCAGATCGCGGCCGCCCTCAAGGCGGAGCTGTCGCGGGATGAACGGACTCGGATCTCGAAGGAGCCGACCCGCGACATCCGCGCCTATCAGCTTTATCTCAAGGGGCGGCAGTGCTACAGCCGGTACACCGAGGCGAGCGTCCTGGAGGGAATCGAGTACTTCCGGAAGGCGATTGCTGTCGATCCGGGCTACGCCATGGCGCACGTCGGCATCGCGACCGCCTACGCGGAGCTGGCGACCGGTGGATCCGGTAACGCGACGCGGCCGGAGCTGGCGCGCCATGAGGCGGAGCAGGCAGCCACGACGGCGCTGGCGCTCGACAGCGGGCTGGGTGAAGCCCATGCAGTCCTGGCGATGCTCAAGTTCATCCACGACTACGACTGGGCCGGCGCGGAGGCGGGCTTCAAGCTGGCGCTCCAGCTAAGCCCGGGCGCCCCCGACATCTACTGCCACTATGGCTGGCTCTGTTCCGCGCTCGGGCGCCACGATGAGGCCCTCGCACTGGAGGCGCGCGCCCAGGAGCTCGACCCGCTGATGTACCGGTCGGATCTCGCCACAGAGCTCCTCCGGGCGGGACGGTACGAAGAAGCGTTGCAAGCAGCCTTGCGATGCGTGGAGGTGGAACCCCAGTACGCCAGGGGGCACGCCGCGCTGGGGTGGGCCTACCTCAAGACGGGCATGGCAGAGAGGGGCCTGGCGGAGCTGAAGCAGGCGGCGGCGCTCTCAACCGACAACCCCCTCTTCCTCTCCCAGCTCGGCGCGGCCTACGGGCTCGACGGCCAAACCGAGAAGGCCCGGGAGGTCGTGCATCAGCTGGAGGAGCTGTCGCGGCGGGGAAACCTCTCCCCCTATCATCTGGCCTACGTCTACACCGGCCTCGGCGAGCACGAGACCGCGCTCAATCTGCTGGAGCGCGCATATGAGGAGCGGGTCGGTGGCGTGTACGGCATCAAGGGCTCGTTTCTTTTCGCGCCCCTGCGCTCCCACCCTCGTTTCCAAGCACTGCTCCACAGGATGAACTTGGCCTGAACGGCGCTACGCCCAGCGGAAGGGTTGTGATGACCAGTCGAGCCGAACCGCAATGAAGCCGGCGCACCGGCAGACCTCGCCTTCCTTTGCGGCAAGTGGTCCGAAGGTCCTGTTCAGCGGGCGGTACCTGGGCAACAGAACCACACCAACTATGACATCGAGCCGGACGGGCGCCGCTTTGTGGTGCTCAAGACGGCGAACGAGCATGCCGATCTGGTGGTGGCGCTCAACTGGTTCCAGGAGCTCGAACAGCGGGTGGGAAAGTGAGGGACACGGGGTGATCACCTGAGCACTCTCGAGCGTCTGACCGCCGCCCTCGCCGACCGGTACCGGGTCGAGCGGGAGCTGGGCCAGGGCGGCATGGCCACCGTGTACCTCGCGCACGACCTCAAGCACGACCGCAAGGTCGCGATCAAGGTGCTGCGACCCGAGCTGGCGGCCACCCTGGGACCTGAGCGCTTCCTGCGCGAGATCGAAACCACCGCCAACCTCCGCCATCCGCACATCCTGCCCCTGTTTGATAGTGGGCGGGCGGGCGAACGGTCAGACGGGCGGGCGGACGGTCGGACGGTCGAGTTCCTGTTCTATGTGATGCCCTACGTCCAAGGCGAATCGCTCCGGGATCGAGTCACCCGCGAAAAGCAGCTCCCCATCGCAGACGCACTGCAAATCGCCCGCGAGGTCGCCGACGCCCTGGGCTACGCCCATGGCCGCGGCGTGATCCATCGCGACATCAAGCCCGAGAACATTCTGCTGGAGCGGGGGCACGCCGTCGTGACGGATTTCGGGATCGCGCGGGCGGTGAGTACGGCGGGGGCCGACCGACTCACCCAGACCGGGCTGGCCATCGGGACCCCCGCCTACATGAGCCCCGAGCAGTCGGTGGGCGAGGGAGATCTCGATGGCCGGAGCGATCTCTACGCGCTCGGCTGCGTGCTGTACGAAATGCTGGCGGGGGAGCCACCCTATTCGGGGCCGACTGCGCAGGCCATCATCGCCAAGCGCTTCCGGGAGCCGGTCCCACGGATTTCCACCCTGCGCGAGTCGGTGCCGCCGGCGCTGGAGGCGACCCTCAACCGGGTCCTGGCCAAGTCCCCCGCCGATCGGTTCGCGACCGGGGAGGAGTTCGCGCTGGCGCTCACCTCCGGCACTCAGGCGCCGTTGCACCGGTTCCGATCACGGCGCGGGCTGCTGGCCGGGGGCGCCTTCGCCCTCGTCGCGAGCGCAATCCTGGCCGTCGTCCTGCTTCGCCCCCGCCCCGGAGAATCGCTCCCCATAGTCGGACGCACCATTCAGGTCACGCGCGATCCCGGACTCGAGATCGATCCGGCGCTTTCCCCTGATGGCGCCATGGTCGCGTATGCGCAGGGCCCGGCCACCCGGATGCGGATCTACGTGCAGCAGGTCAGTGGTGGCCGCCGGGTCGCACTTACCAGCGACTCCACCGACAACTTCCGCTCGCCCAGATGGTCGCCGGACGGGACCCAGATCGCCTTCCACGGGAACGACGGGGTCTTCGTGGTCCCCGCGCTCGGTGGCTCTCCACGGCGGGTCGCCCGGATCGACACCACCGCGTTCGGCCTGGGGGCGGGATCCTTTACTCCGCTGACAGGCCTCGCGTGGTCCCCTGATGGGCGTCGGCTCGCCTATGCGTCCAGCTACGGCGATGAGCACCTGTACGTGGTTCCGGTGGCGGACGGCCAGCCGCGTCGGCTCCCCGGTCCCCCCGAGCCACATTCGCCGGCGTGGTCGCCTGATGGAACGAGACTGGCCCTGGTCTCTGGCAACTCGATTTTCACCTTCGGCACCGGGTACTTCGGCAACGTGGGGGCCTCGTCCATCTGGGTGGTGCCAGTCGACGACGGCCCATCCGTCAGGATCACCGGGGATGAGTCTCTGAACACCAGCCCGCAATGGTCCTCCGACGGCCACGCCCTCTACTGGGTCTCGGACCGGGGTGGCAGCCGGGACATCTATCAGGTCCGCCTCGATCGGAGCGGCAGGCCGGCAGGTGAGCCTCGGCGACTGACCAGCGGACTGGATGTACAGGGCATCAACATGGCAGCGGACGGGACTCACCTGGCCTACTCCAGCCTCCGGACTTACTCCAACGTCTGGTCGATTCCCGTGCCGGGTTCGGGTCCGGTGTCGGCCGCGTCCGCTCGGCCGCTGACCACCGGCAGCCAGGTCATCGAGGGCGTTGACGTCTCCCGGGATGGTCGCTGGCTGGTGTTCGACTCGGACCGGGGCGGCAACACCGACATCTACAAGATGACAACCAGTGGCGGCGAGGCGATCCGGCTCACCACCGATCCGGCCGGCGATTTCAGCGCAACATGGTCCCCCGACGGGCGGCAGATCGCCTTCCATTCGCTCCGCACGGGCAATCGCGACATCTTCACCATGTCCTCGGATGGCACCGGCCTGCAACGGCGTACCTTCACGCCGACCGAGGATCTTGATCCCAGCTGGTCGCCGCGCGACTCCGCGCTGGGGTTCGAAGTGATCTCCGAAGCCGCGCAGTCCTTTCGCGTGATCTCCCTGTCGGGAGGGCCGGACTCAGGGCGCATCCTGCGCGCGAAGGGTGATTTCGCGAAATGGTCGCCCAGCGGAGAGTGGATTGCCTACCACGCCACGGACGGGCTGCGGCTGGTATCGCCGGCGGGAGGCTTGAGTCATCTGGTTGTCGATAACGCCAAGGACGGCGCGGAGGCGTTCCATGCCGCGTGGTCGGCGGACGGGGCAACGCTCTACTACCTCACCCGGCGTCCACCGGGCTGGGCCATCCGGGCGATCCCGACCCGCGGTGGGCAGAGCAGATCCCTGGTGCAGTTCGACGACCCGGCCCGCCAGCCCGCCCGCTACGGCTTCGCCACCGACGGACGCACCTTCTATTTCACCATCGGCAGTAACGAGAGTGATGTGTGGGTCATGGAGCTGGAGCGACGCTGACCCTCGACCGCAGCACCGCCGCCGTCTTACGCTGACTTCTGCAATCGCCAAGCCAGGAGGGCGCATGTCGTTCCGAGCCGTGCTAGCCATCGTCGGGGTTGCGGTTGCCACGGGACTGCTGTGCCCCACGGCCGCGAAGGCGCAGGGGGCCGCCGATGATGTGTACACCGCGGCGCAGGCGGATCGGGGTCGTCGGATCTTCGGGGCCTTCTGCGCCACCTGCCACGGCGTGGAATTGGAGGGGGCCGTCGGGCCGGCGCTCACCGGGCCCAGCTTCAGTGCCAAGTGGTCCGGCCAGGATCGGTCGGTGCAGGACCTCTACGACCTGATCCGCACCACCATGCCGAAGCCGGCCGCGGGCACGCTCGCCGAGTCGTCCTATCTCCAGGTGATGGCGTACCTGCTTTCGAGAAACGGGTTGGCGGCGGGCGAGCGCGAACTTGCCACGTCGAACGATGCCCTCAAGCGGATCCGGATCCCAGCCCCTCTGAATGCGAGGCCGCCGGCGCCCGAGTTCATCGCGGGCGAGGGTGGCATGACCCCGAGCGGTCCCGGGCCGAGCCAGGCGGACCTGCTGCACCCCGGGGAGAGCACCGACTGGCTGTACCACACTCACGACTATGCGGGGACGCGGTACTCCCCGCTCCGGCAGATCACCGCGGCGAACGCCGGGCGGCTGCAGGTGGCCTGTGCCTACCAGGTCGGATCGATCGAGACCTTCGTGACCGGCCCGCTGGTGTGGCAGGGCACGATGTACCTCACCACCGCCCGACTCACCGTCGCGCTCGACGCGGCGACCTGCCGCGAGCGCTGGCGTCACACTTGGGAGCCGCGGGACGAGTTCGTCTGGACCAACAACCGCGGCGTGGCGCTCAAGGACGGTTATCTGGTCCGCGGCACCGCCGACGGCTATCTCCTGGCCATTGATGCCGCGACCGGCCGCCTGCTTTGGGCACGACAGGTGGCCAAGCCCGCGGAGGGGGCGCAGATCACAATGTCCCCGCTCGTGTTCGAGGATATGGTGATCATCGGCCCCGCGGGCAGCGAGCGCAACGTGCAGGGGTGGATTGGGGCGTTTCGCCTGACCGATGGGACCCAGGTCTGGCGGTTCAACACCATTCCCCGCCCGGGGGAGCCGGGGGCCGAGACCTGGCGGAATGCCCCCGGCGTTCCCGTCGGTGGCGGCGGGGTGTGGACCGCGCCGACGCTCGATGCTGAGCGGGGTGAACTTCATGTCGCGGTTGGCAATCCCGCTCCCGACCTGCCAGCTGAGCTCCGGCCCGGCGAGAATCTCTACACCAACTCTCTCATCGTACTCGACGTCCGGACCGGGGCTTTACGCTGGCACGCCTCGCTGGTGCCGAGCGATTTCCACGACTGGGACCTGACCCAGGCGACCCCGCTGATTCAGGTACGGGTGGGTGGACGGACCCGGAATGCGATTGTGACCGTGGGGAAGGATGGCATTCTCCGTGCCCTCGACCGCCAGACCCAGGAGCGGCTCTACGAGACGCCAGTCACCACGCAAACGGACGTGGACAAACCCCTCACCCGGGATGGGGTCCGCTCCTGCCCGGGCGTACTCGGCGGAGTCGAGTGGAATGGCCCCGCGTACCATCCTGGCGCCGGGCTGTTGTTTACGCCGGCGGTGGACTGGTGCACCACGTTCAGCTTGGCGGACTCCGTCCGGTTCGTTCCGGGTGAGATGTACTTGGGCGGCAGCATCGCTCTCGACACCGCGTCGCAGGGGTGGCTGACCGCAGTGGACGCCTCCACCGGCAAGGTGCGGTGGCGCTATCGCTCGGCCAAGCCCATGGTCGCAGCCGTCACCACCACCGCCGGAGGCGTGGTCCTGACCGGGGAGAACACCGGCGACTTCCTCGCGTTCGACGCCGTGACAGGACGCGAGCTGTACCGGTTCAACACCGGGGGCGGCATGGGCGGCGGGATCATCTCCTACGCGGTGAAGGGACGGCAGTACATCGCCGCCACATCGGGCCGGAGCGGGTTCTGGTTCGGTCAGACCGGCGCGCCGACGCTGTTCATCTTCGCGCTGCCTCCCGGCGGGCGCTGAGAAGGTGGTTGGCATCTGCTGGCGGCGCGGCCGGACCGGCAGCAGCTTGAACCGTGATGCCTGAGCAACTGGAGCGCCTCGCGGCCGCCCTGGCCGACCGCTACCGGATCGAGCGGGAACTAGGCGGCGGCGGGATGTCGCGGGTCTTCGCCGCCCGGGAGCTCGACCTCAACCGCGACGTCGTCATCAAGGTCCTCTCCGCCGACGTCGCCGCCGGCGTGAGCCTCGAACGCTTCGGGCGGGAAATCCAGCTCGCCGCCTCGCTGCAGCAGGCGAACATCGTCCCGCTGCTCTCGGCCGGGAATGCCGAGGGTGTGCCGTTCTACACCATGCCGCTGGTCCACGGTGAATCGCTGCGCGCGCGACTCGCTCAGGGGACGCCCTCGCTGCGTGAGATCATCGGGATCCTGCGTGACGTGGCACGGGCGTTGAGCTACGCTCATGCCCGCGGCGTGGTGCATCGCGACATCAAGCCCGACAATGTGCTGCTGTCGCACGGCGCTGCCGTGGTCACGGACTTCGGCATCGCCAAGGCATTGTCGGCGTCCCGCACCCTGTCCGGCGGCGCGACGCTCACCCAGGCGGGAAGCTCGATTGGGACTCCGGCCTACATGGCGCCAGAACAGGTCGCCGGCGATCCCGCCGTGGACCACCGGGCCGATCTCTACGCCTGGGGATGCCTGGGGTACGAGCTACTGGCCGGCGAGCCGCCCTTCGTTCGGGACACTCCCCAGCGCCTGCTCGCCGCGCACCTGAGCGAGACCCCGCGCCCGATCGCTCCGCGCCGCCCCGATGTGCCGGCCGCTCTCGCCCGACTGGTGATGCGCTGCCTGGAGAAGGACCCGGCGGCGCGCCCGGCCGATGCGGACGAAGTGCTCCGCCAACTCGAAGCAGTCCCGACTCCCACCGGTTCCTCCGGGGGCGGAGCGGTCGCGGCGGCCCTGACTGCCGCCCGCTCGCGGCGCGGTCTGGCGCTCGCCGCCGGCGTGCTCCTGATGGTCGCGATCGCCGCGGTGATGCGGTCGCGAAACGGGCCGCGGGGCCCCGGAGCCGGTAGCGCGCCGGTCGACCACAGTATCGCGGTGCTGCCGCTCGCCAACCTGAGCGGCGACCGGGCGGACGACTACTTCGGCATCGGGCTCTCGGAGGAAATCACCCGGGCGCTGGCCAAGGCCGGGGTGCGCGTCATCGGGCGGGTGAGCGCCGGCGCCCTGCTCGCCAGGGGACTCGATGAGCGGGCCATCGCCCGCGAACTGGGCGTCGGGTCGCTCCTCACCGGTTCGGTGCAGCGCGCCCGGGGCCAGCTGAGGATCAGTGTGGCCCTGTCGGCGGCCGACGGAACGATCCGCTGGACCCAGGCCTACGACCGGCCGATCAGCAACGTGTTCGCGGTGCAGGATGAGATCGCGCGCCAAGTGTCCCGGGAGCTGCTGGGTTCGCTCGGCGCCGCCCCGGGTACGCTAGTGCGCACCGAGACCGCGGACCCGGAGGCGCATTCGCTGCTGCTGCAGGGGATCGTCTTGTGGAACCGGCGCACGGGCCCTGCGATCCGCCAGGCCATCGCGTTGATCGAGAAGGCAGTCGCCCGCGACCCGGGCTACGCCCGGGCCCAGGCCTGGCTCGCCATGGCAAGCGCCACCCTGCCCTTCTATGCCGAGGTGGAGACGGACTCGGTTCTCGGCCGCGCCCTCGCGGCGGCCGACAAGGCGCTCGCGATCGACTCGACCGTCGCGGAGGCCTACGCAGCTGCGGGGATGGCCCTCATGACCCTCGGGCGCAACGGGGAGGCCGACGCGCGGTTTCGCCGGGCGCTGACGCTCGACTCCGCCCTGGCCCCGATCTGGGGTTGGTCCGGGATCCTGGAGCTCCGCCGCGGCGACCTGGCTGCTGCCCAGCGGCGCATCGGGCGCGCGATCGAGCTCGAGCCGGCATCGTTGATCTCCCGGGTGCAGTATGTGCAGGCCGCGATCATCGAGCGACGCTACGCGGCGGCCGACTCCGCGGCGCAGAGCGTCATCGCCCTCGACTCCTCGTTCGCGCTGGCCTGGCTGCAGGAGGCCGAGGCGCTCGCGGGGCTGGGCCGCGCCGACCAGGCCATCGCGATCATGGAACGGCGCATCCGGGACCTCTCAGGCGTTCGTCCCACCGAGGTCGAGGGGGTGTACGCCTGGATCCTGGCCCATGGCGGACGCACGGCGGATGCGCGGGCGGTGGTCGCGCGGCTGCGCGCCGCGCACGGCGGACGGCTGCCACCCGTGGCGGCGGCGGCGGCCGCCCTGGAGGAGCTGGGCGACCACGAGGCGGCCGTCGAGTTGTTAGGCAACGCGGTCCGCCATCACGACCCCTGGCTCTGGTATTCCCGCAAGGAGCGGTATGACCGGTTGCGGGCGGACCCCCGGGTTGCCGCCCTGCTGGCGCCGCTGGAGGCATGGTGATGGCGGAGAGCGAGCGCCTCATCGCAGCCCTCGCCGACCGGTACCGGGTCGAGCGGGAGCTGGGCCAGGGCGGCATGGCCACGGTGTACCTCGCGCACGACCTCAAGCACGACCGCAAGGTCGCGATCAAGGTGCTGCGCCCCGACTTGGCCGCGGCCCTGGGCGCCGAGCGCTTCGTGCGCGAGATCCGACTCACCGCCCGCCTCGATCATCCCCACATCCTCGCACTGCTCGACTCGGGGAACGCCGACGGTACGCTGTACTACGTGATGCCGTACGTGGAAGGCGAGTCGCTCCGCGGCCGCCTGACCAGGGAGCGGACCATTCCCCCCGCCGAGGCGCTGCGGATCGCACGGGAGGTGACCGATGCCCTCGACTACGCGCACGCCCGGGGCATCATCCACCGTGACATCAAGCCGGAGAACATCCTGCTGGCCGCCGGACACGCCCGGGTGGCCGACTTCGGCATCGCCCGGGCACTGAGTGCCGCTGGGGAAACCCAGGTGACCCAGGTGGGCCTCGTCATCGGCACTCCAGCCTATATGAGCCCGGAGCAGGCCGCCGGCGAGACGACCCTCGATGGGCGAAGCGATCTCTACTCTCTCGGCTGCGTGCTGTACGAGATGATCACCGGTGCCCCGCCATTTGCCGGAGCCGACGCCCAGGTCATCGCCCGGCGGTTTCGCGAGACCCCGGCACCCATCCGTGACACCCATCCCCAGGTCTCGGCCGAGCTGGAGCAGACGATCATGCGGACACTCGCCGTGGACCCCTCCGGCCGTCATGCCACGGCGGCCGAACTGGCGCGGGAGCTCGACACGAGCGCCAGACATCCAACGGCCGAAGGCCCGGCTCGCACTCCGCCGGCGTCGACGCCGGCCTCCCGCTCCATCGCCGTGCTGCCCTTCGTGAACATGAGCGCCGACCCGGAGAACGAGTACTTCAGCGACGGTATGACCGAGGAATTGATCTCCGTCCTCACCAAGATGGGCGGCCTCCGGGTCGCGGCCCGAAGCTCGGTGTTTGCGTGGAAGGGGCGCAGCGAGGATGTCCGGGTGGTAGGCCGGAGCCTCAACGTAGATACCGTGCTGGCCGGCAGCGTCCGCAGGGCGGGAAGCCGGATCCGGCTGGCCGCCCAGCTGACCGCGGTCGCCGACGGGTACCAGGTCTGGGCCGACACCTACGATCGCGAGCTGCGCGACGTGTTCGCGGTCCAGGACGAAATCTCGCAGGCCATCGCCCGGGCCCTGCAGCTGCGGCTGGTGCCGGGAGCCGATCAGGCCCCCGGACGGAAGGGGACGGAGGACGTCGAGGCGTACACCCATTACCTGCGGGGCCGATTCCATTGGGGCCGCCGCACCGAGTCCGAGATCCGCAAGGGGCTCGAGCACTTTCAGCAGGCCTTGGTCCGCGACCCCAATTACGCGCTGGCCGAAATCGGCGTGGCCGATTCGTACAACATCCTGGGCTTCTACGACTGGCTGCATCCCCGGGAAGCGTTCCCCCGGGCGCTGGCCGCCGCCAATCGCGCCCTCGCCCTCGATCCTTCGCTGGCCCAGGCCTACTGCTCGCGGGCCTACGTCCGGCTGTATCACGAGTGGCAGTGGGCGGCCGCGGAGGAGGACTTCCGCCGGGCCCTGGCTCTGGCGCCGGACTACTGCACCGGATGGCACCAGTACGGCAACCTGCTGGTGCAGCAGGGCCGGTTCGCGGAGGGAGCGGCAGCGATGCGTAAGTCGCTGAACATCGAGCCGCTCTCCCTGATCGCGAACGCCGCCGTCGGATGGGCAGAGTACTACTCCCGCCAGTGGGACGCGGCGATCACCCACCACCGGAGCACCATCGAACTGGATCCTTCCTTCATGCTGGCTCACCTCTGGCTGGGGCACACTCTGGTGCAGGCCGGGGCCGTCGAGGATGCGGAGAAGGAATACCAGACGGCCATCCAGCTCTCGGGACGGAGTGCGATCACCGTGGCCGCCCTGGCCCGGGCCTTCGCGGCCGCCGGGCGCCGGTCAGACGCACAAAAGCTGGTGGCCGAGCTGGACGAGTTGGGGCGGCAGCGCTTCGCCCCGCAGTATGACATCGCCGGTGTTTTCGCCGCGGCCGGCGATCGCGACGCCGCCTTCGCCCGGCTGGAACGGGCCCTGGAGGAGCGCGAGCACGAGCTGGTGTTCCTGGCGGTTGACCCGGTGATGGATCCGCTGCGCGGCGACCCACGGTTCGGGTCGCTGGCGGCGCGGGTCGGGCTGTAAGGCGGACAGGCGGAGGGCCGGGACCTTCTGTCATTCGAGGAGGGCACGCAGCGCCCGACGAAGCAATCCCATCCCCGGCCACGGGATTGCTCCGGCCGCTATGCGGCCTCGCAATGACGGCGTAGGCGCCCGGCACCCGACGAAGCATTTCGCCGCGTGCTACCGGACCATGGGAAGAGCGTCCCTCGATTGGACCCCATCGGGAGGATGTTGATGCGAACCACCTTGCCCGCCCTCTGGATGCTCGCCGCTTTCGTTGCCGGCCGCGCCGAGTCGCAGGCTGAGCCGGCCGCCTCGCTGGCGCGAATGCCTATCAAAGAGGTCACGGTCTTTAAGGACGGTCACGCCTTCGTCGTTCATCAGGGCCGCGTCCCCGTTGATGCCAAGGGGTTCGTGGTGCTGGACCGTCTGCCCACGCCGCTGCTCGGCACCTTCTGGCCCTACTCGGCCGACCGCGAGGTCAAGCTCACCGCCGTGACCGCCAGCCGGCGCCCGGTGCGGGCGGAAGAGACCGCGATCGACCTGCGCGGCCTGCTGGAGGCGAACCCCGGCGCGATGGTGGATCTGGTGGATCTCGACGGCAAGACCATCTCCGGCCGCATCCGCGGGCTGCCGGCGCGCCCGGTGGAGGAGCTGCAGGCGATGGAACGAAGGCCGGATTCCGAGCTCACCCCCACCAAGGGCGGCGTGGTGCTGCTCGAGACCGGCCAGGGAGTGCTCGCCCTGCCGCTTGAGCGGGTCCGCTCGGTGAACTTCAAGAAGGCTCCGGACTCCAAATACGCGAGCGACCGGTTTCGCAGCCTCCTGACCCTCGAGTTCTCATGGCCCGAGTCCGGACCGCGACGCGAAATCGAGGTCGGCATGGCCTACGTGCAGAAGGGCCTGCGCTGGATCCCGTCGTACAAGGTGACCATCGCCGGTACGGGCAAAGCGCGGGTTCAGCTCCAGGCCACCCTGGTCAACGAGCTGGCGGACCTCGAGGACGTTACCGCCAACCTGGTGGTCGGTGTTCCGACTTTCGCCTTCAAGGGAACGGTGGACCCCATGGCGCTCCAGCAGACGGTGGCCCGACTGGGTGAGTACTTCGAGCCACAATCGGCGAGCGGATACGCCATGTCCAACGCCATCATGTCGCAGGTGGCGGACCGGGAGAGCAGGTTCAGGGATGAGAATGCCCGAGGGAACCGGCCAGCGGACCTGGGACCGGAGGTCGAGAGCTCCGAGAAGGACGAGGACCTCTTCGTGTTTACCGTCAAGCGGGTGACGCTCAAGAAAGGCGAGCGGATGGTTCTGCCGGTCGCGGAGTACGAACTCGGCTACCGCGACGTCTACACGCTGGACCTACCCTTCGCACCCCCATTGGAGGTCCGGGCCAACGCCAACGACGAGCAGCAGCGGCAACTGGCTCGGCTGCTCGGCGCACCGCGGTTCATGCACGTGCTGCGACTCACGAACTCGGGCCGCGAGCCTCTCACGACTGCGCCTGCGCTCATCTCCTCGGGAGACCGGGTCCTGGGCCAGGGCATGATGAGCTACACGGCTCCAGGCGGTGAGTGCGACCTGGCCCTCACGACGGCCGTGGACATCAAGGTGAGCAAGAGCGACAAGGAGACGGGGCGGGTCCCCAATGCCTTGACCCTGGATGGCTCTACGTATCTGCGCGTCGATCTGTCGGGGAACATCGCGATCACCAACCGCCGTGACCAGGCGGTGGACATCGAGGTCAAGCGCTCGATCCT
>DATBLR010000030.1:0-12520 GCA_036555275.1 Gemmatimonadales bacterium | reverse complement strand
CATCCCGTCGTCGTCCGCCGGTTGGAGGTATTCCTTAGGCGCCCTGGACATGCTCAGGTGAAGTGCCGATAGGCCATGCTGGGGAACTGGTTCCACTCCACCCCATCCAGCACCCTGCCGCCGGCCTTTGGGGTGTACCCGCCGACCTGCTTGAAGAAGAACGGCACCGACCTGCTGGTGCACTGGTCCCGGAGCCCGCGCACCCAGTCGAGGTCGACCGGGCGCCACCCGCGACCGCTCTCCCCTCCGGCGATGACCCAGGCAATCCCTCGCAGCGGCAGCCGAAGTGGGCCGAGCAATGGCTCACACGAGAGGAAGCGCACTTTCGCCGGCACCATCTGCAGGTGGTCCACCCGGTACCTGACTTCGGAGTTCTCGACCGACGTCCCCAGCCATATGTGGTCCGGCACCATTCCTCTGGTGAAGAGATCGGCATTCCGGCGCACGAAGCGCAGAGCTCGCGAAGGTCGCTTGGTGAGGATCTGATAAATGTGCCAATCCGCCGTCAACATGGTCTCAAAAGCGGCGCGAACGAATTCTTCAGGGATGGCCGCGTGAAACAGGTCGCTCATCGAGTTCACGAAGACCATGCGTCCGGCCTTCCAGCTGAGCGGCTCGCCCAGCCGCTCCGGCCAGAGCCGTACCGAGAAGGGATCGGCTCGGCCCACCTCGGTGGCTTCGACGGGTTCTCGCCGGAGATAGAACTCCTTCAGTCGCCGGTGCGCCAACGTGAGAGCGTAGCAATGGTCGCACCCGGCGCTGACTTGGGTGCAGCCCGTCACCGGATTCCAGGTCGCGTCGGTCCACTCGATGGCAGATCGCTGTCCCATGGCGTACCAAGGCAATGTCGACGAGGTTCAAGCTATTCCTCGGCCACCTGATCAACAAGCGTCGGATGTGGTGGTGCGAGGAATTGTTAGCCGGTACGTGGCGTCCAGACGACACCGCAAGACTTCTCTAACACACCAATCCCCCACCCTCCGCCCACGGAGAACAGGGGATCGGCGCCCTGCTCACTCTCCACGCCACATGATCAAACGGACGCACCGCGTCTGGGCACTAGGCACTGGGCACTGGGCACTAGCCACCGGGCCTCTTCAAGACACCAACCCCCCGCCCTTCACCCGGAGGACAGGGGATCGGTACCGCCGCTGATAGCATGCTCACGCCGCCGGTTTCACGCCCTCCGCCGGCGCCTCCGGCTCACCCAGCGGCCACGCGATGTTGCGGGCGCTGGTCCAGGCTCCCATGAGTTCGGGCTTGTCCCGGAAGCGGTAGAGCACGATCCCGTCGAGCTGCTGCAAGAGCCGCATCAGCTCTTTCGCCAGCGCCTGCAGCTCCGCCCGCGCCCCGGTATGCGCCCGGCGGCCCGCATTGGCGTCGTGTACGGCCTGCTCGTACGCCTTGAGCATCTGCCCCAGCTCCTCCAGGCTCTCCTCCGACAACCCATGCTTGAGGAAGAGTTCCCGATGCGTCTCGGCCTCCTGGGCGATCGCCCGCACACTCGCCTGGAATGCCTCCTCGCTCCTGCCGAAGGCCGGCCGGCTGAGCCCACTCGCGACCTCCGGGTGCTCGGCTGCGACCGACTTGGCGATCTTGAGCAGGTGCCGGAGCGGCAGCTGCACCATCTGCCGCTTGAGCCCCCTGCGATGCCGGGTGCTGGTCCGTGACGCCAGCTCACCCGTCTCCTGCTGCGTGAGCAGGACCTGCGCCCGGCCAACCTTCTCCCCGAACAACGCCGCCACCTGGTCGGCCGGCTCGTAGCCGAACGGGTTCGCCAGGAGGAAGTCGCGGACCCGAATGGCCATCCCCACCTTCAAACGCAGATTGATGTTCATATGACGCCCCTTCACCTGCCTTGGCATGGAATCGCCGGTTGAGGCGGACGACCCCGATGAACCTGCCTCGAAGGACCGCGCCGCCCGCTCAACGACGCCACGGTCGAGAGGCACGGAAAGCAGAGGGCGTGCCACGACGAAGAACGGCAACCTGTGAACCGATGCGCCCACCACCAACATTGACCCTGCAGCGCTCGAGTGCATAACACGGACGCGAAGACGCATACCCGCGGCCCGTTAATGATGAGATGCTCGCCGCACACACCACCCCACCAGTTGCCGATCACCAAGCCGCGGATCCAGCACCGGATGGCGCCCGGGAGGCACCGAGCAACCCGCATGTACCCGACAAACAACGAACGACAGGGCTTGATCTTAGGACGTGATCTCACCGCGCGCGCGCGAGCACCACCCGAATCGCGTCAAATAGCCTGAACGCGCCCCCCACACCGGAAGAACGCTGCCACGAGCGATGGCGAACCACGCCCGCGCAATGTATAAACCGCGGGAGCAGACACCGAAGTATCAGGAAACGGGAGCTGAATACGAGCGGCGGGGACTGCATCGCGAGGAATCGCCGTGAACCGGTTCACGGGACCGTTGCTGGGCCGGAAACCTCGGAACACCAGGTCGCGGACGAGCCCGTGTCTTCGTGCTGTCCATTCCAGAGGACACACATTCGCCGGGATTGGGGTCGCGTCAGCCCAGTTCAAGCGGGGCGGGAGGATGGTGGAACAGGAAGGTTGCCCGGGATGTGCTCCGCCCGCCTTCATGACCCGGTGTTCCTGGCACGGGCCGGAGGGTGGCAGTTCACCAGCGGTTCATCCTCGCTTCAAGCCAACCCGGCTTATGTTGCCTGTGTACGGACCCGGGGGCCGGCCAGCTGCCGAGCGGGCTCGGGCGCCCGGGCACTGCCAGGGCCACGGGCCGTGAACAGACGTGCCGCCGCCACTGACACATGACCCCCGAATCCCCTGATTCCGTCCTGGTGGAGATCGTCCACGACGCCTTACCGGGTCGGCTGCGATGCCGGGTGCGCGGGTTGCACCGCAATCGCGCCGCTGCGGCGGCGCTGGAGGAGGCCCTCGAAGGCTCCGGTGTCCGGGACGTGCGGGCCAGCGCCCTGACCGGCACGGTCCTGATCGTCTTCGAGCTCGGCCTCGAGCGGGACCACCTGGTCGGGCGACTGGCCCAGGCCGCCGGGGCGCTGCCTCAAGCGGCGCCGGACACCGGGATCGACTGGCTGGATGGTGGTCGACCCTTCCGGCGCGGCTGGCGCACCGAGCGGCCCGCAGTTCGCGCCGTCCTCCGTGTGGAGAACGAGGCGGATGCGTGGCACGTCACGGAGGCCGCCGACGTCCTTACACTCGTGGGGACGACCTCTCGCGGCCTGGCGGCCGGAGAGGCCGCGGCCCGGCTGGCACGCGATGGGCCGAATGTTGTCCCCGAACGGGGGCCCCGCTCCGTCGCCAGCATGGTCGCCGACCAGCTCCGGAACGGGCCGGTCCTGCTCCTCCTCGGTACCACGCTTCTCTCGGTCGCCAGCGGCGGATTCGCTGACGCCGCGATCATCGCGGTGGTCGTGACGCTCAACGCCGGGATCGGTGTTTACACCCAGCGCCGAGCCGAACGAGCCATCTCCGGTCTCACCCGGACCCGGCTGCCCGAGGCGACGGTCATCCGCGACGGACGCCACGCCGTGATCGAAGCCGAAACTCTGGTCGCGGGGGACCTGCTGCTTCTCGGTCGGGGCACGTACGTCGCCGCCGATGCCCGGCTGCTCCAGAGCGATCACCTGTCAGTCGACGAGTCGGCTCTGACCGGCGAGAGCGTGCCGGTCGAGAAGTCGCCAGGGTCGTTGCTCCGGCGGGATCTCCCCCTCGCCGATCGGACCAACATGGTCTACCGCGGCACGGTGGTGACGGGGGGCGGTGGCCTGGCCGTGGTCGTCGCGATCGGCGAGGGAACTGAGATGGGGCGGATCCAGGCGTTGATACAGCTCGAAGAGCAGCCGCTCACCCCCTTGCAGCGCCAGCTCGATGGGTTAGGCGATCAGCTGGCCCGGATTGGGGTCGCCGTGTCCGCCGCCGTCCTTGCCGTAGCGCTGCTCCGACGGCTGCCCTTCCTCGAGGCCTTGCGGACCACCATCGCCCTCGCCGTGGCCTCCATCCCTGAAGGTCTCCCCACCGTCGCCACGGTGACGCTAGCCACGGCCGTGCGGGACATGCGGCGACGAGGTCTCGTGGCGCGGCGGCTGGACGCGATCGAGACGATGGGGGGCATCCAGGTGCTCTGTCTCGATAAGACCGGCACGATCACCACCAACCGCATGGCCGTCGTAGCCGTCGAAACCGCCGGCCGACGGCTCGCCCTCACCGAGGCGGGCTTCCGGGATCAGCAATCCCGCTCGGAACCGCCCGATTCCGATCCGCTCCGTCGGCTGCTGGAGGTCGCATCCCTCTGCAGCGAGGCGGAGCTCATCGACCACGAAGGAACCGTCCACCTCTCCGGCTCGGCCACCGAAACCGCCATTCTCGACGCCGCCATCCGTGCCGGGATCGACCTCCGAGCCCTCCGGGGGAACGCGCCCCTCCTGGTGATGGAGCAACGTGCCGAGACCCGGCAGTTCATGGCGACGCGACACGAAATCGGAGCGGGAACCCAACTGGTGGCGGTCAAGGGGCGTCCCGATCAGGTGATGGCCCGGTGTACGTCGTGGGCCAGCCCCTGCGGCATTGTCCCCCTCTCCGACGCCGATCGGGAGCAGATCGCGGCTGCCAACGAGGCCCTCGCAGGGCAGGCGTATCGAGTGCTTGGTGTGGCGGAAGGGCGGGTGGCACCGGAGGCTCCCCACTGGAATCACGACCTGGTCTGGCGCGGGCTGATCGCCATCGCGGACCCGGTGCGTCCGGGGATGGCAGACCTGATCCGGCGCTTGCGGAAGGCCGGGATCCGCACCGTGATGATCACCGGCGACCAGAGCGCCACCGCGACCGCCATCGCCCGGGAGCTGGATCTCGCCGGCGGTGAGGAGCTTCAGATCGTGGATTCCATCCGTCTCGAGGCGTTGGACCCCGCCGTACTGGCCTCGCTGGCCTCGAGGGTCCACGTTTTCTCCCGGGTCAATCCCTCGCACAAGCTCCGGATCGTGCGGGCGCTCCAGGCGGCGGGCCAGGTCGTAGCGATGACCGGTGACGGCATCAACGATGGGCCGGCGCTCAAGGGGGCCGATGTCGGTATCGCCCTGGGGCGGGACGGCGCGTCCGTCGCCCGGGAGGTGGCCGACATCGTCCTGACGGACGACAATCTCACGGCGCTGCTTTCTGCGGTCGCGCGCGGCCGCAACATTCGTGACGACCTGGAGAAATCGGTCCACTTCATCACCGTCACCAACCTCAGTGAAGTGCTGTTCATGTTCGGGGGGGTGGCCACCGGCTTCGGGGTCCCGCTCAACGCCAAACAGCTGCTCTGGATCAATCTGATCACCGACGTCTTCCCGGAGCTGGCCCTCGCCCTGGAGCCTCCAGAGAGAGATGTCCTGGCGCGGCCGCCGGGCGATCCCACTCGCCCCCTGGTCCCCCGCGCGGCCTACCCGCGGCTTGCCGGCGAGGCGACGGTGCTGACCGGAGCGGGGCTGGCGAGCTACCTGTACGGTGTTGCACGCTATGGCCGCGGGCCCAGGGCCGCCGCGCTCGGTTTCAACGCCCTGACCGCCGCCCAATTGCTGCATGCCATCTCCGTTCGCTCCGAGCACCACAGCATGTTCCGCCGCGACCACCTCCCCGAGAACCGCTGGGTTTCCCTCGCGCTCGGCGGCGGGTTCGGGGTCCAACTGGTCGGCCAAGCGGTGGCCGGCCTGCGGGGAGCGCTGGGCACCGCGCGCCTCTCCATCATGGATCTTGGCGTTGCCCTGACCGCTGCGCTGGCCAGCTTCGTCGCCAACGAGACGCTGAAGGAAGTCCGCCTGCGGACCGCGCCCGCCCTCCTGCCGGCGGCCCAATCACCGGGAGGGACGCCGTGAAGCGGGAATTCATGTTCACCTGCGAGTCGGTGACTGCCGGACATCCGGACAAGCTGTGCGACCAGATCAGTGACGCCGTGGTCGGCCGGGTGCTGCGTCAGGATCCGCTGGGGCGGGTGGTCGCCGAATGCGCCGTCTCAACCGGCATCGTGTTCATGTCGGTCAAGCTGGCCGCCACGGCCAGCATCGACCTGCCTAACACCGCGCGACAGGTCATCCGGGAGGTTGGGTACCGCGAAGGTGACTTCGACGCCGCCAGCTGCACCGTGATGACCAGCGTCACCGAGGCGCCGCCTGCCGCGGACCGGGTTGATGAAACGGGTTTGGATGAAAAGGGCATCGAGCGGGTGACCGCCCGGGACCAGGTCACCCTGTTCGGCTATGCCTGCAGCCACACCCCGGTGCTGATGCCGTTGCCCCTATGGCTATCCCAACGGCTTTCGCGCCGGCTGGCGCAGGTGGCTCACGACGGCACGCTGCCCTATCTCCACCCTGACGGAAAGACTCAGGTGGGGGTGGAGTTCCACGACCGGCTTCCGGTCCGGATCCATAGCATCGCCCTGGTCGCGGCCCCCCGAGGCGCGGACACGGTGTCTGCCGAGCGGCTCCGGACCGACCTGGTGGAGTCTGTCATCACCCCGGCATTCAGTGATCTCGAGCTTGCCCCTGATCGGCACACGGTCGTGGCGGTGAATCCGGACGGGCCGCCACTCCGTCCCGGTCCGCTTGGCCATGCCGGACTCACGGGGAGAAAGACGGCGGAGGACACCTACGGGGAGTACGCCCGCTGCAGCAGCGCCGCGCTCAGCGGTAAGGATCCGTCCCGGATCGACCGTGCCGGCGCCTACGCCGCCCGGCATGCCGCGAAGGCCGTGGTTGCCGCGGGGCTGGCGCGTGAGTGCGAAGTGATGCTCAGTTACACGATCGGACAGGCCCGACCGGTGAGCGTGGAGGTCGAGACCTTCGGCACGGCGAGTGTGGCGGTAGACGAAATCACTCGCCGGGTCCGGTCCACCTTCGACTTCCGGCCGGCGGCCGTGATCCGCAGGCTTCAGCTGCGCGCGCTGCCTGGCCGCTCGCCGGATGGCTTCTATCAGCGGCTCGCCGCCGGCGGTCAGATGGGGCGAGTCGAACTCGACCCGCCCTGGGAGGACGTTACTCTGGACGTCGCGGCCCTCAGGTGACCGGGGGCGCGAAATGCGGCATCGACTGACAAGGGGGAGCGTATGGCATTGCTGAACGATGAGCAGCGTGGGTTCGTCAAGGGGCTGGTGCTCGGCGTCGGGATCTTCGTGGTCGGCCGGCATCTGATCGGCCCCCTGCGCGAGGTGGCTCGCCCGGTGACCAAGGCCGGCGTGCGCTCCGCGCTCGGCGCCAAGGAGCGGCTCGAGGAACTGGTGGCGCAGATGGGTGAGTCGTTCGACGACATCGTGGCTGAGGTGCGCGCGGAGCGGGAGCAGACGCGGCGGGCCGGGCCGGTGGCGACATCCCCGACCGGGAACGGCCCGTCATGACCAGCACCGCTCTGATCGAGCATGCCCTGCCTGGCCGGACCCGCTTCCGGGTCCCGTCCCGTCGGCGGGACGCGGACTTCTTCGCCCAGGTCGCCACCGCCCTGGGGGGCCTGGAGGGGGTGCAGCAAGTGGCGACCACGCCGATCAGCGGCAGCGTCCTCATATACCATCGGGCGCCGGTCGACACCATAGTCGCATTCGCCCGGGAGCAGGGCCTGTTCCAGGTCGCCGCCGCGGCGGCGCCCAGCGAGGCGCCGTCGCGACCGCTCGCGGTCGTACTGGGTGAGTGGCTCGATCAGGTGGATGTCGCGCTGCACCTGACGAGCCAGGGTCGATCGAGCCTGGAGGAGCTCACGCTGGGCGGGCTGCTGCTCGCGGTCATGTACCAGTTCCTGAAGGGCCGCAGCCTCCCCCCCGCCGTCACGCTGCTGCGGTACGCGAACGACCTGGTCGAGCGCCCCAGCGAAAACCGCTGATCGCGGGCCGGCCGCCACCCAATCACCCAGGCCGCGCGTGTGACTGCGATCCGGGTGACTCCTCTTGGGCTTCCTCGAGGCCTCGGGCTCGGATCCCCCGAAGATCGGAGGTGGATGAGAGGCAGGCCCTCAAAGAAGAGGCTGCCCGCCCGAACCGATGGCTGCACTCGGGCCAGGTGCTGAGCGGGAACGTAGACCGCGACTCGGTCAGTGAGCCAGTTCCACCGAGGCCGGCCGAGCCACCGGGTCGTAGAAGGTCCACTCGCGCGCCTGCATCCATTGTGCTCCCCTGAGGGATGACGGACGTGGGGGTGGGGCGGCGAGCGGCGGTTCGTCGGTTGGCATGGTGAGCAGCTCCCGCCGGATTCTGGACGCGGTGCGCAGCACCCGCGTCGGGTAGCGGAGGCAGGTGCGAGTGACCAGCGCGCCGACGCAGCCGTTGTACCGTCGCAGGGCCGCCTGCACCGTTCGGTTGCGCCGCAGATACATCCGAAGCAGGCGGGTTCCGTGGCAGATGTTGGATTCGACCTCGAGCAGCTCCGCCGATGCACAACCCAATCCCCCTTCGTGCACCGGCATCACCTGCATCAGGCCGACGGCTCCGGCCACGCTCACGGCGGTCGTGTCCATCGGGGTGTTCTCCACCAACAGCACCGCCGCCACGAAGCTCGGGCTGAGCCCCGCCCGCCGCGACTCGTGGAGCACCGCCGCGGCGGCGCGGTCGGCGATCAGCTGGTTACCGCTCCGCTGGGAGAGCACCTGCGTCAGCGGGGCGTGGGACCGCTCCCGGAGGAGCGCGGACTCGAGCCGCAGGCTGTCACGCCGCGTGGGACGAGTGGCCACCCTGGCCGGCAATGGCTTCGCCACCTTCGCTGCTGGCTTGGCCACCCCCGGTACCGGTTTCACCGCCCCGGACGGTCGCGCGTTAGGCCGGGCCAGGGGCGGGGGCGCTTTGACACGAGCCGCATGCGGCGCGGAAGCCGGAGCCTTGCCCCCGGCAACAGGCACAGGAAGCTCCGCCCGGGGCGGGCCACACCCCGAGGCACAGCACAAGATTCCGGTCGCCACGGCCACGCCGCGCAATCGCATTCGGACACTTTCCTCCAGGCACGCAGCAACACTCGGCGTCCGCGGGTACCTGGGGCAAGTGTTCGTAACTTCGAGTGTCGCGAACCATGACGCTCGGCGACTCTATCCTCGTGCGGGGCGCAGGATTGCGTCTGCGCCCGCAGGCTAGGCGAAAAGGCACGGCGTCAGCGAGCCTCGCTCGAGATGTATGGAGAGAGTTGCTCGGAGAGACAGCGATCAACAGGCAATGGTGCGGGAGGGGCTTTCTTCGGCAATCGTTTGGTCGGGGGACCTGAGTGAATGCTCTCGAGCCCTGGATCTCCTATCCTTTCAAGGGCTTGGCGGGAGAAGTGGCGAGCGCCGGATTTCAGTTCACAGGCCTGCCCAGGGACGCTTCGCGGTCCAACTGTATCCTTGCGTCCTCATGGACCCGGCACCGAGTCGAGCCATCCCCAGATCTGGTCCTGCAGCATCGGGAGAGTAACGCCGGTGTTCACGAGCACATGATTGTGGAATGCCCGGATGCGCACTTGTACGCGGTACACGGGACGCGGTACTTACTGGGCGCTGCGCGCTTCCGCCGTGCCCTACTTAATCGGACGGAAGAGCTCGGCGATGTCGAGTCGCAGGGGCTCGGGTGCGTCGGGAGGGGCCCATACAACCATCGTCTTCTCGATCGTGGGGAAGCTCGCTTCGGGCGTCCACACCTCGATCGCCTTGGCCTCCGGATCCACGATCCAGTACCACGGGACACCCGCTTCCTGGTAGCGGCGCCGCTTGGTGAAGCGGTCGGCGCGCCGCGTCGACGGACTCAACACCTCGATAACCAGGAGCAGTTCCCCGATCTGGCTCCAGTCCATGGTGCGGGCCACGGCCTTCGGCACCACGAAGAGGTCCGGCTGCACCCCGGTGTCCCGCCCCCAGCGCACATCCGCGGGCGAGACGACAAGGTGACCGAAGGGAAACCGCTGCAGGTACGGGTCGAGGATTCGAACCAGACGCAGCACCAGTTCCTGGTGATTCCACCGTGGCGACGGAGTCACCAGCAGCTCGCCGTACACCACCTCGTATCGGTTCCCGTCGTCGGGGAGCTGGTCGAGGATGTCGACGGTGTAGTAGGGGCCCTGGGCCCGGATGGTGGCAGGCAGTGGCATAGCCATACGATACGCTCGGCGCCGGCGGTGGGGCAACTCGGCATAGTCGCCCAGAGTACCTTACCGCGAACAGACCTCCGTAATCATTACCCACATCGGAATCACCAAGTCGACGCATGCTTGAGTCGCGGGCCGTAGGCGGCGCGGGCCAGAGACCCGCACCCCCTTCCGTCCGCCAGTCTGGTCCGCGCACGCTACTGCACCACCACCCGGCCGGTCATCGACGCGCCATGGACGGCGCAATTGTACTGATAGGTACCGGCGGAGCCGAAGGTCAGGACGAAGAGAGTCCCTACGGTGCTGGAGACGGCGCTGCTGGTGAAGCTCGGGGCGCCGGTCGACTGCACGGAGTGAGAGCCGCCCGCCCAGCGCCAGAGCACCCCCTGGCCCGCAGCAATCGTGTCGACCGCGGCGTTGGTGCTGCTGTTGCGCTTGCTGGTGAAGACGATGCCGGCCCCGACCGTCACCTCACGCACCGCGTTGGCGGTGGTGAGCGAGAAGTTCACCGGAGCGGCGATGCCCGCGACGCTGGCGGTCACGCCGCCCGGCCCTGGCGCCGCCGCGCCGGTGACCGTGGTCACCGCCTGGCCGTTCGCATCGGTCTGTACCGCTGTATTAATCGGAGTGACTCCCCCGGTGCCGGCAAAGTTCACCATCACGCCGAGGATCGGGTTGGCGAACTGGTCGGTGACCGCCACCTTGACCTGCGTCGGAAACGAGCCGCCGATGATCGCGGTCTGCCCGTCGCCGGCGAGCTTGGTGAGGTTGGTCGCGGGTCCGGGGGTAGCGGTCGCGTGGAAGGTGACCGGCGACCCGGACGCGCCGGCCAACGAGGCTGTCGCGCTCTGGGTGCCGGATGCATGCCCCAGGGTCCACTTCGTAGCGGTGAGCCCGGCCACGTCGGTCTGACTGGTCGGCGGCGACACCGCCGCGCCGGTGCCGATCGTGGCCCAGGTCACCGTCGCACCAGCGAAAGGAGCGCCGTCCTCATTCACGATCACCCGGAGCGAATCGGAGGGCGCCGTCGCCACGACGGCGGTCTGGGCATCGCCACTCTGGACCGCATCCTTTGCAATCGTCTTTGTCGGGGTATTGCTGGTACTATCGTTGCCGCCGCCGCATGCCGCGATCATTATCGCGGCGACCAGCGCCGTGCCCGTCCACTGCAGCAACCTGCGCATACCTGCCTCCTCGAGGAAACAGCCGCTGGGCCCAGCGGGTCATCCGCCAGGGTGCCGAGACTGAAGGGAATTGGGGAACCAACCTCGTGTTACTGTTGGGGTTGAGGCTCGCCGTAGACCTAGTCGTCCATCACGACGACGTCGTTGGTGCCGCCGGCGGTCACGTCGGCGATTGTTCCGTTCAACGCCGCCTCGCCACTGGTGATCACCACCCGATAGACGATCGAGGCGGGGAACACCGCACCCACGAACGAGAACTCCTAGACTCCGGATCGCGCGGGAGCCTCGAGGTCGGCCAGCACGACGTCGTTCGCGTTGAAAAATTGGACGTGGGTGGAACCGGCCCGGTCGACGTCGGAGAACACGACCCCACATCCCTTGACCAAGCCCGGTGTCTGGGTGTGTACCACATCGAAGAAGACCTCGGTGAGGTTGCTGCCCACCGGCATGAACACCTTCCTAAGGGGGAAGGGCTTGAACCGAGCCGCCAGGCCGGCGTTGATCGCACCGAACCCGCTACTGTCGACCCGGAAGCCAGCCCCGGGCTCGGTCAACAGCGCCCCTCGTGTCGAGCTGACGTTGAAGAAGTCCGCCGGAAATGTGTCGACGTTGGTCAACGCGGGCGGGACCCCGTCCCAGTTGACCTCGCGCCGGCCGCTGTCCGCGGCTGCGGGCCGATGCAGGAAGCCTCCGAGCGCGGCCCGGAAGTCGTCCAGCCTGGCGGCGACGGGGCCGCTGTCGCCGACCGCAGTGAAAAGTGGCGGGAATGACCATGAGGTAGCTGGGCGCGGAGCTATCACCGCAGGCAGTCAGCGCCAGCACTGCCAGGATGGCGGGGAACACCAGTGGCTTCATCTCTTGCTCCATCGGGAACAGGATCCCTTGCTGACCCGGGCAATCCTAGCGGTTCGCGCTCGATGGAAGTATCAGACGTGGCGGCTTCGGCGGCGGGAAGATTGCCGAACGGGGCTGTCAGCAGGAGGACTACAGGGGGGGTGAGCGGTAGACGCTCGGTACGCGGTACTCAGTACGAACTACAGAACGCATCTCACTGAGTCGACGAGATTCGTGAGTCCCTGCATTCCTCCTGGTCGCCCCCTCCCAGCGATAGGCCAAAGGCTGGCGGGGCTCCGCGCCTCGGGCCAGATTTGAGCCATCCCGACCCCGTCCCCCTTCACCGACCCGCCCGCCGCGCTCAGTACTGGACTGCGCGACCGTTACCTGTTCGAGCGCGCGCTCGGACGCGGTGGCATGGCCACGGTCTACCT
>DATBLR010000102.1:0-26384 GCA_036555275.1 Gemmatimonadales bacterium | reverse complement strand
GCACGCTGGCTCATTGTACACCTCCGGTAAGTGTGTGGCGCGTTAACGGCGGGGAGCCGTGAGCGGCCGTCATGCGACCCGGGCCTGGACGTCGAGATACTCGCCCGCCACCGCGGTGGTGCCGTCGGTAGCGAGGTTGTGGTGCTGGAACAGTCGGGTGAGCTCGTCGCGAAGCCGGCTGGCTACGTCGGGATCGGCCGCCCGGAGCGTGGCGACCGTGGGCCCATAACAGGTGGCGAACAGCTCGGTCACGGCCGCGGGCGGAAACGGAAAGCGAAGCTCCAGGGCCCGCCTGGTGGCGGCCAGTGACGTCACCCGCTTGCCGAAGCGCGCGCGAACCACGTCCTCCTTGCCCCATTCCAGCGGGCTCGGCACTCCCTGGGGCGGCGGGACGACGGCGGTGTGGGCGCGCAACATCTTCCCGACGAATCCCTCGGGAGTCCAGTTCGCCATCGCTACACGGCCGCCCGGCCGGGTCACCCGAACGAGCTCCGCGGCGGCCCGCTCGGGCCGATAGGCGAACATCGCGCCGAACATCGTCACGGTGGTGTCGAACTGGCCATCGGCGTAGGGAAGCGCCTCGGCGTCCCCGACGTCGAAGCCGATGATGCAGCCGGCGGCGCGGGCTTCGAGCCGAGCCTGCGCGATCAGGTTGGGGGCAATGTCGATCCCGGTAACGCGCGCTCCGACGCGGGCGGCCGGGATGGCGAGGTTGCCGGTGCCGCACGCGACGTCGAGCACCGACTCATTCGGAGCTAGCGCCAGCCGGCCGATGAACTCCGCGGCGCCGGGCGCGAAGCTCTTTGCGATGGGGAGAAAATCGGCCGCGGTCCAGATCGACCTGGCCCGGGCGGTGAGGGGGTCCTCGGACCAGAGGCGGACCTCTCCGCTGGTACGGTGACCGCCGGCGGAAACACTCTCGGATGACATGCCAACTCCTTGGTCAATGGGTCAGGGCGCTCGTTCAGCGCGCGGACCCATTGTGCGGAGGAGAAGCCGCTCCGCCAATGACTGGCCGTCCCGACTTCCTGCTCCGGCGTACGGGGGGCCGTTCTTCTTGCGCGAGAGTCCAGCGGAGATGCCCGATCGTCTCGATCGGGCGGAGTGGAAGGGGCTATGATCGGGCGGTGCGGCGGGCCTCCCGCCAGGCGCCAGGGGCCAGCCCGGTCGCCTTCTTGAAGGCCCGGCTGAACGCGGCCTCGGAGTCGTACCCGGCCTCCGCGCCGATCGTGGCGACCTTGGCGCCGCTTTGGGCCAGGAGGTTGGCCGCGATCTGTATCCGCCATTGGGTCAGGTACTGCATCGGCGGCTGGCCGACGAGCTCCGCAAATCGCTTGGCCACGTTGGAGCGGGATGAGCCGGCTTCCCGGGCCAGCTCGTCGAGGGTCCAGGCGTGGGCGGGTCGGCTGTGCAACAGCGTCAAGACCCGACCGACCATTTCATCACGGATGCCGGCCAGCCAGCCGGTCTGTCCCGCCGGCAGGTCCTCGAGGTAGCGGCGCAGCACCTCGAGGAACATCAATTCGGCCAGCCGGGTGACGACGCAATCCGCCCCGGCCCGTCCGAGGCGGGACTCTTCGGTCAATTGGCGGGTGAAGCCGCCAAGCCAGGTGTTCGATATGCCCCGCATGTGCATCACGTGGGGGAGCGCCGCGAGCAGGGGGTTGAAGGGACGGCGGTCGCAACCGAGGAACCCGCAGACGAACGACGTGACCCGTGGTCCGCGGTCGCCGATGAAGACGGTGTGGGGATACCGGGCAGGAGCGCTGGTGTTGACGTCCGGACCGATCGGGAGGTTTCGCTCGCTCGACATCACGTGGGGATCGCCGTGGGGAAAGACGATCACGTCGCCGGCGAGGAGCTCGACCTGTTCCTCCCCGACCAGGCCCCCGAAGCAGCGGCCTGCGGTCAGGATGTGATACGAGATCAAATGTTCTGCGTCAGGCATGATCCGGGGCGAAAGCTCCTGGGCGGCCACGCTTTCGACGCTCCAGGGCTCCGCCGCCTCGACCGCGTAGAAGAACGCGCCATCGAGGCGGACGACACGCAGCAGGTCAGAGAGTGGGTCCATGGGCGGGGAAAAGTAGTGGGCAGGGGGGCAGGCGGGCAGGAGGCAGGCGGGCAGGCGGGCGGAAGTACTCTAAGCGCCGATGGCGCTGGCCGCCTCCTTCCTTCCGACCGCTCGATACAGCCCCCAGGTCAGCTGACTGGCGTGATCGCGCAGCGCTTCAATCTCACCCCAGGTCTCAGGCGGCGTGAATCCCAGGTCCTTCGACAACAGCAGAATGTAGTGCAGCTCGTTGAGGGAGCCGAGTGAAATATCCAGAAAGCGTCTGAACTCCCTGGAGCCGCGCCTCCCGGCCCCTTCAGCGATGTTAGCGGCGGCAGAGAAAGCGGAGCGGCGAGCCTGAGATGTCAGTCCGTAGAGTTCGACCTTCGGCCAGGATTGGACAAGGCGATACACGGCGAGGGTAAGAGCATGGCACGCCTGCCACGCCTTGAAGCGCTGGTAGGGCTTGTCCGGGCGCGGGGAAGCGACCGACGCAGTTGTCATCCCGCGACGATACGGCGGAGTCGCCAAGCACGATCATCCGTTTCTCGCACTGAGTACCATATCCACGCCAAGCTGCCCGCCTCCGCGCCTCCCCGCCTCCTGCCCCTAGGCCGTCCGCTTCCGGTACTGCCCTACCGCCAGCCAGAACATCGCTACGGCAAACACCACCAGGATGATGAGGGGTCGCGCGATCTCGGCCAGCCCCGCCCCCTTGATCAGGATGGCCCGCGCGATACTCACGAAGTGCCGCACCGGGTTGAACTCCGCGGCGACCTGGACCCAGTGCGGCATGCTGTCCACCGGAGTGAAAAGGCCGCTCATGAGGAGGTAGATCATCATGATGAAGAAGGTGACAAACATCGCCTGCTGCTGAGTTTCCACATGGCTGGATATCAGCAGGCCGATGCCCAGGGTCACCACCAGGTAGATCCCGGTCGCCCCGAAGAGGAGCAACAGGCTCCCCCGCATCGGCACCCCGAACACCGACCAGCCGATCAAGAGGCCGATCCCGAGGTCGGCCATCGCGAGCACCCAGAACGGCAGCAGCTTGGCGGTGATGAACTGCCCCTTGGTGATCGGAGTGACGTTGAGCTGCTCCAGGGTCCCGATCTCCTTCTCCCGGGCGATGTTCTGCGCGGAGAGCAGGGTGCTGATCAGGGTGACCAGCGCAACCAGGATCCCCGGCACCATGTAGTGCTTGTAGTTGACCGTCGGGTTGTACCAGCTCCGCACCCGTCCCTCGATGCGGGCGACGCCGGCCCGCGGTCCCGCCCGATTCGGATCCACGACGGTGGCCCGGCTGGGGCGGAGGTCCGCCCCGAGCTCGCGGCCATAGTCCGCCATGATGTCCGAGGCGTAGGACTGCACGATCCCGGCCGCCGATCCCTTCTCGGCGTTGACCGAGAGCAGGACCTCGGCGTGGGCGTTCCGTACCAGCGACTTCTCGAAGTCCGCCGGGATGATCACCACCAGGGTGGCGTTGCCCCGCAGCAGGGCGTCGTTGGCCAGATCGGCGGAGACGGACGCGCCGGTGATCTGGAAATGGCCCGAGGCGGTGAAGCGGCTCACCAGCCCGCGCGAGGTCGGGGTACGGTCGAGATCGACGATATACGCCGGGGTCTCCCGGATGGTGAAGGTCGCCGCGTTGGACAGCACCAGCAGCTGGACGACCGGCACCATGATGACCTGGGCCAGCGTCGCCTTGTCGCGCACGACGTGGAGCACCTCCGCCCAGGCCAACGCAAGGATCTCTCGCATAGCTATTCGAGTCGGATGTGAAAGGACCGGGTGCTGAGCGTCAGCAGCACGAGCGCCATGCCGCACAGGACCAGGGTTTGGGGCCAGAGGTATTCGAGCCCGACGCCCTTGAGCATGATGCTCCGGGCGATGGTCACGAACCACTTGGCCGGAATGACGTTGGAGACCCATTGCAGGATCTCGGGCATGCTCTCGATCGGGAAGATGAACCCGGAGAGGAGCATGGTAGGCAGCATGGTGCCGAGCATGGCCCCCATCATCGCCACCCGCTGGGAGGAGGTCCGGGACGAGATCAGCATCCCGAGCGACAGCGACACGAGGATGAAGAGCAGCCCCTCGAACAGCAGCAGCGACAGGCTGCCGCGGAGCGGCACCTGGAAGACCAGCCGCGCCTCGATGATCACCAGAATGACGCTGACGAATCCGATCGCCAGGTACGGCAGCACCTTGCCCACAATGATCTGCCAGGGCCGAAGCGGGGAGACCAGCAACGCCTCCATGGTGCCGGTCTCCTTTTCCCGGGTCAGTGAGATGGCCGTCATGAGCGCCGAGATGATCGTGAGCACGAACGCCATGAGCCCGGGGACGAAGAGATGGGAGCTTTCGGCCGTGGGGTCGAACCGCATCCGCATCCTGGGCACGATGCTCACGCCCGGCGCGGCACCACCCAGCTCCCGCTCGTAGGCGCGAATCACCGCGAGGGCGTAGTTCTGCCGGGTGCTGCCTGTGTTCGGCTCGGTCGCATCCGCGATGATCTGCACCCGGGCCGGCAGCCCCCGGGCCAGTCGGGTCGCGAACTGGGGCTCGAACACGACCGCCTCCTGCGCCGACCCGCGCTGGAAGAGCCCGTCCAGCGCGTCGGTGGTCGGCAGCACCGCCACCGTGCGGAAGGCCTCGCTGGCTTCCAGGCGATGCCGGATCTCCAGGGTGACGTGGTCGGGAGACGGGTCCACGATGGCCAGCCGGATGTCTTTGACGTCGGTCCGGATCGCAAATCCAAACAGGATGACCTGGACGACCGGCATCAGCACGACGACGGCGAGGGTCCGGCGGTCGCGCAGGATGTGGCGCACTTCCTTGGCCAGGAGTCCCCGGAGTGCGTTCATGCGGCCCCCGCTGTCGCCGGTCGTGCCAGCCGGACGAAGACTTCGTCCATCGAGTCGGTCCCGAACTCCCGCTTGAGCTCCGCGGGCGTGCCCATTGCCCCGATCCTTCCCGTGACCATGATCGAGATCCGGTCGCAGTACTCCGCCTCGTCCATGTAGTGGGTCGTAACCAGGACCGTGGTCCCCTCCGCGGCGGTCTGATAGATCATCTCCCAGAACTGGCGGCGGGTGATCGGGTCCACCCCGCCGGTCGGCTCATCGAGAAAGACGATCCGCGGCCGGTGCAGCAGCGCCACGGAGAAGGAAAGCTTCTGCCGCCACCCGAGTGGAATGGCCCGTACCTGGGTGTCCGCGGACTGTTCCATGCCCAGGCGAGCCAGCATCTGCTCGCCCCGGGCGCGAATCTCCCGGTCGGGCAGGCCGTAGATGCCGCCGTACAGCCGGATGTTTTCGCGGACCGTGAGGTCTTCGTAGAGCGAGAAGCGCTGGCTCATGTAGCCGATCGCGCGCTTGATGGCTTCGCTCCCGGTGTAGACGTCATGGCCCGCCACCTGGGCGGTCCCGCTGCTGGGCTCGAGCAACCCGGTGAACATGCGCATCGCGGTGGTCTTCCCCGCGCCGTTCGCGCCCAGGAACCCGAAGATCTCCCCGGCCCGCACCTCCAGGGTGATGTGGTCCACGGCCGTGAAGCTCCCGAACATGCGGGTCAGTTCCTCGGCCCGGATGGCAATGTCTTCGCTCATGAGGCCGGCGCCTCCCCCGCGCCCCCCAGGTGGGCCATGAAACTGTCTTCGATGGTGGCGGGAATCGCTTCGGCCGACACACCGGCCAGACCCCGGCTCGCGAGAAACCGGGTGAGCTGGTCGTGGATCGGCTCGGCCCGCATATCGGTCCGCCGGTCGGTGTAGTGCAGCACTTCCCCGAAGGGATAGACGGTGTGGGTGTGCGGGTACTCGCGCAGCGCGAGCAGGGTCCGGTAGCGCTCGTCCGCCCGCACGGCGAAGAGCGGCCGGTCGAACGACCGGGTGATCGCCTCCGGAGTATCGACCGCGAGGATCCTGCCGTTCTGCATCAGCGCGATCCGGTCGCAGCGGGTCGCCTCGTCCATATAGGGGGTCGAAACGAGGATCGTGAGCCCCGACGCCTTGAACCGGGCGAGCAGCTCCCAGAACTCACGCCGGGAAACGGCATCGACGCCGGTGGTCGGCTCATCGAGGAAGAGAATGTCCGGCTGGTGCACCAGCGCGCAGCAGAGCGCCAGCTTCTGCTTCATGCCGCCGGAGAGCGCGCCGGCGCGCCGCCCCTTGAACGGCTCCAGCTGGACGTAGATCGGCGCGATCTGATCGTATTCCCGCTCGAGGCTGGTCCCGAAGACCGCGGCGAAGAACCGGAGATTCTCCTCGACGCTCAGATCGGGATACAGCGAGAACCGCCCCGGCGTGTATCCCAGCCGCGGCCGGAGTGCCCACAGCTCCTTCGCCACGTCGTGCCCCAGCACCCGGGCACTCCCCGAGTCCGGCAGCAGCAGGGTCGCGAGCACGCGGAAGAGCGTGGTCTTGCCCGCGCCGTCAGGACCGATGAAACCGAACAACTCTCCGGTCGGGACCGCCAGGGAAACCTCACGGACGGCCACGGTCGTGCCGAACCGCTTGACCAGGCCTTCTATCACGACGGCATCGGTCATTTCGAGGCTTCGGTCGAAGTCGTAAAGCGCACGTCTGCCGGCATTCCGATCTTCAGCATCCCTTCGCGGTTCGGCACCACGATCTTGACCGCATAGACCAGATCGGCCCGCTCCTCCCGGGTCTGCACCGGCGTCGGCGTGAATTCCGCCTCCGCCGAGATCCACGTCACCCTCCCGGTGAGCGTCGTGCGCCCCTTGTTGCCGGCATCGATCGTCACTTCGGCCGGCTGCCCGATTCGGATGAGGGACAGCTGTGGCTCGGTCACGTAGGCGCGCAGTTCCATCGAGTCGAGCATGGCGAGCTTGTAGAGCGGTTGCCCCTGCTGGACGAACTCGCCGGGCTCCACGTAGGTCGTCAGCACCGTGCCGGCGCGGGGATTGGTAATCCGGCTGCGGCGGATCCGGTCCTCGATCTGGGCGATCTGGGCGGAGCTAGACGCGACGTCGTGCCGCGCCGCCTCCCGCTGTGCCTTGGCGGCCTCGATCTGGTCCCCCAGCACCCGGTAGTCGCGCTCGGCCTGATCCAGTTGCTGGGCCGTGGCGGCCTGCGCCTCGTGGAGCCGCTGGGTACGGTTGTACCCCCGCTCGGCAATCTCGTGCTGGGCCTGGAGCACCGCGATGTTGTTGGCAACTTCGGTGGCCCGGGAGCTGCTGGCCCCGCGCTGGGCCAGCATCTGGTCGCGCTGCAGCGCGAGCTGAACCGTGTCCACCACTCCGACCAGAGCGCCGGAATCCAGGCGCTGACCGTCGTCGGGGGTGAACCACAGCAGCTGGCCCGCGGTTTCGGCGGAAACGACGACTTCGGTCGTCTCGAAATTGCCGTACGCCTCGGGCTCGTGACCCCGCCCGCAGCCGGCACCAAGCGGGAGGACCAGCGCCAGAAGCAGCAGGGCGCCGGGGCGGCATCGATCGGGGGATCGCATTACTGAATCTCCAATCCGAGAGTAGTAAGGAGGCGGGCGCGAGCCTGCACCTGCTGCACCCGGTGGGTAGCCCGCGCCAGGCGTGCTTCGAGAACATCCGTGCTCCGATCCACGTACTCGGACGCGGTCACGACCCCTTCCCGGAACCGGATGCGGGTTTCAGCCTCGACCTTCTCGCGCAGGGACACAATCTGGTCATCTAGGGTGAGCGCGGTGTCCAAACGGTCGATGTCCGCCAGGTAATTCTGCATCTCGCGGGTGAGTCGGCTGGTGAACGCCTCCTCTTCCGAGGCCACGATCTGCCGCTGCAGGGCGATCGCCTGGCGCTCGCGGCCGCTGCTCCCCCAGTTCCAGGGGGCCCACCGCACCTTGATCCCGGCGATGAAGTAGGTGTCGAAGCTGTCGCTGATCGGGTTGAGTCCCGGGCGGCCGTACCCGGCCTGGCCGAAGGCGGAGAGGCGGGGCCGCTGTTCGGCGGACACCGCCTCCTGCTGCCGGGCCAGCACATCGCGGGTGCGCGCGAATTGCTCGTACTCCGGTCGGTTCCGGAGGCTGTCGAGCCCCCGGCGCGCCGTCGCGGTCGCATCGGTCAGGTCGGGCAGTGCGAACGGATCGGAACCGGACACCGGCCGCTTCACCAGCTCGGTCAGCCGAACCAGGGCAGCCTGGCGGTTGGCCTCTACCTCGATCTGATCCTGCCGCCGCTCGAGCAGTGTGGCCTGGATGGCGGCGGTGTCGCCGGGCAGGGCGGCGCCCTCCCGTACCCGGACTCGCGCCTCCTGCAACTGCTTGTCCAGTTCGGCGATGGTGGCGGCGATGAGCCGACCCCGCTCGGCGAGCAGGGCGGCGCTGAAGAACGCCTCGTTCACCTCCTGCCGCAGGCCGTACAGCGCGGTCCGGACTCCTGCCTCCGTTTCGGCCAGCTCCGCCCGCTCGACCTGCTTCCGTACCCCGATGCTCGGATCCACGATCGCCTGCTCCACCGAGAGCCGGCCGTCGTAGGTGTCCTTCGAGGGCGACGGGAACGAGGTGCCCCCGCCCGGCTGAGTCGGCGCGGCGAACACGTCTGACTGATACTGGGCCTGCGCCTCGGCGCTGATCGAGGGAAGCCGCTCGGCCGACAGGTTACGGAGCCGGAGGTCGGTCTGCTTTGCCAGCAGGCTGAACTGGCGCTGGCGCGGATCACTCTCCATCGCCTGCCGGTGGAGGTCGCCCAGTCGCAGGGAATCCGGCGCGCTCGCGGGGGTCCCCTGGGCCCGGACCGGCGTGGCCGCGACGACGACCAGAGACGCGGCAACGGTCAGACGCGATACAAGTCTCACGGGTGTCATACGGTCACGAGGTGGAGTCCTGCCGGGAGGGCTGCAACCCCCCGAGCAGAATGGATAGGGTATCGGCGACCACGCGGTTGCAGCCGCCTCCCACCGCCGGTCCGAAGGCGTCCACGTGGTTGCACCAGAAAGCCTGCTTGACCAGCGCGGCCAGGATCACCCGGGCGGCCACGCGGGCATCGACGGGACGGAAGTGCCCTTCGGCGATGCCCCGCTCGACGATCCCGACCAGCATACCATGGACGCTTCCATATATCTCTTCGGCATAGAAGCGGGCCAGGTCGGGGTAGCGCGGGACCTCGGTCACCCACAGCCGATGCAGCGCGCCGTAGGCGGGTGTATGCAGGATCTCCCAGCCTCGCCCGCAGAAATTCCGCAGCTGCTCGACCGCAGGGCCCGGCGGCAGCTCGCTGCAGGCCCGCGCCACATGACCTCGAGCCACCTCGCGCACCGCGCTCCGAAAGAGGGCTTCCTTGCTGCCGAAATCCCGCTCGAGCGATGGCACGCTCACCTCCGCCTCCCGGGCGATCTCAGGGCGTTCGCTACGGGTGCCGCTACGTTCGCCGTGCGCCGGGGTACCCGAACCCTGCTGTTGCCAAGGAGTCCGTAAGCCGCTCACCCGGCCTGTGGATGGGCTCTTCCGGCGAGGGCTTACCCCGGGGCGCCTCGCCCTGCACTTTATGCGGGCCGTGGGGTGCCTCCGCCCAGCGCTGACCCGGGTGGTCAGGCGGCCACCGGTGCCTGTATGAGCCACCAGATATACATGCTCTCCGGTTTGCCGCCCGAGGTCGTGCTCGCCAATCTCCGGTTGGCGGGCCGCCACCTGCCCCGGGTGACCACACTGCGCTAGCAACGCAGTGTGGCGTCAGCGACCTCCGAGGGGTCCTTGATCCGCCTCGTTTTCGATTCTGGTGGCGCCACCGTGCCCGGACCCGCCTCCGACCACTCTGCCTCGGGCAGGTCGCGCCGATGGCTTCAGGGGCTCGGGTCGAGGCGGTCATTCGTCGCAGCCGGGCCCTCATGACGGGCCCCGCCATCTGGGTCATCGTGTGGCTGGTGTTCTGGGTTTGGCAGCCTGCCCCCATGCTTCTCTGGGGCGCCGGGCTCGGACTGGTCGCCCTTGCCGGCTCGGCGATGCTGACCTACGGCGGCTTCTGGTCCCCTCGTCAGGCGGCCGAGGCGCGCTCGCTCCAGGCCGTGCTGTCCGGTATCGTCAGCCGCCGGCCGCCCCCGGAAGGAACCGCCTGACGGTACCCGCGGCTCCCGCACGGGGGCGCTGTTACTCCTCTCGACCTCCACCCATGCTCATCACCCTCCCGAATTGCACCGTGCGTGATTGGCGAGCGGCCGACGCCCGTTCCCTGGCTCACCATGCCAACGACCGGCGCATCTGGCTGACCCTTCGTGACGCCTTCCCTCATCCGTACACCCTGGCCGACGCGAAAGGCTTTCTGGCTCTTGCGGAAGCCATGCATCCACGGACCTTTTTTGCCATCGTGGTGGAGGACCAGGCCGTCGGGGGGATCGGCTACACGCGGCACCACGATGTGGAACGGATCTCGGCGGAAATCGGCTACTGGCTCGGCGTGGCGTTTTGGGGGCGCGGTATCATGACGGCGGCCCTCCGCGCGGTGACGGCCTACGCGTTTCGCCAGCACCAGGAGTTGCGGCGCATCTATGCCGTGCCGTTCGCGAGGAACACGGCCTCCGTCCGGGTGCTCGAGAAGGCTGGCTATCGCCTCGAGGGACGCATGCGACAGAGCGTCATCAAGGATGGAGAGGTCCTCGATCAGCTCTTGTACGCCATGCTGCGCGACGAGGTTCCGACCGGCGGCTGATTGGGTCTCGCCCGCAGCCGATGTTCCCGTCCAGGCCTGGTCCCCGGAGTTCCTGCTCCCGACTCGCACCCAGGATTGCTCATGATTCCTGCCTTGGCCCTGGTCGGAGCGATCATCCTCATCGCCCTGGCGGCGTTCCACGTCTACTGGGCATTCGCGACCCGCGGCGGTCTTCCCGGCAGCGGTGCCGACCTGGCCGGACGCTATCTCGGGCTCTTCAAGCGGCCGCGTGACGGCGCCTTCGCGCGCATGGACACCCGGCTCTACACCGGTGCTGGCCCTCTCTGCCCTCTCCGGGGTCGTAGCGGCCCTCGGTCGCTGACTCGCAGGCAGGACGTTGCGCCGCGAAGGCCCGCGAGCGGGGCACTTGTGTGGCACGAGCCGGGTGGGGCAACACCTGGTGGTGCCGGGCCGCGTTCCACCCGCAGGCTGGATCACCCTGCAGCGCACCAGGGTATCGCCTGACAGAGGAGCCATTCATGCCGCGCATCGCTGCCGTGCTCGCGGTTCTGCTCCAGGGAGGGCATCAGGACCGTCCAACGATCATCACCCGGCCGGTGGAGCCGCCCGGCCGCAACACCTCGATCATCTACTACGACGATCAGTTTCTGCTGCTTTCCCGGCACTACGGCGACGTCCGCGACCGGGGCGGAGCGACCGAGCCCGGCCTGTTCGCCCATTCGAAGGCCACCGGTCGCTGGCTCCAGATCCGGGCCATCTCGACAGCTGGGGCCCGCCTGGGAAGCTCCTCGTCGAACGACCCCGCGGCACGCAGGCGGCTTCGCGTCGCGTCGGTCACCTGGGACTTCAGGCCGCTGGCGGACCAGCCGTATATCGAGCAACCGTTGCGGACCAGCGGTTCCATCGCCTTTCCCGACAGCGTCGTGTACGACTCCTCGAGCGGACGATATGAGCTGCACTACTTCTCGTCCTGGGGCATCGCGAGCGCCGAAACGGTGCTGTACGTTTCCCGCGAGGATCTGATCGCCGCATTCATCGCCGCCGGCCCCGCACCCCTGCGGTGAGGCTGCAATGGGACTGAGACGGTCCCGACCGAAGCTCTGGCGGCTGGCAGCCTGACAGACCTCCACCCTGGCGTTAGCTTCGGACCAAGCTCCGTATAAGGAGAGGCATGGAGACCCCGCACACCCAATCACATCACGAGCCGGACTCCACCGACCGAGAGGCGTTCGCCGCCTTCCTGGACCGGGTCGCCGACACCGGATCGACGCCGGAGGAATACCAGGCCTTCGCGGTGACCCACTACGCTGATGCCCGGCTCGAGTCCGCCCGGGTGCAGCTGGTTCGATCGGTTCTCGCCTCACTCGCCGGACCGGCGCTGGCCTCCAGCCTGGCGACCCAATTAAGGGCGCTCGCCCACGACCTTCGACACAGCGAGGTGTGAACCCCACAGCCGCTCCATGTCTTGACTCGCCCCTGGCCCGCCCCTTAGGCTCCCTTCCCGTCCTCCGGAGCCTCGCGTGGAGCCTTCGCCCTTCGCCCGTACCCCTCCTCCTCCGTACTACGCCGTCATCTTCACCTCGCTGCGCACTTCGGCCGACGCCGGCTACTCAGCCATGAGCGACCGCATGGGTGAGCTGGGCGCAACCCAACCGGGTTTCCTTGGACTGGAGAGCGTTCGCGGCGCGGATGGGCTCGGGATTACCGTCACCTACTGGCGCTCCGAAGCGGACATTGCGGCCTGGAAGGCCAACGCCGAACACCGGGTGGCGCAACGGGAGGGCCATCGGCAGTGGTACGAGCACTTCGAGGTTCGGGTCGCCCGGGTGGAGCGCGCCTACGACGGGCCGTCTGGAACCAAGGGGGTTGGAGGAGCAGGGCGGTAGGGCGCGAGGTCCAGGCCTCGCCCGTGGTCAGGCGGCCTTGCTTCGACCAGACCGGGCCTCCACCTTAGGCGCTGGCGCACCTCGTCTTCAGTGGTTCCCGCCTTAAGCGAGCCGGGAGGCGGTCCACGATGGTAGCAGCGCGCGAATCGGCGCCCCTCGCACCAGGAGGCACCATGCCCCCCTCCACCAAGCTGAACTTCGTCCGCCAGCAGGGCTATCCCCAGGCGCAGGCTTCGACCTGCCCCACGCAATACTCTGCACTCATGTTTCAGCCCAGAGTGATCGCCATCCTGGCGCTGATCGGCCTGGTTTCACAGTGGCCCGTCTTCTTCCTGGTGCTCGCGGCGGTTCTTGCCTGGAACGTGATCCTGCCGGCCTGGAACCCGTTCGACGCCCTGTACAATCGCCTGATCGCCATTCCTCGAGGGTTGCCCCTGCTGACACCGGCGCCTCCACCCCGACGCTTCGCCCAAGGCATGGCATGCGCCTTCATGCTCGCTATCGGCCTGAGCCTCCTGGCCGAAAGGCGTGTCCTCGCCTGGGTGTTCGAAGGGGCTCTGGTGATCGCCCTATCCTCTCTTGTATTCGGAAAGTTCTGCCTGGGCTCCTACATCTATCATCTCGTGCGAGGAGAACGGACGTACGCTCAGGAGACTCTCCCTTGGAGCCGCTCTAAATAGGGCAGGGACCGGCACGACGATATGCGCGCGGGTCTGCGGGGGATCAGTTCACACACCTGAGGAATGCCGATTGCCTGCGCGACGCGCGAGGTGGTCCCAGCGGGTGACTCGGGAGAGCAATGCCCTGGACCTCGAGGCCGGGGTCTTCACCCTTCGCGATCCCGGCGCGATCGCCCGGTCCCTCAGCCGGTCCGCCGAGCAGAGTCGGCGTCGCAAGTCGGACCCCTTCCGGTCCGCCATGTCGATGCTGACCTTTTATATCAACCGGGCCGGCCGGGCCCTGCCCCGGGCCGACCGGGCGCGACTGGAAGCCGCGAAGGACGAGCTCCGGGCTCTCTACGGCAGGCCTCGCCGCAAGACCCGCTGATTCCCGGGCCATCCTGTCGGCGCTTCGCGCCCTCCCACATCAGGTGAAGCAGGGCTCATCTGTTTCTCAGGCTGTCTGCAGGGCCGCTGCGGTATCTTGGAGCCAGCATCAGGGCAGTCAGTAGGGACGCAGTCTGGTTGCCTACGAGAGCCCCGCACCTTCGGGCCCTCTTGACAGCGGGTGATTGCCTGCTGGCCCTGATGCCTCAGCCGCCCGGGTTCCGGCCCGGGCGGCTGATTTTTTTCGATCACCTGGACCGGGGCAAGGGTCTCGGCGATCGCAGCCACGGTGAGCCGCGGGACCGTTGGCTTGCGGAGGTGTCGCCCATGTCGGAGTTTGTTCCACGGAGGTCGGGCGTGACCGCCGGCCTGCCGGGACACCTTCGACAAGCAGAGCGCCGATGCCGTCGCGCCGTGCGGACGTCTTCTTCTACGGCCTGTTCATGGATCAGGATACCCTGCGTGCCAAGGGCCTGGCGCCTGAAGGCGGGGAACTCGCCTCGGTCCCTGGTTTTGCCCTGCGGATCGGTCAGCGCGCGGCGATTGTCCCGGAGCCGGCGAGTCAGGTGCACGGCGTCGTCATGTCGCTCACCCTTGCCGAGCTGGAGCAGCTCTATTCCGAACCGAGCGTGAAGGCCTATCGGCCGCAGGCAGTGCTGGCGCACCTGGCGAGCGGTGGTATTATCGCCGCGCTTTGTTACAACCTTCCCGAGCCTCCGTCTCCCAGCGAGCGCAACCCCGATTATGCCACAAAGCTGCGCGCGGTTGGGTTCAAGGTCGGGCTACCGGCCGGGTACCTCGAGTCACTGCAGGCGCCTCGGTGAAGGCCTTCGGAATCGCAGTGCTCGTGGCTCTCGTCGGCTATGGGCTTGGCGTCCTGGGCGGCATCGGCCTCGTAGACGCCTTCTCCTCACCCAAGCCCGACAAGAGCATGGAGGCGGTGATGACCGGCTTCTTCTACGTGGGCCCGGCCGCCGCCGTGCTGGGCTTCCTGGGCGCCCTGTTCTACCAATCGACTCGCCGGAAAGACCGGTAGGAACCCAGCCGTGAGCACGACCTTCCGGGCATTCGCCCTCGAGCAATTGCGCCGGGTACGGTCCGACATCCGCGACCGCAGCATGTTCGGCGGAGTGGGCATTTACGCCGGGGAATTCTTCTTCGCCCTCATCGCCGATGACGTCCTCTACTTCAAGGTGGACGACTCGAACCGCACCGACTTCGAGACCCGGGGGATGGGACCGTTCAGGCCCTACGGCGAGACCGGCGAGGTCATGCAGTACTACCAGGTGCCGGAGGACCTCCTGGAAGATGCCGAGGCGCTGGCCCCCTGGACCGAGAAGGCAATCGCCGTGGCGCGGGCCAAGCGCGCTGCGGGGCGGAGGCGGGGCCGCACCTAGGCGCCGCTGGAGCTTTCGCGCCGGGCGGATGGCGGCGTAGCGACATCAACTCCGCACCACGACAAGAGACCCGCGGCCGAAGCCGCGGGCGCTTGCGGAATTCATCACTTCGGTCGCGCTACGTCGTCGGGGTGACCGTCCTGGTGATGGTCGGATCCACCCCACAGCCATTGAAGAGGATGTCGATCGAGCCTGATTCGCCGGGCTTGGTGAAGTCGATCTTCACTTCGCCTGAGACGATCCGGTGGTGGTCCTCACACGCCGAGTCAAAGTGCAGCGGCGTCACCGTCGTGATCACGAGGATGCGGCTTCCGTGCTTGTTGACACGATTAGTGGTGCCGTTGACGATCAGGGTCCCGCTGGGAAGCCGGTGATGCGGTTGGAACACGAAGCCGGGGTCCGCTGTGAAGTTCGCCACCAGCGCATTGGCGAGGGTATCGACTATGGTGTCGACTTTCAGCCTATGGTCCCTGTGCCAGCGGTGCAGTCGCTGTGCGCTGAGGACGGTGGTGCTGTCGATCCCGATGAACCCGGTCGAGTCCTTGGTCAGCTGCCAGACCCCCTCCACCCCGCGGATCAGCCGGGTGGTATCATCCAGTATCAATAGCTCTTGGAACTGGGCGAAGGTGAGCCGGGCGCCCCGGGCGGTCAGCGACGGATCGTTGACTGTCACCACACCGCTCAAGGTCTTACTGGCGCGACCGAAGTGGTTGTGGAAGGTACAGGCGGCAGGATCGTAGGTCAGGACAAGATTGTCCGGAACTCGGTCACTGTCGGCGTCGGTAATCGGAAACTCGGACAGGGTCGGACAGGTTGACGCCGAGTCGAAACGGAACCGGTGCCGGAGGAGGCGGTTGGCCTCGAACGGGACCGGGAAGGAGTGGGGTGACAGGAAGTTGATCCAGGAGGCGTTTACGGTGATGGAGGTGATCTGATCGTGTACTTCAGCGCCGATGCTGTTGGCTTCATCCTCACTCACCGGCGTCATGTTGATGGCGTTGGTACCAGGGCCGTTCGAATCGCTGCCGCAGGCCATCGCGAGTGCAGCGAGGCCCGCGAACCATGGACCTGCTGGGATTTTCCGCATTTTTCCCTTCCAGGGTTGCTAGAGCAGGCGGAAGGTACCGATCACCGATCCCCCATGCGGTGATGTCACTCACCCGATGAGGCGGATTTCCATCGCTCCTGGTGCAAACGACGGCAGGCCCATCGAGTCACAGACCTCAGGAGATTCCGCTGCCAGCTGGAGAAGTGGACGGATTCAAGGCCATCGTCTCGGAATGCTCCACGACTGCCTTACAATGGCTCGAGCCTGTCCCCCGCGGATCAGCCGCTCGAAGCGCGGGTTGCCTCGCGTGCGTTCGAAGTTGGGGTCGATCTTGAGCCACACGGAGAGAAGCACCAGGGTGGGAGGAGACCCTTCATGCGCATAGCCGTCTTCGGCACCGGCGCAGTTGGCGGCTACTTCGGCGGTCGGCTGGCGGAGGCCGGGGAAGACGTGGTCTTCCTGGCCCGCGGTGCCCACCTCGCCGCCATCCGGGCGAATGGACTCCGGGTCACCAGCGTCGCCGGCGACTTCGTAATCCGACCCACCCATGCCACCGATGATCCGGCGACGGTAGGACCGGTCGACGGAATCCTGCTCGGCGTCAAGGCCTGGCAGGTCGCGGATGCGGCCGTGGCGATCCGGCCGATGGTGGGTCCCGACACGTTCGTCCTGCCCCTGCAGAACGGGGTGGAAGCCCCTGGCATTCTCGCCGACGTTCTGGGCGCCGAGCACGTGCTCGGCGGTCTGTGCCGGATCCTCGTCTACGTAGTCGAGCCCGGGCATATTCGGCACCAGGGTGTCGAGCCCGACATCGCCTTCGGTGAGCTGAACGGCACCAGGACCGATCGCGTGGAGGCGCTCCGCCGCGCCTTTGCGAAAGCGAGGGGCGTCACCGTCACGATCCCTCCGGACATCCGGGCCGCGCTCTGGAGCAAATTCCTGTTCATTGCCACGTTGAGTGGCCTGGGAGCACTCACCCGGGTACCGATCGGGGTCATTCGGAGCCTGCCCGGGACCCGCAGGATGCTGGAGCAGGGGCTCCGGGAGATCGAGCTGGTTGCGCGGGCGCGGGGCGTCACCCTTGCGCCCGACGTGGTTTCGAAGACCCTTGCCTTCATCGACAGCCTGCCGCCCGATGCGACCGCCTCGATGCAGCGGGACAT
Source organism: Gemmatimonadales bacterium (assembly GCA_036555275.1). GTDB lineage: Bacteria > Gemmatimonadota > Gemmatimonadetes > Gemmatimonadales > GWC2-71-9 > JADJOM01. The sequence continues at coordinate 9,190 of DATBLR010000102.1, read as the reverse complement.
CATGGAGGGCCGCCCCTCCGAGCTCGAGTCCCAGAACGGCGCCGTCGTGCGGCTGGGCCAGCAGGCCGGAGTGGACGTGTCGCTGCACCGGTTCATCTACCACGCGCTGCTTCCCCTGGAGCGGAAGGCCAGGGGCGAAGTCCAGTAGCAGATCCCTCGGTCGCTTCCGAACCTCGGGATGAAGTGGTAAGGTCTCGTCAACCGAACCAGAGAGGGCGCGATGGCCGACCAGCTCAACTTCGACCCGAGGCTGTGGAACCCCTACGCGGTGGCGAACCTCGAGCAGAGCCATCCGGAGCTGCATGCCGCCTTGAAGACCTGGTTCGAGGCGCTCAAGCCGTTCGAAGCGAGCGATCTTCTGAAGCTGGCCAATGCCAGGGGGCCGGCGGAGGTCGCCAAATGGGGCGAGAAGGGCAAGGCCGCTCTGGCCGACGCCCCGGCAGTGGCCAGTACACTTGGGCCCGTCATCGCGGAGCTCAAGCGCGCGCGCGCGGGCGCTGCCGCGTCACCCGGGCGCGAGCAGCTGGAAAGTCTGCTCCAGGCGGCCGAACAGAACCGCGCGGCGCTAGTCGACCACGCCCCCGCCTTCGTGGCCAGGGCTCTCGGCTCCTCCGACAGTCACGACGCCCTCAAGGCGGCCGCCGTCGCGGCCGTCGAGGCGACCGCCTTCCGGCTGGAGCAGATGCTGGTGCGGTCGCAGGATGAATCGAGGTCCTACCGCGACCTGCAACCCTTGGTGAACGAGCTCAAGGAGACCTGGGCGGCGCTGGACACCGCCCTGCGACCGCTCTCCCGCCAGGACCAGCGGGAGGTGCGCGGACCGCAGGATCGGCGGATGACCGGTGCGGCGACGGCGCTCTGTCTCAACCTCTTCCTCCGGAAGATGCGCGACCGGCAGTCGGGCGCATGGCCGATGCCGGAGATCACTCCGCCGGGAGACTCCGCGCCGGAACGGTTCGCGGCCGCGCTCGCCCGTGGCGACTATGCCGCCGCCCATACCACACTCGCGCCCTGGCTGACCACGGAGTGGACCGTCGAGCGGCTGAGCCAGGAGCTGCGGCAATCGGCGAGCGAGATCGCGGCCGGGTTCGATCTGGAAGAGGCGCCCCCACCCGGAGCCTACGACGTCGGCAGCAATCCGATGAGCTACGCCGAGGTCCGGAACCTGGGTGACGCGGAGCGGGTGCCTGAGGAGATCACGGCGGAGAACTTCCTGCGCTGGGTCCCGATCCAGATCCAGACGGAGGAAGAGGACGGCTACCTGACCAACATCGAATATGTGCTATCGCTATACACCGTCGCGGTGAGTTTCGACGGCGCGGAGCGAATCGGATATGTGAAGCTGGCGGAATGAGCTCCGGGCCGCCGGTCAGGGGTCGGGCTCCGCCCATCCGCCCACCGACTCCCGCCCAAGGACCTCCACGGTCGGGCTCATCGGCGCTGAGCTCCCCCGATCCGCCAGGCTCGGTACCGATGGTGTCGAGGTCATGTGCCCTATCCACCACTCGCGCGCGTCGGCGGCGGTCCAGCGCTCGCCGACGTCGCACGCGGCCAGTCGGTCCGACAGCTCAATGGCCGTCGCGGGCCGCTTGGCGGGATCCTTCTCCAGGCAGGAGAGGATCACCGCCTCCAGCGTCGGCGGCAGCGGCTGGCCCAGCCGTTCCGATGGCCGACGGGGCTTCGCCTCCGCATGCTGGTACAGCAGGCCCAGCATGCTGTCGGACTCGAACACCATACCTCCCGTGAGCAGCCAGTACCCCACGCAACCCAGAGCGTAGAGGTCCGCCCGGTGGTCAACGGGCCGGCCTGACAGCATCTCGGGAGCGATGTACGCGGGTGTGCCGGCGGTCATGTCCGGTGCGGTGAGCAGCGTGTCCTGCCGGGCAAGCCTGGGGTCCCGCTTCACCAGTCCGAAGTCCAGCACCTTCACGAAATCGTAGTCCAGTCCGACTCGGCAGAGATACAGATTCGCCGGCTTGATGTCGCGATGAATCATCCCGTTCGCGTGGGCCTCCGCCAGTGAGTGGCAGGCCTGCCGCATCAGCTGCACGGTCCGCGCCGGCGGTTGCGGCCCGAAGCGTCTGACCAGCAATTCAAAGTCGGTGCCTTCCAGCAGCTCCATGACGAGGTAGAACGTCCGGTCGCGGGTGATCCCGTAGTCGTAGAGCTGAATGGTGTGCGGACACTTGAGGCTCGCCGCCGCTTCTGCTTCCCGCTGGAACCGCCTGACGAGGACCTCCCCCTGCGCGGTCCCCCCATCAGAGAACATCTCCGGACGGATGAGCTTGATGGCCGCGGGGCGGGCCAGCAGGTGGTGCTCGGCCCGCCACACCTCGCCCATCCCGCCGCGGCCGATCAGCGAGGCCAGCCGGTAGCTGCCGAGCTCCCGCGCCCGGCTGACCTGCCGGCCCAGTCGAATGATGATGTGAGACGGGAGGACGGCGAGCGCGGCGCAGATGTAGTTCGACAGGTAGGTCCAGACCAGGAGCGTCGTGGGAGGCAGCTCCATCCCGCGAGCCCGCGCGAGGAGCAGGCCAAGCGGGTCCATCGAGGCCGCCAGCACAGCCGCAATGAACGTTTTCAATTGCGTACTGGGCGCGATCATCGGGTGGATCAGGATCAGTACGCAGATCCAGGAGAGCCGGCCCGCGAGGACCTGAGGGACCCACTGATTGATGACCCCAATCCCGAAGGCAAGCACTACCTCGTACACCAGTCCCAGGTCCAGCAGCCGGCGCGGGTCCCTCCCCGGCTGCCGGGCATAGAAGAACAGGGCCAACGACAGCACCACACCGCCTGCGCCGATGACGTTGCCCGGCCTGCCCCACCCGACCATCTGCGCGTCCGGAAGGTCAAGGAAGGGGCGCACCAGGTTGTTGACGATGAGGCCGATGCTCCACAGGCCCGCCCACACCAGGGACGCGATTTGCAGCCGGCGGGACGACGCTTCGAGCAGATCGGCCGGGAGTTCGCTGAGCGAGGCTGCGGCGGTTGAATCGCTGTCGCCCGACGCCTGGGAGGGCCCCGGGTGAAGCAGCCGGTCATCGGCCATGCACACATCCTTTGCGGGCCGCTCTCAAGCTACCGCGCGGCCCCGGGGTTGTCATTCAGGCGGGGCAACCCGCGCTGGGCGCACTCCCGGTTCACACTCTCTCCATTCTCCCTTCACAAGCCCGCGCTCAGACTGCAGCAACCCGTCCGAGCCCGGGATCCCCTGCCCCAAGGAGTCTGGCCATGCCTGCCCCCACCCTTCCGATCTCGGCTCCCTTCGACATGGCGCTGGTACAGCGCGGCGCGCGGCTCCGCCGGACTCCCTTCTTCGAGGCCACGCAGCGCTACGGGGCCCGTGCCTACACCGTTTACAACCACACGCTGTTCCCGATCTGCTTCCATGAGCCTGAGGTAGAGTACCACGCGCTGCTCCATGGCGTGACGCTGTGGGATGTAGGCGTCGAGCGCAACGTCGAGATCACCGGGCCGGACGCGGCCCGCTTCGCCGACTTTCTCACCCCGCGCGACCTGGGCCGCTGCGCCGTGGGCCAGGGCAAGTACGTCGTCATCACCGCGGAGGACGGCGGCATCATCAATGATCCGGTGCTGCTGCGGCTGGGGGAGAACCACTTCTGGCTCGCGCTGGCGGACAGCGACGTGCTGCTCTGGGCCAAAGGCGTCGCACTCGGAGCCGGCCTCGAGGTTCAGCTGTCGGAGCCCGATGTCTCGCCGCTCCAGGTCCAGGGGCCCAAGTCGAAAGCCGTCATCGCCACCCTGTTCGGCGAGAAGGTGGCCGAGCTGCCGTACTACTGGTTCGTGGAGACGACCATCGACCGGATACCGGTCGTGGTCACCCGGACCGGCTGGACCGGCGAGGTCGGGTACGAGATCTACCTCCGAGACGGCAGCCAGGGCGAGCGGCTCTGGGAGCGGGTGATGGAGGCGGGCCGTCCCCACGGCATCCGTCCCACCGGCCCCTCCGACATCCGCCGGATCGAGGCCGGCATTCTCAACTGGGGTGCCGATATCACGCTCGAGGACACCCCCTACCATGTGGGCCTCGAGCGGCTGGTGGATCAGGGCAAGCAGGCGGACTATGTCGGCAAGATCGCGCTGGAACGGGTTCGCGCCCAGGGCGTCACCCGCAAACTGGCGGGCATCGAGATCGCCGGCGAGCGGATCGAGCTCAACATGACCAGGTGGCCGGTCCGGGCAGGTGGCCGCGACGTGGGCCGGGTGACATCCGCGATCTATTCCCCCAGGCTGGAGCGGAACATCGGGTACGCAATGGTGCCGGTGGAGCTGGCGGCGGCCGGAACCCGGCTGGAGGTGGAGCTACCTGGCCAGGACATCCGCGCGACGACGGTCGTTCCAAAACCGTTCGTGGACCCCGGCAAGCAGATCCCCAAGTCCTGACGCGGAACGCAGGATCGGGATAAGCTTCAAAGGGGGCGGTGCGCCGCCCCCTTCTTATTGCGCCACCCGGAGGGCGAAACTTGTCCCTGCCCTCGTTCGTTTGGTTCGCGTCCCAGCCCACTCCCTTCTCCCCCAAGATCGCTCTCGCTACGGCCATGCCTCTTCGATTCCCTGCGCGGGTCTCCTCGCTGGTGATGATCGGGCTCCTCGCCCCGGCCGTTAGCCTGGCCCAGGAGCCGGACTCCGCCACCGTCACCCTGGACCGGATCTTCAACTCCGATTTCTTCTTCGGTCAGCCGGTCTCCCCGGTGCGCTGGGCCGCCGATGGCAAGGCATACTACGCCTACGCCCGTCGTGCCGAGGCGCACGGACCCGATCTGGTACGGGTCGACCCGGCAACCGGAGATCGAACGACCCTGGTACGGAGCGAGGAGCTGGTTCCGCCGGGCGACAGTTTGCCGCTCCGGCCGCAGGAATTCCAGTTCTCCAACGACGGGACCAGGCTCCTCCTCTTTGCCAACACCGCCAGGGTGTGGCGGCTGAATACTCGGGGCGATTACTGGGTGCTGGATCTGGATACCCGCAAGTTGCGCCGTCTCGGCGGCCGGGCGGCTCGGCCGCAGACCCTGATGTTCGCCAAGTTCGCGCCTCAGGGAGACCGGGTCGCCTACGTCCGCGAGAACAACCTCTACGTCGAACGGCTTCGGGACGGGAAGATCACCCAGCTCACCCGGGATGGGTCACGCACCCTCATTAATGGCACGTTCGACTGGGTCTACGAGGAGGAATTCGACGACCGCGACGGATTCCGGTGGAGCCCCGATGGCCGGCGCATCGCCTACTGGCAGTTGGACGCCTCGGGAGTACGCAATTTCCTGCTCATCAACGACACCGACAGCCTGTACTCGTTCACCATTCCAGTGCAGTACCCCAAGGCCGGCACCACCAACTCCGCGGTGCGGATCGGCGTGGTCTCCGCCGACGGAGGATCCACCCGCTGGATGCAGGTCCCGGGCGACCCGCGCAACATCTATCTCGCCCGCATGGAGTGGGCTGATGGCAGCGACCAGATCGCCATGCAGCACTTCAACCGGCTGCAGAACACTCTGACCGTTCTCCTGGGCGACGCCCGGACCGGGAAGACCACGCCGGTGCTGGTGGAGCGGGACGATAGCGCCTGGGTCGATGTGGTGGACCGGTGGGACTGGCTCGACGGTGGCAAACGCTTCCTCTGGATCAGTGACCGCGACGGCTGGCGCCACGCCTACAGCGTCTCGCGTGACGGCCAGGACGTGCGACTCCTCACTCCCGGCGAATTCGACCTCGCAGCGGTCGCGGCAGTGGATGCCGCCGGCGGTTGGCTGTACTACACCGCCTCACCGGAGAACCCGACCCAGCGCTATCTCTATCGGTCGCGCCTGGACGGGACCGGCGCACCCGAGCGGGTCACGCCCGCCGGCCGTTACGGCACCCACAGCTACCAGATCGCCCCCGGGGCCGGCTACGCAGTGCACGCGTTCTCCAGCTTCACCACCCCGCCGGTGGTCGAGCTGGTGCGGCTCCCCACCCACGATGTGCTGCTTCCCCTGGCTGACAACTCCGAGCTGGCCCACCGCTACTCCCTGCTCCGCAAGGGGCCGGTCAAGTTCTTCCGGGTGGATGCCGGCAACGGCGTATCGCTCGACGGGGTCGCGATGTACCCGGCCGACTTCGATTCGACCCGGAAGTACCCTGTGCTGTTCTTCGTCTATGGCGAGCCGGCGGAACAGACGGCGGTAGACTCCTGGTTCGCCAACGACCCCTGGCACATCATGCTCACTCAGATGGGTTACGCGGTTATCACCATGGATAACCGGGGCTCACCATCGCTCCGGGGACGGGCGTGGCGGAAGTCCATATACCAGAAGATCGGCATCTACTCCACCGAGGATCAGGCGGGTGCCGCCCGGGCCATCGGCCGGTGGCGCTGGGTGGATTCGACCCGCATGGGGGTGTGGGGCTGGAGCGGTGGAGGATCGACCACGCTCAACCTGATGTTCCGGACCCCCGAAGTGTACCGCACCGGAATCGCGGTCGCCCCGGAACCGGACGTGCACGTCTACGACACGATTTACCAGGAACGCTACCTCGGTCTTCCGCAGGATAACGAGCAGGTCTACCAGCAGTGCTCAGCACTGAGTTATGCGGACCGGCTTCGGGGCGACCTGCTGATCGTGCACGGCACGGGCGACGACAATGTGCACTACCAGGGCACCGAGCGGCTGATCAACGCCCTGGTAGCCGCCAACAAGTCGTTCCAGATGATGGCCTACCCCAATCGCACCCACGGGATCTTCGAGGGGGAAGGGACGACGCTTCACCTGTTTACGCTCCTGACCAACTTCCTGACCGAGCACCTGCCGGCGGGGGCGAGGTAGTCGAGCGCTGCCGCCAGTCTCGTCAGACCCTGTCATCCCGAGGTCGCGCAGCGACGAGGGATCTCACTTCTCCCGCGCCGAGCTCGGTGGAGTAGATCCCTCGCTCCGCTCGGGATGACAGCGTAGCGCTCGGGATGAGGAGGCCGGCGGGCCAGATGGGAAGCACCACGCACGACCGATAGCGCGGGTCCCCGACCCGGGTTAGTATAGCCGGACCCTCGCAGGACTCCCCCAGGGATGGCCGAACCACTCGAACGACTCCGGCGGGCTCTGGCCGATCGATATGCCATCGAACGCGAGCTGGGCAGCGGCGGCATGGCGATCGTGTACCTGGCCCGTGACCTCAAGCACGACCGGGCCGCGGCGATCAAGGTCGTGCGGCCGGAGATCGCCGTCGCGCTCGGTGCGGAGCGGTTCCTGCGCGAGATCCGGATCGCGGCTCACCTGCAGCACCCCCACGTCGTCGCCCTGATCGATTCCGGCGAAATCCCCCCCGACCCCGGCGCCGGCCCTGGTGCCCTCTACTACGTAATGCCGTTCGTGAGCGGCGAACCGCTTCGGGAGCGGCTCACCCGCGAGGGGCAGCTGGCGGTGGGCGAAGCGGTCCGCATCCTGCGCGACGTGCTGGACGCGCTGAGCCACGCTCACCAGCTGGGTGTGGTCCACCGCGACATCAAGCCTGAGAACATCATGCTCTCGGGGCGGCACGCCCTGGTAATGGATTTCGGCGTGGCCCGGGCGGCTTCTGCCGCCGGCGCAGGTTTGGCATCCGATGGGACGCTGACCACCGTCGGCCTTGCCGTTGGGACGCCTGCGTACATGGCCCCGGAACAGGCGGCCGGCCAGGTGGACATCGACGCGCGCGCCGATCTGTACGCGGTTGGTATCGTCGCCTACGAGCTGTTGACCGGGAAGGCGCCCTTCGCGGGTGACACGCCGCAGGCGATACTCGCGGCCCACCTGACGCGTACTCCACCTCCACTCGCGGAGATGCGCCCGGACCTGCCGACCCGGCTTGCCGAAGCGCTGATGCGATGTCTCGCGAAGAATCCGGCCGACCGCTGGCCATCGGCCGAGGCCCTGCTGGCCGAGCTGGATGAATTCGTGGCGACGGGGAGTGGAGCGGTGCCGACGAGAGTCGCGGCCGTCGCGCCGCCGGAGAAACGGCGGGTTCCGCCCCGGTTCATTGCGGTTGGAGCGCTGGCGGCGGCTCTGCTCGGCATCTGGATCTGGCTGGGCCCCATGTGGCGGATGAAGCAGGCGCGGTGGGCCCGGGAGCAGGGGATCCCCCAGGCCCTCGCCCTCGCGGAGTCGAACGACTGGCAGGGCGCGTATGCCGTGGCGAAAAAGCTGGAGGTGGCGCTTCACGGAGACTCCGCCTTCAACGCCCTCCGGCCGAGGTTCGCGCGGCGGATAAACCTGCGCACCGTGCCCCCCGGTGCGCTGGTCCGGCAGAAAGGCTACGACGCACCGGACTCGGCGTGGACCGTGGTTGGGCGGACCCCGCTGGACAGCGTGCTCCTGCCGATCAGCGCGAGCGGGTTCATCAACGACACACGCATCAGGATCGAGTCACCCGGACGGCGAACCCTCGAGCTGGTGTGGTTCCCGTTCGGGGATTCGATCGGGCTCGATCCCGACAGCGAGATTCCGCCCGAGATGGTGCGGGTCGCGGGTGGCAATCTTGACATGGCATATACCTCCGGCTTCGAGCACGTGGCTCCGCTGCAGCTTGGCGATTTCCTGATGGATCGCTACGAGGTGACCAACCAGGAGTTCCAGCGGTTCGTCGATAGTGGCGGCTATCGGCGACAGGACTTGTGGGCGTATCCCATCATGCGGAATGGCCAGGTCGTGCCGTGGGACCAGGCCATGAGTCTGATGAAGGATCGCACCGGCCGCCCCGGCCCCTCGACGTGGGAAGCCGGCGAGTACCCGAAGGGCCAGGAGAGAGTTCCAGTGGGAGGCGTGAGCTGGTACGAGGCGGCAGCCTACGCCAAGTTCGCCGGGAAGGCTCTCCCGACCTTGTACCACTGGTACAACGCGGCGGGCGTCAAGTTCGCGGCTTCGGTGATCCCGCGCAGCAACTTTGGTGGGCAGGGGCCGGTGCCCGTCGGCAGCTCCGGCGGCATCAACCAGTTCGGCACCTACGACATGGCGGGCAATGTCCGGGAATGGTGTCAGAACGCCAGTGGTGAGGACCGATTCATCCTCGGCGGGGGCTGGAACGACGAACCGTACCAGTTCACCGACGCCTACACTCAGTTGCCCCTCGATCGATCGCCCGGCAACGGGATCCGCCTGGTGAGGTACCTGGAGGAGGATTCGAGCCTCGCGATTGCCGGCAGACCGCTCCGTCGCACGGT
>DATBLR010000100.1:0-36016 GCA_036555275.1 Gemmatimonadales bacterium | reverse complement strand
AAGCGCGCAAGGATCGCCCGCAAGTCGCGTGAGGCTGCCGTCTTGCGGAAGCGATAGACGCCGACGTTGAAGTGATCCCGCTTGGGGAAGATCCAGCCGTACCCCGCCTCAACAGCGCCGAAATCGAACACGCAGCGATCCGACAGTCGCTCCTTCGCCCACGCCGCCGGCACCACGCGGGCTTCGAGTGCGGCGACGGTCCGTGGATGCGCATCCGGGAACCGTTGCCGCCGGACCGCGCTGTTGACTCCGTCGGCAGCGATGACAATCCGGGCTTCGATCTTCGACCTCTGCCGAGACACGAGGGTCGAGGTATCCGCGTTCTGCCTCACAACGTCCAGGTCGAAACATTCGGTCAGTTTCGCCCCGGCGGCCACCGCCTGCTCGGTGAGGAAGGCATCGAACGACTCCCGGCACACCATCATCCCGGGTCTTGGGACAGCGACTTCAAGCGCCTGCTCGCTTCCGTATGTCACCCATCCGGAGACCGTCCGCTGCTCCATCGCCGGTTGGGGAGAAAACGGCAGAACGCTCAGGGCCTTCGCCGACACCCCTCCCCCGCAGACCTTCCGCCTGGGCAGCTTCTCCTTCTCGAGCAGGATGGTGCGCAAGCCGTGTCGCGCACAGGCATAGGCCGCAAGGGCACCACCTGGGCCCGCGCCTACCACTGCTACGTCCCATGCGCTCGGATTCATTCGGTCGTAGGGCCAGAGTCAGAGGGGGAACGGGGAACGGGTAATGGGGAATGGGGAACGGGGAGCGAGTACTCGGTACTCCGTACGCGGTACGCGGTACGCGGTACGCGGTACGCGATCCAAAATACCAAGGCCTCTCCCTACCGTCCCGCCCGCTCAACCGGGAGTCCCGCCGCCCGCCAGGCGTCCATGCCGCCGAAGCCGTCGGCGACCCGTGTGAACCCGGCGCGCTGGAGCACGCTCCCGGCGATGCTGCTGCGATACCCGCTGGCGCAGACCACCACCCATGGGGCGTCGCGCTCCAGCTCCTCCAGGCGACCCGGTAGCTCGGCGAGAGGAATGTTGCTCGCCCCCTTGAGGCGGAAGTCATTCCACTCGCGGCTCCGGCGCACATCGAGGACCCTCCGTTCGCCGTCCATCCACGACTGGGGCGGCAGTCGCTCCATCGTCGCGACCGGCAGCCCTTCCGCTCGCCAGCCCGCCATGTCACCCTCGAGCACACCGGCGACGTTCTCGTATCCCACGCGGGCGAGGCGCATGACGGCCTCTTCGACGCGATCGGCTTCCGCGATCAGCAGTAACCGCTGCTCGGGTTGGATGAGTGTTCCCACCCACGAGGCGTATTGCCCATCGAGGCTCACGTGGAGTGCGCCCGCCGGATGGCATGCGGCAAACGCATCAGTCGATCGGGTGTCCAGGAGGAGCGCTCCCTGCCGAGCCAGCGCCGGAGCCTCGGCCGGAGTGAGCGTCGGCGGCATCGGCCGCTCAATGTCCAGCGGCGGCCCGGCCTTGTTGAGGTCGCGCGAGTGGAGGTAGTAGCGGGGGGTCTCGGGCACGTCCCGCGTGACCTCCGCGACGAAGGCCTCGCGACTCATCGGTTGCAGCGCCGCGTTCATTGCGCGCTCACGGCCGATGGTGCTCCAGCTGTCCTTGCCGAGGTTGCGCCCGCAGAGTGATCCGGCTCCGTGCGCCGGATACACCCGGGTGTCGTCGGGGAGCGTCAGCAGCTTCTGGTGCAGGCTGTCGTACATGAGGCCGGCCAGTTCCATGACCGGCAGCCGGGACGACAGGATATCCACCCGCCCCACGTCACCCACGAACAGGGTGTCGCCGGTCAGGACCCCCCAGGGGCGGGTGTCGCCGGGCCGCGCATGGATGAGGAACGACAGGCTCTCGGGCGTATGGCCGGGCGTTTCCATCACCTTCAGGATCAGGCCGCCCACCCGGATCTCGTCCCCTTCCTTCAGGGCGCGATGCGGATAGCCGGCCTCCGCGCGGGCCCCGATCCCAATGGTGGCGCCGGTGCGCGCGGCCAGCTCCCGGTGGCCCGAAACGAAATCGGCGTGGAGGTGGGTCTCCAGGATCCAGGTGATCTTGAGTCCGTGCGCCTGCGCCTCGTCGAGGTACATCTGGATGTCGCGGGAAGGATCGACCACGACCGCCTCGCCACCGTCGCCGACCAGGTACGACGCATGCGCGAGGCAACCGATGTAGAACTGGCGGAAGTGCATGACAGCCTCCAGCAGCCGGACAGCCGCCTTGTGGCGGCTGCCCGTTGCTCGACTCCGAGTTCGCGACCGGCGTGTTCAGCGATCAGCTATGCGCGCCGGCCAGATCTGCGATTGTCGCGGTGAGGGTTTCGACCTTCGCCCGATCGGCCGGCCCCGCCCGCTCGCTCTTCAGCTCCTCGATCAACTTCGTAAGCGCATCACGTCGCGCATTGCCCGAGGCCTTCTCGGCCGCCGCGAGCTTTTTTCTCAGTTGGGAGATTCTCCCGGCTGGGAGACCCTTCGACCGGTCCAGCTGGTCGAGATACGCTCTCGCCACGACGAAGCTCGCCGGCCAGACGAGCTTCGGCTGGTTCTGCACGTTGAGGTAATCGAAGTGGACCAGCTTGGCGGCATCGATCTCATTCTGCGACAGCAATCCGCTCGGCGCCAGTTCGAAGATGTCGAGCCCGCGGGCAATCTCGGAGCTGACGATGACGCCGTTGTACCAGTAGGCCGACCAGGATCCGGCCCCGACCATCTTGGTCGAGTCCATCGGGCCGCGGTCGAAGAAGGCAATCTCCTTCGGGTGAGCCGGATCGGTCCAGTCGAACACGGAGATCCCGCCCTGATACCAGGCCTGGACCATGATATCACGGCCCGGAACCGGAATGAGCGACCCGTTGTGGGCGACGCAGTTCTCAAACGGCGTCTGTGCGACCGGCAGCTTGTAGTAGCTCTGGAACGTCATCCGGCCATCGCTGAGGGTGAAGATCGCGTCGGCACCCCACTCAGGCTTGTCGGTCGCGCGGCAGCGGGGCTGCCCGCCCCCGCCCCACTCATCGGTAAAGAGGATCTTGGTGCCGTCGTTGTTGAAGGTCGCCGAGTGCCAGAAGGAGAAGTTGGAGTCGGCTACGGCGCCGAGCCGCTTCGGGTGGGCGACGTCACGGATGTCGAGCAGGAGGCCGTAACCGCCACAGGCGCCGCCCGCCAGGCCGATCGCCGAGTAAACGGTGATGTCGTGGCACTGGGTGGGGCCCGTCGGGGGAGGAACGGGGAACAGCGCCGCGACGATCCCGGGCAGGGCGGTCCGGAGCGCGGCGCTGTCCGCGCCGGTCGGGGCGCCGCTGCCGCCTCGGCTCCTGACGATGCTGTCGAGGAGCGGGTCGATGAATCCTGGTGAGGCAATGTGTTCCATGCCATTCATCGTCACCGTGAACGCGCCCGCGGCACGCGCCGCGGCGGCAGCCTTGGCCGCGGCGGCAATGTCCTCGGGTGCTTCACCGTGTTTGGCCGGCATCGCCAAGTCGTTGAAGATCCGGGGCGAGCTCACGATCGCCGCCCGCTCGGGATGGGCCAGCGGCACCTTGATGACCTCGATGCGGAACAGCGCGGAGTTCGGGTCCTGGTCCGGCTGCAGACCGGAACACCCTGCAAGCTCGCTCGCCGGCCGGACCGGGGCTGACCCGGAGATATAGATGTAGACGTTGTCCGGGTCGTTGGGGTCGGTCACCACCGAGTGGGTGTGCGAGCCGCGACAGGTCTGAACATTGGCCAGGTATTTCGGATTGGTGATATCGCTGATGTCGAAGATGCGGATGCCGCGTAACCGGTCCTGGCTCACCGTATCGGGCACCCCCTGGGTCCCGCAGTCCAGCCGGCCGCCCAGGCCCTCTCCGGACACGAAGAGCAGGTTCCGGTACACCGAAACGTCGCTCTGCGACGCCGGACAGAGGTAGGCCTTCTTGAGCGTGGGCGCGCTGGGGTTGGCAATGTCCCACACCTGAAAGCCGTTGTAGTTCCCCTGAATGGCGTAGTGTCCGATGAATGAGAGATCGGAATTGACGCCCTGCTGGAACTCATCCGACGGCTGGGTCTTCGAGAGCACCCGAAGGTTCCAGACCGCCTCGCCGGCATCCATCACCCCGGAGCGCAGTCCGATGCGAGGATCGGGACGGGGCGCCGTGGTCGCCATGCCGGCGCCGCCGGATGACGAGGAGGTGGCACAGGCCCCGACCGACAGGGCCCCGATCATGACTGACAACGCACGGACGGAAGCGACGCTCCACCGCGGACATGGAGTCGTGAATACGGAGGCCATAGGTGATTCCAGTGAGGGAATGGGTGGCATCAATACGTCGACGGAGGTACCCGGACGGAGCTCTACGGCTTCGAGTTTCACGGGCCTTGCCCCGCGGCAGGGACCGCGGCAAGCATGGTGGTCATGCGCTCGATCTCGATCGTCTGGTCGGCGTTCATGTCGGAGACCAATTTGAACACGTTGTCATCCCGCGCGGCGCCGGGAGTGCCGATCAACTCCGCGATCATCGTCAGCGCGCCCTGGTGATGCCGGATCATGAAGGTCAGGAACAGGCGGTCGAACTCGGGGCCGGTCGCGCGGTCCAGTTGCATCAGCTGCTCGGCGGTCAACATCCCGGGCATGAGCATGTGTCCCATCCCCGGCATCATGTCGTGCGACGCGTCGGCTTCCGGCACCGGCTCGTGCCATTCTCCGAGCCAGCGCTGCATGAGCGCGATCTCGTCCTGCTGCCCCACGACGATCCGCTCGCACAGTGCCTGCACCGCCGGACTCGCGCCGTGGCTGGGAGCCCACCCGGCCATGAGGACTGCCTGGGCGTGGTGGGCGATCATGCCGGTCATGAACGCCGCGTCCGCCGCGGTATGACCAGGACCGCCGCGGTGGGCCGTGCCCGCCGCGGACGATGGGCTCGCTTGGGTGGCAGCGGCGGTCTGGGCACCGGCCAGGCTCACTCCCTGGGTCGTGCTCGCGTACCCTGCAATGGCGACGACGAGTCGGAGTGCCGCGACCATTGGCGCCTTCGTCCGTGTCATGCGATCGACTCTCCTGATCCACAGCTACGCAGAAAATGCAGGTGGCCAGACAAGCGGCTCACAATCGTACCACCTACGGCCAGCACCCGCGTTTGTGTCACAATCCGTCGATTGTCCGCTGCCTACGCAGAGAACGCAGATTTCCCGGGTGGACGGACCCATCTGACGGTTCGAGGTGCGGACGGCTGCCCAGGGAAATCTGCGGAATCGTGTGCTGCGGGTTCAGGTGCGTCGTGGCCCCCGCTTCGGCGGACCCCGGCGCGCCCCTTGCTTTCGGGCGGCGCGCTCGGCGAGCAGCTGCTCGACTCGCGCCCAGAACTCCGGTCGGATGCTGTCGGCCAGCTCGGTATTCAGCTTGCCGAGCATCACCGCGATGGAGCTGGTCTCGAGCCCGGCAATGCGGGCTTCCTCGATCACCTCCGCGAAGTGGATACGGGCCTCGCGGATCATCCGCCCGAACGGGGTGGACCCGTCCATGCGTTCGCCCAGAGCCAGCGCCAGGAGATAGAGATCCCGGGCACCGTCCAGCCGCTGCGACAGGTAACCACCGGTTTCGGGGGGAAGGTCCCTGGGGAGCTGCAGAGTCGGCACAGCCATGACAGGCTCCTTTCTGCCGGGCGCCGGGCGCTCGTCACGAAAGGAGCAGCCACGGCGAACCGACTGTCCAAGCGTAGCAGACCTGCCGGGGGATGGCAACGCGTGCGGTCTTCCTTCCACCAAGCCAAGGGCTTGCAGAGTGCGATCAGCCATCTCACCCGACCATTCCCGCACGACTGCGCCGAGGGCCGCCCGCTTACCGCAGCGTGCCCCAACTCAGGTCCCAGAGCCCCTTGCCCAAGGGGAACTGCTTCGCTCCCGTCCCCTCGGCGTTCACCTGCCGCCGACATGCGGGACGGGGCACCGTTTGGCGAGGGTGCCTTAACTCCCTTGCCCTTCCCTCGTCTCTCCTGCAGCCCATTCTCGGAGCAGTCCATGCCCTCACGACGGAAGGCGGCCTGCGTGGCCGCCACCGTGCTCATGTTGTCCGCCCGCGCCCTCTCGGCCCAGGAGCCCTCGATCCATCACGATCACGAGATGGCGGATGGCGCCGCCATGGAGGAGATGTCAGCGGACTCCATGGGGGCCGGCAAACACCTCAGGCTCACGCCGCACTGGGTAGAGCAGCCGGGAGACCGCGACCGGGCGGACAGCCTGGTGAGGGTCGCGCGGGCGGCCCTCGCCAAATACACCGACGTTGGCGTGGCGGAAAGGGACGGCTACCGGATGTTCGCGCCCAAGGTGAAGCGCCTGCGGGTCTACCACTACAGCAACCACCTCAATGCACTCAAGGCCCGGTGGGTCTTCGATGCGGCCAAGCCCAGCGCCCTACTCTACCAGCCCCAGCTCGGCGGCGGGGTCCGCCTGATCGGGGCGATGTACACGGCGCCGCCCAACACGTCGCTCGAGGAGCTGAATGAGCGCATTCCACTCAGCATTGCCCAGTGGCACCAGCATACCAGCCTGTGCCTGCCGCCGGGCGCCGACCGCCACGGCGGGAGCGGCGACATGAGCCCGGCCATCCGGGACCCGAGGTTCGGGGCGAGGGGAACCATCACGACGGAGGCAGAGTGCAACGCCGCCGGTGGCAAGTTCAAGAGGCGCATGTTCGGCTGGATGGTCCACGTGAATGTGTTCGAGGGAGAGGACCAGGTGTGGCAGCATCGGCATTAACGGCCCCTCGGTGGCGGAGTGACCGAGCCAGCTGGAGGGCATCGTGCGCCGTGCGGTTGCTTCGCGGTTTCACCCTCGCAATGACAGAGACCAGCTGCCGACTACCGCCCTTCGGGCAAGTAGCGCGATGGGCACGCCGATCAGGAGCATGTGGACCACGATGCTCAGCGCGATCCACAGCGGGTTCCTGGATCCCGGCCCCGCCGCTGAAAGGCACGACCACATAGTTCATGATTCCACTGCCTCCTCCCTGGAAACCGGCCTTGCCGAGAACTCCCGCGGCAACCGACTGCAGAATGCGCGCGAACGGCACGCTGGCCTTCAACGCCGAGAAGACCCAGGCACAGACGATGGCGAGTGTCCCTGCGACGAGTCCACCAGCCAACACCGACATGGGGAGGCGAGACCGATCGGTTGGTGGAGATCATCCTTTCATTACCACCCGCCTTGTGAAAGTTGGGGCGTGGCATTGCGAGGGTGGGTCGCGGCAAGGAGAGTGAAGAAGGGCTGTCGGCTGGCCGATGGCCCCTACACGCCAGCCTCCCGCTCCAGGATTTCACACGCCAGAGCCAGCCCGTTCACGCAGCGGACTCGCTCACGACGAATGGGGAAATGGGGGAACGGGGAACGGGGTAAGCTCTAACGCGGCCCTCAGGTTCCCTTCAACCTCCCTTCAAGCCGTGCGGTGAAGCTTCATCTGGGAGCAGTTCCGTGCAAATCCGCCGCAGGGGGCACCATGTCACTCCAGAAGCTGAGGGATTTCCTCGACGCAGAGAAGGTGAAGTACGTCACCATCACCCACTCGCCCGCCTTTACTGCCCAGGAGATCGCCGCCGCGGCGCACATTCCGGGCAAGGAGATGGCGAAAACGGTGATGGTCAAGGTCGACCGCGAGATGGCCATGGTGGTCCTGCCGGCGTCAATGAAGGTGGATTTCAACCGGCTGCTGGACGCCACGGGAGCCCAGGAGGTCGAGCTCGCCCGGGAGCGCGAATTCAGGGACCTGTTCCCGGACTGCGAGCTGGGGGCCATGCCACCCTTCGGCAACCTCTTCGGGCTCCGGACCTTCGTGGCCGAGGAGCTGACCGAAGACGAGGAAATCGCCTTCAACGCCGGCTCGACGACCGAGGTGATCAAGCTCGCGTACCGCGACTTCGAGCGGCTGGTGAAGCCGCGGGTGCTGCCGTTCAGGATTGCAGTGTAGGGGCCGGTGGTGGTCAGCTGTCGGCCATCGGCTCGTGGCCCGCATCGCCACACTCAGGCTCACCACCCCACCACTCGAGACAGTACCCGACCTGCTCGGTGGGCAGGACCTGGCCGAGGCGTCGCTGTGGGTCGATCAGATCCGAGGCCAGCGCCGAGACACCGGATGCGGTCACGCGGGGCCGCAGCAAAAGGGCGCCGGATTGCGGCGCCCCGACCCAAGTCTCAGTGGCGGCTCAATTCTAAAGCGGCACGGCCTCGACCATGAGCCGGGCCCTTGCTTCTGATTCGAGAGAGTCCTCGGAGATGACGTTGACGGGAGTGCCGAGCAGTTCGTTGAGCCGTTCTTCCAGCCTGACCAACGAGGTCGGGCCACGATTCCATCCTGGGCGGACCAGCAGGTCGATCTCGGGCTCAGCGCGCTCGGCCTCGCGAACAATGTCACTCACCAGGCGGATTTTGGTGACGCCGTAGCGCGCGGCGGCAGCGACCACGGCCTCACGACGCGACTGGAGCAGATCCGGCAGGGCGTGCGACATGACAACCGGCTCCTGGGCAAAGAGGTTGCGTTAGTCTACGCCGCCAGGGTGAATCCGCAACCTGGCCATTCCCCGCGAACCCTCCCACATCCAATTCAGGCTGGCGTCAAGGGGGCCCATTTCCGGCCCCAACCTCAAGGGCCTGAGCGGGTTCCGGCCCCGGCCCGCGCGAATCCATGAGGCCCGCAAGCGCCTCCATCACCGCGTCCGGCCGTTCCTCGTGCAGGTACTGACCGGCTCCCGGCACGGTTTTCAGTCTGCGGTCGCCCAGCGCGGCGGCGAGGCTGTCTACCTCCGCAGTTGAGAGCCCGCTCTCGTGGGGCGCGGTGCCGAGCATCAGGCGCACCGGTACCCGGATCTCCTGCAGGTGATCGTGGAGCGACTCCGGCTCCGTGGAGCGCGCCATTCCCCGGAAGGCGTCGATCGTCGCGCCGACGTTGCGGGCCGCGGCGGCGGTGTAGCCCTCCAAGACCTCTTCGGTTACCCAGGCCGAGTCTCCCGAATTAGCGAGGATGCCATTGCGGATCGAGCGGCGAATCGTGCCGCGACCGACGAACAGCTTGAGGAGCGGCGCGAAGCGCATCGCTCGGCGGAGACCCGGGGGCGCCGCGCTCTCGGCGGGGCCGCCGTCGATGAGCAGGATCCCCTTCACCCGTTCGGGGTGGGCGTAGCCCAGTCGGAGGGCGATCGACGCCCCCAGCGACTGGGCGACGACCCAGACCGGACCGAGCCCCAGGCTGTCACGCACCAGCGCCACCCGCTGGGACTGCGCGGTGAGCGAGTAGTCGGCTTTGCCCGGGCGGCTGGATTCGCCGGACCCCAGCGGCTCGATCACGATCGCCCGAGCTGGCCGGCTGGCGATACCCCTCATGACCCGCCGATACCCGAATGCGCCTCCCAACAGCCCCGGAATGAACACCACCGGGTCGCCGGTACCGAGCGACACAGTCCGGAGCGTCTCGGCCGGCGCCACGGTGATCGCGCGGACCTCGAAGGTATCGACGACAAGAGTGAGGAGCGCTACGGCAAACACGAGGTCTCGGGGAAGAACGAGGCACAATCATACAAGGTCTCGATGCCAGTCGGACAACGGCGGCCAACCGGTGACCGGTCCGATACCGGAACCCATCAGAGACGTGACCGACTGCTGCGAGTCTTGACACACTGTGCGCACAGCATTCCGGCCGGATCCGCCGTCCGGCGCTGTGGTCGCATGCCCGGGAGGAGTTGTTATCTCGCCGCATCCGTCACCGCCCCGTCGCCCCCGGGTGCTGCTCATCTGTGGCTCGTTGAATCAGACCACGATGATGCACCAGATCGGGCAGTGCCTGCCGGAAGTCGAGTGCTCCTACACCCCGTTCTACGTTGACGGTCTGTTGGCGTGGGCCGGCGAGCTGGGCCTGCTGGACTTCACCATTACGGGACCGGGGGGCCGGTTTCGCCGCCTCTCCGACCAGTACCTGGCTGATCATCGCCTGCCGATCGACTTCGCCGGCCAGGCCGGGCCGTATGACCTCGTCCTCACTTGCACGGATCTGGTCATCCAGCGGAACATCAGGCGTCTGCCCGTCGTGCTGGTCCAGGAGGGCATGACCGACCCGATCACCTTCATTACCCACCTGGTTCGCGCCCTCCACCTTCCCCGCTGGCTGGCCAGCACCTCCACGGCCGGTCTCTCGCGAGCCTATCGACGCTTCTGCGTCGCCTCCGAGGGCTATCGGGATTTCTTCACTGCCCAAGGTGCGCCGGCAGAGCGGATCGTGGTGACCGGCATTCCCAACTTCGACGACTGCCGAACGCTGCTTCAGAACGACTTCCCGCATCGGGGCTACGTGATGGTGGCCACCTCCGATACCCGGGAAACCTTCCGGTGGGATGACCGCCGTCGGTTCTTCGACCGGGTCGAGGCCATGGCCGGCGGTCGCCCGCTTCTCTTCAAACTGCATCCCAACGAGGATGGCCGGCGCTCGTCGGCGGAGATCCAGTCGCGCTTTCCCGAGGCGCTGATCTTCGCCGACGGGAACACCGGCCACATGGTGGCCAACTGCAGCGTACTCATCACCCAGTACTCCAGCGTCGTGTTCCTGGGCCTGGCCCTGGACAAGGAGTGCCACTCGTACTTCGACCTGGCGCAGCTCCGACGCATGGTCCCGATCCAGAACGGCGGGCAGTCCGCCCGGAACATCGCCGACGTCTGCCGCAATCTCCTGGCTCACACGACAGGTCCGGCCGCCTCACGCGAGATGGCGGGAGTGGCATGAGCGGGGGCCGCCTTGTCACGGTGATCCAGGCCCGACTCGGGTCGAGCCGCCTCCCTGGAAAGGTGCTCCTGCCACTGGGGGAGAGTACGGTGCTGGAGCTGATGCTGGAACGGGTCCAACGGGCCCGCCTCGCGGGGGAGATCGTCGTTGCCACGACGACGGACCCGATGGACGACCCGATCGAGGAGCGGTGCCGGACGCGGGGCATCAGGGTGCTTCGCGGACATCCGACCGATCTCCTCGATCGTCACCGCCAGGTTGCCCGGCTCACCGCAGCGCATCATGTAGTGAAGATCCCGTCCGATTGCCCCCTCATCGATCCCGACGTCATCGACCGGGTGATCGGCGCCTACCTCGAGGCTCCGGGCGGCGTGGACTACGCCAGCAATCTCCATCCGGGGACCTGGCCCGACGGGAACGATGTCGAAGTGTTCAGTGCCGCGGCGCTGGAGACCGCCTGGCGCGAGGCCATCAGGCCGCACGAGCGGGAGCACACCACCCCATTCCTTTGGGACCATCCAGAGCGCTTCCGGCTGGCGAACGTCTTCTGGGAACGCGGAGTAGACCTCTCCCGGAGCCACCGCTACGTGCTCGACTATCCTGACGACTACGAGGTGATCCGACGTATCGCCGCCGCGCTGTCGGAAACTCCGGAATACTCGGCGTGGGACATCGTCGTCTGGCTGGATCGCTACCCCGAGGTCGCCCGCGTGAACCGGCGGTACTGCGGGGTGAACTGGTATCGGCACCATCTGAGCGAGCTGAGCAGGATCAGCCCGGCGGACACGGTCTTGGCGCCCGAGGAGACCTCGTGGGTGAGATGACACTCGGCGAGCTGGAGGGGCTGGCGCGCGGAGTGCGCGCCCATTGCGTCCGGATGGCGACGGGTGGCGGGTGCTTCCTCGGCGCCTCGCTCTCCTGTGCCGACCTGCTGGTGTTCCTGTACACCAGCTTCCTGCGGATCTCTCCCGAGCGCCTGGCCGACCCCGAGCGGGACTACTTCCTCCTGTCCAAGGGGCACGACGCGCCCGCGCTGTATGGCACCCTGGCCGAGCTAGGGTATTTCCCGATCGCGCGCCTGGCGGCGCACCTGCGTCCGGAGGACGCGCTCTACTGGCACCCCAATCGCCGCGTACCGGGGGTGGAATTCCACTCCGGCTCGCTGGGCCACCTGCTGTCGGTGGGCGCCGGCATCGCCTACGACATCAAGCTTCGTGGTGGCCAAAATCGGGTCGTGGTACTCCTCGGTGACGGCGAGCTGAATGAGGGATCGATCTGGGAGACCCTGCTCGTGGCGCGGGCCAAGGAGCTGGGCAACCTGATCATCGTGGTCGATCGGAACCAGTTCCAGGCCAACGCCAGGACCGAGTCGCTGATCCCGCTGGAGCCGCTCGCGGCCAAGTTCGAGGCCTTCGGTTGCTGGTGCGCCGAGGTGGACGGCCACGACTTCCTGGCGCTGGGGCGGCGCTTCACCCTGCTGCCGGCTCGGAGCCGCCAGCCGCTGGTGGTGATCGCGAACACCATCCGGGGAAAGGGGCTGCCCAGCATCGAGGCCCGGGCGGACCGGTGGTTCTGCAACTTCACCCCGGACGAGGTCGAACGGCTGCTGCAGGAGCTGGAGGGGGGCTTGGCGGCTCCTCTCACGTCGCCGGAGCTGGTGGTCCGATGACCGCCAGCTACGAGGCCCGCCTGCTGGAGCTGGCCCTCGCGGACGAGCGACTGATGGTGCTCACCGCCGAGAATCGCGCCGCGATCCGGGGTCTGCCGGAGCGGCTCGGCTCGAGGTTCCTCGACACCGGGATCACCGAACAGGCCATGATCGGCATCGGGGCGGGGCTGGCGCTGAGGGGCCGGATCCCGGTGGCACACGCCCTCGCCGCCTTTCTCACCATGCGGGCGTTCGAGTTCATCCGAACCGACGTGGGCATTCCGGGACTCCCGGTGAAGCTGGTAGGCGCCGTCCCCGGCATCCTCTCCGAGGCCAATGGCCCCACCCATCAGGCCCTCGAGGATGTCGCCCTGATGCGGGGCGTGCCGAACCTGCAGGTCTTCTGTCCGGCTGATCTCGACGACCTGCTCATCGGGCTGCCAGCGGTGATCGGAGACGAGCGGCCCTGGTACATCCGGTACACGGACCGGCCGGCCGTGGTGGAGCACAACCCGACATTCCGGCCCGGTGAGGCCGAGCTGCTGATGGAAGGAGACGACGTCGCCATCCTGGTATACGGCCCGCTCTTTCAGGAGGCCTGGCAGGCCGCGCGGCGGCTCGGGGAGACCGGGGTGAGCGTCCAGCTCCTCAACCTGCGGACCCTGAAGCCGGTGGATGAGACGGCGATTCTCGACGCGGCCAGGCGCACCCGGCTGCTGGTGACCATCGAAGATCACTTCCTGACCGGTGGGCTTCACTCCATCGTGGCCGAGCTGCTGCTCCGCCACCGCCTGGTGATCCCGACCCTGCCCATCGCCTTCGATCAGCGGTGGTTCACCCCCGCACTCCTTCCCGATGTGCTCCGGATCGAAGGCCTCACTGCTGCATCGTTGGCCGGCCGGGTCATGGTCCACTACCAGACGCTCAGAGCCGCTTGAGGAACCCCCATGCCCAACATCGTCGGTCACAACCCTGACTATCCCGTGATCAGCACCTCGGAGGAGCTCTGGGAGCGGGCCAAGGGCCTGATTCCCGCGGGGACTCAGACCCTCGCCAAAGGGCCGACGCAGTTTGTGCGAGGCGTTGCGCCGAAATACCTCCGACGCGGGCGCGGCGCTCGGGTCTGGGACGTTGATGGCAATGAGTATCTCGACCTCGCCATGGCAGTCGGCCCGCTGGTGCTGGGCTACGGCGATCCGGAGGTGGACGCGGCCATCCGGCTGCAGCTCGAGGACGGGATCACCTACTCCCTCATGCATCCGCTCGAGGTGGAGGTGGCCGAGTTGCTCCGGTCAGTCATTCCCGGGGCGGATTCCATCCGCTTCGGCAAGACTGGCGCCGAGGTGACCAGCGCCGCGATCCGGCTGGCGCGCGCCTGGACCGGACGGCCGCAGGTGCTGTGCTGCGGCTATCACGGTTGGCACGACTGGTACATCGGGGTCACCGACCGGAACCGAGGGGTGCCGGATGCGGTCCGGGATCTCACCTGGACCTTCGACTACAACGATCGCGCCTCCTTCGACGACGCGTTGAACGAAGAAGTCGCCGCCGTGATTCTCGAGCCGGTTGCCTTCGAAGAGCCCAGGGACGGATTCCTCGAGTACGTCAGGGCGCGCTGCACCGAGAACGGCACCCTGCTGGTGTTCGATGAGATGTGGACCGGGTTCCGGCTGGCGCTGGGCGGAGCCCAGGAGTACTTCGGCGTGCTCCCCGATCTCGCGACCCATTCCAAGGCGGTCGCCAACGGGATGCCGCTGTCAGTGCTGAGCGGGCGCGCCGACGTGATGGCGTTGCTCGATCGCGAGGTCTTCTTCTTCTCCACCTTCGGCGGCGAGGCCCTGTCGCTGGCGGCGGCCCAAGCGACGGTCACTGCCCTGCGGGACCGGCAGGTCCCGGCCCGGCTGGCCACCGCGGGGGAGCGCATCCGGACTGGGTACGCCCGGCTGGCCGCCTGGCACGGCCTGGCCGAGGTGACCCGCTGTGTCGGACCCGCCTGTCGCACCATGGTGAGCTTCACACCGACCGGTTGCTCGCCGCTCGACCTCAAGTCGCTGGCCCAGCAGGAGCTCCTCAGACGGGGAATTCTCTGGTCGGGAACCCATACCGTCTCCGCCGCACTGAGCGACGAGGAGATCGCCTGGCTCCTGGTTTCATGGGACGGGGTCCTTCAGGTGCTCGCCTCCGCGCTCGCTGAGGGCACGGTCCGCGAGCGCCTCCGTGGGGCACCGGTGGAGCCCGTCTTCCGGCGCACCGAAGGCTTCAACACCAGACCTCGCCCCGCATGACGGCGGCGACGTTTTCCCTGCAGGGCAAGGTGGCCGTGGTGACCGGGGCGGCAGGATTGCTCGGGCGCCAGCACGTGCGGGCACTGGCCTCCGCGGGCGCGTTGGTGGTGGGGCTGGACCGCGACGAGACGGCCCTCGCCGAGCTTGCGGGGCTCGCGAACGGCGGGGAGGTCAGACCGTACTTGGGCGACGTCACCGATCCCGAGAGCATGGCAAGCCTCCGGGCCGTGATCTACCAGGAGCTGGGCCGGCTCGACATCCTCGTCAACAACGCCGCCCTCGACGACAAGGTCGGGGCGCCGGCACAAAACGGCGCGGAGGCGGGCCTGGAGCATTACCCGCTGGATCAGTGGCGCCGGATGCTCGACACCAACGTCACCGGGGTCTTCCTCCCCTGCCAGGTGCTGGGGAGCGCCATGGCCGACGCGCGAAGCGGGAGCATCATCAACATCGCCTCCACCTAC
This sequence comes from Gemmatimonadales bacterium, assembly GCA_036555275.1. Taxonomy (GTDB): domain Bacteria; phylum Gemmatimonadota; class Gemmatimonadetes; order Gemmatimonadales; family GWC2-71-9; genus JADJOM01. The sequence continues at coordinate 20,871 of DATBLR010000100.1, read as the reverse complement.
GGCCTGGTGGCCCCCGATCCCTCGCTCTACCTGCGGGCGGACGGTTCCCGTCCCTTTCTCAAGTCGCCCGCCTACCCCACGAGCAAAGGGGCGGTGATCGCCCTGACCCGGTATCTCGCCGCCTATTGGGGCGACCGAGGTGTCCGGGTGAACGCCCTCGCCCCCGGTGGCGTGGCGAACGGCCAGGACCCGTTCTTCATCGAAAACTACAGCCGGCGCACGCCGCTCGGTCGCATGGCAGCCCCGAACGAGTATCAGGGAGCGCTGCTCTTCCTGGCCAGTGACGCTTCGTCCTACACCACGGGAGCGACGCTGGTCGTGGATGGAGGATTCACAGCATGGTGAGGCGGTTCGTGGCGGTCTGGCCATCGGCTCAAGCGCGCGCGAAGGCAGCCCGGGTACGGCTGGTGCTCACCGACTCGGATGGGGTGCTCACCGACGGCGGGGTGTACTACTCGGCACGGGGTGAGGAGCTCCGCCGCTTCTCGGTGCGGGACGGCATGGGCGTGGAGCGGCTCCGGGCCGCGGGGATCGAGACGGTCATCGTAACCCGCGAAGCAGCGCCGGCGGTGGAGCACCGCGGCAGCAAGCTGGGCATCGAGGTGCTGACCAGGGTCGCCGACAAGCTGGAGGCGGTGACCGGGCTGATCGCCAGGCACGAGCTCACCTGGGCGGAGGTCGCCTACATCGGAGACGATGTGAACGATCTCGCCGTGATGCGCCGGGCCGGCTTCAGCGCGTGCCCGGCCGACGCCGAGCCCCAGGTGCTGAACGCCGCCGACATCGTCTGCCGCCGGATGGGCGGCCACGGAGCGTTTCGGGAGTTCGCCGAGATCATCCTCGCTTCGCGCCTCACTGACGCCGACTCTTTCCGAGCCACTCAAGGAGAACGCCATGTCGTTGCTGCACGCGCTGCGTCCCCGCTCGATCCAGCTCGGCCCCCGGGTTCTGTCTGATGGCGCGCCGACCTACCTGATCGCGGAGATTGGGATCAATCACAACGGGTCGCTGGACAACGCCCTGCTGCTGATCCAGAGCGCGGCTCGGGCCGGTTGGGACTGCATCAAGTTCCAGAAGCGCACGCCGGAGCTCTGCGTCCCGCCGGAGCAGCAGGGGATCGAGCGGGAGACCCCCTGGGGGCGGATGACCTACCTCGAGTACCGGCGCCGGGTGGAATTCGGACGGCCGGAGTACGATGCCATCGACCGCGCCTGCCGGGAGCTGGGGATCGCCTGGACCGCCTCCTGCTGGGACGAGCCCTCGGTCGAGTTCATCACTGGGTACGATGTACCGTTCCTCAAGGCTGCGTCAGCCAGCCTCACCGATCATACCCTGCTCAAGACCATGCGGCAGACCGGGATCCCGGTGATGCTCTCGACCGGGATGTCGACGTTGGCGGAGATCCGGGCGGCGGTGCGCCTGGTGGGCACGCAGCAGCTACTGCTGGCGCACTCCACCTCGACCTATCCCTGCCCCGTCGGGGAGCTCAATCTCCGAATGGTCACTACCCTGCGCAAGCTGTTTCCCTGGGTGCCGGTGGGATACTCGGGACACGAGACCGGCCTCGCTCCGAGCTGCCTGGCCGTCTCACTGGGAGCGACCTTCGTGGAGCGCCACGTCACCCTGGACCGTGCCATGTGGGGCTCCGACCAGGCGGCGTCGCTCGATCCGCCGCGACTCTGCCGCCTGGCCCGGAAGATCCGCCGGATCGAGCAGGCTCTGGGGAACGGGATCAAGAAGGTCTATCCCAGCGAGTACGGCGCGCTCACCCGGCTCCGGCGGGTGATCACCCCGCCCCCGGCGGCCGGGCTCCGACTCATCGCGCTCCGATGACCACCGCCGAGATCGGCAGCCTCGTGGCAATCGGCCTGTCGGCCGCGGCGTTCCTGGTCCTGGAGCGCCGCTTTCCCTACAACCCTGACCAGAGCCTCTTCCGGACCGGGTTCTGGAATGACCTGCTGCTCTATTGCTTCGCGCAGAGCTACGTGCTGGGGATCGTGATCGGCCGAGTGATCATGCTGATCGACGCGCACACTGGATGGTCACGCCTGCACCTCGTGTCGGACTGGCCCATCATCGGCCAGGTGGCATTCTTCCTAGTCCTGCACGACCTCTACATCTATCTCTTCCACCGCTGGCAACACCGCTCGCCCTTTCTCTGGCGGTTCCACGAGGCTCACCACTCGGTCGAGAACGTGGACTGGCTCTCCGGTGTCCGCTCTCATTCGCTGGAGATCCTGGTCAACCAGACCATCGAGTTCGCGCCTATCGTGCTGCTGGGGGCCGCGCCGCAGGTAGCGGTGATCAAGGGCGCGATCAGCGCCATCTGGGGCATGTTCATCCACTCGAACGTGGACGTCCGCCTCGGCTGGCTGCAGTATCTCATCAACGGTCCCGAGATGCATCGCTGGCACCACGCCACCGACCCCGAGGCCTACGACAAGAACTTCGGGACCAAGCTCGCCATCTGGGACTGGCTGTTCGGCACCGCCTACCTCCCGCCACGGGATACCATGCGGGCCGAGCGGTACGGGCTGGGGTACCCGGGATTCCCCGAGGGATTTCCTCTGGGCTACTTCCAGCAGCATGCCTGGGCCTTCCGCCGGGACTTGGGTCTGCCGTCCAGCAGCGACCCGGTGGCAGGAGCGGGGGCTGGAGCCCCGCCGGCATGAGGAGTTGGAGCCTGCTGGTGCTCTCCAGCCTGCTCCAGGTCGGCTGGATCGAGAGTCTGCACCGGACCGAGGGCTTTCGCCGGCTGGTGCCGCTCATCTGGTATGCCCTCTTCGGCCTGAGCTCCACTTACTCGCTCTCGCGGGCCCTCGAGACCATTCCGGTCGGAACCGCGTACGCCGCCTGGACCGGGCTCTCGATGATCGGATCCGTGGTTCTCGACGTCGCCATGGCGCGACAGTCCCTGAACCCCAGCCAGACGCTCTGCCTGCTGGCTGTTCTGGGCGGGACCGCGGGCCTCCGCCTGTTCACGACCTCCACGCCGTAAGGGGCAGGTGGGACGCGCTGCAGGGCGCCGCTCGAGGTTCACCACATCAGCGCAGGTGCTTTTATGCTGCCTTTGGGCCAGCTCCTGAGCGTGGCGATCGCCGCCACGGCGCCCGACACCACCTCTCTGGCGGTAGCGGTGGACTCGTCGAAGCATGAGATCGTTATCCGCGTCGGACCCTTCGATGTCCCCGCCATGGAGATGCACGAGATGACCGGGATGCAGGCCGACATGGGCATGCCCGGGCACGAGGCGATGGCCCAGGATTCTCCTCTGTTCCGGTTCGACTGGCCGGTGGACGGCTGGGCGCGGGGTTATCGAGTCGCGCTGGTCGACGCTCACGGTCGATCCCTTCCCCGGCGCCTGCTCCACCACATGCTGATCGTCAACTTCGACCGGCGCCAGCTGCTCTATCCGATGCTGGAGCGGCTCCTCGGGGTCGGCGCCGAGACCGACGACGTGACACTGCCCCGCACCATCGGCATCCCGGTGCGGCGCGGCATGGTGATGGGCATCTACGTGGGATGGCACAACGAATCCATGGAGGCGCTGGATGGCGTGTCCCTGGAACTCACGGTGCAGTGGCTGCCCACCAATCAGAATCCGACTCCGGTGAGCGTGCTGCCGCTCTATATGGATGCCAACCTGACGGTGGGGGTCTCGAACGCCTTCGACGTCCCGCCGGGACATATCGAGAAGAGCTGGTCGTTCACCATGCCGGTCAGCGGCCGCCTGCTCGGCGTGGGCGGGCACCTGCATGACTACGGCAGCGCCGTCCGCCTGGAGGAACCGGCGCGGGGCCGGACGCTGATCACGCTCCTGGCCCGCCGCGACTCCGGTGGACGGGTTGACGGACTTCGACGCAAACTCTTCGGGGTACGAGGAGAGGGCCTCAAGCTGTCCGCCGGTCACACCTACCGGGTCGTGGGTGTCTACGACAATCCCACCGGTATCCTGCGGCGCGACGCCGCGATGGCCCACATGGTCGGCCTCTTCGTACCCGAAGACCTGGCTCGGTGGCCCGCCGTGGATTGGTCGGACCCGGTCATCCAGCGCGACCTCGCTGGGCTGGGGATCGCAGGGAGGAGTAAGGAGTGAGAAGTGAGGAGTGCGGTCTGACCTCGATACCCCTTCGCGCTGCGACTCGGCTCGCCGGGTCGCGCAACCATGACTCACACGACGCAAGCGATGACCCGGTCGAGTGTCCTACGGAAGTCGCTCCGCCGGGTGCCGGCACTGCACATTGGGCCGCCCGCCGGCCCCGGACCTGGTGGGAAGGGGGGGTGCCGCTACGAGCGGTGGCGCCGAAACCGCGGCTAAAGCCGCATGGTCCTCCACGGTGGCGAGCTATTGCCGTTTAATCGGCCCGAGGGTCTCGACTCCGTACGTCCCCTCACGATCAACCGAGATCACGACCGTTCCGTCGCGGTCGGTGCGATAGACTCGCCGGCCTCCTGCCTCGTAGTACTTCATCGCCCACGGGTCGGGATGCCCGTAGGCATTGTTGCCCCCGACGCTGATCACGACAACCTCCGGCCTGGTCGCCAGCAACCACCCTGGCGTCAGGCCGTTCCGCGCCCCGTGGTGAGCGGCCTTCAGGACGTTCACGCGAGGAATGACGCCCGCATGCAACCAGGCAATGAGTTCGTCCTGCTCGCTGTCACCGGTAAGGAGGGCCTTGAAGCCGGCGCGCTCGACGAGGACGCCCAGGCTGCTGTTGTTCTCGGAGGCGTCCTCCGTGCGGATGCTGGATGGAAAGACCGTGACGCGAGCATCACCGAGGCTGATCGGCGGCCAGGGCGGCGGCGGGTGGGGGATGCCCCGCTCCTCCAGCGTTGCCTCGACTGCCTCCGCATTCTGGTTCTCCGGCCGCCGGCCATTGTACAGGTACTGGCGGACGGGATAGTCGGCCAGCACCGCGTCCATGCCGCCGATATGGTCATCGTGATTGTGGCTGGCAACGGCAGCGACCAGCGAGTCAATCCCCAGATCTTCCAGATACAACACAATGTCATCCCCACGACTCGCGTCGACCAGAACGGCTTGGGGCCCCTGCCGAATCAGAATGGCATCGGCCTGGTTTACATCGAGAAACAAGAGTTGGAGCGTATCGTTCGGGCTCGCGGTCTCTTGCGCGGAGAGCGGGAGGGCGTGCGAGAGGCGCAGGCTAAGGAGAGCAAGGCCCGCAATGCGGATTGCGGTTCGGAGCCGGCGGCCAAGCGACAGGAGCAAAGGAGTTAACATGAGGTTCCGGGTTTCTCACTTCAAACGTAGTCCTACTGAGGCGGGCAGGCGGGCAGGCGGGCAGGCAGGCGGGCCGGCGGGCCGACGGGTGGATGGGTGGTAGAGTCGCCGAGACTGACTAGCCGACAGCCGACAGCTGACAGCCGACCGCCAGCAGCCAACCGCCGCCGCCCAGCCTACTCAACGTCCCGCCCACCCTCCAGATTGTCCCCATGCCCGCTAATCTCTCCAAGTCTCGCTTCGTGGCCGGCTGGCAGTGCCACAAGCAGCTCTGGCTCAGGGTGCACGAGCAGGACGCGCCGGAGTTACAGGTAGACGTGGTACTCCAGGACCGGTTCGACCAGGGCGCAGAAGTGGGCGCCCTGGCGCGAGAGCGGTTTCCCGGCGGAGTGCTGATCGACCTCAGGCACGACGATCCGGAGCGAGTGGAGGCGACTCGGCGGGCCCTCGCCGCGGGGGCGCCGGCGGTGTTCGAAGCAACCTTCGTCCAGGACCGGGTCTATGCTGCGATCGACGTACTGGAGCGGACGTCCGAGGGGTTCACGCTCATCGAGGTGAAGTCGTCCACCAAGCGCAAGGACGAGCACATCCCGGATATGGCCATCCAGACCTGGGTGGCCCGCCGGGCCGGCATCGACATCCGCCGGGTGGAGCTGATGCACCTCAATACCGACTTCCGGCACCCCGACCGGGGCGACCTCTTCATGCGCACCGACGTGACCGGCGAGGTCGAGGCCCTGCAGCCGCGGATCGCGGCGATGATCGAGGAGCAGCTCGCTGCGCTGGAGGGCCCCTTGCCGGAGGTGGCGGTGGGCACCCACTGCTGGATGATCGATCGGGAGTGCCCGTTCTGGGATCGCTGCTTCCCCACCGACGAGCACCACGTGTGGACGCTGTACCGGGCCTACAAGGAGCAGAAGTGGGCGCTGGTCCTGCAGGGTGTGCGTCGGGTGCTCGACCTGCCAGCCGGGCACAAGCTGACCGAGATCCAGCGGCGTCAGCGCCGGGCGCTCGAGGCCGGGGAGATGATCGTGGAGCCGGGGCTCCGGGAAGCGCTCCGGGCCTTCGACGGCCGGCTGGGGTTCCTCGACTTCGAGACCATCGGCCGGGCGATCCCCGTGTGGCCCGATGTGGGACCGTGGCGCCAGGTGGTGGTGCAGTTCAGCTATCACGAGCAAGAGGCGGGAGCCCCTGGCGGCTACACCCACCGCGCCTATCTCGCCGAGGGGCCAGGCGACCCGCGGGAGGAGCTGGCGCTCCAGCTGCTCGAGGCTACGCAAAAGGCCGACCGGATCGTGATGTACAGTTCGTTCGAGCGCACCAGGATCCGGGAGCTGGCGGGGTGGCTGCCGCACCTCGCCGCCAGGCTGGACGCGCTCGAGGCCAAGCTGGTGGACCTGCTTCCGGTGATTCAGCAGCATGTCTATCACCCGCGCTTCGCGGGGAGCTTCAGCATCAAGCAGGTACTGAACCCGATGGTGCCCGACCTGACCTATGACGACCTGGCCATTGTGGACGGGCAGGTGGCGAGCGTCGAGATCGCCCGGCTCCTGTTCGTGGCGCACAAGGTGCGGGACCGCGACCAGCTTCGGTGCGACCTGCTGGCGTACTGCGAGCGGGACACCTGGGCGATGGTGCGGCTGCTGGAGCGGTTGCGGGAGGTGGCGGGGTGAGGAAGGATGGAGGGGGGCGCCGTGTCCCCTGCGTCCGCTCTTGCGCTCCGCGGTCCGGGCCGTAGCTTGGCGGCCATCCCTGGTCGAGCAGGACGCTGAGTGACGGTCCCGCTCACCAGTACTCCGGCGCACGATCGCGGCCTCGCGCCGACCCACGGGACTCATGACACGCCATCGAACCAGAAGCGAGCCGACGCTGGTCGGCTTCCGCCTGGTGCTTCTTGCCGGAATAGTGCTGGGCCTTGCATGTGGTGACAACGGACCGACCCAGCCGAATGGCAGGAACCGGGTTACGAAGGTAATCGTCACCGCGAAGCGAGCCGTGCTCGCTCCCGGCGATACGGTCACGCTGAACGCCCAGGTGTTCAATGAGATCGGAGAGGTGCTGCCAGCCGAGCCGGTCACCTGGTCGAGCAGCACCAGTGCCGTCGCAGCCGTCGACGGCAAGGGCGTCGTCCGGGCCGATTCGGTGGGAGCCACCACCATCACCGCCACCGCCCGGGGGGTCAGCGGGTCGGTGGATGTCGAAGTCGAGCAAACCGTGTTGTGTGACTGCCTGCGGGTGCTCGACTCGACGGAGATCACGCTGGTCAGCCGTAACGACACGACCGGGATCTACCTGTTCCGGATGATCCGGGGCCCACCCCCAGTGATCGACTCCGGGAGCATTCTGGCGGGTGCGGAGGACGGCGGGTACCTGCGAAAAGTGGTGCAGGCGACGATCGCGGGGGACCTGATCACCGTCCTCACCACCACGGCCTACGTCGAGGAAGCGGTACGGGACGGGGCCTTCGCCACCACGGTGCTGTCAGGCGAAGAAACCGGCCAGGCCGCCCCCGGCAGCTTCTGGTGGGGGCCCTGGACGACGACCTACCTGGCTCCCGGCGTTCGAACCACTCGGGCCAACCTCTGCTGCACGCTCGATGGCCTGGCCCTCAGCCTCAAGTTCGGCTCCCGCCTGAACGGCAGCGTCACCTTCACCATCCAGGACGGAGAGATCGTCTTCGATCCCCGGATCGACCTCCGCGCCCATTTCGGCTTCTTCAGGCTCAATGATTTTCGGGTCGTCTTCCGCGGGGATCTGGGCCTCAATCTCGATCTCTACGAAATCAAGGTCACCGCGGCGTGCTGCGGGATCTCTGACTCCCTCCAGCAGAAGCTCACCAAGGAAAGCGTCACTTTCATCACCCAGCAGCGACCGTTTGCCGGCTTCATCGGCCCCATGCCCGTCGTGGGGCGGGTCATTACCCGCTTCAAGCTGGAGATCACTCCCACCGTGAGCGCCAGCGCGGTTTTCACCGGCACCTTCAAGACCGGGTTCGGGGTCACGGCCGGCGCGCAGTACGAGCGGGGTGACGGCTGGAGTCCAATCTCGGGCACCAGCTCGTATTTCACCGCCACCGCGCCCCAGTTCGAGGCCATTACCGGCAGTGCCTCCCTGAAGATCGCGGTGGTACCCGAACTGTTCGTGGAGTTCTACGGCGCCGGCGGCCCCTTCGTGAACCTCGAGCCCTATGCTCAGGCCGATGCGACCCTGGTGGCCCGCTTCGCCGGCACGCCCACCCCGGTCGCCATGGACTGGGAGACCAAGGTCGAGCTGGGCCTCAACCTCAACCTCGGACTCCGGCTCTCCCTTCTCGGGCTGACCAATCTCGAGGCAGCGTTTGCGATTCCGCTGGTCAAGCCGTACCGGCTGGTGCAGGGCTACTCCGACGGACCGCTCACGGTCCGTACCGTTACCACCGGACGCGATGCTCCCGGGAAGTACCAGCTGCGTTTGACGCCCGCGTTCACGCCGCTCGATCCGCCGCTGGGGCGGAGTCATGCGACCTCCACCCAGCAGGTCGATTCGATCGGCATCAACGACACCATATCCCTGCAGGATATCCGGTCGGGGCCGGCCTATCCGCACGTGCTCCGGCTCACCGGAGTCCAGGGCAACTGCACCGCCTTCAATGGCAACCCGGACTCCGTTGTCATCCGATCGGGCCTGCTGCTCTCCACCTTCAGCAGCAACCCGACCGACACCGTCTTCACCGTCGACTGTATCCCGCTCGGCGACCTCACCGTGGGAACGACGACGATTGGGCCCGATGCCCCTGCTCGCTATCGGGCCTCCGTCGCCCGCCTGGACACCGTCGGCATCGGCCGCGGCCAGCCGCCGATCACGATCGGCGTGCCGAGCGCGGCGGGCGATACGACCCTTGAAGACTTCGTGCCGGCCAATCCCCGCAACGGTGCAAGCGGCCTCCATCAGGTAACTCTGGACCCGGGACGCCGGAATTGCGCGGTGGCGCGCCCCGAGACCACCCCGGTGGTGATCCAGTCAGGCGACACGGTCACTGCCCGGTTCGAGGTGCGGTGCGTCCGGCGGGGCTTTGTTCGGCTCCGCCCGGTGACCGCGGACCCGGACCCCTGGCCGACCGCCGCGATTCGGTATCTGCCACAGATGATCCCCGCCGATCCACGGGACACAGTGGAATCCCCTCCAGGTCCGGTCGACGCCAACGACAGCTCGCTGGTCGATGGCCTCATCCCCGTCTACGGCGCGAGCGGAGCCACCGGTAACTACCGCGTGGCGCTGACCAGTGCGCCGAACCGGTGCCGGGAGGCGGCGGGCTTCGCCCGACAGGTGACCGTCTTCCCGGCCGATACGGCCTTCGCCCAGTTCGCAGTCCAGTGCGTGGAGCGGCTGCACATCATCACCCGCACCAGCGGGCCCGGTACCGATCTCGATGAGTACGGCGTGGTCCTGGACCGTGGTGACGGCACCGCGGACACCGTACGGGCCGGCCTGAACGACACCCTTCCACTCGCCGGCGTCGCGCCCGGAGTCCATGCCATTCAGCTGATCGATGTCGAGCCCAGCTGTCTCGCGCCGGCACCGGCCGAGGTTGGGGTCAGCGCGACCGATTCCACTCAGGTTGTCCTGGGAGTGACATGTCCCGCCCCCGCACCGCCGGCCGGGCTGGCGGTGCTGTCCCGGGATACCTCCCGGATTGACCTCGGATGGAATCCTGCTGGACCGGACAGCGTGATCGGCAGCTACCGGGTATACCGGAACGGGCTCCTTCACGCTACGGTCACCGATACGACCTTCGGCGATGCCGGCCTCCCGCCGTTCACCGCGTTCACCTACGCCGTCTCCGCCGTGAACCGGGCGGGGCTGGAAGGCGCCCGCAGCCTGCCGCTGACGGTGCGCACCAGGGATGCGACACCGCCCACCCCACCGACCGGCCTGGTCGCCACTCCTGCGAGCGGTACCCGGATCAATCTTGCCTGGCAAGTTGCCACAGATGCTGAGACCGGGGTCACGGGCTATCGGATTTACCGCGATGGGGCGCCGGTCGGCAGCGCCACGACGCTGCAGTTCGCCGATCTCGGACTGTCGCCGAGCACCAGTTACCGCTACCGGGTTTCAGCGCTCAACGGAGAGGGGTTGGAGGGTCCGCCCAGCGGCGAGGTCACCGCCACCACACTGGATGTCACGCCTCCCACGTCGCCCACCGGCCTCCTCGCGACCGCGGTCGGCAGCAACCGGATCGATCTCAGCTGGGCGCCGGGGAGCGATCCCGAGAGCGGCGTCTCACGATACGAGATCATCCGCAATGGGACCATCGTCGGGAGCACACCCGGCACCTCCTATAGCGACGGCAATCTCCACCCCGGCACGACGTATACCTATGTCGTCGCAGCCGTGAACGGCGCCGGACTGACGGGCGCACCAAGTGAGCCGGCCACCGCCACCACGGAGTCGGGACCCTCGCCACCTTCGGCGCCTAGCGATCTGGTTGCGACGCCGGTGAGCACCACGCGGATCGAACTCACCTGGACCGCCGCCGCGGACCCGGAGAGCGGCATTGCCCAGTATCTGGTCTTCCGCGATGGAGCGCTGATCGACAGCACCACCGACCTCGGCTTCAGCGACACCGGCCTCACCCCGGCCACGACATACCGCTACGAGGCGTCGGCGGTGAACGGCGACGGAGTCGAAGGGCCGCCCAGCACCCCGGCGGTCGCCACAACCCCGCCGGTGTCGGCGACGGGTGATCTCCTGGTCCACACCTCGTCCAGCGGGAAGCACCTCCCCCAAAGCTTCTGGGTCGAGGTGGCAGGCGGCGCCTTCCATCAGAAGGAGTCGATTCCACCCAACGGCTCGGCGGTCTTCCAGGGTCTCCTCCCCGGGGTGTATTCCGTGCGCCTCAAGGTCGGGGAGAAGTGTTCGGTGGCCGGCGATAATCCGCGGGACGTTCAGACGAGTGCGGGTACTCCGGCGGAGACCACCTTCACCGTCAGCTGTGGCAGGGAATGATGGTCCGGGCCACTCCTACCCCTACCCGGAACGCCTGGGGAAGCCGACTGGCATGGGCGGTCGTCGCCATCATAACGGAGATGGGCTGCGGTGATTCGACCGGCCCGAGCCCCGGGCCGCCCTCCGGCGCTCGCTCCCTCGTGACCGTTTCCCGTCCCACGCTGGTCGCCGGTACCTCCGCCGAGCTTCGGCTGGTGACCCTGGATGCGAGTGGCGACCGGCTCCGGCGCGGCGGCCACACGGTCACCTTCACCACCAGTGGCGGCACCAGCGGTGGCCTCGTCAGCGCGGCCCAGGACCAGGGTGACGGCAGCTACACGGCGACCTTCGTCGGGCGGACCGCCGGCTCACCCACGACCGTCGGGGCAACCATCGACGGCGCGCCGGTCACCCACCCCCTCCCGACGATCGAAGTCGTTCCCGGCCCGCTGTCAGCCATCGTGTCCTATGTGACCGTCACACCCCGCACCATCCTCAACGGCGCTCAGACAACCCTGGAGCTGATCACCAGAGATGCGATGGGAAACCAGCTGCGCGGGGGTGGCCACACCGTCCAGTTCGCGGTCTCGGGAGGGACCGCAACGGGCATCATCGGCGCGGTACAGGACCTGGGGGACGGCAGCTACCGCGCCAGCTTCACCGCCACCGGCGTGGGCACACCGCTCACGGTTGGGGCGACGGTCGACGGGGTTCCGGTGACCACGGCCCTTCCCACCGTGGCCGTCGCGGCCGGAGTCTCGCCCGATTCCTCGATGCTCACGCTCTCCTCCGACAGCATCAGCGTGCGTGGCTCGGTCACGCTCCAGCTTACGGTCCGCGATTCGTCCGGGGTGCCGCGCGCGAGCGGCGGGGAGACGGTGGTGTTCACCGTCCACGAGGGACCCGGGACGGGACGTGGCGCGATCGACAGCACCACTGATCACGACGACGGTACCTACACCGCCGTGTTCACGGCCACCGCCGCCGGCTCCCCGGTGGGGATCAGTGCCACTCTCAACAGGGTACCGGTGGGCGGGCCGACGCCGTTGGTCACGATCCTGCCGGTCCCGATTGCGCCGCAGAAGTCCTCGGTCACCCTCTCGGCGGGCACCGTGGCGGCAGGCCACAGCGTCACGCTGACACTGGTGGTACGGGACCTCGACAGCGTCCAGGCCGCCGAGGGTGGCCTCGCGATCCGCTTCAGCACCAGCGACGGCACCAGCGAGGGGGTCATCGGCCCCACCATCGACCATGGCGACGGCAGCTACACCGCAGACTTCATGGGGAGGGTCGCCGGCTCGGCCGTTACCATCGGGGCCGTCATCAACGACAGCAGCCAGGTCCAGATGCTGGACTCCCAGGGAGAGTCCCACCTCCCTCGGTTGACGGTGACCGCGGGGCCGCTGGAGTTCGATTCCACCACCTTTGCCCTGACCCCGGACCAGATTGATCTGGGCGACTCGACCCTGATGCTGCTCAGCACCCGGGACAGCTTCGGCAACCGGCTGGGTCAGGGCGGCCACTCGGTCGCCTTTAACCGGACCAGTCGCGTGGGGTCCAGCGTGGGGCGGATCACACCGGTTGCCGACCACGGCGATGGGGACTACTCCGCGTACTTCGTTGCCGACAGCGCCGGGACGCCGGCCACAATTCGGGCCAGCCTGGACAGAAGCCAGCTGCCTGAATCGCGCACGGTGATCGTGGCGTGTGCGCCGGGCCCGGTCTCACCGGCGGTATCCGAAATCACCATCAACCAGAACACCGCCAGCCAGGATCCAGCCAAGATGGTGGTCCTGCCCTCCGGCGTTACTACCACCATCACGCTCCATGTACGTGACGCACGCGGCTGTCCGATCACGGCAGGACACTTGGTGACCTTTGACCTGGGTGGCGGCACCAGCACCGGCATCATCGGGTCTACGCTCGACCGCGGCGATGGTACCTATACCGCGTCGTTCACCGGCGTGACAGCGGGCACCGCGGTTACTGTCACCGCCACGATCGATGCCGCACCGGTCACCTCCGCGCCGGTGACCATCACCGTGATCCCGGGGGAGATCTCACCGGAGACGTCGTCGCTCAGCGCTTCCCGCGCCGTCGTGGATTCCGGCGCGCACAGCCTCGTAACGCTGCAGGCGCGGGACGCAGCCGGGAATAATCTCGTCACCGGTGGCCGGATCGTCAGTTTCGAGTTGTCGAACGGATCCGCCCACGGCGTCGTGGGCGGCACGACCGATCACGGCAACGGCACGTACAGTGCCGTTTACACCGGCCTGACCGTGGAGCCGGCCGCACCCGATTTGGTGACGGCCCTGATCGGCGGCACCCCGCTCGAAACCGCACCGACCGCCATTGCAGTGGTGGCCGGAACCATCTCGCCCGATCAGTCGACCGTCGAGGCTTCGGATGCCGAGGTGCCGGCGGGGGATACCCTGGTGCTGACGCTCACCGGACGGGACGCGTCCGGACGGGGGCTGGTGACGGGGGACCGTTCAGTGACTCTGGGGTTCACCCTGAGCGGCGGGACGAGTACCGGAAGTTTCGGTCCGGTCGAGAACCCCGACGACGGTTCGTACCGAGTGAAGTTCGTCGGCCACCAGGCGGGAACCGCGGCTACCATCAGCGCGACGATCAACACGATCCCCGTCACGACCCCGGCACCACAGGTGACCGTGGTTTCCGGACGGGTCTCGGTCGCGGCCTCCACGATCAGCGCCACCGCGACCGCGATGACCGTCGGCGACAACGCGGCGGTTCAGGTCGAAGTGTCCGACGGATTCGGCAATCCGGTCGCGGACCCGGGCCTGAGCATCGCGTTTTCGGTTTCACCCACCGGCGCGGGCATCCTCGGCCCGGCCAGCTATCAGGGCGGGAACATCTATGCCGCGACCTTCACGGCCCAGGCGGCGGGACCGGCGGTCATCAGCGCGACACTGGATGGGGTACTGCTCGTCGACACGGCCACCATCCAGGTCCAGTAGCTCGGCGACTCGGCGGAGCACCCCTGAGCCTCCGCGCGTTCTGCGAGATCGACCGGTCACTCCACCGCGTGTAGAGCCTGCAACCGTTCCGGAAACCTTGGGGCAAAGAAGGAATGAAGAGACGGGGAAAGGGACCCCGACGGGTCCCTTTCCCATCCTGCAACGCTACACCTTTTCCAGGACAATCGCCGCCGAAATGCCTCCGATGCTCCCGGTCAGGGTCAGGGTTGTTCCACTGATCGCGTAGACAAACGTCACCTCGTCCGCGCTGCCGGGATCCAGGGTGAGCTGATTCCCGCTCCGGGTGAAGGTCCCGGTGTTGCTGCAGTCGGGGCCTGGATCGCATGCACCAATCAGGTCGTTAGTGACATCCAGAACGTATGTTCCACCGGACTGGAAGGTCATCACCAGGACCATTCCACCGGCGATGTAGTCGGTCCCCTGGGCCATGAAGCTGGTCGCGTTCCAGGAGGCGAAGAGCGCGTTGCTGGGCCCGCCTCCACCGTTGGAGTCGCAGGCGGGAACCGTCAGAGGGAGTACAGCGGCAAGGCTGAAACCTGCGATGAGCAATGCACGATGGCCGCGCATGTGGCCTCCAGCGAGAAAGCGTGGGGTTATTCTCGGATCTCCGGGTAGGAGGGGGGACTGCTTTCCCAAGCTTCCAAACCACGCGGGCCCCGTCAAGCCCGACGCTGGGCATTGGCGCGCCGGCCCGTGCGACCGACCTCACGCATGTTTGAGGATCGCGTCTCACGGTGCGGACATCGGGATCGCGCCCGCCGTGAAGCTGGCGGGGGGTGACAAGCCGGCGCTGGGGCGCCATCTTGCGCCAGACCTCTTCCATCCGGAGAGATGTTTTGGCGTCCGAGCCCCTCGGACAGCGGCGCCTAATTCTCGACACCGTCATTCTCGGAGTCGCCGGAGCGCTCGCTGCCCAGTTGTTTACCCTCCTGCTGCGCGGGGCCAACGCGCTCTTCCTCACCACCATTGCGCAGTACGTCCCGCCCGGCCTGCCCGGCGAAGGCGGATCACCCCACGAGGTGATCGGGCGGTGGGGATTGTGGCTGATCCCAGTGGTCACCACGCTGGGTGGGCTGGCCGTGGGCATCATGGTCCAGCGCCTGGCGCCGGAGGCCGAGGGGCACGGCACCGATACCGCGGTGCGGGCATTCCACCGTGCCAACGGCGTGTTGCGGCCGCGGGTGCCGCCGGTCAAGCTGGTGGCCTCAGCCATCACCATCGGATCCGGCGGCGCGGCAGGCCGCGAAGGGCCCATCGCGCTGGTCGCGGCGGGCCTGGGCTCCTGGTACGCGGCGCTCACGCGCCGGACCGACGAGCAACGCCGGATGCTGATGCTCACCGGAATGGCGGCGGGGCTCGCCGCGGTGTTCCGTTCCCCCGTCGGGACCGCGCTGTTCGCGATCGAGGTGCTGTACGCCGACATGGAGTTCGAATCCGGCGCGCTGTTCACCACCATGCTCGCCTCCATCGTGGCCTACGCCGTGAACGGGCTGTTCTCGGGCTACAAGCCGCTGTTCCGGGTGCCGGACCACATCGCCCTCACGAACCCCCTCGAGAATGGCTGGTTCGTGGTGCTGGGTGTGGCCGCCGGTGTGGTCGGCGCGCTCCTGCCGTCGCTGTTCTACCGGGTACACGACGACTTTCGGGCGCTGAAGATCCGGCCCGAGCTCAAGCCGGCACTCGGCGGGCTGGTGACCGGCCTGATCGCGCTGGCTGTGCCCCAGGTCATCGGCGGGGGGTACGGCTGGGTCCAGGCCGCGATCGACGGGCGGCTGACGGTCTGGCTACTGCTGGTGCTGGTCGTGGCCAAGCCGCTGGCCATGAGCTTCACCGTCGCGTCCGGCGGCTCGGGCGGGGTATTCGCACCCTCGCTCTACATCGGCGCCATGCTCGGCGGACTGCTGGCGGGTGTCGCGCACCTGCAGGCCGCGCCGTTCGTGATCGTGGGCATGGCGGCAGTGTTCGCGGGCGCCGCGCGGGTACCCATCGCCACGCTGATGATGGTCACCGAGATGACCGGTGGCTATACCCTGCTGGTACCCTCCGCGCTGGCCGTCATGGTGGCGTACGTGGTGCAGCATCGGCTGGTGGCCGGGCGCCGGTTCGGGCGACTGTACGAGGCACAGGTGGGCCGCCGCGCCGACTCGCCGGCCCACCACTCCGAGCACCTGCAGATCGCGCTTGACCTGCTCAAGCAGCGAAAGGTCATCACCCCGGACTACGCCGGCCGGCTCGACCTGCTCGGCCTGCTCCGGTCCGGTATACCGGTGGAGCTGCCCGGCCAGCGACGGCTGATGATCCAGGTACTGAAGCCGTCGAGCCCGCTGGTCGGCCAACCCGCGGCGGCCAGTGAGCTCACGGCGGACGGCGAGACCAGCCTGTTTGCCATCATCCGGGAGGAGCACATGCTGGGGCCGCGCCACGACCTCCAGCTTGCGGCCGGCGATCGCTTGCTGCTGCTCACCTCAGCAGAAGCCCTGGAGCGGCTCGCGCCGCACTTCGATCCCTGGTAGGCGCCGTGGCCGCCGCATCCAGTCAGGCAGGTAACCTTCATGACCGATCCCGCGAAGGCCGTGCAGGACTTCTATCCCGACGACTTCGCCCACTGCTATGGCTGCGGGCGGCTCAACCCGCACGGGCTGCACCTGCGCAGCTGGTGGGAGGGGGACGAGACCGTGGCGCGGTTCACCCCGCGTCCGGAACACATGGCCATGCCGGGGTTCGTGTACGGCGGGCTGATTGCGTCGCTCCTCGACTGCCACGCCATGGGCACCGCGTCCGCCGCGGCGGAGCGCGCGGCGGGCCGGGCCATCGGCGACGCACCGTCGCCACGCTTCGTTACCGCCTCGCTCAAGGTGGACTATCTCAAGCCCACGCCGCTGGGGCCCGAGCTGGAGATTCGGGCGCGGGTGGTTGAGCGCAGCGACCGCAAGGCGATCATCTCGGCAACGCTGTCGGCGGGCGGGGTGGTCACGGCCAGTGGTGAGATCGTGGCGGTGCGGCGGCCGGAAGCGATGGCGCCGCCAAACCTCCGGGGGAGCGCCTGATGGACAAGCCGATCCGCGGTCTTCACCACGTGACCGCCACCGTGAGCGATGCCCAGCAGGACCTCGACTTCTACACCGGGGTCCTGGGCCAGCGGCTGGTCAAGAAGACGGTCAATTTCGACAATCCCCACGTCTTCCACTTCTACTACGGGAACGAATCGGGCACGCCTGGGACGATCATGACCACGTTCCCCTACCAGCGGATGGGAGTCCGGGTAGGGACGCACGGCGCCGGGCAGATCACGATCACCTCGTTCTCGGTGCCCGCCGGATCGCTGGCGTTCTGGCGCAGGCGGCTGACCGGCTCCGGCGTCGCGTTCACGGACGGGCCCTCGGAGTTCGGCGAGGAGGCGATTCGTTTCAGCGACCCGTCGGGACTCACGATCCGGCTGGTGGAGAGCCGTGTGGATGTCCGGGCGCCGTGGCGGCGCCCGGACATCGCTGACGCCAGCGCGATCCGGGGCATCCACGGCGTCACCCTGCTGGTTCGCGAGCCGCAGGATACGATCGCGTTCGTGCAGAGCCTGATGGACGCCGAGGTCGTGGGCGAGACCGGCGGTGCAGCCCGGCTGGCGGTGAACGGCGAGGCACCCGGGCGGCTCATCGAGATCGCGCGCGCCGGGGACGCACCCGCGGCCGTCAATGGGCTGGGCACGGTGCACCACGTCGCGTTCGCCGTCGACGATCCCGAGCAGCAGCTCGAGGTACGTCGCGAACTGATCCGGCGGGGGGTGCAGGTCACCGAGGTGATGGACCGCCAGTATTTCCGATCGATCTACTTCCGCGAGCCCAACGGGGTGCTGTTCGAGGTGGCCACGGTACCGCCCGGGTTCACCGCCGATGAGGCCCTCCCGGAGCTGGGTACCTCGCTCAAGCTGCCGCCGTGGGAAGAGCCGCACCGTGCCGACATCGAGGCCGGCCTCCCGCGGGTGACGCACGGGTGACCGTACCAATCCCTCCGCACGCCGGCCAGCCCGTCATGCGCGGGGGTGCGGCGCTCGCGGAATCCCGCGCGGCGGTGATCATGATCCACGGCCGCGGCGCCGGGCCAAAGAACATCCTGGATCTGGTACCGGCCCTGGCGCATCCGGACGTGACCTACCTCGCTCCCGCGGCGGCGGGCGGCACCTGGTACCCGTACAGCTTCATGGCGCCGATGGAGCAGAACGAGCCTGGCATCACGTCGGGGATCTCGGTCATTCATAGGTTGATTGATGAGGTGCTCGCCGCCGGCATCCCGGCCGCACGCGTCATGCTGCTCGGGTTCTCGCAGGGGGCGTGCCTGGCGTGTACCGCGGCGCAGCGGCGGCCCGACCGCTACGGCGGCATCATCGCCTTTTCGGGCGGACTCATCGGCCCGCCCGGGACCACGTGGAACGAGAACGGCGGATTCCGCTCCACGCCGGTGTTCTTTGGCTGCAGCGACCGGGACGCGCACGTGCCGGAATCACGGGTGCGCGAGAGCGCCGCGGTCTTCGAGCGCATGGGCGCGCTGGTCACCACGCGCATCTATCCCGGCATGGGCCACCTGGTGAACGAAGATGAGATCGGGCACGCGAGGGAGCTCCTCGCCGGGATCGTGTCCTAGCTTGAGTCCGTCACCTCCCCCTGGCCGTTCCCCGTGGATTGGCCGCGTGTTCGGTTCGCGGCGGGTGCTGCTCATCGCGGCCCTTGGCGCCCTCCTCGCCCTGGTGCTCTTTGCCCGCGGGGCCCACGAGGCGATCCTTAGCCTGGCTGGAACCATCGAGCGCGTGGCGACGAGCCACCCGGGTCCAGCGATCGTGCTGGTCCTGGGCTTCACGGCGGCCTCGGCGATGCTGGCATTCGTCTCCGCCGCGGTCATTGCGCCCTTCCTCGCCAGCACCTGGGGTCCGCACCTCGCGGCTCTCCTCCTGTGGACCGGCTGGCTCATCGGCGGCGCGCTCTCCTACACCATCGGCCGCACCCTGGGCGGCCCGGTGATCCGGCGGCTGGTCTCGCCCAGCCTCCTCATGCGTTACGAGGAGTTCGTCTCACACCGCGCGCGATTCGGGCTGGTCCTGCTCTTTCAACTTGCACTCCCCTCGGAGGTGCCGGGCTACCTGCTCGGCCTCGTCCGCTATCCGTTTCCGAAGTTTCTCGCCGCCCTCACGCTGGCGGAGCTGCCATACGCCCTCGCCACGGTGTATATCGGCGCAGGGCTCATGGAGCGGCGCGTGGCCGTGGTAGCAGGTGTCGGCGCACTCGTGGCGATCCTCAGCGTGTGGAGTCATCGCATGCTGCAGCGAAGGCTACAGGCGATGCCGTGACGAGCATAGGGAGAGGACGAGTGGACAAGAGGACGAGAGGACCCCTCGCTGCGCTTAGGGGGCTGCTGCTAAGACGGGCGGCCTCGATTAACGATACGACTCCGACCGTCTAACCGTTCAACTAGATCGGCTTGAAGAGTTCTCTCAGATCGAGATGAAACGGGACTTCGGCCCCGGGCGGGGACCACTCGACTCGATCGCGCTCTACTCGCGGAATGCGGTCCGCCGGACCCCACACCTCGACCTGCTGAAGGTCGGGGTCGACGATCCAGTACACCGGCACACCCGCCTCCTGGTACCGACGCCGCTTGGCGAACCGGTCCTGGCGAGCGGTCGACGGGCTAAGCACCTCGATGACGAGGAGAAGATGTTGCACTCGAGTCCAATCCATCGTCCGTATTTCATCCAAAGGCGCTACGAAAACGTCCGGCTGGACCAGGGTGCCTTCATCCCAGCTGATGTCGGCAGGGGATTGTAGAATCTGGCCTACCGGTTGGCGCTCCAGGTAGGTGGCGAGCGCATGGCCGAGCCGTACAAGCACCAGCTGGTGATGGAGCCGGGGGCTCGGAGTCACCAGCAGCTCCCCGTGGACGACTTCGTACCGCTTCCCGTCGTCGGGAAGGGACCGGACCATCTCCGCAGTCCAGTAGATAGGCTCCAGCAGGTCAGGCATACCCATAATGGGCGGCGCGGCGATGGGAATACCCAACTCGGCGACATGGCCGAGGGGGAGACCGAGGATGAGCGAGACCGGCAGACTCAGGTGGCGGAGCGTCTCGGCGATGTTGACTCGTGCCGACGATTGCCCGCGCCGGAGCACGATCATGCCGGGGACCAAGTGGCGCTGCGCCCACGAAAGACTCAGGTACAGCGTGCCGGCGGTGATCCCGCCGAGAGCCAGGAAGAGCAGCAACTGGGTGAGCAGCGTTCGGGTGAAGACGATCTGGTAGCCGATCTCCCGGAACCACCACCAGTCGGTGAGACAGCCGACGAACCCCCCGAGATACGGCGCGCTGGCGGAGAAGCTGGGGCTCGGCTGACCCGACCTATGGCCGTCCTACATTCGGGTGGCCACGGAGCCGGGCACTGCCGGGCGCAGACCACGAAGCTCCCTGGCCGACACCCTCTGCATGGTTGCCCGGGAGGACAACAAGGGCACGGGGACCTCAGGCTCGTTCCCTAGCCAGTCGCTCCCCGGCGGGTCATCTTACGAGGTCCCTCCCCCGGCGGCCAATCTGTCCGATCCCCTGATCCAGCTGCGAGAGGCCCTCTCGGATCGCTACCGCATCGAGCGGCCGCTCGGCGCCGGCGGGATGGCGATGGTGTAT
>DATBLR010000054.1:0-2547 GCA_036555275.1 Gemmatimonadales bacterium | reverse complement strand
GGCTGGTGGGGGAGCGCGGACCTGACCCTTCGGCTCAGTGCATCGCGGTTCGGCGCCGCGGGAGGGGTTCGCCGGTACCGTCCCTACTTCGATCTCTGGACCCTCTGGGGAGTCTTCAGCCCGGTACCGTACACGGCCATAAACGGATCGCTCTGGATCTCACCGATCGGCGGGCTGACGCTCCGCGGGGGCGGTGAGCACTACGAGTATGCAGCTGCGGAGGCGGAGACCCCGCTTGTAAACGAGGCAACCGACGGATGGCGATGGAATGCGGGCGCTGGCTACCGCGTTTCTTCGACCCTCAGCTTTGATGCGGGTTACCAGGCGGAGTACGGGCCCGGGGCCGCCTCGCAGGGATTCGACGGCAGCGTGACCTTCAGGCCGGTCGGGCCGCTGACGCTCGTCGCGGAGGGGGGGCATCTGGTCCGCCCGCTCGAGTTTCGTGTCGAGGACCCGGCCCTGACCTGGTACGGGCTGTCGGTCGAGGTTCAACCAACGGAACGCTTGCGACTCGGCCTCGGGGCGATCCGATACGACGAGAACCGCCGCCGGCCGGATGCCTCCGCGATCGACTGGTCCCAGACTCGTCTGCGCGCAACGCTCTCGTGGCTCTTCGGCTCCAGCGCCGACCGGCTGCCGCTGCCGCCCGCGGTTCGGCGAGAGGGACGCCGATGAGCTTCCCCCACATTCCCTTCGCGGTGGGCCTCACGATTCTGCTCGGTGCCTTCGGCGCTACCTCGCTCCCAAAGAATCGGGACGTTTTCGATCACGAGAAGCATCAGAAGGTTTTTCCTGAATGCCAGGGGTGCCATGCCGGTATCACGGAACCGGGACGCCCCATATACCCCGCGGCCGAGTCCTGCGCCAGCTGCCATGACGGAACGGTCGAGAAGAAGGTGGACTGGTCCGCACCGCCGGCTCGCCCTTCAAATTTCCGCTTCACCCACGCGGAGCACATCCGGAAATCCGGCGAGAAGCTCCCAGCCGATTCCGCCATAGCTTGCCCCGCATGCCACACCCCATCAGGGGCGACCTGGTTGACGGTTCAGCGCACCATCTCCGCCCAGTGCCTCGATTGCCACGGGATCAAAACGGCGCATTTCTCCGCCCCCGATACCGCCTGCGGCACCTGCCATTTCACCCTGGCCGAGGCCACGGAACTGCCCGAGGCGCGGGTGGCGAAGTTCGAGAAGCCCGATTCGCACGACGACAAGGCGTTTCTGACGTCCAAGGGCCACGGCGACCTCGCCTCACACGGCAACCGGAGCTGCGCCATCTGCCACGCGCGCGATTTCTGCGCCCAGTGCCACGTCAACGCCCCCGAGACGAAGGCTATCCAGGCCCTTGAACCCGATGCCCGCTCGCTGGCGCTCAAGGCAGAACTCAAGGCGCCGGCGTCCCACAAGGAATCACGGTTCCTCTCCCAGCACGGCGGGAAGGCCAAGCAGGACCCGGAACGTTGCGCGACCTGTCACACCCAGGAGAGCTGTATCACCTGTCATCGCAGCCGGCCGGCCGTGGTCCTGGCCCTTCACGCCAGCGGCCCGGGCCGGGCAATCGGCGCGCGGATTGAACGGAAGAAGCCCGGGTACCACACCGTCGACTTCGCCGACCGGCATGCCGCGATCGCGAGGTCAACCCCGGCCACATGCAACGCGTGTCACGCGCGCCCGGAATGTCTGGAATGCCACCGACCCAACGCGGGTGCCGCCGGCAGCTACCACCCTGCCGGCTTCCTGACGCGGCATCCGGCGGCGGCCTACAACCGCCAAACCGAGTGCGCTGGCTGCCACAACCAGGCAGTCTTCTGCACCACCTGCCATTTACAGTCGGGGCTGGTTTCGACCGGAAGACTGGTTCAGGGGTATCACGACGCGAACGGCGCGTTTTCTCTCAATCATGGAGTCGCCGCGCGCCAGAACATCGAGAACTGCATCGCCTGCCATTCCGAGCGGGACTGCCTCACCTGCCATTCGGCCGTGGGCGGCCGTCGCTTCAACCCGCATGGGCCAGGCTTCGACGCTGACCGGCTCAGACGACGCAATCCGCAGACCTGCGCCGCCTGCCATGGCAGGAACATTCCGTAAGACTGACCGAGCCCGGCTGTGAGCTCGCCGATAGCTGAAAGGGTGGACCTCGATGGCGAGGCTCACCCTTTCGCTTCTCTCGGGGTCCCCAGCAGCCCGCCTCTCGTACTGCGACGGTGACGGCGGCTGCGGTCGCTGCGGCTTCGAGGGCTTTCGCGCGCTCGCGGCGTCGTCTGATACCGTCTACGTGCCCGGTCCCGCTGCTTTGCCGCCAGCCCCCATGCGCGCTTCGCCCTCACCTCCCGCCTCGTGCACCTCGCCGCCGTCATGGTGTGGGAGGAGTCCAGCACCCCCCATCACGCCCATCAGCGACGGGACATTGAGGGAGTCGGCCAGGCCCGACGGCACCACCATGAGCGAGCCGCGCTTGACGATGCTCTCATACAGCATGTTCATCGCCCGCAGGTTCATCGCGGCGGGGTGGTCGCGGTAGGCGTTCGCCGCCTCCACGAACTTGTGG
>DATBLR010000050.1:0-20023 GCA_036555275.1 Gemmatimonadales bacterium | reverse complement strand
CCCGGCGCGGTCAACCGGGCCGCACTCGACGCAGCCCTCCCCGAGGGCTCTCCGCCGGTTGGCCGCGACGTGGTCCGGGTGGCGGCCCTGGTCGACCCCCGCGCCTGGATGGTGGTCCCGCTGGACCCCGGCGGGGACCGGGTTGGGCTGATCGTCCTGGGACCGTCGATCCACGAGCGGGACTATGGCCGGGCGGACTACGAGCTGGCCGGCGCGCTCGCCGCCGGTGCCGGCCTGGCCATCCGCAACGCCGAGCTGATGCAGCAGCTCCGTCAGGCGGCGGCCACCGACCCGCTCACCGGCCTGCCCAACCGACGGACACTCGAAACCCGGCTGGAGGCGGAAATCCAGCAGAGCGCCAGACGGGGACTCGACACCAGCGTGGCCCTGCTCGATCTCGACGGGTTCAAGAACGTCAACGACACCCTGGGCCACTCCGCGGGGGACCGCCTGCTGTGCGCGGTCGCCGATACCCTGCGCCGGCTGTGCCGCCGGAGCGATGTGGCCGGTCGGCTCGGCGGGGACGAGTTCATGGTCATCATGCCCCTCACCAGCCCGGCGGAGGCCGCGAAATTCGCCGAACGGCTGCATGAGGCGATGGCGCGTTTCACCAGGGAAGTGCCGGAATTCGGGGCCACCGGGGTGAGTGTCGGCATCGCCCACACCCTGTCACCCTCCGCCACGGTGGACCGGATCCTCTCCGCGGCCGATGCCGCCCTCTACCAAGTCAAACGCCACGGCAAGGGAGGCTTTGCCGTGGCGCGAGACCAGGGGGACGACAGCGGGACCAATCAATAGGCGATCACGTACTTGGAGAAGTGGTGGAGATCACCGGAGAGCAGGTGGTCCACCGTGTCATTGGAGGTGTTCACCCACTCCAGGGCGGTGCTCCCGATGACGTACAGCATCTCCAGGTTGAAGTCGGGGGGCGGACTGCAGTAGCCATAACCCAGCGTCAGCCGCACCGGCTTCTGGAACACCAGGCCGTGCGGCTGGAAGTCCACCGCGATCTCCGAGCCCTCGACCTGGGTCGCGGTGATGGTCACCCGCGAGGACAAGGCACCCTGGGGCACCACCAGGGTGTGGTTGCCGAAGCTGATGCTGCCGCCCCAGTACCCGATCGACTTGGAGACGCTGGTCTCGGCGACCGCCGGGCAGTGGAGCTCGGTCGGCGACCAGCCGTAGGTCTCGAACGCCGGAATCAGTTTATCCCCAACCCAGGCGTGCTCTGCGCTCTGTCCGGACTCGGCGGTCGGGGCCACCAAGCCCTGCCGATCGCAACCGGCCAGCGCTAAGGATGCCAAGCCAACCAGCAGAATACTCACAGCGAGACGATGACGACGCTGCACGGTACCCCCTTGGTTTCGCTGCTGAAACCGCAGGGACCGTGCCTGTTACACTCTCGGTTGTGTATGGTTATATGACGATGCGGCTAATCAAAGTAATACCATCATTCCCAGTAACTTACAGCGATTAGCACTAGAGCAAAGCATACGATTTGTACATGTGAACTTGTGGGAAACGCCCCTATGACTTGAAGGTGTTGCGGACACTCTGTGGGGGGGACGCCCGAGGGTCAGATGCTCTCGAGGTCGTCAAGAAAGCTGCCCGCTCCCAGGTTTTTCACCAGCGCCACCGCCTCCGCCCGCCGCTCCAATGCCTCGCCGCTCCGTCCCAACGCCCGGAGCGCCTTCGCCGAGGCGAGCAGGCACTCCACCTGAAGCAGCGGCACCTGGGTGGCGCGGGCCCCTTCCAGCGCCGCCTCCGCCTCTCGAGCGGCCTGCAGGAAGTCCCCCTCCTTGAGCGCCAGAAGCGACCGCAACCGGTGGCACTCGATCCGTGCCTGCTCGTCGTGCAGCTGGTCGGCGTAGGCTTCCGCCTCGGCCAGCTCAGCCCGGGCCTGCTCCAGGTCGGCCCGATCGAGCTCGGTCTCGGTCCGGCCGATCAGGGTCTGCAGCCGGAGTACCGGGTCGGCCAGCGACTCCGCGTGATGCACCGCCTGCGCCTCCACATCCGCCGCGTCGCGCCAGCGCGCGGCCTGCCGGAACGCGGTCCCGATGTTGACGTAGGTTTCCGCGATCCCCTTGAGATCCCCGGCCCGCTGGTATTCCTGCAGCGCGAGCCGGTACATGGCGAGGGCGATGTCGGGGCGGCCGCGGAGGTGAGCGACCGAGGCCAGATTGTTCGAGGCCCGGGCCACCATCACGGTGTTCTCCGCCTCGCGGGCCAGCCGCAGGGTCTCCTGAAACCAGCGCTCCGCATCCTCCAGCCGGCCGGCCTCGAAGGCGATCGCTCCGAGCAGGTTGGTGGCCCGGAGGAAGCCGTGGCGTTCGCCCGCGGCCTGGAACCGGGTCCGCGCCAGCTCGGCCCGGCTGGCCCCCAGCTCGAGGCGGCCCAGCCGGGTGGCGGCGGTTGCACCCAGCAGGGCAACCTCGGCATCGGCCTGGTCACCGCTGCCCCACACCCGGTCGAAGAGATAGAGGGCCTGCTCGAAGCGGCCGCTCTCGACCAGGTGGCGCAGCGCGACAACCGGATCGTCGCTGGAGGGATTGCTGCCGGCGGCCATGATCGGCTCAGAACAGCTTCACCTGGATGCTCAGCTTCCCGGGGTGCTTGTTGAGCTCGTCGATCAGCGTCTTGAGCGCCTGCAGCGCGGCCCGGCTGTCGCCGTAGAGTCCGGTGTCGGTGACGAACTTGCCCATGGTGCCCTGGCCCGCGTTCATCTTCTGCAGCAGGGTATCCAGCTGGGCCCCGGTGCTGGTGAGCTGAATGGACATGGTGGAGAGGTTCCGGGCCAGGGTGTCGGCCCGTTCGACGGCGTTGCCTACCGGAATGGTCGCGATGGTGCTGTCCAGGCGCTCCGAAAGGCGGCGCAGGGCGACCATGGTCTTCTCGGCTTCGGTCGAGGTCTGCGGCAGGCGCTGGTTCATGGTATTGAGCACCCGCTGCAGCGACTGCAGGGTCTTGGTCAGCTCGTCCGCGGTCTGCTTGTTGGCGATCGCCTGCACGCCGATGAGCACCGAGTCGGCCCGGTCGGCGAGCTGGGCGCCCTTGGCGAAAACGTCCGACCCGCTAGTGCCGAGAATTACCTGGCCATCGGGCAACGGCCCCGCCGAATCGGTTCCGGGATTGAGCACCAGCCGGGTGCCGCTCGCGAAGAAGCTGGTCGCAACGTGGGCGGTGGCATCCTTGTGCAGGGCTAGATCGGGCGGCAGGGTTACAGTGACCAGCACCCGCCCCGGCCCCTTGAACTCGATCTCGGCCACCTTGCCGACGGTGAAGCCGGACACGGCCACCTCGTTGTCCTTCTGCAGGGTGCTGATCTCCGTGAACTGCACCTGCGCGGTGTGCTCAGTCGGCCGGAACTTCGCCCCCTTGAGCCACATGGTCCCGGCCACAAACAGCCCGATCCCCACCAGGACCAGCGTCCCAACCGTGATTTCCCTCTGATAGTGGAGGTCCATGGCTCAGGCGGCGAAGGTGACATTGCCGAAGTCGCGCTCCAGGAACTCGCGCACTTCGGGCTCGGTGGACTCCATGAACTCCTTGGGCGTTCCCTGCAGGACGATCTTGCCGTGAGTGAGCAGCGCCAGCCGGTCCGCCACCCGCATGGCGCCGCGGACGTCGTGGGTCACCATGATGCTGGTGACGCCGAGCTCGCCGGCGAGGCTCTTCACCAGATCGTCGATGATGTCCGCGTTGACCGGGTCCAGCCCCGAGGTCGGCTCGTCATAGAGCAGGTATTTCGGCGTGCCGGCGATGGCCCGGGAGATGCCCACCCGCTTGCGCATGCCGCCGGAGAGCTGGGCCGGGTACTTCACCGCCGTATCGGCCGCGAGGTTCACCAGCTTGAGGCAGCGCTCGACCCGCTCGTGGCAATAGTCCAGGTCCCGGAACTTGTCCTCGTCAGTGATGCCCAGCCGGATGTTCTCGAAGACATCCATCGAATCGAACAGCGCGCCGTTCTGGAACACGTACCCGATGGTGGACCGGAGTGCCCGGAGCGCATCGCGCTTGAGGTGGGCTACATCCTTGCCGTCCACGATGACGCTGCCCGCATCCTGCCGGACCAGGCCCACGATGTGCTTGAGCAGCACGCTCTTGCCGCAGCCTGACGGCCCCAGCAACGCCACGGTCTCGCCGTCCTTCACCGTGAAGTCGACCGAGTCCAGCACGACCTGCTGGCCGAAACGTTTGCGGACGCCGTGGAGCTCGATCATGACGTCTCCGAGCGTTCAGGGCACAGCGTGCAGCGTTCAGGGGTAAAGGCAAGAACTCCATCGTTAGCCCTGAACGCTGTACGCTGAACGCTGTACGCTATACCCTGTACCCTGAACGCTGCTCTCAATGCAACAACACCTTCGCCAGCACCGTGTCCAGCAACAGGATCATCACGCAGCTCGCCACCACCGCCCCGGTGGTGGATTTGCCGACGCCTTCCGCCCCCTGCTCGGTGCTGAACCCGCAGTAGCAGGAGATGATCGTGATGCACACCGCGAACGCGAAGCCCTTGATGATCGAGTACCAGGCATCGAAGGGATGCCAGAAGACCCGGGCCCCGTAGGTGAAATCGTAGTTGGTCACCGGCAGCACCTGCTGGACGGCCATCCAGCCGGAGAGGATGCCAGTGACGTTGGCGATGACGGTCAGGACCGGGATCATGATCAGGCCTGCCAGCACCCGCGGAATCACCAGGTGACTCGCCGGGGAGCGGCCCAGCGTTTCCAGCGCGTCGATCTGCTCGGTAACCTTCATGGTGCCGAGCTCGGCGGCGTACCGGGCACCGATCCGGCCGGCGAGGATCAGCCCGGTGAGGACCGGTCCCAGCTCCAGCACCACCGACTCGACGATGAGCGAGCCGGCGACATAATACGGGATGTTGCCGGTGAACTGGTAGCCGGTCTGGAGCGCCGTGACCGCGCCGGCAAACCCGGCCACCAGGAGCACGATGAACAGGCTCCCCGCCCCGATGTTGCTCGCCTCGGTGATGGTGCGCGGCAGCCAGACCCGCCATTCGGCCAGGCCCCGAATCATCTCCGCCACCAGCAGGCTCACCCGCCCGATGTGCGCCAGGGAGCCGAGCACGGCGCGACCGATCGGGCGGCGAAAGTCGAAGGTGGCGGCGGTCATGGTCTCAGGGTTGGTCCGGTCTTAAGAGTGCCCAGTGCCCAGTGCCCAGTGCCCAGTGCCCAGTGCCCAGTCCGAAGGTAGCGATACCTGGCGGGACATGAATCGCTCATGAGCAGCACCAAGCGGCTGAGCGTCGGCAGTTGTACTCGGTACTCGGTACTCGGTACTCGGTACTCGGTACTCGGTACTCGGCACTCCCTGCATGGTGCTCAGCACTCGGCACTCAAGCACTGGGCACTGGGCACTGGGCACTGGGCACTCTATCTTGCCCGCCAATGCCCCCCAAGTCCACCCCCGACATGCGCGCGTTCCGCCGCCGGCTGGTGGCCTGGTTCCGGCGCCGCGGTCGCGACCTCCCCTGGCGTCGGACCCGCGATCCGTACCGGATCCTGGTTTCGGAAGTGATGCTGCAGCAGACCCAGGTGTCCCGGGTGGCGGAATACTATCCCCGTTTCCTCGATCGCTACCCTACCCTGCACCACCTCGCGGCCGCTGAGCCCCGCCAGGTGCGCGAGGCATGGGATGGCCTCGGCTACTACCGGCGCGCGGTGAACCTGCACCGCCTGGCACGGCTGGTGGTGCGCCAGTACGACGGCCAACTGCCCGAGGAGCCCGGAGCGCTGCGGGCCCTGCCGGGGATCGGTCGCTACACGGCGGGCGCCGTGGCGACTTTCGCCTTTGAGCACGCTGAACCGGCGGTAGACACCAATGTGGGACGGGTGATCCGGCGGGCATTTCATCCCCGGGCCCGCGGCACCGCGGGCACCAGACGGGTCTGGGCCACCGCGCACCTGCTCCAGCCCCGGGCCGGACGGGCCGCGTGGAGCTTCAATCAGGCGATCATGGAACTGGGCGCGCTGGTGTGTACGGCAAGAGTGGCGCGGTGCGGGGAGTGTCCTGTGAGGAAGGTGTGTAGGACGGGAAAGCGGGGGAACGGGAAAGAAGCTAGGGAACGGGGAACGGGGAAGAAGCTAGGGAACCGGGAACAGGGAACAGGGAACGGGAAGAGTACTAATGGTGGGGCCTGACGCGGAATGGGGAGCTGAAGCCGCCAGGCTTCTACCGTTCCCTGTTCCCCGTCTTTTCCCTGTTCCCTGTTCCCTGTTCCCTGTTCCCTGTTCCCCGTCTTTTCCCGTTCCCCGTTCCCTGTTCCCTGTTCCCCGTTTTTCCCCGTTCCCCTCTCAGTACTTGTGCAGAACTCCTCCCAAGAGGGCCAGCAGTCCCAGCACCCCCGCAATCATTCCCGCCATCGCCTGGCGTTTCCGGAGGGCGTCGTAGAGCGGGGCCGATTCGCCGGTGGGGGAAATGCGGGTCAGGCGGGCCAAGGTGGGGAGCGATACGAAGAGCACCAGGATCGCCGCGATCACCCCCGCGATCTGCATCAGCATGAGCCATGCGGTCGGCTGGCTGGAGTTGGCCGCGGGAATCGACAGGACGATCCCCGAAGCCAAGGCGAGCACGATCCCCGGAAACATGACCGTGCGGTGGATACCCGTCAGCATGCGCAGCACCACCGGCTGCAGCGAGCGCTCCTCGCGCCGGCCGCGGATGCCGACGAACATTCCGGCGAGGCCGCCACCGAGCCAGAGGGTAAAGCCCATGACGTGCAGCAGGTGCCAGAAGGTCATCCCATCACCGTTTCCGTGAGCATGGTTTCGTCGATCGGCTGGCGGCCGGCAAACCCGGAATCGACCTCGTGCCAGTGCCCGATGCGGGGCTCGCCCAGCTTCCAGCACAGAAAGACGAGCCGGTCTTCCTTGAGCGTATAGAAGTCCACCAGGCCGGCCTCGAACCCCTTGAACACGCAGCCAACCCGGTCCAGCTCGAGCAGGTACTCGTTGATCCGCTCCGCGATCCGGGCCGCCTCTTCCCGGAGGGCCCGGATCTCGGAGGACTCCCCCTGATCGGCGCGGAGCGGAGCGCTCAACAGTTCGTAGCGGGCCACCAGCTCCTTCCAGCGGGGGTAGGCCTGCAGCAGGTCGCCGACCACCCGCCCCACCAGGGGAAGGGTGGCCTCCGCCTCCCGGACCGTGAACAGGCGCGGGGCACCCATGGTCAACGCCAGATCACCTTGATCCCGGTGATCTGCTCGGGACGGCTGATGAAGCCGATCACCCGGTGCTCCGAGTCCACCACGGTGATGGTGGCGCGAAGATGCGATTCATTGGCGTCCTGATTCATATAGACCGAAAATCCATCCAGCTCCGTATCCGCCCCGACCACCGAGGTGTCGGTCCGCATGATCGCATCGGCCCGGGTGGTCTCCGGATCGGCGCCGATGGCCAGGCAGCGGGTCACCAGATCGCGGTCGCTCACCACGCCCAGGAAGCGCCGGGCGCGGTGGTCGTCCACGACCGGCACGACCGAGATGTTGCGGGTGCGGAACATGATCGCCACTTCGCTCGCTGATGCGTTGGCGACGGCGACGTAGGGGTTGGCGACCATCACCTCAGAAGCTTTCATCAGGCCGGCAGGGTGCGGGGGAACGGGGAACGGGGAACGGGGAACGGGAAAACAGCGGGAACAGGGAAAGGGGAACAGGGAACGGTAGAAGCATTCACGCTCGCAGTTCCTCGGTCATCCTTCAGAACGGCACGAACCGCCCTGCGCGACTGCTCTTACCGTTCCCTGTTCCCCGTTCCCTGTTCCCCGCAGTTCCGGCAAGTTTGACGCCTCAAGTTACACTTGGCAAGCCCGCCAGCGCGGCCCGGCCGGCGGTGTAGCCCTCCGTCACGTAGCGGCGCACCTGATCCACCCGGAAGGTGGCGCCGCGCTCGATCCGGGGCCGCACATAGATCAGCGGTGGCCGACCGGGGTTGTGGCGCCAGAACGCCAGCGCACTGCGGGTCTGCTCCGACATCAGGATGCCCAACGCGTCGTTGTGGGTCTCCACCACCGGCGGCAGCCGACTCGGGGGGCCGCCCGCCCGCAGCTCGTCGAACCCCGGCCCCACATCCACCGCGATCACCAGGTGCGCCGGTACCAGCGCGGCAGCTTCCAGCGGCAGAACCGAGCGAAGTCCGCCGTCGGCATAGCGCCGGCCGTCGATGACGGCCGCGGGAAGAAACAGCGGCAGAGCACAGCTGGCGTACAGCGCGTCGATGAGCGGCACCGAGCGCCCGCCGGCGCCAAACAGCGCCAGCTCGCCGGTGTCCATGGCGGTGGCGGTCACGGTGAGCGGGATCTTCAGCTCCTCGAATCGCTGCACGCCGATCATCCGCTCCAGCCCCCGGCGGAAGGGCGTCGCCTTGAGCAGCGACGATGCCCACAGCCCCTTGAGGAAGGCGAGGGGCTCGGACTGGAGGATGTCCCGCTCTCCAATGCCGCTGACCCGCTCGAGGGCTTCTTTCGATGACAGCCCGGAGGCGAACAGGGTGGCGAACACCGCGCCCATGGAGGTCCCGAACAGGTGCGCCGGCCGGAGGCCCGCTTCCTCCATCGCCTGCAGCACGCCCACGTGGGCCGCCGCCTTGGCGCCGCCGCCGCCGCAGACCAGTACGACGGAGCGCTCCGGCCGGTTCATTCCCGCCGTTCCTCCCGGCGCCGCCGGGCCCGTTCGTATCGCTCCGCTTCCTCCGGCGTTTCAGGAACCAGCCGCGGCACCCGCCGCGGACGACCCTGTTCGTCGATCGCCACGAAGACCACCCGCGCAGTGTGGGTATTGCGGCGCGCCCCGCTCGGTACGTGCTCGGCGTAGACCTCGACGGAGACGTCCATCGAGCTATTACCCACGTAGTCCACCGTCGCCAGGCAGGTCACCAGCGCACCCACCGGAATACGCTCCCGGAAATCCACCCGATCGATGCTCGCGGTGACCGCCGCGCCCCCCGCATGCCGGATCGCCGCGACCGCGGCGGCCTGGTCCACCATGGCGAGCAGATTCCCGCCGAACAGATCACCCAGCACGTTCTGCATGTGCGGCATGACCAGGGTGGTGAGCTCGGCCCGGGAATAGGACATGGGGCGGGACTCTGGAGTCATGGCGGTCCACTGGGGGAACGGGGAACAGGGAACAGGGAACGGGGAACAAAAGCGGGGAACGGGGAACGGGGAACGGGGAATGGTAAAAGCATGCCAGTTCTGGTTCCTCCTGAGACCCCCCCATTAGGGCTCTTCCCGTTCCCTGTTCCCCGTTCCCTGCCTTTATTCCCCGTTCCCCCGCAGTCAAAAGTCCACTGGCCTCAGATAGTACTCCCCAATCGCCGTCTGGCTCACCATGGCGACGGTGGGGAGGCGCCGTTTCCAGTGGGTGGACTCGAGCCGGGAGCGGACCAGTTCGATTTCCTTCGCGGTGTAGCCCAGCGGCTCGATCTCGTGCGCCCGGTACCCCTGAAGCAGCCAGTGCAGGATGACGTCCGCCTTGGGGTAGGAGATGCCGAGATCGCCCTCGTCGGTCTGGCCCCGGATCAGGTCGGCGGAGGCTGGCTTGCTAATGATCACGTCCGGTACGCCAACAAAGCGCGCCAGCGCCCAGACCTGGCTCTTGAAGAGGTCGCCGATGGGGTTCACCGGCGGCGAATCGTCGGCATGCCAGGTGAAGTACCCGAACAGCCGTTCGGTCTTGTTGCCGGTGCCGAGCGGCAGGGCGTCGAGCTCCGCCGACAGGTCGAACAGGGTGATCATCCGCATCCGCGCCATCACGTTGCCGCGGCGGGCGGGCGTGGTCTCCCCACCGATCGCCGCCACGATGCCATCCACTCCGGCGCTGATGTCCACGGTGCGGCTGGGAATGCCGAGCCGGTCGATCACCAGTTGGGCATGCTCGAGACTTTCCGGGCTCGAGCTCCGGTAGGGCATGCGCACCGCGGTGACGTTCTCGCGGCCCAGCGCATCCGCGGCGAGGAAGGTGACCAGGGCGCTGTCCACCCCGCCGGAGAGCCCAACCACCACCTTGGAGAACTTGCGCCGCCGGAGGATCTCGTCCCGGATGAACTCCACCAGCCATTTGCGGGTGAGGTCGGGGTCGATGGCGAGGGGATCGGTGGGGGCGGACGGGCGGGCGGGCGGGCGGGCGGGCGCCACTGCCACGATCCGCTTGGCTTCCGGGCCGCCAAGCGTCCGCCGGTCCGCCGGTCCGCCCAATGAGCCGCCGAGTCGCCCAGCCGCCGAGCCATCCGCCCGAGCGGACAACCCACCGAGCAGATGCGGCAGCCGGCTCTGCAGATCGGAGAGCAGCGGTGCCTCGGCGCGGGCCCGGGTGATCTCGTCGAAGTCGAGGCGCACCGGCAGGGTTGCGGCTTCGAAGAGCGGAGCCTGCAGCAGGATCGTCCCCCGGGGACCCGCCACGATCGACCCTCCGGCGAACCCCTTGCCGCCCTCGAATCCCACCAGGTGCGACACGATCACGTAGACCCCGTGCTCTTCGGCAATCCCCTGCGCCAGCCGGTCCCAGCGATCCAAGTTGGCCGGCCGCGACACGCCCGGGCGCGGGGTGAGGCCCCGGCCCGGTGTCGCGCTGGGGATGAGAATCACCTGCGCGCCGTCCAGCGCGGCGATCGTCGGTGCCAGGGAATGCCAGGCGTCCTCGCAGACCAGCATCGCGGCCCGACCCCAGCGGGTGTCGAACGCGGCGACACTGCGGCCCGGCTCCACGAAGCGCTCCTCGTCGAACACGCCGTAGGTAGGCAGAAACACCTTGCGGTGGACATGGCGGATCCCGGCGTCAGTCCCGCCCAGGCTGGCATAGAGCGCGGAGTTGTGCAGCAGGTTCCGCCATATCTCGTAGAAGCCGACCGCCACGTCCAGCGGCGGAGCTCCGCTGTCCCGGTGCACCCGGGCGAGGTCCTCGAACAGCTTCTCCGCCGGAACAGCCAGCTCCTGCACCCCGCCCTCGAGGAAGTACCCTGTCA
The DNA here is from genome assembly GCA_036555275.1 of Gemmatimonadales bacterium. GTDB lineage: Bacteria > Gemmatimonadota > Gemmatimonadetes > Gemmatimonadales > GWC2-71-9 > JADJOM01. The sequence continues at coordinate 9,044 of DATBLR010000050.1, read as the reverse complement.
GCGCCGATTCGGGGAACACCACCAGGCCCGGTGGCTCGGCCCAACGGCCCACCTCGCCCAGCACTTGTCCCAGACGGGTCAAGTTGCCGGGATAGTCACCCTTGTCAGGGCGGAACTGCGCGACGGCGGCAAGGAGCATGGGGGGAATCTACTTCAGGGTAAGCGCAGACAAAGATGACCGGGGGAACAGGGAACGGGGAACAGGGAACGGGAAACAGCGGGGAACAGGGAACGGGGAACGGGGAACGGTAGAAGCATCCCGCTCCCCGTTCCTCGTCAGACCCCGCCACTAATGCTCTTCCCGTTCCCTGTTCCCCGTTCCCCTTTCCCCGTTTTTCTTCCCCTGCTCCGCCCGGTACGCGATCACCCGCACCTTCTCCAGCGTGATCAGCCCGCCCCCGATCATCCGGTCCAGCTCGGGGAGGATCGCCTCGATCTTCTGCTCTTCGTCCACGCATTCCACGATGATGGGGAGGTCCACCGAGAGCCGGAGCACCTTGTCAGTGTGCAGCCGGGCGGTGGCCCCGAAGCCCATGATGGCGCGGGTCACCGTGGCGCCGGCGAAGTGCCGGGCCCGCAGCAGCTCGACGATGGCCTCGTAGAGCAGCTTGCCGTGAAAGCGATCCCGTTCCCCGATGTGGATCCGCATCAGGACCCGCTCACCCGTCATGCCGTGCATGCAGCGTCCCCCGTAACTAGTGGAGCGTATCTCAGGTTCCGATGATGGCGGCAGGCCTGAGACTCGGAACCACAGAGACACAGAGACACCGAGTTGCAGTGCCACCAACAAATTGTTCTGTGCCCTCTGTGCCTCTGTGGTTCAATGCAGGTCCGTCCCCAATAGAAGCGCGCTATCAGGACTTGGGAGCCGGTTCGCTAGCCGCGTCTGAGATCCAGGAGCTCGCGTCCTGCCGCGAGCCCCAGGACCATCGCCCCCAGGCCGAGCAGGACGCTCAGGCCGATGTAGACGATGGCCCGGCCGGCCTCGCCATCTTCCAGCAACCGGACGGTCTCGTACGTGAAGGTAGAGAAGGTGGTGTAGCCGCCACACAGGCCGATGGTCAGGAGGGCCCGCACTTCGGGAGTGATGGCGGCGGAATCGCTGGCATAGCGGTAGAGGAAACCCAGCACGAACGAGCCCGTAAGGTTCACGAGCAGGGTCCCGCTCGGGAAGCTGCCTCCCGAGAACCGCTGGATCAATCCACCCAGGAGATAGCGGGCCACTCCGCCAATGGCGCTGCCCAACGCGATGTACCAGATCATCGTTCAACGGCGTAGCTTTGAGGTCTATGACCACGGCCTCCGAAGCCATCCGCGGCATTCCCAACGCCTGCCAGGCCCTGCCGAATCTCGTCACCGGTGGCCAGCCCGGCCCGAAGCACCTCGAGGCTCTCAAGGCCGCGGGGGCGGCGGTGGTGCTCGATATCCGCGAACCGGACGAGTTCCGGGGCTTCGACGAGGCCGCGGCGGTCCGGGAGACCGGCATGGAGTACCTGAATATCCCCGTGGGCCACACCGAGTTCAGCGACCCGTTGATGGAGCAGGTCCTGGGTGCGCTCCGCCGGCACGCCGGCGACCTGGTGCTGTTTCACTGCGCGAGCGGCAATCGCTGCGGGGGACCGCTCATAGCTCACCTCCTGCTGGACCACGGCATGGACGAAGAGGACGCCATCGCCGTCGCATTTCGAGGGGGGCTCCGCTCCCGGGCCCTGCTCGACTGGGGCCTGGACTATGCCCGGCGGCACCACGACGCGGGCCCGGGGACCTGAGCCGCGGCAGCTCCGCAGGCACGGGGTGCGGCCGTCGGGCGGAAGCTACCTTCGTCCCCGGCCCGCCTCAATGACGGGGGCAGTCAGCCGTCGCCGCGACGCGGGGATGCTGACTCACATCATGACCTTCGCCCACAAGCATTCGCCCCATTCACACCGGCAGGTTCCCATGGTCCGGTCCGTTCGTTCGGTCTTTCTGTCAGCCCTGCTGCTGCCATCGCTGCTCCAGGCCCAGCAGGCTGCGCCGCTCGACCCCGCCAATCTCGACACCACCTGCGCGCCCTGTGCCGATTTCTTCGGTTACGCCAACGGTGGCTGGATCGCGCGGACCCAGATCCCGGCCGACCATCCCTCCTGGGGGAGCTTCAATGAACTCCAGGAGGCCAACTACGCCGCGCTCGAGGGGGTGCTGACCGACGCCGCCGCCGACGCCGCCACGGCCACCGACCCCAATCAGAAAAAGCTGGGGTTGTTCTTCGGCTCCTGCATGGACAGCGCACTCGCCGATCGCGAGGGGGCCCGGCCGCTCCAGCCGGAGCTGGCGCGGATCGCCGCGATCAGGGACCGTCCAGGGATCCAGGCGGAGATCGCCCGGCTGGCACTGGTGGGCGTGACTGCGCCGTTCGACTTCCATTCCACGCCGGACGCGAAGAACTCCTCGCGGGTCATCGCCGAGCTGTACCAGAGCGGGCTCACCCTACCTGACCGTGACTACTACACCAAGGACGATTCGGCTTCGGTTTCCCTGCGCGAGCAGTACGTCGACCACGTGCAACGAATACTCCGCCTGCTGGGTGACGACAGCACCGCCGCCGTCCGCCAGTCAGGAACGGTGCTGAGCTTCGAAACCACGCTGGCACAGTCGTCCATGACCCGGGTGGAACAGCGCAATCCCGACTCGCTCTACCATCTCCTTCCCGCCGCCGGGCTGGCCCGGCTCACCCCCGGCATCGGGTGGCCCCGCTTCTACCGGGCGGTGGGCCTGGGCGCCGTCGGCGAGGTCAATGTGGCACAGCCGAGGTTCATGGCCACGGTTGACAGCCTGCTCACCCGGGCGTCGCTTGCCGACTGGCGGACCTATCTCCGCTGGCGGCTGCTCACCGCGTCGGCCTTTGCCCTGAGCACCCCGTTCGTGCAGGAGAATTTCCGCTTCAAGTCCGGGGTCCTCACCGGGGTCACCGAAATGCGGCCCCGCTGGAAGCGCTGCCTGGACCGCACCGACCAGACGATGGGAGAAATCCTGGGGCAGGCGTACGTCGCCCGCCGCTTCACGCCCGACGCGAAGGCCCGGGCGCTCACCATGGTGCGGAACATTCAGGCGGAGTTCCGCCGGCGCATCGATTCCCTGCCCTGGATGAGCGCCGCCACCAAGGCCAGGGCCCACGTCAAGCTGGACGCGATCATCAACAAGATCGGGTTCCCCGATCACTGGCGGGACTACAGTCGCCTGCAGATCCCGGGCGGGGTGTTCCTCCCCAATTATCAGCGGGCGGTGGAGTTCGAGGCCCGGCGGGATCTGGGCAAGATCGGGAAGCCGCTGGACCGGGCGGAATGGGGCATGACTCCGCCAACCGTGAACGCGTATTACAATCCCCGGATCAACGAGATCGTCTTCCCCGCCGGCATTATGCAGCCGCCGTTCTTCAACCCCGACGCCGATGACGCAGTGAACTATGGCGGCATGGGCGCCGCGATCGGCCATGAGCTGACCCACGGATTCGACGATGAAGGGCGGAAGTTCGACGCCGCGGGGAACCTCACCGACTGGTGGACCGCGGAGGACGCCCAGGCGTTCGCCCAGCGGGCCGAGGTGGTAACCCGCCAGTTCAACGGCTACGTGGCCGTCGACACCCAGCACGTGAATGGCAAGCTGACCCTGGGGGAGAACATCGCCGACCTGGGCGGGGTGGCGGTGGCGTACGCGGCCTTTCGTCGCACCCTGGAGGGAAAGCCCGAGCCGGCGCCGATCGACGGGTTCACCGCCGATCAGCGCTTCTTCCTGGCCTGGGCCCAGATCTGGCGCGGCGCCGACCGCCCGGAATACGCCCGCCTGCTGGTGAACGTGGATCCCCACTCCCCGGCGCGGTGGCGGGTGAACGGTCCGCTGTCGAACATCCCGGCGTTCACCGCGGCGTTTGGATGCAGGAAGGGAGATGTGATGCTGAGGGAGGAGCGGGCGGAAATCTGGTAGACCGGATCGTTATCTCCGATCCCAGTACATTCGCATCTCGGTGATCTTGGAGCCGTTGGTCTCGCAGAAGATCGCCCCCCGGGCGTCTACCCATTCACCGGTGCGGCGGCGGCGGAAGGTGCACTTGAACTCGGTCGCGAACCACGGACCCACCGAGAAGATCTCCCCCGCGGAAAAGCTGATCTCCGCCTGGTGGAGCGGCACGTCGGCCCAATAGCTCCGGACCGCGTCGACTCCCCGGAGCGGTGTCGAGAAGGGCGTCTCCAGGAAGACCGCCTCCGGCGCGAACACGCTCAGCATCACATCCACCTTGGCCCGCGACCAGCCGCGGCCGAACTCATCGATCAGCTGACGTCCCAGCGCGGAAGTCGCGCTCGCGGTGCTCTCGGTCATGCGACAGCATCTCTCCGTGGCTATGATTCGACCGCCATGGCCACGAATCTACACCTTCTCCTTCTGCTCTGCCTGACGCCTCCCTGCCCGCCCGAAGTGGAGGAGTTGGTCGCGTCGGGATGGCGCGCCTACCGGGCGGATTCCATGGCCGTGGCCGCCGAGCGGTTTTCCCGCGCCGATCAGCTGTGCGAGAACCTCGATGCCAAGGTCGGGCTGGGCTACGCGCTGCTCCGGCTCGATCGGCTGGTCGAGGCGGATTCTCTGTTTCGATTGGTGGTCGCAACCGACAGCGGCAACGCCGATGGCTGGGACGGCCTCACCATCGTCCGCTGGCGGCAGGGCGACGCCCGGGCCGCTGTGGAGGCCGGCCGCCGCGCGTTGCAGCTGAATCCGGGCGACGAGACCGCACGGGCCATACTGACCCAGGCCGATCCGGACTGGGAGCGACCACCCGTTCCGCCGCCGGTGCGACCCAAGCGGCTCCGGATCGACGCCCGGACCAAAGGCGACTACTTCCAGACCCCGTCGGGGGGCGGGGGCTGGCGCCGCTTCTACGTCAGCGGCGTCAACATGGGCGTCGCACTCCCCGGGAAATTCCCCTCGGAGTTCCCGCCCGACTCGGTCACCTACGCCGGCTGGTTCGACATCATTGCCGGGATGCACGCGAACACGCTCAGGCTGTACACCATCCTGCCGCCCAGCTTCTACCGGGCGCTCTACGGCTGGAACACCGGCCATCCCGACCGGCCGCTGTGGCTGATCCACGGCGTGTGGACCGAGCTGCCGCCCAACCACGACTTCAACGACAGCACCTGGACCGAGGAATTCCACCAGGAGATGCGTCGGGTGGTGGACCTGCTGCACGGCAACGCCGACTTTCCGGCGCGTCCCGGTCACGCCGGCGGCCGTTATGACGCGGATCTCTCCCGCTGGACCCTGGGGTACATCATCGGCCGGGAATGGGAACCCTTCGCGGTGAAGGAATTCGAGCAGCGCTTCCGCTCGAAGCCGACGGGATACGCGGGGCGCTTCCTGGCGACAAAGGGCGGGCTCCACATGGACGCCTGGATGGCCGAGCAATGCGACTACCTGCTGGGCTATGAGGTCGACCGCTACAACACCATCCGGCCGATCGCCTACACCAACTGGCCGACCCTGGACCCGCTGTTTCACATTACCGAATCGACCGCCGACGAAGAGGCGGCCTGGCGCCTCAAGGTGGGCCACGCGATCGAGCGGCCGCTATTCGAGTACGAGAACGACGCCATCGGACTCGACGCCATGAAGGTGCGGCCAACCTCACGGAATCCCGCCGGGTGGTTCGCCAGCTACCATGCCTATCCCTACTATCCGGACTTCATGCTGAACGATCCGGTCTACAACACGGTTCGATCCAGCGAGGGGCGCTCCAACTACTTCGGGTATCTCCGGTACCTCAAGCGCCACCACGCCGGCATGCCGCTGTTGCTCTCCGAATACGGCGTGCCGTCCAGCCGCGGCAATGCCCACCTCCAACCCCAGGGATGGGACCACGGCGGCCATGATGAAGTCGCGATGGCGAGAATCGATGCCCGGCTCACCCGCGAGATCCGCGAGAGCGGCGCCGCCGGCGGCATCCTCTTCGCGTGGATCGACGAGTGGTTCAAGAAGAACTGGATCGTCATCGACTACGAGATTCCGCTCGAGAACACCCGGCAGTGGCACAACATAATGGACGCCGAGCAGAATTACGGCATCCTGGGGATGTACGCGGGGGAAGACAGCGCTACCCCGGAGCCGGGGGGCGATCCCGCCCACTGGAAGGCGCTCCCCGTTCTCGAGGAGTTGCCCGACGCGACCGCCAATCTGCCACGGCGGCTGCGGGTGGGGCAGAACGAGTCGTATCTCTACCTGGCGGTGGAGATCGCCGAGTTCGCCGGCCGACCGTTCCCCTGGCGGGACCAGGACCTGATGATCGCGCTCGATACCTACCGGCGCGGGCTGGGCCAGCGATCGCTGCCGGGCGGCGTGATCTCCGGCGATCTCGGATTCGAGTTTGTGGCAATCCTCCGCGACACGGCCGATGCCGAGCTCCGGATCACTCCCGACTACAACCCCTATGCGGGCGGCGATGCCATCATTGGTGGGGACGACTACGGTCGCTTCGGCCATCGGCCCGTTACCACCGTGCCCCGGGATGACGGCCGGTTCGACTCGCTGTTCGTGATGACCAACCGGGCCCGCTTCGGGCGGGATGGTCGCTTCTTCCCGGCCCAGGGACTCAATCGCGGCCGGCTGCGCTATGGAACCGCGGCCCGATCCACCCTGTCAGACTGGTACTGGGACCAGGAGGAAGGCATGCTTGAGCTCCGGCTGCCGTGGAACCTCATCAATGTGGGCGATCCCTCTTCAAAGACCATTCTCTATGAGGAGCCGAACCTCGATGTGCAGACCAGTGAAGCCGTTGGCACGGCGCCGTCCGACGGCTTCCGGATCGGGGTCGCCGTGCTCGGCCGCACCCGAGCCAGCTACGGGGAAATGGCCCTGATTGGCGCGCTCCCCGCGCCGGTGAACGGACGCTGGCGGAGCGTCGACTTCCCGGACTGGCAGTGGTCGGGGTGGACGATGCCCCGTTATCATCAGCGCCTCAAGCCGGTCTACGATTCCCTCAAAGCCGTGTGGTCAGGGTGGCACTGATCGGACAGTTGCGCCTCCAAAGGGTACCGAGTACCGAGTACCGAGTACCGAGTACCGGACATGCGGCAGTTGTACTCGGTACTCGGTACTCGGTACTTAGTACTCTTCTTATCCTCCTCGCTGCAGGCCGTGTCAGTGCCCAGACCCCTACCGCCGACTCACTCTGGGCCGCCGGTGACTATGCCGGGGCGCGGGTGGCCTATACTCGTTCGCTGCATGACAATCCCGGCTACGTGCGGGCGCTGTTTCGCCTGGCGATTCTCGCCGGCTGGGACGGTCGTCTCGATTCGGCCCTCGCTCTGCTCCGCGACGCCCGCGAGGTGGAACCGATGGAGCCCGACGTCCGGCTCTGGGAGGCGAAGTTCCTGCAGTGGCAGGGCCAATACCGTTCCGCCCTGGCGCGGTACGACTCGCTCATCGCGGAGTCTCCGGAGCGGCACGATCCGCGATTCGGACGGGCGCAGACGCTGGCGTGGTCGGGCAACTACGCCGAGGCGGATCGGGAGTTCCAGGCCCTGGTGGCCGCCGATCCCGACGACGTCGAGTCCCTAGTCGCGCTGGCGCAGCTCCGGCTGTGGCAGGCCCGGCCTGCCGAGGCGGACCGCTACAACGACCTGGCCCTCCGGGCGGCTCCCGAGCACCGGGCCGCCCGGGTACTGCAGGGTCAGGTCCGGGCGCTGCGCCGACCACGACTGGAGCTGTCGCTGGGGATGACCCACGACTCCGAGCACAACAACGCCTGGTGGCAGAGCCTCGGCACGTCGTTTCTGCCCGCCCCGGGGCTGCGGGCCTTCGCCAGCGTGGGCGCCTACGAGGCCAGCGACCCGCAGCGGGACGGCACCCGCCTCTCCGGCGAGGTCGGCGCGACGTGGAACTGGGGAAACTTCACCTTCACCGGGGCCTTCGGTGCCAACAGCTTGAACTCGGACGCCGGCACCGATCGCTCGTTAGGCACCTGGCGCACGGCCGCCAGCTATCGCATCACCCCTTCCGCGGGGGGCGGCCTAGGGTACAGCCACTACAGCTTCGATGAGACGGCTCTGCTGCTCGCCAGCAGGATCGACATCGATGAACTCTCGGCCGATTTCGACGCCGAGCTTCGGCCCAACCTTTCCCTTGGCGGCGGGCTCGGAGTGGGCTACCTGTCCGACGACAACCGGCGCAAGTCCGCAGTAATCGCCCTGACCCAACAGGTGGCCCCACGCTGGACGATCGGGGTCCTGGGCCGGGGGCTGTGGTACGACGTCCGGGGAAACGGCTACTTCTCTCCCGATCGTTTTCTCACCGGCGAGATCCGCGGGACCTACACCTATGGATTCAATCGCTGGGAAGGCCGGCTGCACGCCGGGCTGGGACTGCAGCAGCGGGGCAGTGGCACCGGTACCGACGGGGAATGGCGGACCGAGCTCCGCATCGCGCGGCGCTGGAGCGTGATCAACGAGATCGCACTCCTGGGCGGCGTTTATAACAGCGCAATCAGCAGCGCCAGTGGGGCCTATCGCTACTACCGGGCGACGCTGAGTGCGAGGGTGGGGCTGTAGGGGGGGAACGGGGAACGGGGAACGGGGAACGGGGAACAAAAGCGGGGAATGGGGAACGGGGAACAGGGAACGGGAAGAGCACTAATGGCGGGGTCTGACGAGGAACGCGGAGCGGGATGTTTCTACCGTTCCCCGTTCCCCGTTCCCTGTTCCCGCTGTTTCTCCCGTTCCCCGTTCCCCGTTCCCGCTTTTCAGATACGTCTCAAAAAATCCCTCCCCCTCATCGGCAACCACCGCTCCCCCCAGGACCCCCCTCAGGGTGAAGGATCCCCGCATCTGCAGAAAGCTCCGACCCATGCCGGCCGCGGTCATGTCGGTGGCCTGGAAGTCGGAGATGCGTGCGGAGACCCGTACCGTGTCCTGGTCACGCGCGGCGACAAAGGAGAAGGCCGTCGGCGCCGCAACACCATGGCCGCTGTCCGGGCGCTGCGCGCCAGTGTAGCTCACTTCCCGGGCCCGGAGGATCTGCCGCAC
>DATBLR010000038.1:0-18745 GCA_036555275.1 Gemmatimonadales bacterium | reverse complement strand
GTCATCGCCAACGCGTGGATGAACACGCCAACGGGCTTTGACCTGGTGAACGGCCAGGTCACGGCCATCGACCCGCTGGCGGCAATGGCGAATCCGGCTGCCCTGCCGCAGACCATTCACATGACGCTCGCGGCCTATGCCGCCACCGGCTTCGCCGTGGCCGGCATACACGCCCTGCTCCTCCGTTTCGACCCGCACAACATGTTCCACCGACGGGCGATCACCATCGGTCTCCTGGTGGGCGGCCCAGCTGCGGTGTTGCAGCCGCTGTCCGGCGACTTCAGCGCCCGCCACCTTGCGGTGCACCAGCCGGTGAAGCTGGCGGCGGCCGAGGCCCTGTTCGAAACCCGGCGCGGCGCTCCGCTCATGGTTGGAGGCTGGCCTGACATGGATAGCCGGACGGTCCGGTTCGGCCTTGAGATCCCCTACGGACTGTCCCTGCTTGCATACCATGACCCCCAGGCGGAGGTGCGTGGGCTGGATCAGGCAGAGCGGGACGATTGGCCTCACGTCCCCACGGTGCACCTGGCCTTCCAGATCATGGTGGGAATCGGGACCTATATGGCCCTGGTCGCCCTGTGGTATCTCTGGGCGGTCCTGCGACGCCGCGATCTCGCCACGAACCGCCTTCTGCTCGCTGCCATTACTCTGGCAGGCCCGCTCGGCTTTCTCGCCATTGAGGCCGGCTGGACCGTCACCGAGGTGGGGCGCCAGCCGTGGATCATCCACGGCGTGCTGCGCACCAGCCACGCCGTGACCCCGATGCCGGGCCTCACCTGGACGTTCACCGGTTTCTCCCTGCTCTATCTGTTTCTGGGCCTGGTGGTCGCGTGGCTGCTCTACGCCCAGATCATTCGCAGTCCCCGGCACCAGGAATGGCATCGCCGCTACTTTCCGGGAGAACGCTGACCATGCCGGACCTCTCGACCGCGGACATCCTGGCGGGCGCCGTCGTGGTTGCGCTCAACGCGTATGTCCTGCTTGGCGGGGCGGATTTCGGCGGCGGCGTTTGGGACCTCCTCGCTTCGGGGCCCCGCCGCGAACGGCAACGGGAGCTGATCGCTCACGCCATCGGTCCGGTCTGGGAGGCGAACCATGTCTGGCTGATCCTGGCAATCGTGCTGTTGTTCACCTGCTTCCCGGCCGCGTTCAGCCAGCTCGCCGTTGCACTTCATATTCCGCTGACCCTGGTCCTGGTCGGCATCGTCCTGCGCGGATCGGCCTTCACCTTCCGGAGCTACGGCGGTGACGATCAGCCGGCGCAGCGCCGCTGGGGCAGAGTGTTCGCCAGCGCCAGCCTGGTCACCCCCCTGCTGCTCGGCGTTGCCGTGGGGAGCGTGGCAGCCGGTCGGGTGCAGCTGCCAACCGGACGAGGGTTTGCCGCGGACTACCTCAGGCCGTGGCTTACTCCCTTCGCCTTCAGCGTGGGCGTTTTCACCCTGGTTCTGTTCGCCTTTCTGGCCGCTGTCTACCTGACCCTGGAAACGGATGAGGCGGAGCTCCAGGAAGATTTCCGCCGTCGCGCCCTGGCAAGTGGCGGCGCGCTGTTCCTGGCCGCCGCCCTCACCTTGGCGTTTGCCTGGCGCGGTGCCCCGCTGGTCCGATCCGGATTAATGGCCGCACCTGGCGCGGTGCCGGTCCACCTGTTGACCGGTGTAAGCGCGACAGTCGCGCTTTGGGCGCTCTGGCACCGACGCTACTCGCTGGCCCGCGTGGCGGCGGCGGCGCAAGCCACCTGCATTCTGTGGGGCTGGGCGGCAGCCCAGTACCCGTGGGTTCTCCCTCCTTCGCTGGACCTGAGGGCCGCGGCCGCGCCGCCGGTGACACTGAAGCTCACCTTGATCGGCCTCGCACTGGGCGCCGTGGTCCTGGTTCCCTCGCTGGCATACCTGTTTCGGATCTTCAAATCGCTCGAGGGCCGATGATGATCAGAAACGTTTCCGACACCGCGCGCTGGGTCGCGTGGTATCGGGCGGAAGAGAGTGATCGGCCTGACGCGCTCTTTCACGACCCCTACGCCCGCCGACTCGCGGGCGACCGGGGAGCCGAGATCATCCGGACCCTGCCCGGTGCCGGGAACCTGGGCTGGGTCATGGTCGTCAGAACCTGCCTCTTCGACGAGCTGATTCTTCGGCTGGTCGGGGCCGGCGACGTTGACACCGTGGTCAACCTCGCCGCCGGCTTTGACACGAGGCCGTACCGTCTGGCGCTCCCGGGGGACCTGCGCTGGATCGACGTGGACCTGCCCCCGCTGCTCGAGGAAAAACAGGCGCTGCTCGCCGGCGAGCAGCCCCGCTGCCGGCTCGAGTCGGTTCCGCTCGATCTGGCCGATCAGGACGCCCGCGTACGCTTCCTCGCACGGGTGGCTGCGAGCAGCCGAAGCGCCCTGGTGCTGAGCGAGGGGCTGCTCGCGTACCTGGCACCCGAGGCGGTGCGGGAGCTGGCGACAGCACTCCACGAACAGCCGGCGTTTACCAGCTGGATCCTGGATCTCGCTTCCCCGTTCATCCTGCAGCAGGTCATGAAGAGGGCGAACCGGCAGCTCCGCGAGGGGAATGCCGAGATGCGCTTCGCTCCGGAGGAGGGGGAGGAATTCTTCCGCCCGTCAGGATGGGAGTGCGTCGAATTCCGGCTGACGGGCTCGGAGGCGCATCGACTTGGGCGCGAGATGCGGCTGGCTTGGTTGTTTCGCCTGCTGATGCGGCTGACGCCGACAGCGCGGCGAGCCCGCATCGAGAAGCGCTACCGGGCAGGGGTGGTGCTGCTGAAGCGGATATGAATGGAGGCGCCCGGTCGGCGCCTCCATGGGCGGTGACGTCTTGATCCGTCTCGCTCTACGCTCGTTCCAGCATCCGACGAATCGGCCGCACCAGCCCGAACATGACGAGGCTGGCCGCGACCGCGAACGCCGTCACTGCTCCGAACACCTGCGCGTGGCTGAACTTCTCCAGCTCGCCGACCACCAGCCCGGCGATCAGATTTCCCATCGAGGCGGCAAGGAACCAGACTCCCATCATCATGCCCTTCACCCGGTCCGGCGCCAGCTTGGTCATCGAGGACAGTCCGACCGGGGACAGACACAGCTCCCCAATCGTGTGCAGCAGATAGGTCACCATGAGCCACATCGGGCTCACCAGCGATCCACCCGCGGCAGCCCGGGCGGCACCGATCATGACGGCGAACCCGAGCCCCACGAACAGGAGACCAAAGGCGAACTTGGTCGGGCTTGAGGGGTCCTTCTCCCCCAGGGTCACCCAGAACCAGGCGAACACGGGGGCGAGCAGGATGATCATGACGGCGTTGACGGCCTGGAACCAGCTCGAGGGAAAGCCGATCCCCAGCACACTGTTCCGGGTCTTCTCCGCCGCGAACAGGTTCAGGGTCGATGCGGCCTGTTCGAAGGCCGACCAGAAGATCGCCGCTCCGGCGAAGAGAACCACGATCACGATAAGTCGCTTGCGCTCTTCGCGGGTCCAGTCGCCCATGCCGAACAGCCACGCGAAGAAGGCAACCACCAGAGCGAAGTAGATCCAGTTGAACGCCCCGGTGACGGCCTCGACGCTTAGCGCTCCGCTCCGGACCAGCAGCGTGGTGCCCCCGATCAGGGCGATCAGAGCGCTCAGCCCCACCCAGAACTGCCGGCGTGCCTTAGCCCCGCCCTCGGAGGCAGGATCCACCGAAGGGTAGACTCCCGCAGTTCCCAGGTGTTTCCAGCCCATGACGAACTGCACGAGGCCCAGGAACATGCCGATCGCGCCAACCCCGAAACCCCAGTGCCAGGAAGTCTCGGGACGGATGCTCATTCCCTGCAGCACGCCCTTGAACCAGGGGCTCTGCGCCAGGCCCCCGACAATGAGCGGTGAGATAAAAGCGCCGAGATTGATCCCCATATAGAAGATGGAGAAGCCTGCATCGCGGCGATAATCCTGCCGGGTGTAGAGGTCACCGACGATGGCGCTGACGTTAGGCTTGAGCAGACCGGTGCCGAGAATGATGAACGCCAGGCCGGGATAGAAAAGTGCCGCCCCCGGCACCGCCAAGCACATCTGCCCGCACATGATCAGAATGCCACCGTACAGCACCGACCGTCTGAGGCCCAGGATCTTGTCGGCCACCCAGCCGCCGGGCAGGGACAGCATATAGACCAGGGCGACATAGATCCCGTAGATCTGGCCGGCCTTCCCCTTCTCGAAACCCAGCCCGCCATCGGCCACTGCCGCCGTCATGAAAAGAATGAGGACGGCACGCAACCCATAGTAGGAGAACCGCTCCCACATCTCCGTGAAGAACAGCGTCGAGAGACCGCGGGGGTGACCGAAGAACGCGGTGTCGGCGCCTTTCGGGCCCGATGCGGCGGGGGGAGTAGCCAGGGTAGCCAAGAGGGATCTCCTCGGAGCGGGCTCAGCGCAGCTTGCGCTTGGCCAGGATGTCGTCAAGGACGACGCGGTCGATCTTGCCGTCCATCCGGACGCGAACGTCGTAGTTCTCCCAGTACATGAAGTCGCGCAGGGCGGCGAGGAAGGTGTCGTTCACCCGCCCCTGCGGAGCCTTGAGCCACTTTTCCGGCTGGTTCACCGGTTCCCGCAGCAAGATCGGTTCCAGCTGCCGGACCAGGTCAGGGGTGATCGGGATCAGATCTTTCGACTCGCTGGGAAAGAAGTGCAGCTTGTGGAGGGCCAGCAGACGCTCCAGCTCGGCGATAGGGTCCGGGGCATCGTACACCCGGATGTCGATGAACCGGTCGTTGGCGCCGAGGTACCCGCCATTCTTGCGCACCACAAGGAGGGCCGCCGATTGCATTCCGCGCCGGTCTCCCCCTCCGGCCTGTCCCGCCTTGAGCGCCGCCATCAGCCGGTCGGCGAGTGACCCGCGGGTAGCCTCGAACGTCGACGCGAGATTGCTCACCGTCCGATCGGAAACCATGATGTTGGCCTGGGCGGCGTAGGTCCGGCCTGCGATCACCTCGCCCTTCCCCCCCGGCCGGCCACCCGCCGTCCCGCCGACTCTTCCGCCCGCCCAGTCAAACGTCCTGGTTCCGGTGAAGCTCGCCGAGTTGCCATGGGCATCCACCATGCCGACCTGACGATCCTGCAGCATCGTGTCGCTCCGCATGATGATGCGGAGCGCCTCCTCGGCGGTCGCTCCCCGCGCGAGGAGTTCCAGCCCCTGCTCCCCGTAAGCGGTGTTGCCGAGACTCTGAGTAGCCACTGCACCAACCCCGCTCAGGGCCCAGGGCACGATGCCACCCACGTTGGGAAACTTGGACTCGACCGCCACGCCGAGGTCTCCGGTCGCCGAGTCCCAGGCCACGATGCTGTAGGTGTGCGCGAGCTTCTGGAAGTGGGCGGGAGGAGTGATGGGTTGCTGTGCGAACAGGAGGGAACGGGGAGCGGGGAACGGGGAACGGGAGGGGAGTATCGTAGGGACCAGCATCGCGGCGAGCATCACGAGGCCGGGTCGCCAAAGACAAAGCGGGCCGTCGCATGAACGGTACCGTTCCCCGTTCCCTCTTCCCCGTTCCCCGTTCCCCATCAAGGCTCCTTCCCCATCTTCTTCTTGAGCTGCTCGAGCTGGGCCGCCACGGCGGCGTCGAGCCGTTTGCGTTCAAGCTCGCTCCGCAGGAGCTCGCCTTCGACGTCCGTCTCGGGCCGGACCCCGCCCGCCGTCTCCAGATCGCGCCAAGCGGCTTCCTGGGCGGCAGTCCGACTACCGTCCGCCCCCTGGCGCGCCAGCCGTAACTCCGCAGCCAGGTGCTCCAGGTCCCGCTCGGCCATGGCCAGCTCCTCCCGCTGGACAATCACCTTTTTTTCCAGCACACCGACCCGCTCGGCGTGCCGCGCCGAGAACTGTTCGGCCACTCGCACGGTATCCGGGTCGGGAATCTGGGCCGCCAGCGCCCGGCGTCGTTCGGCGGCCTCCCCCTGCTGCCGTTCCCGTGCCAGAGCCTGCTCGGTGATTGCCAAGGCATCACGCATTGTCCCCACGGCCACTTTGGCCTCGAGGAGTGCGGCGTGAAGCTGGGCGGCGCGGGCCCTCGGGTCGCCCGGCGGAGTGTGCTTGGCCAGCAGCCGCTCGAGCCGGGCCCTGAGCCCTTCGAACACGGTGGGGTCGTCCAGATCGCGGAGTCGCCCAAATGGTACGGATCGCTCCGGGGGGCGTCAAGGAACGCGGCGCGTTACCTTAGTGGACATGCGCCGGTACCTGGCGTTCCTCCTGGTTATGAGCGTCCCCGCCTGTGGAGCTGGGCGGACTGGCGGAGCGTGCGGCCTCACGGCAATCGCTGGGGCAACCATGCTCCTGCAAGAGTTCGGGACCCCCAACCAGACCCTCAGCGAGCCCCCGAACTCCCTTCCACCCAGACTCGTGGCCCGGGTGGCGGCGGGCCCCGGGTTCGGGGCCGTGGTCGGCCGAACCCGTGACAGCGC
The DNA here is from genome assembly GCA_036555275.1 of Gemmatimonadales bacterium. GTDB lineage: Bacteria > Gemmatimonadota > Gemmatimonadetes > Gemmatimonadales > GWC2-71-9 > JADJOM01. Next base: position 12,320 of record DATBLR010000038.1, on the reverse strand, counting down.
CTGGCTTGTCGGCATCGAGGGTTCGATCCCGTCGTCCATCAAGCCGGGCTTCGGAGTGCTGGTCCTCGACCCCACGGGTACTGCCCGGGGGGTGATGGTCTACGAGTCGGCACCGATCACCGGCGCGCCGGTGATCGGAAAGCTCAGCGTCGACACCCTGATGTTGCCACTGCTCGGCATCCAGCTGGATCCCGCCCGCTTCGAAGACCCCCGGTGCCCGCTCTTCCCGGACAGCCTGCTTCCTTGACGGCGCCCAGAATCGGAATCACCGCCGTTACCCGCACCGTTGCAGGCGTGGAGCGCGCCAGCGTCAATGCCGCCTATGTTCGGGCAGTGGCGCGAGCCGAAGGAGTCCCGCTGCTGCTCACCCCATTGGCGGGGATCGCACACAATCAGGAGCTGCTCGACGCCATCGACGGGCTGGTGCTCACCGGGGGTGAGGACCTGCATCCGGCCCAATACGGTCACGCAGCCCATCCCAAGCTCGGCACGGTCGATTCCGCGCGGGACGCCTTCGAACTGGCGCTGTTTCGGGAGGCCCACGCGCGGGCTCTCCCGGTGCTGGCCATCTGCCGCGGCATTCAGGTGGTCAATGTCGCGCTGGGCGGCACGTTATGGCAGGATATCCCCACCGAACGGCCCGGAGCGCTGGACCATAATCCCGGTACCGGGCGCGAGACCCGGACCCACGCCGTACATGTCGCCCAAGGCTCCCGCCTGGCGAAGGCGCTCCGGACCACCCAGTGCGAGGTCAACAGCTTTCACCACCAGTCGATTCGCGACCTCGCCTCAGGGCTCAAGGTCTCGGCGACGGCCCCGGACGGAATGATCGAAGGGGTGGAGAGCGCCGAAGGCGATCCCTGGCTGCTGGCGGTCCAGTGGCACCCGGAGGAGTTTCATCATCAAGCCGAGGCGCCGGACCATGGGCTCTTCAAGGCGCTGATCGACGAGGCGGCCAGCGCGAAAGGCCCCAGGGTGCGGGCTGGGATGGCCGGTTGAGCGGGGTCCGGCCGGTGCCGGACCCCGCCTGGAGGAGCCTCTGACCTCCCACATCGCAGCGTCGTCAGCGATCGACTTCGTTCTGGCTGTCCTCCGCCGGACGCTGCGGATCCCGGGCCCGCTCCTCGATCCGCGCGACGCGGTACGGGTCGCGCCCCAACTAAGGGCCCTAGCCGCGTGGCATCGGGTCCTCGGCTTTCTCGAAGCGGACCCCGCACTCGGCCCGGTGATTGGGCTGGGCGTGGAGGTCCGGACGGCGCGCGAGCGCAGCGCTCGGGCCCTGGTCGAGCTGACGACCATCCTGCGCAGACTGGCGGGTGCCGATGTGCCGGCCATTCCCCTCAAGGGTCCACTCCTCTCTGCCCGGCTGTTTGGCGATCCCACGCTCCGCGGTAGCCACGATCTCGATCTCCTGGTTCCGGAAGATCGAATGGATGACGCGCTGGCCGCTCTGTCGGACGAGTATGCAAGCCACGCGGCCTCGAGACGGACACGAAAGGGCCGTGAGCATCACGAGGGGATTCGCTCGCCAAGGACCAATCGGCTGGTCGAGGTGCACTGGCGGCCGTTGAGCCCCCGCACCGGGGTTCGCGCCGACTGGAACGAGCTGTGGCGAACTGCCAGGCAGCGCACGGACGCAGGCATCGCCTATCTCACATTGGATCCGGCGGTCGAGGCGGTTGTGGTCGGGGTCCATGCGGCACAGCATCTGGCCTACCGACTGCACTGGCTCCTTGATGTGGCTGCCCTCGCGGCCGGTCTCGAAGAGAGCGATTGGGAGCGGGCTCTGGAACTGGCCGGACGCTGGCGTGGCTATCGCTCGCTGACTACGGCACTCCAGGCCGCCGAGCTGGTCCTGGCGGTGCCGCTCAGGGAGAGGCTTGCGCGCGCCGCGGCGATCGGCGGGGATCGCCGGGTAGCTGCCTGGATCGCCCGGCGACTGACATCCGGCGTCGCCGCAATACCTTCTCAGCTCGAATCCTGGCCCCGGTGGCTGGCCATGCTCGATAGTTGGGCCATCCGCGGCGCGGTGACCACGCGGTTTCTGTTCACCCCGATTCCCGAGGACCGACAGGTAACGAGGCTGCCGCCCTTGGCAGACACCCTCACTGGCGCCGTTCGCCCGCTGCTGGTTGTGCTTCGGGCCCTTCGCCGGCAGAAGGCACCGCGTCAGACGCCGCTGACATAGGCGTCAAGACCAGCCGGCACCTCTGCGGCGAAGCCTTGACGCGGATGGAAGACTCCCTATTGTAGCTCACACCTCTTGCGGGACGGCCCCGGTCCCCAAGCACTGCCTTACTTACCGGTTCGAGTTCACCGGGAGGAACGCATGGGTAAACAGGATGAAGTAGGCGCCTCAAAGAACGCTGCTACACCACCGACTGAAGGCCTCAAGCCCTGGACCACACCCCGGGTCACTCCGGCGCGCATCGAGACGACAACCAACAAGATGTTTCCTTCCATTTCGGAGTTCAGCGCCTTATACGGCCCGTCCTGATTGAGCATGGGTCGCCGGCGCAACGGCGAACGTCCCTGGCGCCGCGCCGCCGGTGTGATCGCGTGCGTCGCCGAGGATGAGGTCAGACTGCTGTTGCGCGAGACGTGGGATTATCTCGAGCTCGATCAGGTCTCCAGGCGGATATGGGAGCTTCTCTCGGAGCCGAAGACGACGACTCAGCTCGTGGCAGCCCTGCGCGGGGAATACGACGTCACCATCGAGCAGTGCCAGGCCGACATCAGAGCCCTGCTCGCCGTTCTGCATGAAGCCGGAGCGGTGATCACCGGCTGAGCCTCACCCTGGCGTGACACCCTGAAGACCAGCCCCCGCGACCGATTCACCCGCCCACGGCACGTGGCGGCCCAGAAGCATGTTCAATCTCCCGAGGTCGGAAGCAAGCCGCGAGCGGAGGTCGCGCCCTTCCGGGGTGCGCAGCAGCTTCTCGCGACTCACCGGCCACCGCAGCCCCTTGTGCGCCAAGGAGGGGGCTGGTGTGCGGTCGAGGCCCAGGTGGCTGCCTAACTTTTCCCACACGGCGGTGGGGTCGGTCATCAGCTCCTCGTAGATCAGCACCAGAATCTGACTTGCCGGATAATACCGGTACCAGCGGTCGAGCTGAGCGGCGTACTGCCCGCGGAGGGAATAGGAGTAGTGGATATGGGCGAAGCTGACCGCGCCCTCATCAGCACCCAGGCGCTCTTCAGCATTCCCCAACCGACCCGCTTCCGCGGCCAGCGCCTCCGCGAATCCCAGGGATTCCGCGCCCACTCTCCACTCGTTGAGCCAGTGCGAGAACGCCCGCGCCACCGGATCGCGAAGGATCACGACGATTCGGGCATCGGGTGCCACCTGCCGGGCTCGTCGCGGCAGGTCCGGGTGCAGCAGGTAGTAGGGTGCCAGGTCACAGAGGTACCTGGTGGCCCGCGAGCCTCCATTCGTGGTCTCAGCGAGGAAGCCGAGAAAGCTGGATCGATCCAGGGGCCACCTGGTCACGAGGGGGCTTGGCTCCTTGTCAGGGGGCGGAGCGACGGTTGGGTCATTGGTGAGCCACGACGCCAACGAGCCGGTAGCTGCCCGCTGGGCGCCGATGAGCAACAGCGGCAGCACCTCCCTGGAGGTGCCGACGCGGACCGGTGCCGGCGGGGGATCGCGATGAGCACGGCCGCCCGGAGCACGGACGGCGCGAGCCGGTTCAGGATAGCCGAAACGTTCGAGCCATGGGGCCAGCCGGCCGAGTTGCTCGGCAGAGAGCAACTCTTCGGCCGCGCGCCATGCTTCAGCCCTGGTCGAATCCACGGGACCCACGGCGTCGAGCTTCCACCGATCTTCCCAGCGACGGAAGGTCGGAGACGGCCCGGCTTCCAGCTGAGTTGGCTCGATCTCTAAGCCATACCATGCCATGACCGACGCAAGCACCCGTTGGGGATCGGTCGCCAGTTCTTCGAAGCGGACCAGCCGGACCTGTTCGGGGAACTCCACGAGCCACCGATCCGCCAGGCGGGCGCAGGCCACCCAGGTATCCACGTGGTCATCCTGACTCGCCTTCGCCCAAGCGGGCCTGGCCAGCGACTCAACCACGGCGCGCCCGTCCCGCACGATCACCACGACGCGGGCTCCGGGGATTCCCATGAGAATCCGGTCCACGACCTCCAGATGCTGCGGGGTCTTCTCGCCGGCGATCGGTTTTCCCTGCCGTTCCGCCCATAGTTCGAGCAGCGTGTGGAGCAACCCCTCAGGCGTACTGGGGTGGGACCTGAAGCGCTCGAGCACCGCCAGAGGCTCGACCTGAAGGTCCCGCAACCTGTACCAGGCGCGACCCCAGGCGGCAAGCAGCAGATGCTCGTGCGTCGGGCCGGGTTGCCACCCAGGGCGATCCCCGACGAACGGCCTGAGCAGATGCGTCTCGGGAAGCATCGCGACCCGGCTGTGCCGATCCAGCAGTACCGTAAGCAGAGAAGTTCCCGAACGGGTACAGCCGACGACAAACGGGATGACGGGAATCGTCACGAGAGTTCCTCTCCTGGCCGCTTGCGATTCCCTAACATGCTACCTACTCTGCTTGGAGCAATCCCCCAGCGGAAAGACGCGTGCATGCGGCTCTCATCCCTCGCCTCGTTGCAGTCGAGCTGGAGCGCGTACGGCCTGCGGTTCGCCCAGGAGGCGGGACAGGACGCGGACGTCCGCCTGACTTTCGCGCGGGTTCCGATCCGGCTTGGTGAGTCGGTGTTGAGCAGTCCCCGCCGCGATGTGGCTCCCGGAGACTGGCTGCTTCGGCTCTCGGACGGGAGCCGGATCCGGGCTCGCTCGGGCAATCGAATCGAGATCGATGCACCTCCCTCGGCCGACGGGACCGGTCTGGCCGCGTGGGTGCTGGGACCCGCTACAACCGCGATCCTCTACCAGCGGGGCATCACCCCACTGCACGCCAGCGCCGTCGAGGTGAACGGTGGCGTGGTGGCGTTTCTCGCGCCGAGCGGAACCGGCAAATCCTCCCTGGCCGCGGCGTTCGTCGCGAACGGGGCACCCCTCGTGACAGACGACGTCCTCGCGATCCGGCTCGGTCACGCCGGCACTGCTCACGCGTGGCCCGGGGCGGAGGGCCTCAGGCTTGCTCCCGCCACCCGCGCTCACTTCTCCGGAGCAGGCTTTACCCTGCTCCGGCAGGACGCGGATGATAAGCAGCTGATCGCCGCTCCAACTCGCGTGCCGGAAGAGCCTCTGCCGGTCCGCCTGCTGGTCCTGCTCGCCCGAGGCGGGGATCTCAGGATCGAGCGCATCGCGGGACTCGACCTCCTGATGAGTCTGCGTCGCCTGTTGCAGCGGCCCAGCCTGGTCGCGCCCCTCGGCGCAGAGGCAGCGGTTTTCCGAGTGCTCGGCTGGTTGGCGGCACGGGTCCCCACCTATAGACTGGTGCGTCCCGTCGGCGGCTGGACGCTGCCCGCCTGCTACACGCTGGTCAAGGAATGCCTGGCAACATCGCCCTACCAGCCGACCAGACAGGGGTCGCTTCATGCCGTCTGACCTGTCTGATGCCGCCCGGATCGCCCGGGCCAAAGACCACCCCTGGTGCGACCTTGGCGCGGAAATCGTGGTGCTGCGCGCCCGCGACGGAGCCTACTACCGACTCGATGCCACGGGCCGCACCGTGTGGCTCATGCTCGAGGCCCCCCGGACTCTGACCGACCTGCTCGCTCAGCTGGCCAACCTGTACGAAGGCGATCCTGCCGTCGTCGCCGCCGAGACCCGGGACTTTGTGGGCCAGTGCACCGCTCTCGGCCTGCTCGCCGTCGAAGCCGATCATGGTTGAGCCGGCCCAGCGCCCGCCGACGCCACGCGACCTCCTGGATGCCGCTGAGGCCGCTTGCTGGCTGGTGGTGGCAAGTGCCCTGCTCCGGGTGTTGCCTTTCGGCCGCTTGTTCCGCGAGCTGCCGCCGAGCGCACCCAGTCCGGCGCTCGACCCGGGGAACGAAACTCTGGTACCGCGAGTACGGCGTGCTGTCGGCGCAGTGGCCGAACGGCTTCCCTGGGCGATCCGTTGTCTTCCCCGGGCGCTCGCTGGGGTGCTCATGTGTCGGGTGCGCGGTGCCCGGGTGCCGATCGCCCTGAGCGTTACGAACGGGGGCCGACCGTTCGGTGCTCATGCCCGGCTGGACGCCGGCTCTGAGGCAGAACTTGCGGAGGGAGCACCCGATGGCCGGACTCACCTCGGTCGCATCATCCTGACCGTCTGATGGACGCCCTGATCGCCCTCACCGGACCCGAATCGGCGGTCGAGCTCACCGGCGCCGCGAGACGAATGCTGGACGCGCTCTGGCCAGCGTCCGAGCGGACGGAGGCAGTGTACACGGCCGACGGCATAGCCATCGCCTCCGCCCGTACCGCCTCGGGGACTGGCACCCTTGGCCCGCCCCGTCTCCGGGTGGCTGGCGACGTCCTCTTCGCGCAGCGCTTCGATTGGCCCGCGGTCGGTGGCCCGCCGGATGAAGGCGAGGAGTGGCTGGCGATGCTGGGTTCGGAGGGTCCCGAGGCGTCGCCCCCGAGCGTTCAGATTGCGGGGGTCGCGTGGAACGCAGCCCTGTGCGCTCTGACCGTCCTCGGCGATCCCATGGGAGAGAGCCCGTTCTGGTACGCGGCCGAGGGAGCGCGCCTGGCCGTCGCGACCCACCCTGCCGCCCTGCTCGTGCTCGACTGGGTCACCGCGAACCCAGACCCCCGTGCCACGACCCCGGGATGGGTACTGAGGGCGGACGAATCCCGATGGCTGGGGATTCAACGACTGCCGCCTGGGCACCTTCTCGTCGCCAGTGGAGCCGGGTTGCGCACCCGGCGGTGGTGCTCGCTCAACCCGGCGCGCCTCGCTGCTGATCCGCGGGACCAAGAGGCCTGGTTTGCCCTCACCCGCGATGCCCTGGTAAGGGCGGTAACTCGGCGGATGCCCGTCGGCGGAGTAATCGGTTCACAGCTCTCGGGCGGGCTCGACTCCAGCGCGGTGGCGCTGGTGGCCTCCCGCACGCTGCGCGCGGCAGGCCGAGACCTCCACACCTTCAGCCATATCCCCCCCGTGCGCTGGAATCCCCCGCAACCGGGGGACGAGACCCCCTACGTGGAAGCCGCGCTGGCCTGCATGGCGAACGCGGTGCCGCATCTCCTCACCGGCGAAACCGCCGAGTCATCGGCCCCGAATGAAAGCCTACACTCGGGGCATGATCGTGAGGTCGGGGCCACGGCGAAAGCCGCGGGGGTTCTCTGCATGCTTTCAGGCTGGGGCGGGGACGAAGGGGTGAGCTACAACGGGGATGGCGTCTTCGCCGGGGAGCTCTTTCGGGGTCGATTCCTGTGGGTCATTCGCTGGTGTCACCGATTCGGCGGTGGCACCCTGCGTGGCGCGGTCGGGACCTTTCGCGGCAAGGTGATTTACCAGCAGCTGGGCTGGCTCCGTCCCACTGCGGTGCACCGCGTGATGCCGCGGGAGGAGGTTCAGCGCGTGGTGAGAAGCCTGGAGCCGCTACTCCGCGACGAACTGCTCGCGCGCCGGGCGGCGCAACAACGCCTGCGTCAGGCGGCCAGCGCGCATGAGAACCAGCGGCGCCTGCTGGCCAGCCCACACCTCGCCAACCGCATCGGCAGTGATGTCGAGTGGAGCATCCCGGCGGGATTCTGCTTCAGGTATCCGCTGCTGGATCCTGATCTGGTGTCTCTGGTGCTCGCGGTCCCGGAGCCGCTCTTCGTCCTCAACGGCCGCACCCGGACGTTGCTGCGTCAGGCGATGGTCGGCATCTATCCCGAGGCGATTCAGCGCCGGCATGGCAAGTTCGTCTCTCACCCGCGACGGCCCACCCTGGTGGCGACGGACGGCCCGAAGCCGCTCTGACTGGACCCACCCTCTTACGATGCACCCGCCCCCGGAAACAGCATCCGTTCCGAGAGGCCGTTGAGGGCCCGCCGGAGGGTCGGATAGCGCTCGGCGACGACGCGCAGGATCGCGTCCAGCTGGTAGCGGTCGGCGAGAGAATGATCGCTGGCCATCGCGTAGCCGCGCCTGCCGAGGTTATCGTAATAGTCGAGGTCGGGCCCGCCCCGACGCGTCCGCCGCGCCTCGATGTAGTGGGGGAATAGTCCCGCGAGCCACAGCGCATAGTTACCGAGGTGCACCATGACCTGGAACCGACGCTCACCCTGGGTCACCTCCAGGTCGGTGAGGATATCCACGAGGTAGCGATGGGAGTGGTCGTCGTGCCAGTCGACCCGCTGAGCACGGTCCTTCCGGCCGAATTCGAGCAGCAGCGCGGCCAGGTAATCCGCCACGTCGCGCTCGGCGACGCCTGCGTCCATGAGGGCGTGCCGGACCACCACGTAAAAGAACAGCGTCTCGCTCGGCACCAGCATGGAGCGCACCGCGAACAGTCGTTCGGCCAGGTCCGGGTGATCCAGCAACGGATCCGGACCCTCGCGCTCCAGCCGGCGCTCCAGAGCGGCGCGACGGGTGGAGGACCCGCGACTGAGCAGGAGCACCATCAACTCCAGGTCGCGGTCCGACAGCTGTCCCCGCGTGTTCGCACGAATCATGACAAGACCCTCTGGTACTGAACTCTCCCCCGCCGGTGATGCGGACCGAACCGACGCGCTGGAGCACGTTCTCAGCCTGGCGCGGGCCGTGGCCGGCATGCTCCGTCCCGCTTCAGTTCTTGACCGCCTCGTTCAAGAAGTCAAGGCAAGCTTCGGGCCGGGGCCCGCCGCCGTCGTCACCATGGATGAGCAGGGTCACCCGGAGAGTGCTAAGGGAGAGTCCGATCATCCCATCCTCGCGCCGGTCCTGAGCGAGGTGCTCCGGACTGGCGGCTCGGCCGGGCGCGAGCAGCAAGGACAGCGTGCCTGCGGCGTCCCGATCCAGGGTCGCCGCCGCCTCCTTGGCGGGCTGGCCGTGCTGCTCCAGCGGGAGGCCACGCCGGCTGATTTCCGGACTCTCGAGGGCTTTGCGGCGGTCTCCGCCCTCGCTCTCCAGGGGGCGTACCTGGTCGAGGCGGCGGACCGGCGTCACCACGTGTGGGAAGACGCCGCCGATGCCGTCAGCCTGGCCCTCTGCGTCGTGGATCGGGCCGGACGGGTTGAGCAGGGCAACCGCGCGTTCACCGAACTCGCCGGGTCCCCGCCTGGCGGCGTGATCGGTCGACCGTGGGCCGAACTGGTGCCGGACGAGTGGCGTGAACCAGTCGCCGCGGTTCTCGCTGGTACGGCTCCGGCGGAGGTCGACCTGAGTATCGGCCCCAGGACCATCGCCGTTACCGCGTTCACCACTGCCGGTGCCGGTTCCCGCCGCCAAGTGCTGCTGTTCGAGGATCAGACCGATCGCCGGCGGTTACAGGACCGGCTTATCCAGACCGAGAAGCTGACCGCCATCGGGCAGCTCATCGCCGGTGTCGCTCATGACCTCAACAACCCGCTGACATCCGTGGTGGGTTTCGCGGACTTCCTGGCCGAGGCTCAGGACGTACCCGCGCGAATCCGGGAACCGCTGCGGGTCATTCAGCAGGAGGCGGAGCGCGCTTCCAAGATCGTGAAAAACCTGCTCAGCTTCGCGCGGCGACAGGAGACTCGGCAACCGGCGGCCCTGCGGCCCATCCTCGAGGCCACCATCGGGTTGATGCGGAATACGCTGAGTGCCGACCAGGTGGCGCTGCAGACGGAGATCGCGACCGACCTGCCAGATCTCGACCTCAATCCCACCCAGATACAGCAGGTATTCGTCAATCTCATCCAGAATGCAGCCCAGGCCATCGTGGCCGGTGGACGCCCGGGTACGATTCGCCTGAAGGTTCGCCGCTGGATGGACGGCGCCGCCATCGATGTAACCGATGACGGACCGGGGATGGAGCCCGAGGTCGCCGCCCAGGTCTTCGAGCCCTTCTTCACCACGAAACCGGAGGGTCAGGGCACCGGCCTCGGCCTGTCGGTCAGTCAGGGCATCGTGAAGGAGCACGGCGGACGGATCACCCTCACCACGGCTCCGGGCCGAGGGGCCACCTTCACCGTGGAACTCCCGGGCCGCGTCCGCCCCGCAGAACTGCCGACGCCGCCCGTGGCCCAGCAGGTTGCCCGCTCGCTGCATGTGCTGGTCGTCGATGACGAGCCGCACATCCTGCACTACATCCGCGCGACCCTCGAGGCCTGGGGACACACCGTCGTCACGGCGAGCGACGGAGAAGCCGGGCTCGCCCGGGCCATCGCCGAGCCATTCGATCTGATCATTTCCGACCTGCGGATGCCGCGGTGCGGGGGACAGGAGTTCTTCGAGGCCCTGCTGCGCCACAACCCGGAGGCAGCACGCCGGGTTGCTTTCAGCACCGGAGATACCGTGCGCGGCGACACGCTGGATTTTCTCGAACGACAGGGCCGGCCCTGTCTCCACAAGCCCTTCAGCCTCGCCGAGCTCCGGGCTCTCCTGCAAGATCCGGCACGGGGATGAGGGGGGCGGTTGCCGTTCACCTGTGCCGCGCCCGGGAATGGCGGGGCGGTGAACGCCAGGTCCGCCTGCTGATCGGCACGCTGGCCTGTCGATCCGGTTTCCTGCAGGAACTCATCACCACGCGCTATTCATCCCTCGCCCTGGCGCTCGGCTCCGACGGGCCGCGAGTGCTCGGTGTGCCGTGGCGCTCAGCGTACGATCCGCGTGCCCTGCTGCAGACCCTGCTCCACCTTCGTCGGCTTCGCGCGTTGCATGGGCGGGACCTGCTGCTCCACGCGCATGATAGCCACGCGCTGCTGCTCGGCCTGCTGGCCGCACGGGTTCTCGGACTCCCTCTGGTTGCGACCAGGCGCAGCGTCACCCCACCGGGGCCGCTCTGGCGGCTGCCGGACCGTATCATCGCCATCTCCGCCGCGGTCGAAGCTGCGCTCCGGGGCGCCCGGGTTGCGCCGGAGCGGATCATCCGGATTCCCTCGGCGGTTTCCCTTGCGACCCTCGCCCTGGTGCCCGCCCGGCGTTTGCTCAGGCGCAGGCGCCGGAGCGTGCCGGTCGTCATGGCCGTCGGCGCGCTGACTTCCGAAAAGGGACACGCCACCCTGATCGAGGCGTTCGCCCTCATGCATCAGCGCCTGCCGTCGGTAGTCCTGGTGCTCCTAGGTGACGGCCCGCTCCGCGGCGAGCTCGAATCCCTGGCCCGCCAGCGCGGCGTTGGTGCTCGGGTCCACTTCCGGGGCGACCGCCCCGAAGCGGCGGGGTTCATTCGGGCCGCTCACGTTCTTGCCCAGCCTTCCCGGCGCGAGGCCCTCGGTACGGCGGTGCTGGAGGCCATGGCCTTGGGTACCCCGGTGGTGGCATGCCGGACCGGTGGCCTGGTGGAACTACTGCGCGAGGGCGCCGGCCTGCTGGTCGCCCCCGGGGATGCCGCGGCCCTGGCGGAGGCGCTGGAGCGGGTCCTGACAGAGCCGTTGCTGCGCGGTGCCCTGGTCCATGAGGCGCGCGCGCGCGTCGCGGCTTACGACGCGCCCGGAGTGGCAGACCAGGTAGCAGAGGTGTATCGTTCGGCCCTACGAGCGACCTGATCCATCATGCTTTATCTCTGCATTCCGAGCTACAACGAGGCCCCCACGGTCGGGCTTCTGCTGTGGAAGATCCGCAAAACCTTCCAGCTCTTCCCGCGCGAGTATGAAATTCTGCTCGCCGACGACGGTTCCACGGATGCGACCGCCGAAATCCTCGAGCCATACGCAAAGGCTCTCCCGCTGACAATTGTCCGTCATGCGGAGCGCCAGGGGTACGGTCGCTCGGTGGAGGAGCTTCTCCGGCTGGCAGTGGACCGCACCGATCGTCCCAGGCGCGATGCGGCCATTCTCATGCACGCCGATTTCGCGCACAGCCCGGAGTACCTTCCCGAGCTGGTGAAGCGACTCGAGGGCGGCGCCGATCTCGTTGTGACGAGGGCCACATTGCAGGGTGAGCCTCGTCGCTCGGCACGGCTCCTGCGCAGGTATGCCCGCTGGCTGCTGCGCGGTCTCCGAGTGTCCGGGCTGCGAGACATCGTCTCAGGATTTGGAGCGTTCCGGCTGGTCTGCCTGCGTCATGCGATGCGAGCTCAGCCAGGACCGCTGCTCACCTCGGATGGCTGGGTGGCCACGGCGGAGTTGATCGCCCGGGTGGCGCGCGAAGCGCGACGGATCGACACGATCGATGTGATCGAGCGACTGGATCTGCACCAGCGGCCCAGTCGAATCGACCCCTGGCCTCTCGCGAGGATGCTCTGGCAAGAGGGCAGCCGGATCCGAATCGGGAACCACGGTGCAGCGGACGGAGCGCAGGGCCCGACCCGTGGGGCCGAAGACCAGG
>DATBLR010000117.1:0-2050 GCA_036555275.1 Gemmatimonadales bacterium | reverse complement strand
TCCCGGTGCCGGCGGAGGCGATCCCGGCATTCGCCCGGTTGCATCGCGTCAGCTGCAGCATGTGTCACGACCCGGTCCCGCGGCTCAGCGCCTTCGGCGAGATGTTCGTGGCGAACGGATACCGGTTCGCCCCGGGCCAGCCGGCGCCGGACGCAATGCCCACCGGCGATCCCCTGCTCCAACTCCCCGATCGCCTGCGGTTGGCGATGCGGCTGGACGCCTATGCCACCGCGTACGCCAACGGGAGGGCGGCCACGGATTTCCAGACGCCTTACGCCCTCAAGATCATCTCGGGCGGGCCGCTGACGGAGGATCTATCCTACTATGTGTACTTCATGCTGTCCGAGCGCGGGAAGACCGGCAGCATCGAGGACGCGTACGTGACCTGGAACGAGCTGGCCGGTGCCCCGGTAAGCGTCTCGATCGGCCAGTTCCAGATGTCGGATCCGATAATCGCACGGGAGCTGCGGCTCGAGTATCAGGACTACGCCATCTACGGGGCGCACATCGGTAACTCGCCGGCCAGTCTCACCTACGACCGGGGCCTGATGGTAAACGCCGATCTGGTGGGCTTCACCATCACCGGCGAGGTCGTGAACGGGAACGGCGACGCCGAGGCGGGCGCCAACCGCCGCCTCGACAACGACCGGAACAAGAGCCTCTTCGGGCATGTCGGCCGGGAGGTGGCCCCCGGAGTGACGCTCGGTGCGCTGGGTTACCTGGCGCGCCAGGAAGGCGCGGCGCCTGGTGGGCCGACGGCGGTCGACCGGATCTGGATGCTGGGAGGGGACGCGCGCATCGAGCTGGATCCGATCGAGCTGCGGGGGCAGTTCATCCACCGCGAGGACGGCAGGCCCACCTTCACGCCCGGCGAGCCGGCGGCCGTCACCGATGGCGGCTTCGCCGAGGTGCTGTTGCACCGCAGCGGGGCGCGCTGGTACGGAATCGCCCTGTATAACCTCATCCATACGAACCGGCCTCTGCTCGACGCGGGCCTGGGCAGCCCCGCGGGCAGAAGCCGCTATGAGACCGTGACGGGCGGCTTGGGCTACCTGTTGCAGCGAAACGTCCGAACCTACGCGGAAGGAACCTGGGATCGCGAGCTGGGGGCGACACGGTGGACGCTCGGGATGACGATGGCCTTCTGACCCCGCACTGCGAGGAGATAGGGCACGCGACGCGGCGTCTGGCCGTAACCGGGGGCAGGGAGAGGGCATGAAACAATCCGGTGGCCGAGGTGCTGGCTACCGGATTGTTTCACCCTTCGGGGTCGATTCGCTCATGCGGCCGACAGACCCGGCTTGGGCTGCGCCGGTGAAGGGGCCGACTGCTTCTCCCGCCACCTGACGTTCCGGGCGCTCTTCCACGCCGCCAAGAGCTCGGCGTTGTCCCGGAAGCGGAGCCGGTTCAGCGCGCCGACGTGACGCACCGCCTCCATGATCTCGCCGGTCACCGCGATGAGGTCGGCACTGGCCCCGACCCGGATGGTGATGCCAACGTGCTTGCTGGTCGCCGCTACCTCGTACTGGTCGAGCGCCTGGGTGAGGCGATCCAGCATGGTGTCGGGCATGCCGTAGGTCAGCAGCAACTCCTTGTTCGCCGTGGCCTCGGCGACCGCGACCCGCGACGTCGCCAGGAACACCGTCTCATTCACCTGACTCTCCGGCAACTGCAGCCGCACCGGGATTTCGGGCTGCCGCAGCGCCGCGGCATCGGCGATGTCCCGCAGCGACTCCAGGTCGGCCCGAATCCGACGCCGGAACTCCGTCTTGCTGACCACCGACGCCTCGGTCGCAAGCTGGCCGGAGCGCTGCTGCTCCGCCAGCGCGGTGGCCCGGGCGACCAGACCCTCCAACTTGGTAACGGCCGCCGCGTAAGCGGGGCTGTCATCGGGATGCTGGCGGCAGCTGGGGGGGGCTAGATAGGCCGAAATAGCTCCGCAAGCTCGAGCCGGAATGGCTCCGGGACGCCGCTGGGGTGCCAGGTCAGGCGGGTCCGCTCGACGGTGGGGAAGAGATCGGTGGGCGTCCAGACCTCCACCTGGTGTTCG
>DATBLR010000081.1:0-5106 GCA_036555275.1 Gemmatimonadales bacterium | reverse complement strand
ACGAGACTCCTGCGGCGAGCCGACCCGGCGCCGACGGGCCTACGGCAGCGGCGCGAAACGGGCGGTGAAGTGTCGCAGGAACGGCGCCTGTTCCAGGAACGCGTAGCCCCGCACCGACGCTCGCCGGTGGTACACGGTGAGGATGGCCTCGACCACGTAGTCGATGTGGCTCTGGGTGTAGACCCGGCGCGGGATCGCGAGCCGCACCAGCTCCATGGGGGCGGTTGACTCTTCGCCCGTCGCGGGGTCGGTGCGGCCGAACATCACCGTCCCGATCTCCACGGCCCGGATGCCGGCCTCCCGATACAACTCGACCACCAGGGCCTGCCCCGGCAGCTCCCGAGGGGGGATCTGTGGGAACAGCGCAGCGGCATCGATGTACACCGCATGCCCGCCGGGCGGCTGCACGATGGGAACTCCCTGTTCCGAGATATGCCGTCCGAGATAGGTCGTGGAGGTGATGCGGTACAGGAGGTAATCCTCCTCCAGTGCTTCGTACAGGCCGACGGCAATCGCCTCCAGGTCCCGGCCCGCGAGGCCGCCGTAGGTGGGAAAGCCCTCGGTGAGAATGAGCAGGTTGCGTTCCAGCTGCGCCACCTGGCTGTCGTTGCTCGCGAGGAACCCGCCGATGTTGGCGAGTCCGTCCTTCTTGGCCGACATGGTGGCGCCGTCAGCGTGGGAGAACATCTCCCGGGCGATCTCAATCGGAGCCCGATCCCGGTACCCCGCCTCGCGCAGCTTGATGAAGTACGCGTTCTCGGCAAAGCGGCAGGCATCGATGTACAGCGGAATCCGATGGGCACGGCACACCGTGGAAACCGCGCGGATGTTGGCCATCGATACCGGCTGGCCGCCGCCGGAGTTGTTGGTCACCGTAAGCATGCAGAGCGGGATCCGCTCACGGCCTTCCACCTGGATGATCCGCTCCAGGGCGGCGACGTCCAGGTTTCCTTTGAAGGGGTGCAGTGTCTGGGGCTCATGACCTTCGGGAATGACCAGGTCTACCGCCCGGGCTCCGGTGAACTCGACATTGGCGCGGGTTGTGTCGAAGTGGGTGTTGCTCGGCACCACGTCGCCGGCCCGGCACATCACTGAAAACAGGATCCGCTCCGCGGCCCGCCCCTGGTGAGTGGGAAGCACATACCGGAATCCGAAAATGTCCTGCACCGCACGCTCGAAGCGGTAGAACGACGGACTGCCGGCATAGGACTCATCGCCGCGCATCACGGCGGCCCATTGTTCGCTGCTCATCGCTGAGGTGCCGCTGTCCGTCAGCAGGTCGATGAGCACGTCCTCGGATCGAAGCAGAAACACGTTGTAGCCGGCTTCCCGGAGCCGCTCCTCCCGCTCGGCGGCGGTGGTCATCCGGATGGGCTCGACCGACTTGATCCGGAAGGGCTCGATGATCGTCTTCATGGGGCTGGAATATGCCTCACGCGCGCCTGGGTCTCCATCAGGGACACAAAACGGGTAGGGGCGGAGCTGGAGCTCCCCCCCAATCCGTGGAGAGGGCACAAGCTGGGTGGAGGCAGAGCTCGAGCTCCGCCCCTACCCGTCGTCACTACTTGGTGCCGAAGGAGATCCCCACGGTGAGCGGGATGAAATTGGTGCTACCATCGGAGGTATTGACGACGATGAA
Source organism: Gemmatimonadales bacterium (assembly GCA_036555275.1). Classification (GTDB taxonomy): domain Bacteria; phylum Gemmatimonadota; class Gemmatimonadetes; order Gemmatimonadales; family GWC2-71-9; genus JADJOM01. The sequence continues at coordinate 3,467 of DATBLR010000081.1, read as the reverse complement.
ACGACTTTCCGCGAAGACCCTCGAGTCACGGCCCGCCCTGAAGCTGGCTCCCCCACCTAGGCCGAAGGCGAACTTGGTCTCGGAGTCCGAACCGCTCAAGCCGCCGGCGGACACGTTCACCTTCGCGTTGAAGACGCCAACCCCGCCAATGACATAGGGTCTGGTCGATCTCCCGCCGGGAAACGTGTAAACCACGTTGGCAAGACCGCCGGCCAGTTTTGCGTGGCCGTCGAAGGGGTCCTTTATCCCGTTCTGACCGTAATAGAAGTCTCCCCGGAACCCGAGGCCGGCGTTCCGTCCGTAGCCGAGGACGGCGAGGAGGTTCCAGCCGGTGTTGAACCCGTCGCTGAAGTCGCCGGTCGGAATCGTCAGACCACCACCCACCCCGTAGCTGAAGGATTGGGCGGCGAGCGGGGTTCCGCCGAGCGACACGGCGATGCCGATGGCGGTTGCAATGGAGACAATTCGCATTGTGAGGCCGCTCCTCAGGAAGGGCCACCGCAAGTGGAATCAGCCGATCAGTGACGCGCCGACAAGAATGCCCACCCCGCCAGCTAGAGGCCTCCGAAGGAGATCCCCACGGTGAGTGGGGTGAACTGTGGCTTGGTGCCCGACGTGTACACGCCGAGATACCTCGCCTCGGCAAACAGTCCGAAGGCCTTGGCACCGAAACAGAATCCTGCTCCCGCATTCAGGGCAGGATCGGTGCTCGAGATGGTTCCGAACGACGGACCGGAGGTCCGGGTTCGAATATACCCCCCGCCAGCGAAGACATAGAAGCGATTGGGTGAGCGGCGCGCGCCGAACTGAAAAACGGCGTTTGCCGTGCCCCCCAGTTCAGTCTGATTGCCTGACGCCACGCTGAGTCCGTGACGGGCGTACAACCCTTCCAGTCGGAACCCGAGTCCCGCCGAGGCTCCCGGGAAGTAGGTCAGGCTGGCGGTACCGAGCCAGCCCTTGTCCGCCACATCGGAATAGGCGCGGATTGGCATCGAGATTCCGCCCCCGAGGGCAAGGCGAATATCGCCCTGGGCGGCGAGCAGTGTCGGGGATGACACGGCCAAAACGGCCCAGGCGAGCAGGCTGCGCGGACGCATGAGGCACCCTCGGGGTGTGATCGGAGATTGAACAGTGGCCATCCCCCTGGCCAGCGCGCGGTAACCGAGGTCACGGCCGGCAGGTAATCCAGGGTACTGGTGGGAAGGCGGTCGGGCGAGCGGGTTTAGCGCACCAGCTCGACCAGGCGCTTCAGGGAGTCGAGCGGAGCCTGGGTAGCCAGGGAGAGGCAATATCCCTCGTCGTCGAGCCAGGTGGCCCTGTTGGCCCCTGCCGCGGTAGTGCCGTAGGCGGTTTGCCCGCTCTCCAGGGTGGGGTCCTCTATCGACCGGAACCCGCTGCTGTCCTCCGGGATCAGCTGCTGGTCAAGGGTAATGCGACCGCCGCCCGGCGCCCGATATACGACCCGCACGACGGGCAGCTTCGATTGGGCTCCCGGCACGGCCGAGGCGGCGCCGATCTCGACATGGTCCGGGTCGAGTCCCTGGAGCAACCGCACCGGTCCGCCGAGGCGCCGAGCCGCTTCGCCAAGGCCAATTCTCTTGAACTTGGGGGACACGGCTTCGGACTCAGCGGATGGCTGCGACCTGGTTGGCGACTGCGCGGCTGCCCCGGCGGAGACCGCGCCGCTGACCGGCGGGCGATTGGGCTGGGGCGGGGGGGCCGTCGGCGCCGCCACAGGATGGGAGTCGCGGACCGGTCTCGCAGCGGGAACGCTCTGCGCCGGCATCGGGGCTGGATTCACCGCCGCTGGTGTTATGACGGGGGCTTCGTTGACCGCCACCGCCGTTCCGCCCTTCGCACGGCTCATGTGGGTGACCCCATAGCCAACGAGCAGCGCCATCGCGACCGCCCCGACCCAGAGCACGCTCGTCAGGTCGGGCTCGAAGCGGCGTCGCGTCTCCCCCCTTGGCAGGAGTACCAGGCCGTCCGAGGTGACGGTTGCCGCCGGGCCGGCCTCGAGTCCGAGCTCGGGAAAGCGCTCTTCGACCTCGCTAAAATTGTCCCGCCACTCCTCCAGGCGCCGCGCACAAGGCCGGCATTCCTCGACGTGCCGGCGGATCCGTTGCACATCGACGGTCGAAGCGGCGCCTACGATCAGCTGCTGCAGGTCGCGATCGGTCAGGTGAGCCATCGACCCAAATCTATCCTCGGATGCCGGGGTACGCTGCCTAGTGCCGTTCCAACTAATCGCACCAGGTCGGGGAGCGCCAGGTGCATCAAATGCCAGCGCCATGGTTCGCAAGCACCTGTCGGAACAAGGTGGAACGGCACTAGTGGACCCGAGCGAGCATAGCGCGCAGCGAATCGACGGGGAGGTACCCGGTCAGGGCAAGTCTGAAACCGTACTCATCGATCCAACGGACCCCGTTCGCGCCGGTCGTGGCGAGACTGATGAGGGTGTCGCCCGGGATGAGGCCCATGCTACGCTGCCCCCGGCCCTCCAGACCGATTGGACGCTGCTGATCGAGCCACAGCTCGCGGCCCGGCGGGTCCTGATAGACCACCCGAACCACGTCCAGCGAGGAATCGACTCCGTCGGCCAGGGAACCGGCGCCTAGCAGAATCCGCTCGGGCTGGAGCCCGTCGATCAGACGTATCGAACCGCCCAGGGTTCTTACCGCCTCCTCCATCCCGACCTGGCGAAGCCGGGTGCCTGACGGCCCACGCAGGTCGGCTTCCGCCCGTGGCAGGAGCCTCCTGTCCTTGACCGCCTGGGGTTCGGGCGCTCTGGGCGCGGGGGCACCCGCGACCGCGTCCACTCGCAGCTCGTTCTCCCGGGCACGCTCCTGGTCCAGGCTGGCATTACCGAACGCGCCAACCTCGGCTGGCTTGGACGGCGCAGCGGCTCCCCCGCCTACAACACCCGGCGAAACAGCCGGTGCCTTCTCCTCCTTGTTCAGTTTCGGCTGCGACGGCGCCGCCGGTGTTCGGGCCATGGCGGACGCGGGTGCCGAAGTGGTGGCCGGCGGCGCGGGGGCTGCGGCCGGCGCCTGCGCGGTCACCGGCTGGTCGGCGCGGTACCTGTCCTTGCCTGCTGAATCCGCCAGCCGGGACGTTTCTCCCGGGCCGGCTGGCCGATCAGCGAAGTACCGCAGGTCGCTCGCAGCCCACCCCAGCCCCACCGCGAGCACCAGACTGGCCGCCCAGGCAAGCGTGCGCCAGCGTCCTGGACCGGTGCCTGAAGCTCCCGCGGGAGGTCCGGGCGGGGTGACCTTCGGGGCCGCCTTCGGGGGCAGCTCGATCTCGGCGACCAGACCGTCGGCCTGGGTCGCCAGGGCCCTGACTTCGTCGTAGAGCCGACGGCAGTCCTCACACTCCGCCAGGTGGGTTTCCGCAGCCTGGCGGTCAGCCTGGCCCAGCTCGTTGTCCAGGAGGGCCGTCAGTAGACCCTCGTCAAGATGCGGCAT
>DATBLR010000070.1:0-30410 GCA_036555275.1 Gemmatimonadales bacterium | reverse complement strand
CTGTACTCCCGTGCCACCTGGGTGGCGAGCTGCCAGCTCGAGCTCTCGGTCAGGCGAACCATGCCGCGAAACAGGCGCCGGTTGGTGCGGACGCTGAAGATCGTCGGCGCGATGATCCGGTCGAGGTGCGCATCGGCCTCGCCGTGATCGAGGAGAATGGTGTCCTTGGCCGCCTTCGAGTAGGCGTCGCCCAGGTGGGTCTCCACCCGCGCCTCCCAGTAGCTGTGCCCGACGGCGGCGGTGCTGCTGGTCAGCATGAGCTGGCGGGGGACGAAGTAGTTGTGGGCGACGGTATCGGCGGAGAGATGGCAGAGGTACCCGAGGGCGAAGGCGCGGAGCGCATCGGAGCCGGCGAGGTCGTGGATCTCCTGGCCCACGTGCCAGTAATGACAGTGCCGCCCGAGCGGCGCGTAGTGTTTGGCGATCGACGAGTCGGCCGCGATGTTGCCGTAGAGGAAGTCGAACGGAAAGGCACGCAACAGGTCGGCCACCGTACCGGGTAGGCCGGCCAGGTTGGCGAGGACCGTTTCCCCCAGGTAGATGTGGGTTCCCGGGGTCCATCCGTACAGGGGATCGGGAAACAGAAGCGCCGCGAGGGCCAGGAGCCCAAGGGCGGCGAGCAGCCGGCGGCAGTTCACCGTCGCCGCCTGCCGCTCAGGAGCCGTCTGAGGCGGCCGAACCAGCCGGCACCGGTACGCACCCGGCGCAAGGTCACCGCGAGGTCGAGCGCCGCCTCCTCGACCTCCTCCTCCAGAACTTCATAGATCGCCCCCAAGTTGGCGATGCGCTCCCGCACCCCCTCCCGCAGGGTCCGGCTGGCCTTGACCAGCTCTTCCGCCTCGGTGCTGATCAGGCCGGCGAGTCGCTGGCCCTCGCTGGAGATGCCATGCATTGCACCGAGCGCAGGGCCCAGGTCGGCACGAAGCGATTCGACGACTCGCGACAGCTGACGCATCTCGTGCGCCGCCTGGCGGGCCGCGAGGGCGGCCGCGAGAGCGATCAGCACGAAGGCCAGCGCGACGACCACGAGCGAGATGGCCATCGTCGGGCCCACCCATCCTGGAGTGGACGCGTCCTGTAGCAGCGAGAGCATGGTTGTTTCTCCGACGGCTCGGCGACTCGGCGGTTCGACCGGCTCTGATCTCCGACCCCAAAGTCCGACGCTGGTCTCGGCATCGAGTCACCAGCCGCCGAGCCGCCGAGTCGCCGACTCGTCGGAAGATAATCCAGCGCTTGACGCTTGCACCATGCGTCATGAGCTTAGGCCATGCCTCCACGCTTCCAGGTCCGCGGCGGACGGACGCTGCAGGGCACAGTCCGGCCCGCGGGCAACAAGAACGCCGCCCTCCCGGCGATCGCGGCGACGCTGCTGGCCGACGGCCCCGTCGACCTCGACAACATCCCGCGCATCAGCGATGTCGAGACCATGCTCGCCCTGGTCGAGGATCTCGGCGCGCTCATCGAATGGACCGGGCCCAATACGGTTCGAATCGACGCCCGGTCGGCTCAACCGAAGCCACTGGATCCGGAGCTGTGCTCGAGGATCCGCGCCTCCATCCTGCTGGCCGGGCCGCTCCTCGCCCGCTTTGGACGGGTGACCCTCCCGCCGCCAGGCGGTGATGTGATCGGACGGCGCCGGGTAGATACCCACTTTCTGGCGCTGGAGCGGCTGGGGGCCCAGCTGGCGCTGGGGGACAGCTACCGGATCGAAGCCAAGGCGCTGATGGGGACGGAGATCTTTCTGGACGAGCCCAGCGTCACCGGCACCGAGAACGCCCTCATGGCCGCGGCAGCGGCGCGGGGGCGGACCGTCATCCGAAACGCGGCGTCGGAGCCCCACGTCCAGGACGTCGCCAGGCTCCTGACGGCCATGGGCGCCCGGATCGACGGGGTGGGGACCAACGTGTATACCGTCGAGGGCGGGAACCCGCTGAAGAGCACCGCTTTCGCGATCGGCCCCGACCACATCGAGATCGCCAGCTTCATCGGCCTCGCGGCGGTGACCAACAGCCACCTGGTCATCGACCCCGTGCGGGCGGACGATCTGCGCAGCACCCTGCTCGGTTTCGAGCGACTCGGGGTGGCGCCACGGGTGGATGGTTCCCGGATGATCGTCGATGCGGGCCAGGAGCGGCGGGTCCGGCCCGACCTGGGCGGGCACGTACCCAAGCTCGAGGACGGTCCCTGGCCGGCCTTTCCGGCGGATGCCATGTCCATCGGAGTCGTTACCGCGACTCAGTGCGAGGGGATGATTCTGGTCTTCGAGAAGATGTTCGAGTCCCGGCTCTTCTTCGTGGACAAACTGATCGGGATGGGGGCCCGGATCGTCCTGTGCGACCCGCACCGGGCGGTCATTTCGGGGCCGTCTCGGCTCCGGGGGGGCACGGTCGAATCTCCGGATATTCGGGCGGGCATGGCCATGCTTCTGGCGGCACTGGCCGCGGAGGGGCAGAGCACCATCCACAACGTGGGGCAGATCGAGCGGGGGTACGAGCAGATCGACCGCCGGCTGAGGGCCTTGGGGGCCGAGATTGAGCGACTCGAGTAGCCAGTACCAAGTACCCAGTACCGAGGACCGAGTGCCGGAAGGAGGAGACGGCGTACTCGGTACTCGGTACTCGGTACTGCGCGAGGAGCCGGTTGTTGGCGACGTGCCTCGTTTTGAGATTCCCGGCTGGCGCGACCGGTACGGGGTCGTTGCGGGGATCACGGGCCGGGGCGCCGGGCCGGGCCGGGGGTTCGACCTCGGGCTGTGGACGGAAGCCCCGGTCGGGGAGGTCATGAGCCGCTGGCGGGCGCTCCGGGGGGCCGAACCCGGATTCCACGCTGTAATCCTGGGAAACCAGGTCCATAAGACTACCGTGGCTTGGCACGCAGCCGCCCGGGGGTGGGTGCAGCTCGACGGAATCGATGGTCACGCCACCAGAACGCCCGGTCTGCTGCTCACCCTTACGGTCGCTGACTGTGTTCCGGTCTACCTGGTGGACCCTGTCGGCGGCGGCATAGCGCTGCTGCATAGCGGTTGGCGGGGGACCGCAGGCGGAATCCTCAAGATTGGAATTGAGGCGTTGGTAGAGCATTCCGGTGCGGACGTTGAAAACATTGTAATACACTGTGGCATAGGCATTTGTGGCTGTTGCTACCAAGTTGGATCTGAAGTCATGTCAGCATGTGGATTACGGTTCGACGGCGAGGGACCATGGCACGCCGATCTCCGCCGGATACTGGCTGATCAGGCCCGCCACCTTGGCATAGCCAACATTTCCACATCACAATGGTGCTCAGCACACGACCAGGCATCATTCTTCAGCCACCGCGCCTCGGCGGGGCGTGATGGTCGAATGGTGGCGTATCTCGGAATTCCGGCACAGGGGCGGGACCCCGCCGGGACCTGATACCCAGTCCCTGCCTGGTAGCTCCCCTCTGTGGCCACTGCACCGGCCGCTGGACCGCCGAGTCGCGACTGGCCGCATTGACGAAACCCCGCACGGCGTCTATACTTTGCCCGCTGTCAGGGGAGCTCCGGCCGGGTCGCAGGTCGATGTGGGGGAGTTCCCCCACATTTTTTTTGGGCCGGTCCCGATATGGGTGCCGATTCTCTGCTGGATGATGTCCGCCGTCACGTTGCCGCGCTGGGATTCGAGCTGATCGAGTTCCGGAAATCGGGTCCACTGGCACGTCCGTCCATCCAGGTCCGAATCGATCGCCCCGGCGCACAGCCTGGATTCGGGGTTACCGCGGACGATTGCGCCCAGGTGAGCCGGGTGCTGGAAAAGTGGTTCGAAGGAGAGGGCGGCATCGGCCGCCGCTACCTGCTGCAGGTTTCGTCGCCCGGCCTCGAGCGGCCGGTGCGCTTCCCCGAGCACTGGCACCGGTATGTCGGACGGGTCGTCCGACTGACCGCGCGGTCCCTCCCGGGGCATCCACGCGCGCTGATCCTCGATGTGCCTGATGTGGAGCACGTCCGCCTGCGGCTCCAGGATGGGGCCGAAGTGGTGGTGGCGCTCGATGATGTGAAGGAAGCACTGCTGCAGGAAGCCGACGGATCGGCGGCCGCGGGCCGCCATGAGCAATAGAGCGGGAGACGAGGATGTCCGGTTCTGCCGAGGTGCTGAGCGCCATTCGCGAGCTCACCACCACCAAACAACTTGACCGTGCCGAGCTGCTGGACTTGCTGCGGGACGGCATCCATGCCGCGCTGGCGCGCCGCTACGGGCCCAACGTCCGCTTCGAGCTGGAGTTCGACGAGCTCAAGGGGACGATCCGGGTGGTCCGCCTCCGGCAGGTGGTGGACACCGTCGAGGACTCCAGCTCCCAGATCGCGCTGGAGGAGGCCCAGTACGAGGACCCCGAATTCGCGGTCGGGGACATGCTCGAGGAGGAAGTCCCCTTTGCCGAGTTCGGCCGGCTCGCGGTGCAGGCCGCCAAGCAGCGCATCATCCAGCGGGTGCGCGAGGGGGAGCGGACCCGGATCCGCGATGAGTTCGCCAACAAGGTGGGCGAGCTCCTCTCGGGCGAGGTGCAGCAGATCGAGCGAGGCAAGCTGGTGATCATGCTGAACCGGTTCCGGGAAGCGGAGGCGATCATCCCGTATCGGGAGCAGAATCATCGCGAGAAGTTTCACCAGGGCGACACCATGCGGGCGGTGCTCAAGCGGCTGGAGGAGACCCCCAAGGGTCCTCGGCTGATCCTGTCGCGCGCCGATCCGCTGTTCGTCAAGGCGCTGTTCAAGCTGGAGGTGCCGGAGATCCAGCAGGGAATCGTCGACATTCGGGCCTGGGCCCGGGAAGTCGGCAGCCGCACCAAGATCGCCGTCATCTCCCGCGACGATGCCATCGACCCGGTTGGCGCCTGCGTGGGGCTCAAGGGGTCCCGGGTGCAGGCCGTGGTCAACGAGCTGGGCGGCGAGCGGATCGATATCGTCCCGTGGTCTCCGGATCCGGAACGCTTCGCCCGGCTGGCGCTGGCTCCGGCCCGGGTGGCCAAGGTCTTCTCGGATCCGGCGAGCAAGACCATCCAGGCGGTGGTGGACGAAGACCAGCTGTCGCTGGCGATCGGCCGGAACGGGCAGAATGTGCGGCTCGCCTCGGAATTGACCGGCTGGAAGATTGATCTCTACTCCAGCCGCGAATGGCTGGAGCGCGGCGGGGAAGGGCCGCTGTTCGCCCCGCTGCCGCCCGAGGATGAAGCGGTGATGCAGCTGCCGCTGTCGGAGTTGAAGGGGCTGTCGCCGGAGTTGCTCGCCATCCTGAACGGGGCCGGCTACGAGAAACTCAAGGACGTTCTGGATCTGGAGCGCGAGGACATCGAGAAGATCCCCGGCATGACCCCGGAACGAAGCGAGCAGCTGGTGGCGTTCCTGGCCGAGTTGACGACGGAGGAAGGTGGCGACGACGCCGGATCCGCGGGCTGAGCGGGTGCTCCGCCTGCTTGGCCTGGGGTTTCGGGCCCGGCAGGTCGTCACGGGCGTGGACCAGGTCCGCGCCCGGTTGAAGGCAGGGACGGTAGCCTGCGTACTCGTGGCCGCGGATGTCAGTCCGCGCGCCCAGGACAAGGTGGTGCGGCTGGCGAGGGGCATGGGTGTCCCGGTGCTGGCCGGTCCACCGGCGGCGGTCATCGGAGCCCGGCTGGGGCGGTCGGGTATCATGGTGGCCGGGGTGTTGGACCGGGCGCTTGCCCAAGGGCTCAAATCGGCGAGCCTGGACGGCGCCCCACTGGAGGCGTGAGTGGTTAAGACTCGAGTTCACGATTTGGCAGCGGAGTTTGGAGTGCCCGCCGAGCAGTTGATGGGGGTGCTCAAGGACATGAACATCTTCGTGCGGAGCCATATGTCGCCGCTCGAGGATGGGCAGGTGTCGGCCATCCGGGTGCGCTGGGAGCGCGAAAAGCGCAAGACCCACGCCGGGGAAGAGCCGGCGCCGAAGAAGCGCGCCAAGAAAGCCACCAAGGCCAAGCCGGCCGCCGCCGCTGAGCTGGTCGGTGAGGGCGCCAAGCCGGCCAAGCGACGCCGGACCGCCGCCGAAGTCGCCCAGGTGGAGGCCCAGGCTGAAGCGGAGCGCGCTGCGGAGGCGCTTCGGGTGGAAGCGCTTGAGCTGACGCGACCCGTGGAGCGGCGTGACGAGCAGCTCCTGACCGCGTCAATCGAGGAGCGGGCCCGGGCGCTGTTCAAGGACCTCCCGCCGCTTGCGACCGAGGAAGAGCAGCTCGCCCGTGAGACCGAGCGCGCTGCCGCGTCGGCTCCCGCCATTCCCGAAGCCGCGGCGGTCCCGACCCGGCCCTCGGTACCGCTCGGGCCGACCGGCTTGCCGCGAATTCCGACTCGGATTCCCCGTCCGGTGGAGCGGCCTGGGGGCGAGGTCCCGCGCTTCCAGCGTCCCAAGCCGGTGTTCAGCTCCAGCACGCCTGCGGGCCCCGGGCTGCGGCCCGGGGGCCCCCGGACCGGCCCCGGGCGACCGGGCGGCCCCGGTGCACCCGGTGGCCCCGGGACCGCCGACCGGGCCCGCACCTTTGGTCCCGATGCGGAGAAGGGTGCGGCACGCAAGAAGGGGAAGAAGGGGCGCAAGTCCTCGGTCGACCAGGAAGCGGTGCTGGCGAACATCGAAAAGACCCTCGCCGGGATGCATCGCGGCACGGTCAAGAAAGGCGCTCGCCGGGACTCGAGCGGGTACCAGGAGGCCCTGGCGCGGGCAAAAGAGGAGCGCGAGGCGGAGAAGACCCGGATTCACGTGAATGAATTCATCTCAGTCTCCGAGCTAGCCGATCTCATGAAGGTGCCCGCAACGCAGATCGTCCAGCTGGCGTTCAAGGAGCTGGGCCTCATGGTGACGGTCAACCAGCGGCTCGACTTCGACCAGATCGAGCTGATCGCCTCGGAGTTCGGCTACCAGGCGGTCCGGGAAGAGGAGTACGCGGCGCCCACGGATATTGTGGAGGAGGGCGTCGCCGATGAGCTGGCAGTGCTGCGCCCGCCGGTCGTCACCATCATGGGTCACGTCGATCACGGCAAGACCTCGCTGCTTGACTACATCCGGAAGGCCAATGTGGTGGCCGGCGAGGCCGGCGGAATCACCCAGCACATCGGGGCCTACCACGTGACCTTGCCCAACGGCCGGGAGATCACCTTCCTGGACACGCCGGGCCACCAGGCGTTCACGGCCATGCGCGCCCGCGGTGCCCAGGTGACCGATATCGTGGTGCTGGTCGTTTCGGCGGAAGACGCCGTGATGCCGCAGACCGTGGAGGCGATCAGCCATGCCAAGAATGCCGGCGTGCCCATGATCGTCGCGATCAACAAGATCGATTTGCCGGCGGCCAACATCCAGAAGGTGAAACAGGACCTGCTGACCCACAACGTCGTGCTGGAGGAATTCGGCGGGCAGGTGCTCTCGACCCCGATCTCGGCCAAGAAAGGGACCAACGTCGATCAGCTGCTTGACCAGATCCTGCTGCAGGCGGAAATCCTCGACCTGAAGGCGAACCCCAATCGCCCCGCCTCGGGCACGGTGGTGGAGGCGACACTTGATCCAGGCAAGGGGCCGGTGGCGACGATCCTTGTCCAGAAGGGCACGCTCCGGGTTGGCGACAACTTCATCTGCGGCCGATTCTCCGGCCGAGTCCGCGCGCTGTACGACGAGCGCGGTAAGAATGTGAAGGAGGCCGGCCCCTCGATCCCGGTCCAGATCCTTGGCTTCGAGGGGACTCCCTCTCCCGGCGACAACTTCGTGGTGACGACCGACGCGGTCGAGGCACGCGAGATCGCGCAGAAGCGGCAGCGGCTCGAGCGGGAGGCCCAGAACCGGCGCACCAGCCGGGGTGGCTCCCTGGAAGACATTTCGCGGGCGCTGGCCCTCGGCCAGATCGGGGCCCTGCGCCTCATCATCAAGGCCGACCAGGGCGGTCCTGCGGAAGCGCTTGCCGACGCCCTGTCGCAGCTCAGTACCGGCGAAGTGCGGGTGGACATCGTGCACCGCGGCGTGGGCTCCATCAGCGAGAGCGACGTCCTTCTGGCCAAAGCCTCGGGCGCCATCGTCGTCGGCTTCCACGTCCGACCCGATGCCGGGGCCAGGGCGGCCGCAGAACGGGAGCAGGTGGACGTTCGCACCTACCGGATCATCTACGAGGCGGTGGACGAGGTACGCGCTGCCCTCGAGGGAATGCTCAAGCCGGAGAGCAAGGAGACGGTCATCGGCGAAGCGGTGGTGCTGCAGCTGTTCAAGGTGAGCAAGGTGGGCACCATTGCCGGCTCTCAGGTGCGCCATGGCGTGATCCAGCGGACTGCCCGGGGCCGGGTGCTGCGCGACGGGGTTCAGGTGTACGACGGGTCCCTGTCGAGCCTGAAGCGGTTCAAGGATGACGTGCGGGAGGTGAAGGAGGGCCTGGAGTGCGGCATCGGAATCGAGAACTTCAACGACATCAAGGTGGGCGATGTGATCGAGTCCTACCGCGTCGAAGAAGTGAAGCGGACGCTGGGGAGCTCGGCCGGGAGCGGGGTGGCATGAGCGGCGGACAGGCGGACGGGCGGATCGGCGGTCAACCGACAGCCGACACCTGACAGCCGACCATGATTGCCCTGGTCCAGACCTGGGAGCTTCACCTGGACGGCTGCCAGTCGCTCAAGGACAAGCGGTCGATTCTGCAATCGCTGAAGGCCGAGCTTCGCCGTACCCTGAACGTCTCCGTCGCAGAGATTGCGCACCAGGACCTGTGGCAGCGCTCCGGACTCGCCTGTGCCGCCGTGGGGAGTGACCGCCGGGTGGTGGAAGAGACGCTGCGGGCGGCCGACCGGCTGGTGGAGCGGGCGGACGGGGTCCGGATCATCGATACAGTGGTGATCTCCGCGTGAAGCGTCCGAGGCGCCGCCCTGACCAGGTGGCGGAGACGGTCCGCCAGGTGATCGCGGATCTGCTCCTGTCCGAGCTGCGCGACCCGAGGATCGGGTTTGTCACGGTGACCGGAGTGGAGGTGACCAACGATCTTTCCGTCGCGATGGTACGGGTGAGCATCATGGGGTCCGAGGAGGAACGGGCCCAGGCGCTCGCCGGCCTGGAAAGCGCGGCCGGGTTTCTCCGCAGTCGAGTGGGCAAGGCGCTGACCACACGGAGCGTTCCGGAGCTCCGCTTTGTCCTGGATCGCGGGGCCGAGCACGCCGCCCGGATCGGCCGCATCCTGGACGAACTCCGGCAGGAGCACGGGAGCTGATCGGCGCCCTGCTGGTGGATAAGCCGGTGGGCCCCACCAGCCACGATGTCGTCGCCCGGGTGCGGCGGGTGCTTCGGATCCGTGCGGTTGGCCATACCGGGACCCTGGATCCCTTCGCCAGCGGCCTGCTGGTGTTGCTGGTCGGAAGGGCCACGCGCCTTGCCCGGTTTGTCGAGCAGCAGGCCAAGCGCTACGTCGCGACCGCGCGGCTGGGGCAGGCCACGACGACCGACGACCTGACCGGGGAGCCGGTGGACGAGGCGGGACGCCGAGCCAGCGAGCCGCCGAGTCGCCAAGCTGTCGAGGACGCTCTCCGGAGCTTCCTCGGGCCGCAGCGGCAGCGGCCGCCGAGCTTCTCGGCCAAGCGGCTCGATGGCGAGCGAAGCTACGCCCGGGCCCGGCGAGGCGAAGCGGTCGCGCCGGCGGAGGTCACTATTGTGGTGCACGGGATGGAGCTGCTCGGCTACGATTACCCCGACGTTCGGTTCCGGACCACGGTCAGCCCCGGCACCTACGTGAGGGCCCTGGCGCGGGACCTGGGCACCCGGCTGGGGACGACGGCCCATCTGCGGGAGCTGAGGCGTGAGACGATTGGACCGCTCCGGGTAGAGGACGCCGTGCCGCTCGAGGATATCGCCCCCGGGGCGGTAATTCCCCCGCTGGCCGTGCTGGGACACCTGGGCACTCTGGCGTTGAGCGAGGATGCGGCCCGCGCGGTAGCCCATGGCCAGGCGGTTGCGGTGCCGCCTGCCGGGGTGCAGTGCGGGGAGTCGGACGCTATCGCCGCGGTGGCGCCCGGGGAGCGACTGGTTGCGGTGGGGCGGGTGAACGAGGAGAGGTTCCAGCCCGAGGTTGTGCTGGAGACGCCGGACTGATGCTCCTGCCCACCGGTGAGGCGGGCACCGTGGTGACGGTCGGTACCTTCGACGGGGTACACCTCGGGCACATGGCGGTGCTGCGCGAAATCGCCGCCCGGGCCCAGGCTGCCGGCCGGAAGAGCGTGCTGGTGACCTTTGAGCCACATCCGCTCGAAGTCGTCAACCCCCAGGCCGCCCCGCCGCTGCTGACTACGGGCCCCGAGCGGCGGGAGGTGCTGGCGCTCACCGGGCTCGACTACGTCGTGTTCCTTCGGTTCGACCGGAGACTGGCGGACTATAGTCCCGAGCAGTTCGTCCGCGAGGTCCTGATCGGTCGCTGCGGCATGCGGGAGCTGGTCATCGGGCACGATCATGGCTTTGGCCGGGGCCGGAGCGGTGATGTCGAAACCCTGCGTCGTCTCGGGGCCAGCGACGGCTTTGCTGTGGACGTGGTTGGACAGGTTGAATTGGGGGGACACGCGGTGTCCAGCACCGCGATCCGCCGGGCAGTCGCGGGGGGTGATCTGAGGACCGCCGCCCGGCTTCTGGGACGGCCCTACACCCTGAGCGGCCGGGTGGTGCGGGGGGAAGGTCGGGGTCGTACGCTGGGGACTCCCACGATCAACGTGGGCGAGTATTCCGAGCGCAAGCTGCTGCCGCCGGACGGGGTGTATGCGGCGCGGGTGGAGTGGGTCGGCGGGCGGGCGGGGGGAATGCTGAACCAGGGGCCGAGGCCCACCTTCGGCGAGACCCGCCGCGGCGTCGAGGTTCATCTTTTTGAGGTCGACGCCGATCTGTACGGGGACTGGGTGCGGGTCGAGTGGGTCGAGCGGCTCCGTGACGTGGAGCGTTTTGCCTCGCTGGACCAGCTCAAGAGTCAGTTGAAGCGGGATCGTGTCGCGGCGCTGGACGCGCTCGCCCGGCACGGATCCCCGATGGACGAGAGCCGCGCGTCTCATGCGTAGAGCCGAATGATTATCACTTCTCTCAAGCACCGGCTTGCCATCATCGCCGTGGTGGTCGGTGCCTCCGTGATCTCGCTCATCCCCCGCAATGTCACCCAGCGCGAGCGGGGCCAGGACGGGGTCATCCGTGACACCGTGGTGAAACGGGTGCCGCTCAAGCTGGGCCTGGATCTGCAGGGTGGCATGCACCTCGCCCTGGAGCTGGATCAGTCCAAGAAGGTCTCCGCCGATCCGGCCAAGGACATCGATCTGGCTCTCACGGTGCTGCGCAAGCGGATTGACGAATTCGGCGTGAGCGAGCCGCTCATCCAGAAACAGGGCGATGATCGCATCGTGGTCGAGCTCGCCGGCATCGATGATCCGGGCCGGGCCCGGCAGATCGTGCAGAAGAACGCCTTTCTGGAGTTCCGGATCACCGACCGCTCGGAGGCGCTGGAGAAAGTCCTTCCCGCGATGGACCGGGCGCTCCAGCGGCTCGGCATCCGCGCCAGCGGCGGGGCTCCCGCCCCGGTTCCCGACGCGGTCACCCAGCTGCTGAAAGGCGACTCGGGTCGGAAGGACTCGGTCAAGGCGGATTCCACCCTGGTGATCGGCGGGCTTCTGTCGAGTCTCATCCACACCTCCGCCACCGCCGCCGTGTCGTATCCCCTCTACCCGGGTGAGTACCTGGTGGAGGAGGGGGCCGTGGCCCGGGTGGACAGCCTGCTCAACCTACCCGATGTGATGTCCCTCTTCCCGCGGCACTACGAGTACCGATGGTCGGCGACGCCGCTCTCGGTGGGGGCCAAGAGCTACCGGCCCCTGTATGTCGTGGAGGACCGGCCCATCGTGACCGGTGCGAACCTGGTGGACGCGAAGGAGGACGTCGATCCGCTCACCAGCGGCCCGATCGTCACCTTCGAGCTGGACCGCAAGGGCGCCCGCGACTTCGGCGAAGGAACTGGCCGGAACGTGGGCAATTACATGGCGATCATCCTGGACGACCGGGTCCAGGGCCGGCCGCCGGTGATCCAGGAGCGGATCGAGCGCCGGGGCCAGATCACCCTCAGCGGCAAGACAATCCAGGAGGCGCGGGACCTGGCGCTCACCCTTCGGGCCGGGGCGCTGCCGGTCCCGCTCAAGATCGTCGAGGAGCGGCAAGTGGGCGCGAGCCTCGGTGCCGACTCGATCCACAAGGGCATCAAGGCCGGGGTGGTGGGCACCATCCTCGTGATTCTGATCATGATCGGCTACTACGCCTTCAGTGGGGTGCTGGCCGTCACCGGGCTGTTCCTGTACTTCCTGCTGACCCTCGGGGCGCTCGCCATGCTGAACGCGACGCTGACCCTGCCCGGTCTCGCCGGCCTGGTACTCTCGGTCGGCATCGCCGTGGACGCGAATGTGCTGATCTTCGAGCGCATCCGGGAGGAGCTGGCTCTGGGCAAGACCACCCGCCTCGCCTCCGACGAAGGCTTCAAGCGGGCGATGAACGCGATCGTGGACTCGAACGTGTGTGCGGTCGTTACCGCGCTGTTCCTGTACGAGTTCGGCACCGGACCGGTGCGCGGCTTCGCGGTCACCCTGATCGTCGGCACGCTGGCTTCGATGGTGACCGCGATCTTCGTCACCCGCACTTTCTTCCTGATCTGGCTGTCGAAGCGGTCGGCGACGGCCCCGCTGAGTATCTGACCATGCGCAAACTGTTTACCAATACCAACATCGATTTCATCGGCGTCCGCCGGTACGCGTACGGTCTGACGGCGATGCTGTTCACCCCGGGGCTGATCCTTCTCCTGGTCCGCGGACTCAACTACAGCATCGAATTCACCGGCGGCACGCTGGTCCAGGTGCAGAGCAAGAAGCCGGTGGATGCCGGTGCGGTGCGGACCGGGCTCGACGCACAGGGTGTGAAAGGGGCGGAGATCCAGTCCTTTGGCGCGCCCGACGAATTCGTGGTCCGGGCAAGGACCGCCAAGGAGGGAACCGACGCCGACAACACCGAGGCCACCGCCCAGGCGGTGCGCGCGGCGCTGGACCAGGTGATCGGTCCGGGCGAATATATCGTGCACCGCACCGAGGCCGTGGGCCCCAAGGTCGGTGGCGAGCTGAGGCAGAAGGCGCTGCTGGCGATTTTCCTGTCGTTCTTCGCGATTCTGGCCTACCTCGCCTATCGCTTCGAGTGGCGTTTCGGCGCCGCCGCCATCGCCGCCACGGCACACGACGTCCTTGGCACGATTATGTTCATCAGCCTCATGCATTTCGAGGTCAGCCTGGTAGTCGTGGGCGCCGTTCTCTCTGTGCTCGGCCTCTCCCTCAACGAGACCATCATCATCTTCGACCGGGTGCGCGAGAACGAGCGCAAGCGGGTGCCGGGCAACCTGGCGACCGTGCTCAACCTGTCCATCAATGAGACGCTGCCCCGCACGGTGCTCACCCACGGGACCTCGCTCTCCACCATGCTCACGCTGGTGATTTTCGGCGGCGAAGTGATCCGGCCCTTCGCCTTGGTGATGTTCTTCGGCGTGTTCACCGGCATCTTCTCGTCGATGTACATCGCCCCCTCGGCCCTGATGCTCATCCGGCATCGCTGGCCGCTCGCGGGCAGCCCGGGCGGCGCCAAGGGGACCCGGACGGCGCCCCGGGGCCGAGCCCAGCCGGTGGCCTGAACCCGCCGGCAGCTCCGGTCGGCGCGGCCCGCCGTGGAGCGGGGGTCCACCGCCGGGGGCCGACCGACCGCCCTGACCGCCGTGCTCGTCGATTCACACTGCCACCTCGCCTCGGAGCAGTTTGCGGCGGACGTGGACGAAGTGCTTGCCCGCGCCTGGCAGGCCGGGGTGAGCCACATCGTGGTGATCGGCGAGTCTCCCCGGGCGGCGGAGCAGGCGCTGATTCTGGCGGGGCGTGAGGTGCGCCTGTCGGCGACAGCCGGGGTGCATCCCCATGACGCGGCGGCTTGGACGGCCGAGTCGGAGAGTTGGCTGCGGGCCACGCTGGCTGATCCGCGCGTGGTCGCGGCGGGCGAGATGGGCCTCGATTACCACTACGACCACGCCCCCCGCGAGACTCAGCGTGAGGTGTTTGATCGTCAGCTGGCATTGGCGGCCGAGCTGGGCAAGCCGGCTGTCATTCATGCCCGGGAGGCGGATGACGACGTTGCGTCGGTGCTCCGGAACCACCCGGGCGCCACTGCCATCCTGCACAGCTTCTCGAGCGGACCCGGGCTCTTGCGAGCCGCCCTCAAGGTGGGACACTATGTCTCCTTCAGCGGCATGGTGACTTTCCGGAACTGGACCCAGGATGACGCGGTTCGGGCGGTCCCGGCCGACCGGCTGCTGGTCGAGACCGACGCGCCGTACCTTGCGCCAGTGCCCCATCGGGGCAAGCGGAACGAGCCGTCCTTCGTGCGCCGCACCGCTGAGCGGCTGGCGCTGGTTCGCGGGGAGTCAGCGGACAGTCTCATCGCCCAGACCGGAATCAACGCGGTGCGGGCGTTTGGTTCCCGGCTGCGGGCCTGAGCCTGCGGCTTTTCGGGAGCTGCCGGACAGCCTTTGACAATGGCCCTGGGCCGGGGCCGACATGAGTCCCCGGCCACCTTACCCTTCGACCCTTCTGCCAAGGGAAGCCCGCCCGTATGTCGACCGTCCCCTCGGATATCGAGATCGCCCAGGCTGCGAAGCTGCGTCCGATTGCGGATGTCGCTGCCGAGATCGGCCTCGGGCCGGATGAGATTCTGCCCTACGGCCGGTTCAAGGCGAAGATCACCCCGGAAGCCGTCACAAAGCGGAAGCCCAGGGGTCGGCTGGTGCTGGTGACCGGCATCAACCCGACGCCGGCCGGCGAGGGCAAGTCTACGGTGACGGTGGGCCTGGCCCAGGCGCTGAGGAAGCTGGGCAAGAAGGTCGTGTTGGCGATTCGCGAGCCCTCCCTGGGTCCCGTCTTCGGGGTCAAGGGCGGCGCCGCCGGGGGCGGCTATTCGCAGGTGGTCCCGATGGATGAGATCAACCTGCACTTCACCGGCGACTTCCACGCCGTGACCTCCGCGCACAACCTGCTGTCGGCCATGCTGGACAACCATATCCATCACGGCAACACTCTCGGGCTCGACAGTCGCCGGATCACCTGGCCGCGCACCATGGACATGAACGACCGCGCCCTGCGATCGATCATCGTCGGTCTGGGGGGAATGAACGGGGGACCGACCCGGGAGGAACGATTCGTGATCGTCCCGGGAAGCGAGATCATGGCCATCCTCTGCCTGGCCACCGACCTCGCCGACCTGGAGGCCCGGCTGGGCCGCATCATCGTAGGCCTCACCCGGGACCGCAAACCGGTGCGGGCCGCCGATCTCAAGGCCAGCGGGGCGATGACCCTGCTTCTCAAGGATGCCATCCTGCCCAACCTGGTCCAGACCCTGGAGGGTGGCCCCGCGCTGGTCCATGGCGGCCCATTCGGGAATATCGCGCATGGCTGCAATTCCATCGTCGCCACCCGGCTCGGTCTCTCGCTGGCGGATATCCTGCTCACCGAGGCCGGCTTCGGGGCGGACCTGGGCGCGGAAAAGTTCTTCGATATCAAGTGCCGGTTCGGGGGGCTCAAGCCCGAGGCGGCAGTGGTCGTGGCGACAATCCGGGCGCTCAAGATGCACGGCGGCGTGAAGAAAGACAGTCTGGGCACGCCCGATGTGGCCGCGCTGCAGCGCGGGATCGTGAACCTCGAGGGGCACGTGAAGAACGTGCAGAAGTTCGGCGTTCCGGTCGTCGTGGCGCTCAATCGCTTCCTCTCCGACTCCAAGGAGGAGCAGCAAACCGTTATCGAAGCGGCGCGAAGCTGGGGCGCCCGCGCTGCCCTCTCAGATGTATGGGCCCGGGGGGGTGAGGGCGGCGTGGAACTGGGAAACGAGTTGCTGGCCGTCCTGGCGGAAGGCAAAGCGAGCTTCAAGCCGATTTACGACAGCGCCTTGCCGATCAAGCAGAAGATCGAGACCATCGCGACCCAGATCTACGGCGCCGACGGAGTTGCGTTTTCTGCTGCGGCAGAGAAGTCGGTTGCCCAGTGTGAGGAGATGGGCCTCGGCAACACTCCCATCTGCGTCGCCAAGACCCAGTATTCCTTTACCGAGGACCCGACCAAGCTGGGGCGGCCCAGGGGCTTCAAGGTCAATATCCGGGACGTCTATCCCTCCGCCGGAGCCGGCTTCGTAGTGGCGCTTGCCGGGGAGATCATGACCATGCCAGGGCTGAGCAAGACCCCGTCCGCGGAGGCGATCCGGGTCCATCCGGATGGGAAGATCGAGGGGCTCTTCTAATAGTGCCCAGTGTCGAGTGCCCAGTGCCCGGCGCACGCCTGAGAACTGGGCACTGGGCACCGGGCACTGACCACTTGGAGCGGGTAGCATGGCTATCTCATTTGTTGCCACTGATCAGGCGCCCAAAGCGATCGGCCCGTACAGCCAGGCCACGATCGCCAACGGGCTGGTGTTCGCCGCCGGCCAGATCGCCTTCAATCCGGCGACGATGGAGATCGTGGGCGGAGGGATCCAGGAGCAGACCGACCGCGTACTCGCCAATCTCCGGACCGTTCTGGAGGCCGCCGGCTCCGGCCTCTCCAAGGTGGTCAAGACCACCGTGTACCTTGTGGACATGGCCGACTTTCCGGCGATGAACGAGGTCTACGCCCGCGCCTTCGGTGATCACAAGCCGGCGCGGTCCACCGTGGCGGTCGCGGGACTGCCGCGGGGGGTTCGCGTGGAGATAGACGTGATTGCAGTGAGGGAGTGAGGGAATGGGGGAAGGGGGGATTGAGGGAATGAGGGAGTGAGGGAATGAGGGAATGGGGGATTGGGCGATTCAGGGAATGGCGGATTGACGGACTGCAGAGCTTACCCGTCTTTTCAATCCCCCAATCCTCCAATCCCCCAATACCTGAATCCCCGTATCCTCCAGTCCCCAAATCCCCCAATCCCCCGGTCCCCCAATCCCTCAATCCCCTTGGGGGTGGATCGGGCCTGGTGGTCCGGCCGGTCTTCAAAACCGCGACGAAGGCGCCTTCGGTGGCTTCGGTGGGTTCGATTCCCACACACTCCCGCCATCTGCCGCAGGAGATCGGATAGAGGTTGACCACTCTCCTTCTCGTGAACCCTGCGGCCGGCCATGGCCGCGCCCGCCGGCTCGCGCCGGAGACCCGGCACGCCGCCGAAGCGGCGTGGGGCCCCGTCGAACGGCTTGACACCCCCGCTGCTGGCGCGGCTGTCGGGCTGGTTCAAGCAGCGGTCGAGCGTGGGACCTCGCGGGTCCTGGTGCTGGGTGGTGACGGGACCGTGCATGAAGCGGCGAACGGGCTGCTCCGCGCGCAGGTCACCAACCGGCCGCCGCTCGCGGTGGTCGCCGCCGGCACTGGGAACGACTTCGCCAAACTGTGCGGCACCGAGCGTCTCCGACCCAGAGAGGCGGTTGATCGCCTGGCCCGTGGCCAGGTCCGCTCCCTCGATGTGGGTGAGGGCTGGGGCGAGTACTTTCTGAACTCGATTGGCATCGGCTTTGATGCCGAAGTCGCCTACCGTCTGACCCGCCTCCGACACGGCCGGGGAATCCTCGTCTACCTCTTCACGGTGCTCCGGACCCTGGCAGGACGCGAGCCGTTCGAGGTGGAGGTGGCGGCGGGCCGGCACAGTTTTCGAGACCGGTTGCTGCTGCTCGAAATCGGGAACGGCCCGGTGGTGGGAGGGGGGTTCCGCCTGACGCCGCACGCCCGTCCCGATGATGGCCAGTTCGATGTCTGCGCGATTCAGGACATGCCGACCCCCCTGATCCTGGCACGTCTGCCGCTAGCCATGCTGGGAAAACATCTTGGCTTGAAGGTGGTGCGCTACTTCCGGTGCGACCGGCTTGTGGTACGGAGCCCTGCCGGAGCGTTGCTTGCCCAGTTCGACGGGGAAGTCCGGAATCGCTCAGAGCCGCTGGACATCCGAATCCGCCCGGCGGCACTTCCGGTGCTGTTTGCCTCATGAGTGCCCGCCGCCAATTCGCGAGCGACAACTACGCCGGTGTCCACCCTGAGGTCCTCCAGGCCATCGCGGAGACCAATACCGGGCACGCCACCAGCTATGGCGACGATCCCTACACCCGGCAGGCAATAGCGCTGTTCCGGCGGCACCTGGGGGAGCAGGCGCGGGCCTGGCTGCTCTTCAACGGGACCGCCGCCAACGTCCTGGGTCTCTCCGCCGTTACCCGCCCCCATCATGCCGTGATCTGCGCCGAGGCCGCTCACATCAGCGTGGACGAATGTGGAGCGACGGAGCGTTTCACCGGCTGCAAGCTTCTCACGGTGCCGACCCGGGACGGCAAGCTCCGTCCAGCGGACGTCCTCGGCCGGCTGCAAGGCATCGGGGACCAGCATCGGGTCCAGCCGCGCGTCGTTTCCATCACCCAGGCGACCGAGATGGGCACGGTCTACTCCCCCGAGGAAGTCCGCGCCCTGGCCGAAACGGCGCACGCCCACGGCCTGCTGCTGCACATGGATGGCGCGCGGATCGCCAACGCCGCGGTCACCCTCGGAGGGGAGTTCAGCCACTTCACGTCCGAAGCCGGAGTGGACCTGCTGTCGTTCGGTGGCACCAAGAATGGCCTGATGGCCGCGGAGGCACTGGTCTTCCTCAATGGGCTGGATCCCGCGGAAATGCCGTTCATCCGCAAACAGGGCATGCAGCTGGCGAGCAAGATGCGCTTTCTCGCGGTCCAGTTCATTGCGCTCCTCGGCACCGACCTCTGGCGGCGCAATGCCGGGCAGGCGAACCTCATGGCCAGACTGCTCGCCGATCGAATCGCCGATGTGTCGGGCATCACCATCACCCAGCCGGTGGAGGCCAATGGGGTGTTCGCGCGAGTCGCTCCCGCCCATATTGCGGCATTGCAGGAGCATGCCTTCTTCTACGTGTGGAATGCCGATACCTCGGAAGTGCGCTGGATGACAGCCTGGGATACTACGGAGGAGGACGTGGAACGGTTCGCGACCGCGATACGGGCGATCGTCCGGTGAGCCTCGGGCCCTGGCTTCGGGTCGGGTTGCTCGTGCTGGCGACAGGGGCGGGTGAGGCGGGAGCGGCGGGACTCCGCGCTCAGGACTCGGCCGCAGTGCGTCAGGATTCCCTCGCTTCCGCTCCTCCCGCCTCTCCCGCCTCTGACACCCTCTACCCTAGGGCGCCCGTCTCTCCCATGGGAGCGCTGTTTCGCTCCCTGTTGTTGCCCGGCTGGGGGCAGGCCAAGCTGCAACGCAAGCTCACCGGTGCCATCTTCGTCGCCTGGGAGGGTGTCACGCTCGGCATGAGCATCAAGACCAGCCATGAGCTCGCCTACCTCCGGGCGATCAAGTCCGCTCGGACCAAGTCCAAGGAAAAAGAACGCCAGGACTGGCTGGTGCTGCTGGGGTTCAACCATCTCTTCTCGGCCGTCGAGGCCTACGTGTCCTCCCATCTGTGGGACTTTCCCCAGGATCTCGACATCAACGCCGGCCCGATTCCGGGCGGTGGGGTGGGGGCGAGCATCCGGATCCCGTTCAGCGTCCCGTGAACCCCGCGCCGGTCGGCATCTTCGATTCGGGCATCGGCGGGCTCACGGTGGCGCGGGCGCTCTACCAGCACCTGCCGTGCGAGTCCACCATCTACTTCGGGGATACCGCGCGCGTTCCCTACGGACCCAAGAGCCCCGAGACGGTTCGGCGATACAGCCGGGAAATCCTGCAGTGGCTTCTGGGGCAGGGTGTGAAGCTGGTCGTCGTCGCGTGCAACACCAGCACCGCCCACGCGCTCGCCACCCTGCAGCAGGAATCCCCGGTTCCCGTCATCGGGGTGATCGAACCGGGGGCCCGGGCCGCGGTCGCCGCCACAAAGAAGGGACCGGTTGGCGTGATCGGGACCGCTGGGACCATCGCCAGCAACGCCTACGCCCGGGCCATCCACCGCCTCGCACCGTCGCTCAAAGTGGAGCAGGCAGCCTGTCCCCTGTTCGTCCCGCTGGTCGAAGAAGGATGGTTTGAACATCCGGCGACGGAGATCATCGCGGCCGAATACCTGGCTCCGTTGCGGCGGGCGGGCGTGGATGTCCTGGTGCTGGGCTGCACCCACTACCCGCTGCTGAAGCCCCTGATCGGACGGGTCATGGGCCCGGAGGTGCGGCTCATCGACAGCGGCGAGGAGACCGCACGGGTCGTGGCCGAAACCCTGCGGGAGGGCGGCCTCGAGGCTGGCGGTAGCCAACGCCCGTATCATCGGTTCGTCGTGAGCGACGACGAGCCCCGGTTCCGCCTCGTCGGATCGCGCTTCATGGGCGAGAAATTGGGTGGCGCCGAAGTCGTGCCCCTGGGGTGAGCTAGTAGTAAGGAGTGAGGAGTGGGGTCGACCGGCCTCACTCCTTACTCTCAAGCAGGGCAGCCCCTGGAGCCAGCTCCCGCTCCACCTCCTCGGTGCCGCCGATCCGACTTTTCACCCTGACCAGGGCGAGCCGAACGTTCTCCAGCACGGCGAGAATTGCCACCTGGCGGTCGAGCACCACGCCGCGGGCCCGGTCGAGGTCGTTGAGCAGTGCCTGCTGGCGCTCGCTGCTGGAGCCTGCATCCGGGGGCCCTCCCGCTTTGGCCTCCGCAGTCGCAGCGTCGAGCTCCTGCTCACGGAGCCGGAGGCGTTCCACCTCACTCTCGAGCTGCTGCACGATGGTTCGGGCTTTCGTCAGGCGGCGCCTCGCGCCCCTCTCGAGAGTATCGAGAACGGCGAGCACATGGTAACCCCCGGTGCCTGAAGCGGCGGGCCTGGACATGCCGAGATGCCAGCTGCCCAGTCGGAACGACCATTGACCAACCCGCCCCTTCCACAGGCCATGCAATCGCCGGTCCAGCCGACCGGAGCGTGCCATCCGAGTCATGGCGAATACCAGCGCGCCCATCACGAAAGCGCATCCCACGAAAGCGGCCACCGCGCCGGCAAGGCTCAGATGGCTGCCCGTGGGACCCGATACCCGGGTAGTGAACGCGAATGCCAGCAGCAGGAACGCCAGGAGAGCGAGCCCTGCCGCGAGAAGCCTGCCCCGCCAGGCCCGGCGCCGATAGCCCGGGTCGGCCTCGACAAGGGCGGCTGCCTCGGCTCGTTCGGCGTCTACGGCTGCGATGCCTGCCTGGAGGTCGGTGAATCTGAACCCACGCCGTGCCAGTTGGCGCATCTCGATCGGTACCTGGGCCAGGAGTGCGAAAACAGCGGCAACGAAGATCGACCCCATGAGCAGCGCTTCGATCTCGCTTCGCGACCGAGCCACCAGTTGCCATCCCAGCAGGAAGATGATGAGCGAGGCGCGAGCGAATTGGTCTGACTTGTTCAACATGATGCGGATGGCGGGAGCCACTTCCGTCTGGCGGCCTCGCACTTCCTCGAGCGCCTCCGCCACCGCCTCTCCGCTGGGAAACCGCTCGGCGGGGTCCTTGCTCAGGCAACGGTCGATCGCGGCAGCCAGCGGAGCGGGGAGATCAGGACGATGGGTGCCGATCGGCGGGGCCGGCTGACTGATGTGTGCAGCCATGATCTGTTGAGCGCTCTCGGCCTGGAAGGGAAGGCGACCGGCCAGCGCGTAATAGGCCACGACCCCCAGGGAGTAGAGATCGCTCCGTCCGTCCACCTTCTCGCCTGCCGCCTGCTCGGGGCTCATGAACTGGGGTGTCCCTACCGTCTCTCCCAGCTGGGTGAGGCCCGAGGCCGCCACTGACCGGGCGATTCCGAAGTCCATGACCAGAGCGCGCCCCGTGGCGCGCTCCAGCAGAATGTTGTCGGGTTTCACGTCCCGGTGAACCACTCCCCGCCCATGGGCATAGGACAGCGCCCAGGCGATCTCCTGCAGCAGGCGGACGGCTACGGTGACGGGCAGCGGTCCCTCGCGACGGACCCGTTCCGTAAGGGTTTCCCCGTCTACGTAGCTCATCACGAAGAACAGCAGGCTCGCCGTCTCCTCGACCGAATGCACCGATACGATGTTGGGGTGAGAGAAGGAGGCAGCCGTGCGGGTTTCCCGCAGGAACCGCTCCCGGAGCTCGGGTCGCACCGCCAGCTCGGGTGGCAGCACCTTGATCGCGACTGGCCGATCCAGCTGGAGATCCCGGGCCAGGAAGACGGCGCCCATCCCTCCCCGGCCCAGCTCACGTTCGAGGCTGTAGCGACCGGCCACGGCGGCCGTCAGCTCCCTGACAATAGCGTCGGCTTCCGGCAAGGCAGGCATCCTCAGGGCATGAACTGGGCCAACGTCACGGTGCAGTCTCCAGCGACGGCGAAGCGATAGCCGTCGAACCAGGCGCCGGGATTGACGTACCATCGCCCGGGCTCCATCTCGGCGACAACCGCGCGGTGGGTATGCCCCATGACCAGCATGGAAATGGCTGGCTCGGCTGCGAGACGGGCCCGTGCCCAGACCTGCTGCCGAGCGGCGGAGGCGCTGACTTCCTCCGGAGTGCGCTCCCGGTCGCCGAGGTAACCGCTCAACCGGTCCACCAGCCACATGCCCAGGTCCGGGTGCACGGCACGGTAGAGGGCGACGGTCCCCGGATGACGCAGGAGGCTCTGGAGTACCCGGGCGGACCAGTGGGCCTCCGTAATGCCGTCTCCGTGGAGTACCACTCCAGCGCGGCCCTGCCACTCGAACCGTCCCTCCCGGGGGGCGAACTCGATGCCGAACTCGTCCTCCCAGAAGGACCCGGCCCAGCGGTCATGGTTTCCCCCGACCAGCAGAATCGGCAGCGACCGCCTGAGATGCGCGAGCGCCGACACGACGCGGCTGCCCCGGCGCGGCACTGCACGGCCGTAGGCGAACCAGAACTCGAACAGATCTCCCGTAAGGATCAGGCCGTCACCCAGGCTGGGGACGGTGTCGAGGAAGGCGAGGAAGGCCCGTTCGGTCTCCGTCGAACTGCGGCCGAGGTGGGCGTCCCCGACCAGCACCGGGCGCTGGCAGTGCACCGCGGGAAGATACGGCGTGCGGGCGGTGAGGGGGAAGGGAGATGTGGCGGGAGGGTGGGACGGCGGTAGGAGGGTTGGAGGCCGATACCGCAAACCGTGCAGAGACCCCCGCCGCTGCGCTTGCTCGGTGTCCCGGAGTGTTACAGCTTCCTCACATCCTCGCTCGGCCGAGCCGTCGAGCCGTCGAGCCGCGGCGCCGCCGCGCCGCCCAGCCAACGAGCCCCTGTGCAGCCACCACTCACCGAATCCGTCACCACGGTCCGGGTGAACTACTCCGAAACCGATCAAATGGGCGTGGTCTATCATGCCCGGCACCTGGTATGGCTCGACATCGCCCGGACCGAGCATTTGCGGCAGGCTGGCTTCAGCTATCGGGAGCTGGAAACTCAGGGGGTGCGCCTGGTGGTGACCGATCTGCGAATCCGATATCGGCAGGCGATCCGGTTCGACGATCTGGTACGAGTGCGATGCCGGGTGCGTGAGGTCGCGTCGCGCCGGGTGGTGTTCGCGTACCTGGTCGAGGAAGCCGACTCGGGCCGGTTGCTGGCGGAGGCGGAGACGACGCTGTTCTGCCTCGATCGTGAGCATCGCATGGCCCGACTCCCGGACCGCGTGGTGCGCGCCCTCGGGGGCGAGGCCGGCGCATGAGATCGGTGGCGCTGCCGGGTCGTCTCCTTGTATGGTTGGCGCTCGCGCCGTCGTTGCTTCCAGTGCGGACGGTGTCGGCGCAGTTCTATCTCCTCAGCGAGAACAAGGTTCAGTACCGCCGCCTGGACTGGCAGATCCTGCACGGCAGCCGGGTGGACGTCTATTACTACCCGGAAGAGGCGGTGCTCGCGCCGGTGGCGCTGGCCTATGCCGAAGAGACCTACAATGTGCTCTCGCCCAAGTTCGGGCACTCGGTGACCTCCCGCATCCCGCTCATCGTCTACGCCTCGCATTCCGATTTCGAGCAGACCAACATCCTTCCCTTCACCCCGCCTGAAGGGCTGCTGGGGGTCACCGACTATCTCAAGCGCCGCGTCACCCTGCCGTTCCGCGGCAACATGAGCGAGTTCCGTCACACGCTGCGCCACGAGATGGTCCACGTCTTCCAGATCAGCCTGATGCAGGACCGCTACGATCGGTCGCCGCGGGCCGCCATGCTGTCGATTCCTCTCTGGTGGACCGAAGGCCTCGCGGAGCTGTGGTCGTCGGTTGAGGATGCCCGGGACGAGATGATTCTGCGCGACCTGGTGCTTGGGGGACGGCTGCCGCGACTGCAGGACCTCGACTATGTGAACGGCCCGATCGTCTACCCCCTCGGAGGTCGCATCCACCGCTGGCTGGCCGATACCTACGGCGACTGGCGGGTGGCCAGCTTCTACCGGGACCTGTGGCGGTACGAATCGTTCGAATCGGCGATCGAAGGGACCTATGGGCGCTCCCTGGCGCAGCTGAACGAGGAGTTCCAGGTGGCCATGCGGCGCGATTACTTCCCCGCGGTGGAGGGGCGGACCACCCTTCCGGCCATCGCGAGGCTGATCTCTCCGGCCGCGATCAAGCCGTCCTTCGCCCCGGAGGACTCGACCAGCGGCGCGGTGGTCTACATGGCGGGGGGCAACGGCTTCATCACCATCCAGGAGCGGCCGCTCGATGGCGGCCACGCCACTTCTCTGGTGACCTCGGGTCGAAGCTCCGCCTTCGAGAACCTGCACGCCTTCGATTCGCGGATCGACGCGTCACGCCGCGGCCTCCTCCTGCTGAGCTCCCGCTTCCAGGACCGCGATGCCATTGTCGTGTTCGACCGGGTCCGCCGTCGCGTGGTAGGCCGGTACCAGTTCCCGCACCTGGTGTCCATCGTCTCGCCGGTCTGGGGCGCGGACGGGGAATCGGTGATCTTCAGCGGCCTGGCGGAGAGCGGGGTCTCCGACCTGTACCGCATGCGCCTTCCAGGCGGAACCCTGGAGCATCTGACCGATGATCCCTACCAAGACCTCGATCCCAGCGTCAGTCCGGATGGCAGCCGGGTAGTGTTCGCTTCGGATCGCACCGCGGGCGGGCTGGCCGACGCCGTCAACCTGTTCGTTCTCGATCTTGCCTCAGGGACCATCCGTCAGGTCACCTACGGATCCTGGGCCGATGAGACCCCGCGGTGGATTGCCGACAACCGCATCCTCTTCAGCTCGAGTCGCGACGGCGTCCTCAACGCGTTCTCGATCGATACGCTGGGCTCGGGGTGCCGGGAGACGTCAGCGTGGACCGGGGTCTTCGATGCCGCTCCGGCTGGAAACCGCGATGCGTGGCTGGTCGGAGGCTTCCACGACCTGTCGCTCGGCGTCTACCTCTACCCCGCCGACTCCGCCGCCCGCCGGGATACGTTCGCGCTGGTCCCTCCACCGCCGCACAGCCAATGGAGCTGGCCGACCGGGGGAGCCGGCGATGTCGCGCGAATGCGCGGCCAGCCGTACCGGCGCAAGTACAGCCTCGACTTTGCCGCCGGGGACTTTGCCTACGTCCCCAGGGTCGGCTCGGGGCAGGGCGCTACGTTCCTGGTGAGCGATCTCCTGAGCGACAATCTCTTCTACTTCAACCTCACCACGTTCCAGGGCCGCGGCTTCGATAGCTTCCTCAGCAACATCAGCGTCCTCGGTCTGTATGTGAACCAGACCCGCCGGATGAACTGGGGCCTCGGGATGTTTCGCTTCAAGGGCAACCAGTATGAAGGCGACTACTTGCCGTCGTACACCGAGAACACCTATGGAGGCTTCGGTCTGCTGCGGTATCCGCTGTCCAAATTCGCCCGGGTCGAAGGACAGTTCTCCCTCGAGCATTCCCATCGCGTCGATCTGGAAGCCCCTGTGGCGAATCCGGAGCGCACCGGCTGGATTGCCTCGCAATATGTGTCCTATGTGCACGACAACGCCCTATGGCTCTCGACCGGGCCGATCGACGGCCACATTCTGGCGGTGTCCGCCGGGGTGGCGAGTGATTTCAGCAATGCCCGGTTCGACAGCTACACCACGGTGGCCGACGGCCGCCAATACTTCCGGCTGGGGCGGCAGAGCGCCATCGCAGTCCGGGCGGTGGGCTTCTACAGCGACGGCGACCGTCCGCAGCGGGTCAACATCGGGGGTACCCT
The DNA here is from genome assembly GCA_036555275.1 of Gemmatimonadales bacterium. Classification (GTDB taxonomy): domain Bacteria; phylum Gemmatimonadota; class Gemmatimonadetes; order Gemmatimonadales; family GWC2-71-9; genus JADJOM01. Next base: position 4,307 of record DATBLR010000070.1, on the reverse strand, counting down.
TGGGCTCAGGGGCTATCCCAACTACGGCTACATCATCGGATCCCGGGCCTGGCTGCTCAACGGCGAGCTGCGCTATCCCCTGCTGGACTACTTCACCTTTGGCACCCACATCGGCGCGCTGCGCTTCCCGGAGATCCAGGGGGCGTTCTTCGTCGACCTGGGCCGCGCGTGGTCGCAGGGTGGCGAGGACCGCGTACTGCTCGGGAGCTTCGGGACCAGCTTCCGCTGGCCGCTGGTCCCCGGTCTGGTCTTGCGTCTGGACTGGGGGCGCCGTTTCAGCGATGGCAGTTTTCGCGGGTACGGCTTGAACGTCGAGCAGAAGAAGCGCAGTTTCCTCCAGTTCTTCTTCGGGTATAACTACTGAGACCGCAACGGAGGCGTTCGGTTGTGGTGTGAACGCCGGCCGGAAGCAGCGCGGTTTCCTCCAGCCCTTCGTTTGGTATAACTACTGATGCTGCAATGGTTTCGGCTTGACCACCCCAGTGGGCTGGTCTATCTTGCGCTCGGACTCTTGGGCTGCCACGGGCCCGCGCCGGCTCTGGTGCCTCCGGGGATGCAAACAGTCGGCGCCGATCAGGTCGAGGCCTGGGTGGGCATGACCACGCCGAAGCACGGCGCGCTGCAGCGCTTCACCTGGCTGTATCAGGACGAGCAGGCCAGTAAGGGAGGGCGGGGCAGTGCGCGGATCGCCGCGCCCGATTCGCTGCGATTCGACTTCGCCGGGTCGCTCGGGATCGGCAAGGGCTCGGCGATGGTGATCGGAGACTCGGCGGTGTGGGTGGTCCCGGACCGGTCGGTGGATGAGCTGGTACCGGGTATCGTGCTTCTGTGGTCTGTGCTCGGCGTTGCCCGGGGGCCGGACTCCGGGGCCCGCCTCACCGGGATGGAGCTGTCGGGCCGGATCGCCTGGCGCTACGCCGACGAGGCGGACACGGTAAGCTACCTGCGGGTGGCCGGCGATCCGGTGCGCTTCTACGCCGAGGTTCGGCGCGCAGGCAAGACCATCGGCCGCACCGAAATGACCGCCCGGGCCGACGGCGTGCCGATCAAGGCCCTGCTGACGGCCCCGACGGTGCCGTCCAAACTGGAGATCACCTTCTACGCAAGTGTTCCCTCGCCTGCCTTTCCGCCTGAGACTTGGGCTCGTCCTCCCGAGCCTTAGTGCGCTCTCGCTCGCAGGTTGCCTGTACGGGTTCAAAGGGGGCGGCTTTCCGCCCGAGATCAAGACCGTCGCCATTCTGCCGTTCGACAACTTGACCGCCGAGCCGACACTGACCCAGGAGGTCTCCGACTCGGTGCGGGCAGCAGTGCAGGGGCGCCTGGGCCTCCGGCAGGCGGGGGAGGCGCGGGCGGACGCTATCGTGCGCGGCAGCATCAGCCGCTATGATCCTGACGTGCCGGTGGCCTTCACGGGCGGGAACAACAGCCAGGTCACCGTCACCAAGCGCCTGGTTCAGGTCACCGTGACGGTGGAAATCGTCAATCGGGAGGGCAAGACCCTCTGGCAACGCAGCGGGATGACTCTCGAGGGGGACTACGAGCCGGGGAAGGACACGGAAACTCAGGCGCGCGGCCGCGCGCTGAGCAAGCTGGTCACCAACATCGTCGATGGAGCGCAGTCCCAATGGTGACTTCGAGCCTCAGGTCGCGACGGGGCGGCAGCACGACGGGATGCCTCATATCGCTGGCGATTTTTCTGGCGGCCGTCTACTACGGCATCCACTTCGGGGGACCATGGCTCCGGTACTATCAGCTGCTGGACGAGATGCGGTCCTCGGCCCGCCTGGCACCGACGCTCAGCGATGGGGTGATCCGCCGCCGGCTCGATGCCAAGGTCGATGAACTGGACCTCCCGGCTGAGGCCCACAAGTTCCAGATCACCCGCAGCGGAAAGCCGCGCAAGATCACCATCACGACCCAGTACAGCGAGACCGTGACCGTGCCGTTGTTCACCCACACCTTCATCTTCACGCCCACGGCGGAAGAGTCCCTATGAACCGCCGCGGCCTCCGCTGGCCGCGACCCTGGCCGCTGGTCCTCGTGCTGGTCCTGGCCGGTCCCCCGGCCTTGTGGGCCACCGGTGGGGAAAGCCATCTCCCCGATCTGCTGCTCACCGTCGCAGGCATGCTCGCCGCGGCGAAGCTGTTCGGCGAGGGTGCCGAATGGCTGGGTCTCCCGGCCGTCCTCGGCGAATTGATCGCCGGGGTCCTGCTCGGCCCCAGCCTGCTCGGCATCGTGCCGGCAGCGACCCAGGCCGGCGGTGAGGTCATTCGGTTCTTTGCCGAGCTCGGCATCATTCTGCTCCTGTTCGAAGTCGGACTGGAAACCGACCTCAAGGCCATGTTCGAGGTTGGTCGCGCCGCCGCCGCAGTCGCCGTAGTTGGCATGGCGCTCCCTTTCCTCCTCGGATACGTGTACTGGGTCAGCGTGCCCCATCCGGTGATGGGGGACGGTGGTGATATTGGGGCCGTTGGAGTCTTTGTGGGGGCCACCCTCACCGTCACCTCGGTCGGCATCACCGCCAGAGTTCTCGGCGATCTGGGCCGCCTGGAAACGCCGGAAGCCCGGATCATCCTGGGCGCAGCAGTGCTGGACGATGTCGTCGGACTGGTCATCCTCAGCGTGGTGTCCGGAATCGCCGCGGGCGGCGCCATCAGCGCGGTGGGGATCGCGGCCACGTTTGCCGCGGCGGGCGGGTTTCTGGTGGCCGCGGTGGTGGCCGGCAATCTCCTCATGCCCCATGTCGCGGACCGGATCACCCGGATGCGGGTGCGGGGTGTGGTGGTGGCGCTCTCCTTCGCCTTCGCGCTGGCGCTTGCGGCCTTCGCCGCCAAGGCCGGCTCGGCACTGATCATCGGTGCGTTTGCCGCCGGCCTCATCCTCACGCGGACCGCCCACCACCACACGGTGCAAACTCAGGTCAGGCCGATCGCGGCCGTCATGGCGCCGATCTTCTTCGTGAACGTTGGTGCCGCCGTCGATCTGACTCTGCTCGATCCGCGCCGACCGGAAGCCGCTGGCCTACTGCTGGTGGCCGGCGCCTTGACCGTGCTGGCGGTCGTGGGCAAGATGGCCGCGGGCTGGGCCGCCCCCTGGCGCCAGTTCGGTCGCTTGACCGTCGGGGTCGGCATGGTGCCTCGGGGCGAGGTGGGCCTCATCTTCGCCGATGTGGGGCGGCAGGCCGGAATACTCAGCGGGGCGACCTTCAGCGCCGTCCTGCTGATGATCATGGCTACCACCTTCCTCGCGCCGATCGGCCTCAAGGCGCTGGCCAGTCGGGAGGGAGTGCCGCCATGAGCCTGGATACCAGCGACAAGATCAGGTCCCGCCATGATGCGGTCGCCTGGCGCGAGGCGCAGCGGGGGATCGTCGTCTTCACCAACGGCGTCTTCGATCTGGTGCACCCCGGCCACGTGATCCTGCTGGAGGCGGGGCGCCGGGAGGGAGATGCGCTGGTCGTCGGAGTGAACGGCGACGGCTCCGCCCGGCGGCTCGGCAAGGGCCCCGGCCGGCCGATTGTGCCGGCTCACGCGAGGGCCCGGGTCATGGCCGCGTTCGCGGCCGTGGACTGCGTGGTGATCTTCGACGAGGACACGCCGCTGGAGCTGATCCAGGCGCTGGAGCCGGACGTGCTGGTTAAGGGCAATGACTACACCAAGGCCACGACTGTCGGCGCGGACATCGTCATGGCACGGGGTGGCAGGGTAAAGCACGTGGAGCTGGCCGACGGCTATTCGACTTCCGCCATCCTGGAGCGGCTCCGTGTCCCGACCTGACGGCCGCCAGAGCGACCAGCTCCGTCCCCTGGTGCTGGAGCGGAACGTCAACCCCTACGCGGAGGGCTCCTGCCTGATCCGGATGGGCGGCACACTGGTGCACTGCACTGCCTCGGTGGAGCAGGGCGCGCCCGGCTGGAAGAAGGGAACCGGCGAGGGCTGGGTCACAGCGGAATACGCCATGCTGCCCCGGGCCACGATGGAACGCACCGAACGGGAGCGCCGCGGCGCCGGCGGGCGAACCCAGGAGATCCAGCGGCTGGTGGGCCGGTCACTCCGCGCGGCCATGCGCACCATGGCCTTCGGGGACTGGACCATCAAGGTGGACTGCGACGTGCTCACTGCGGACGGCGGGACCCGGACTGCGAGCATCACCGGGGGGTGCATCGCGCTGGCGGACGCCTGCGCCTGGCTGGCGCAGCGGACGGGGGTGGCCAATCCTTTTGGCCAGCTGGTGGCGGCGGTCTCGGTTGGCGTCATCGAGGGGGAACCGCGGCTCGATCTGGCCTACACCGAGGACCGCGACGCCGG
>DATBLR010000005.1:0-10012 GCA_036555275.1 Gemmatimonadales bacterium | reverse complement strand
GAGGACGAGCCGAAGGCTGAATCGGCGCTTGGAGGAGACCTGGTAGCGGTGGAGCAGCTGACGCCTCGCCAGCGCCAGGTCCTCCAGCTCGTGGGACAGGGACTCTCGAACCAGGATATCGCGGTGCGGCTGGGCATCTCTGTGAAGGCGATCGAGTATCATCGGGCCGGAATCCGGCAGGCTCTCGCGATCACCTCGCAGGCCGGCCTCTACCGGATGGCGATCCGCTATGCCGACAAGGTGGAGCAGGAAGGGAAACCAGCCGGCAGTCACGAGGCCCTGCAGGGCCCCGGGCGAGACGAACCCGCCTGACCAGGGGCGAGACAGCCATTGTGGCCGCTACAGAGGAGGCGTGGCCGGGATAGATTACTTCGATCGGACTCCCAAGACAGATCGCATGACCCCCGCCTCACCCCATTCCGGAACCTCCCATACCCGGGTCGCCGCATGAAAACTTCGCACGCGCTGCTTCTCCTCCTCCTGGCGGTGTCACCGGTCTCGGCCCAATCCGCCTTGCCCCCGAATCTCCTGGAGGACTGGGAGCGCAATCAGGCAACGGTGCTGGCCTACATCGAGGCCATGCCTGATTCCGCCGTTGCCTACCGCCCAACTCCAGGCGTCCGGTCGTTCGCGGAGCAATTCGAACATATTGCGGCTACCAATCTCGAGGTCGCGGCGGTGGCACTGCGCCACCTGGATCAGCCTCCCGTCGTCGGCGACCACGATCAATATCTCGCGAGTAAGAGCGCCCTGCGGGCGTTCGCCGCCAGCACGTACGCGTACATGCTCGCTGCCCTGCGGGACGCGACACCGGAAGATCTTGCGAAACCCATCGTGATGTATGGGCAACCACCCCAGCCTGCCGTGCGCATCGTCGGCTTGTCGTTGGAGCATTCGGTCTGGACCCTCGGGCAGGTGATTCCCTACCTCCGGCTGAACGGGGTCACACCCCCGGCCTACAGCATGCCCTTTTGAGGGTCCCATGTCCCGGCGAGCTGGCTCAATCGAACAATCATGCGGCCTCCGGCCTCGGCGACTGACTCGCGATTCCCCCCGCCCGGACTGGCGCAACTGCTCGTGACGGCCTCCGCCGCACCTTCGATGAACACCCGCTGGTGGCACTGGGCCGGTTTCATCCTGATCTGGGTGACCGCCACCATCCTGTGGACGCTGGCGGCGGCCGCCGGCGCGGAGCGGTCCCCCGTCGAGGCCCTTCCGCTCGGGGCCACACAGATGGGTGTGGCCGGCCTGCTCGCGCTGGCCATCTGGCGGCTCAGCGCCGCCGTCCCGTGGCGGCCGCGATCCCGGGCCTTCCTGCTGATTCACCTGGGAGCGATCGCGGTTTTCATCACCGCCTACACTGCCGCACCGGGGCTCGTACTGGCGCACGGGCGACCGCTGCTCGGGGCCATCGGCGCGGCTCTGACATCGCCCGTGGCGGGCTGGAACCTCCTGATTGGCAGCTTCCTGTACCTGGCGATCGCCGGCGTTTCCTACGCGCGTCGCGCCGAAGCGTCACTCAGGGAGGGTGAACGCGCCCGAGCCGAGGCCCGGGTGAGCGCCCGCGACGCGCAACTCGCCGCGCTCAACGCGCAGCTCCACCCGCACTTCCTCTTCAATGCCCTCCACACTGTCGGCGCGCTGGTGCACAGCGACCCCGACCGGGCGGATCGCGCGCTCGAGGACCTGGGCCAGCTGCTCCGCTACGCCCTGCGCGAGCCCAGCGACGACGTGACCCTGCGGCAGGAATACGAGTTCGCGCGCGACTACCTCGCCTTCGAATCGCTCCGGCTCGGGCCACGGCTCCGCCTCGACCTCGATGTGGACGACCCGGCGCTCTCCGCGCAGGTCCCGCCGTTCGTTCTGCAACCGCTGGTCGAGAACGCCGTCCGCCACGGCGCGGCTGCGTCCCCCGAAGGCGGCGCCGTCACCCTCCGGATTGCCCGGGTCGATCACCGGGTGTGCATCGTCGTCCGGAACAGCGTGCCGGCCGGCGGCGCCGCCGCAGCCGGGATGGCGGGGAGCGGGTTGCGCCGCCTCCGCGAACGCCTGGAACTCAAGTACGGTCCCGGGCGGGCCGGTGTCGAGACCACGGCCGCGGAGGGCGACTTTACGGTGACCATGACGGTACCGGCGGAGATGGAGGGCGTCGACTGATGCCCGCACCCATTCCAGTGGCCATCGTGGACGATGAGCCGCTGGCGCGGCACAAGCTGCGAGGATTCCTCGACGCCCTGCCTGAATTCCGGATATGCGGCGAGGCCGGCGATGGCGAGACCGCGGTGCGATTGATTGCGGAGACGCGCCCGCGACTCTTGTGTCTCGACATCCGCCTCCCCGGAATGTCGGGACTGGATGTGTTGCGGCGGGCGCGACCGGACGCCGCCGTCATCTTCACTACCGCGTTCGACCGCTACGCGGTGACCGCCTTCGAGCTGGCCGCCGTCGACTACCTGCTCAAGCCGTTCAGCCGGGATCGCTTTCTCGCGGCCGTTGACCGGGCCCGCGCCTGGCTGGCGCTCGCGGACGGTCTCCCGCCGGTCGAGCGGATGCGCGCGGTCAGCCAGTCCGCCTATCTGAAGCGCCTCTTCGTGCGCGAGGGTGATGTCGTGCTGCCGATCCGCGACTGCGACGTCCAGCATTGCGAGTCAAGCGACGACGCGGTTGTCGTGCAGGCGGCCGGCCGGCGCTACCGGCTCAACGTTACCCTCTCCGACCTTGAATCCAGACTGGACCCTGCGGTGTTCCTCCGTATCCATCGCCGCATGATCGTCAATCTCGACCATGTCACGGCCATCGTCCCCCTCACCGGCTCGCGCTTCGAAGTCCAGCTTCGGGATGGCGCGACGCTGGCCGTAAGCCGGCAACGGTCGCGCCTGCTCCGGCGGCGGGGCCTGGTCAGACCAGCGCGCTGAGACCGTTCACCGACGGGAGCGACCGTTCGCCGGCCACGCTCTTGCCGGACCGTGGCGCCTGGACCTATGGTCGTGTCGACCAAAGCCCGGAGCCAGCGCCCGATGAAACTCGCTCTATTCGCCAGCCTGACCGTCGCCCTCACCGTGATCGCCTCCTCGACCAGCGGGCAGACGCCCGCCACGGTGCCCGCGCCAAGCGCACAGATCGTTCGGCTGGCCCGTGCGGCACGCGACGCCGACCTCCGTGGAGACTGGGCCGGGCTCCTGCGTTCGCACGCTGCGTTCGAGGCCTTGCGGGTCTCGCCTGCGGAGCAACCGTGGGTGGACTATTACCTGGGCTACGTTGACTGGCGCCAATCGTCGCTGGCCTACATGGGCGAGGGCTTTGGCGGCTGGGCGGGGCTGCTCCAGCAGGCGAGCGACCATCTTGCCCGCGCCGTTGCGGCAGCACCTGAGATGACGGAAGCCCGGCTATTGCTCGGGTTCGTCGACGCGACGCTCGTCGCGACGAATCCCAAGCGTGCCGGTGAGCTGGGACCCCGTGTCCGCGAGAACATGCAAAGAGCGGTGGCGGAGGCCCCGGACAATCCACGGGTGAAATTTCTGAGCGCCATGCTGGCGTTCTTCTCCGCGTCGGGCTCGCGCGAGGCAAAGGACAGCAGTCTCAAGGCGTGGGAGGAAGCGGCCAGGTCATTCCCGGCGCACCCGGTTGCCGGAGCGCCCGAGTGGGGTCGTGCCGAAAGCTGGGCCTGGTTAGGCGCGGCACTCCTCTCCGACGGGAACCCCGCCGGAGCCCGGGCGGCGCTCGAACGGGCGGTGGCTGATCGCAAGGACTTCTGGTGGGCTCGCGAGATCGCGCTGCCGCAAGCCCTGCACAGTCGTCTGGGCCATGCCGGCGGAGCGTAAACTGCGTAGTGGAAGCAGAGAGTGTGAGATCCTGTTATGAGGCCCAGAACCCCTGTGACAGCGGACGCTGATCTGCTGATGTACGTGTCCAGCATGGACGCAATCCTCAGCCGGTGGTTCACGACCTACCGTGAGGCCCGAGCCTCACTCGCAACCGAGGGCGGATACCTGTTGCCGTACCGGCACCAGTTCCTCGTGACCTTCGCCGAGGGCATCCGGGAGCTGGGCCTCGATCCGGAGGACCCGGACTGGGCGCGGATCGGCTGGGATTGGGTGCGTCCGCTCGACTTCCCCGCGTGGGACCGGCTTCGGGCGCGGCGGGCGGCGGCGGTGCCACGATGACCTCCATGGAGGAGGCGGTCTCGTGGTCCGCGTCTTCATTCCGGCTCGTCTCGTTGGTACTTTGCCCCAATGGCTGTCCCTTCCGATCGCGTCCGCGCATTCCACCGTCTCCATCAGTCCGGCTGTTTCGTGATCCCTAATCCCTGGGATCTGGGCAGTGCGCGGCTCCTCATCCAGCTGGGCTTCCCCGCCCTCGCCACGACCAGCAGCGGTTTCGCCTGGTCGCTCGGGCGGTCGGATAACCGGGTGTCGCTCGAGGAGGCCCTGGCTCATCTCCGGCTCATCGCCGGAGGCGTGAGCGTGCCGGTGAGCGCCGACTTCGAGGGTGGCTTCGCAGCCGCCCCGGCCGGAGTCGAGGCCAACGTCACCGCTGCCGCCGGCACCGGGATCGCCGGCCTTTCGATTGAGGATTCCACCGGAGATCCCTCGCAACCTCTGTTTGATTTCCCCTTGGCTGTCGACCGGGTTCGCGCCGCCCGGCGGGCCATTGACCACAGCGGCACGGAGGTCTTTCTGACGGCGCGGTCGGAAGGGTTCCTCGTTGGACGGCCGGACCTTGCCGAAACCATCCGCCGCCTGACCGCTTACGCCGACGCCGGCGCTGACTGCCTCTACGCTCCCGGTCTCCAGACCATGGGGGACATCGTGGCCGTGGTGCGGGCCGTCGCCCCCAAGCCCGTGAACGTCCTTGTCGGCAGCGACTTCGCCACGGTCGCGACCCTTGCCCAGGCTGGGGTCCGGCGCATCAGCACCGGGGGAGCCCTGGCGCGGGCCGCCTGGACCGGCTTCCTCGCCGCGGCGCAGGAAATCGCCGATCAGGGGACCTTCACCCGCCTGGGTGCCGCAGTCCCGTTTCCGACAATCAACCGCAGATTCGCATGACCTCTACGACCCTCCGGGGCATTCCGATCGTCGTCCGGAACACCAGGCCCGACATAGCAACCGACCACGTGCTCCGCCGGCTGGACCAATCGCTGGCTCTCATCGAACGCCATGTACCCCACCACTTCCGTCGCCTCCGGCGCGATTTCGCCTGCATCCTGGTTCAACGTTACCCGTGCCGAGGCGCCTATCTTCCCGACCAGCACGCCTGCCTCGTCGAACTCACCTTCACCGTGAATCCCAGCTTCAGCGACGCCCAGATCGCCGCTACGATCCTCCACGAAGCAATGCACGCTCGCCTGCATCGCAGGGGGATCCCCCTCGAGCGGGGGAGCCGGGCCAGACAGGAACGGTTTTGTCGCAGAGCCGAGATCGAGTTTGGGCTTGCGGTGCCGGATGGCGCCCCCATCGTCGAGCGTGCCATGGCCGCGCTCGAAGGGCCCGACGAACAGGTCGCTCCGGAGATTGATCCAGAGTTGGCTGCCCGGCGGGTTGCCGAGGCGGACCTGAAGGCACTGCGGGCCAAACGGCTAGAAGGCTAGAAGGCGAGAAGGCTAGAAGGCGAGAAGGCGAGAAGGCACCTGGCCTCCTTGCCTACCGCTTCCCCTCAAAGAACCGTCGCAGCAACTCCCCACACTCGCCCTCTCTCACCCCGCCCAGCACCTCGACCCAATGGTTGAGCCGAGGATGCCGAAGCAGGTCGCTCACGGAGCCGGCCATCCCTGCCTTGGGGTCCCAGGCACCGAAGACCACCCGCTCCACCTTCGCCAGTACGATCGCCCCGGCGCACATGGCGCAGGGCTCGAGCGTGACGTAGAGGGTCGACTCCGGCAGCCGGTCCTGCCCGACCCGTCGGAGCGCCGCGCCGATGGCAAGCAGTTCGGCGTGCGCCAGCGGAGAGCCCTCTGCAATCGTCCGGTTGTGCGCAAGAGCGATGGTCTCCCCTCGCCGGACCACCGCAGCTCCGATGGGGACTTCCGCCTCGCTCAGCGCCATGCGCGCCTCGGCGAGCGCGGCGTCCATGCCGGCCAGGTCGGCGTCCGAGGGCGGAAGCATCCCGGTCGTGTTACGCGGCGCGCACGAAGGTCAGTTGATCACCGTCGCGACGTACTTCGATGGTATCCCCCTCGGCGAACCTCCCCTCGAGCAGCTCCATCGCGATGGGGTTCTGCAACCGCCGCTGGATGACCCGCTTCAGCGGCCGGGCCCCGAAGGTCGGGTCGTATCCTTCAGCCGCCAGCAGCTCGCGCGCCTCGGGCGTGACGCGAAGTGTCAGGTGCCGCTCTTCCAGCTGGTGTCCCAGCCGGGCCAGCTGCAGCTCCACGATCCTGGCGATGTCGGACCGCGCCAGCTGACGGAACACGATGATGTCGTCCACCCGGTTCAGGAACTCAGGTCGAAAGTGCACCCTGAGCTGCTCGCGCACCATCGCCTCGATCCCGGCCCATCCCTCGGCCTCCTGTTCGCCGGCCTCGAGGATCAGGTGGCTCCCGATGTTGGAGGTCATGATGATGACTGTATTGCGGAAGTCGACTACCCGTCCCTGATTGTCGGTGAGGCGGCCATCGTCCAGAATCTGCAGCAGGATGTTGAAGACATCCGGATGGGCCTTCTCGATTTCGTCGAGCAGCACCACGCTGTAGGGCCGCCGCCGAACTGCCTCGCTGAGCTGGCCCCCCTCCTCGTAGCCCACATAGCCCGGGGGAGCCCCGATCATCCGGGCCACGGAGTGCTTTTCCATGTACTCCGACATATCGAGCCGCACCATGGCGCGTTCGTCGTCGAACAGGAACTCGGCCAGCGCCCGCGCGGTCTCCGTCTTCCCTACCCCGGTGGGGCCCAGGAAGATGAACGAGCCCGTGGGCCGGTGTGGATCGGACAAGCCCGCCCTGCTCCGCCGGACCGCGTTGGCTACCGCCTGCACCGCCGCTTCCTGGCCGATCACCCGGCGACCCAGTTCCTCCTCGAGGCGGGTCAACCGTTCACGGTCAGATTCCAGCATCTTGGCCACCGGAATGCCGGTCCACTTGGCCACGACCTCGGCGATGTCCTCGGCATCCACCTCTTCCTTCAGGTACTTGGCGGTCGCCTGGATCTGCGCCAGCCGCTTCTCATTGGCCGCAATCTCCTGTTCCAGCTTGGGCAACTGGCCGTAGCGAAGCTCCGCCGCCCGCTGGAGGTCTCCCCGGCGAGTGGCCTGCTCCATTTCGGTGCGCAGGGCCTCCAGCTCCTGCTTGCGAGTCTGGATCTCGGTGATCGCCAGCTTCTCGGCCTGCCATTGGGCCTTCATCGAGGATGACTTTTCCTTGAGCTGGGCGATCTCCTGTTCCACCGCCTTCCGGCGCTCCACCCCCGCCTTGTCCTTCTCCTTGAGCAGGGCCTGCTGCTCGATCTCCAGCTGCAGGATCCTCCGCTCCACCTCGTCGATCTCCTGCGGCAGGCTGTCGATCTCCATCCGCAGCCTGCTGGCCGCCTCGTCCATCAGGTCGATCGCCTTATCGGGCAGGAACCGGTCACCGATGTAGCGGTCGGAGAGAGTAGCCGCGGCCACCAGGGCATTGTCCGTAATGCGGATGCCGTGATGGACTTCGTACTTCTCCTTGAGCCCGCGCAGGATCGCGATGGTATCGGCGACGCTGGGTTCCCCGACCAGCACCGGCTGGAACCGCCGCTCCAGCGCGGCATCCTTCTCTACGTGCTTGCGGTACTCATCGAGCGTGGTGGCGCCGACGACATGGAGCTCGCCCCGGGCCAGCGCGGGCTTGAGCAGGTTGCTGGCGTCCACGGCGCCCTCCGCCGCTCCCGCCCCGACCAGCGTATGCAGCTCGTCGATGAAGACGATGTAGCGACCTTCGGCCTGGACCAGCTCCTTCACCACCGCCTTGAGCCGTTCCTCGAACTCGCCGCGATACTTCGCGCCCGCAAGCAGCAGCCCGATGTCCAACGCCACGATCTGCTTGTTCCGCAGCGATTCGGGAACGTCGCCGTTCACGATCCGCTGGGCCAGGCCCTCAACGATCGCCGTTTTGCCCACGCCGGGCTCCCCGATCAGCACCGGGTTGTTCTTGGTGCGACGGGAGATCACCTGCATGACCCGTCGGACCTCTTCGTCCCGCCCGATCACCGGATCGAGCTTTCCCTCGCGGGCTTGATCGGTGAGGTTGCGGGTGTAGCGCTCCAGTGCCTGATACTGCGATTCCGGCGAGACGTCGGTTACCCGGTGCGCCCCACGCACCTCCTTCAGCGCCGCCTTAAGCTCGGCGATCCCGACCTTGTGGGCGCTCAGCAGCTGCCGCGCGGTGGTTCCCTTCTCCTCCACCAGGCCCAGCAGCAGGTGCTCAGTCGAGATATACGAATCGCCGAAGGCCTTGGCCTCCGCCTCCGCCCGATCGAAGACCTTGTTCAGCTCCCGGGCGAGGGTCGGTTCCGCCCCGCCCTCCTGCCGGGGCAGCCGGTCGAGCTCCCGGGCGGTCTCCTGCTGGAGCGCATGCACGTTGAGCCCGGTCTTCTGGAGCAGGGGAGCAACCACCCCTTCCTCCTGCGCCAGCAGCACGGCGAACAGGTGCGTGTCATTGACTACCGGGTTGCCGCGCCGAGCCGCCTCGGCGGCGGCATCGCGGAAGGCCTCCTGGGCCTTGAGCGTCAAGCGTTCCGGTCGGATCATGATTCCCCAGTCAACTCCTCAGATATGGAGACACCCCCCGAGCGGAGCCATGTCCGGGGGTCTGCTGCCCAGCACAAGGTGCCGGGAAGGGAGGGGCAATCTGCGGGCCCGTAGAATCTGCCGCGATGGCAGGTCGAACGGCAGGCGCTGGGAGGGAATGTCAGCGAGACAGGCAGAAATGGCCGAACCGCGGAAATAAGGGTCGCACAGCTCTGGGACCCCTATTTCCGCGCGACCATCTTCAGGGTGTATCGCTCTCCGTCGACAATCAATTGGGCGTAGTAGATGCCCGGTGTGAGTTCTCTTCGGCCGCCCGCCAGTTTGCCATCCCAGTAGGCCTCGTGTTCCCCGCAGCGGAGCCGAACATCATCCAGTCGCTCGCTGCTGGACATCAGCAGAATGGGGACGGCGACCACTTGTGCAAGAACGTTGTAGACCTTCAGACTGACCAGGGGCTGATGACCTCGCTCGCAGAGTTCCGGATGGATGACGAACGGAATCGTCGTCGAGGGGAAGAACGGGTTGGGGTAGTTCTCACGCAGCTCCACCCGGGGCGGGGGTCGCTCCTGTGCGGATGCGGTACCTGCCAGACCCAGGAGCAGCGCGAGCACCCACCCCGGCCGGCGCCTTCCGACCATGGGTGCCTCCTCTAACGTTGTTCTCGGTCCGGCTGCCTCACCTCCTGAGTGGAGTCTCGAAGATCGTCTTGCCTCACGGTCAGCGCAAGCGAGTTTGCGGGATGTGACGAAAAAGCGGCGGCGAGGCCACACCAAGCCGGGTCGTCACCCGCCCGGGGGTCCCCGGAGCTGCGTACCGGCCACCCGTCCCTCTCCGCGCCGGATGGTCAGGCCGGCCTGATCGGCCCACTCCAGCAGCGGAATGAGATACTTGCGCGACACGCCGATCTGGTCTCGCACCCGGGCTGGCGTAATCGGTCCACCCGCCAGAACGGCGAGCAACCCCGCCGTAAATTGCTCCAGCGCCCGTGGCGTGAAGTATCGCTCACGTTCGACGGCCACCACTTGTCCACGGCGCGCAGCGATCCGCAGCGCCTCGGCGACACCCGGGACCTGGAACGATTTCTCCAGCTCCGACACGGAAGGAGGCGCGAGGCCGGCGGCGTCGACCATTGCGACCAGCCGCTCGATCAGGGCATCGCCCCCCGCGGCAACCGGCTCAAATGCCCGGTCTCGCACCGTCCCCCCCTCGACCACAACAGCGCCGGCAGAGGCGAGCCGGCGGATCCCCAGATCAGCAGCCGCGCCATGGTCCTTGAGAGACTGGCGCAGTGTTTCCAGCGGTA